>DASXHD010000047.1:0-17157 GCA_036488725.1 Polyangiaceae bacterium | reverse complement strand
CAGCGCCGACGCGCGCGACGCGACCGCGAGCGATCTCGCGGCGTCCGACTTGCCCGAAGCGCTGAAGTGGCAAGCGATCAACTCGATCCCGCAGCACCTCGCGGAAGAAGCCGCGGCGCTCCGTCGCGTCGCGCCGTACGCGAGCGTCGACGGCGCGGTGGTCATCACGCAGAGCCTCGAGATCGTCGGCTTCGGCGCGAAGATCGTCGTGCCCGCCGACGCCGCGTCGCACGTCTACATCTCGGGGCCGCACCTCGGGCCGCATCCCGTCGAGCTCCGGCCGGTCGAGGACACGGGCGGCATGCGCCACCAATCGGCCGCGCGATTCGCGTCGGCGAGCCACGAGAGCGTCGCGGTCGTCGTCTCGCACGACGGGCACGTGTCGCTTTTTTATTGGGACGACGATCTCGGCGGCGTCAGCATGATCCGAAACGTGGAGTGGTGGGACTAGAGCGCTTTGTATTTTCCGCCGGCGCTCTCGTAGAGAACGAGGTCGGTCGCGAAGCCGAGCGGACGCGCGCCGAAACGCGCCGCAATTTTTCGAGCGTCGAAATCTTTTTTGCTTCGCGCGAGCGTGACGTGCGGACGGAACGGGCGGCCCTCGCGCGGGACTCCGAGCGCGAACGCCGCGTCGTCGGCGCGTGCCGCCATTTCGGCGAGCCGCGAATCGCAGGCAGCACATTCGAGGACGACGACGCGCGCACGCTCGATCGCCGGAAAGCCCTGAATTCGGCCTTCGCCGAGGGCCATCGATGGCCCTCCGAACGGCGCCACGGCTTCGAACACTTTGCGCGCCACCGCGTCGACGTCGACCTGACCGAGAAATTTGATTGTAAGATGCATGGTTTCCGCCGCGCTCTTTCGCACGACGTCCGCGTCCAAGAGCTCCTGCGCGTCCGCTGCGGTCGCGAGCGCTGCTTCACCGAGGTCGAGCGCGACGAAGCATCGCGCGATCGTCATTGCACGTAGGTGCGCACGAGCTGCAAGCCGGCGTAGGCCGCGATGGTCTGAATCTGCCAGCGCTCGCCGGAGAAGACGCGGTGCTTCACGTCGGTGCCGCGCGCGCCGGTGACGGCCAAGTAGACGGTGCCGACCGGTTTCGCTTCGCTCCCGCCCGCGGGTCCCGCGATGCCGGTCAGCGAGAGCGCGATGTCCGAGCCCGACGCGCGCCGAGCGCCCTCGGCCATCGCGGCGGCGACCTCGGCGCTCACCGCGCCGTGCGCGCGGAGCATGTCTTCGTCGACGCCGAGCACGCGCGACTTCGCGCTGTTCGCGTACGTGACCGCGTCGAGCAGCAAGAAATCGCTCGCGCCCGGCTCGCGCGTCAGCATGCTGCCGACGAGGCCGCCGGTGCACGACTCGGCGATCGCGAGCGAGACGCCGCGGTTTCGCAAGACGCGTCCGACCACCGAAGCAAACGTGTCGTCGCCCTCGCCGTAGATCACGTCGCCGAGGCGCGCGCGCACTTCGGCCGTCGCCTTGTCGCACGCCTCGCGCGCCGACGCTTGGGACGCAGCTTTGGCGAGGACCTTCACCTCGATCTCCGGATAGTGCGCGCGATAACCGATGATGACGCCTTCGTGCGCCGACTCGATGCCCGCGAGCTTCTCGCCGACGACGCTCTCGGGCAGGCCGAACGTCTTCAATCGAATTTGGTGTGTGTCGTTCGGCGCGATTTTGCGGATGCGCGGCGTCACTTGCTCTTCGAACATGCGCGTCATCTCGCGCGGCACGCCCGGCATGAAGAACGCCGTCGCGCGGCCGACGCGCACCGAAAATCCCGGCGCGGTGCCGATCGGGTTCGGCAAAATCTCCGCGCCCTCGGGAAAATCGGCCTGTTTCGCGTTCGACTCGCTCATCGTGCGGCCGACCTTCTCGAAGCGGCGCCGAATGTGCTCGAGCGAAGTAGCGTCGCGCGCGAGCGGCACGCCGAGCGCGGTACCCACCGCTTCGGTCGTGAGATCGTCGGTCGTCGGTCCGAGCCCGCCGGTGCACACGATGACGCTCGCGGTGCGCGCGAGCCGCTCGAGCGCCGCGACGATGCGCGCACGATCGTCGTCGACGATCGCGTGCTCGAACACCTCGAAGCCGATCGACACGAGCTGCGACGCGAGCCATGGGCCGTTCGTGTTCACGAGCTCGCCGCGCGAGAGCTCGGTCCCGATGCTGAGAACCGCCGCCGTCATGTTGGGACGTTCATCATTGCCGCGGGCGGTCGTACGCGCAACGGCCGCCGACGTTCGGGTCGTGATCGTTCGGCGCCGCGTAACCCCGCGACCACACGCGGAGCTCGGACGCGAGCTGAGAGTCGAACGCCCCGCCGAGGACGATGCCCTTGCCGTCGACCCATTCGGCCACGTTTCCCGCCAGATCGTGCACGCCGAGCGCGCTGTCGCCGCCGAGGTGCGCGCCGACCGTGTCGGGGCCGCGCGCGCCGTGGGCGCAAGGTCCGTCCACGAGACCCCACGCGGCGCGCCGGCAGACCGCGCCCGTGTCGCCCCACGGATAACGCGTGCCGCGCGCGCCGGAGGCCGCGGCGATCCACTCGTCCTCGGTCGGGAGGCGGCCGCCACGATGCGTGCAGTATGCAACGACTTCGTCGCGCGAGAGCCCGCCGGCGGCACGCGCGGGATCGGGCGCGTCTTCGTGGAGGTCGCCTTCGGTGATCTCGAAGGCGTCGATCGCAAAAGGAAAAACATGGATCGTTCGGCTCCGAACGATCCCGTCCGCTTCCCAGTCCGACGGGCCGACCGTCAGCGTGGTCTCCGGCACGTCGACGACGACGTGAGGGGCGATGCACGCGCCGCGCGCACCGTCGAGGACGAGCGGCTTCGGACAAGAGCGCGCCGGGCCGCAGGTCTTTCCGTCGCCGCTCACCGCCGCGCAACACCGCTGCCCGAGCGGAAAAAACCCGTCCCCGCACTGCGGCCCCGGCGCCTTCGCGGTCGCGACCAGCGCGACGCTCCCCGCCGCGAACGCCGTCGCGATCGCCGCGAGGACGATCGGCCTCATGCCTTGCCGACCGTCACCGTCAATGCGCCGATCATCTCGATGTCGACGGTCAGCGTGTCGCCGGGCGCGAGCGGGCCGACGCCCTCGGGCGTTCCGGTCACCAGCAAATCGCCCGGCTCGAGCGTCATCGCGCGGCTCGCGTAGGCGATCAGCGCCGCGACGTCGAAGACCATCTGCGCCGTCGAGCCGTCTTGTTTCGTCGCGCCGTTGACGAGGCATCGCACGCGAAGACCGCGCGGATCGACGTTCGTCTCGATCCACGGGCCGCACGGGCAGAACGTGTCGAAGCCTTTCGCGCGCGACCACTGGCCGTCTTTTTTCTGAAGATCGCGCGCGGTCACGTCGCAAACGCACGTGTAACCGAAGACGTGATCGAGCGCGCTCTCGCGCGAGACGCGCCGCGCGGTCTTGCCGATCACGACGCCGAGCTCCGCTTCGTGCTCGACGCGCGCGCTCTCGGGCGGAAGCTCGACGACGCCGCCGTGCGCGAGGAGCGCGGTCTTCGGTTTCAAAAAGAGAAGCGGCTCGGCGGGCACTTCGTTGCCGAGCTCTTTCGCGTGTGCCGCGTAGTTTCGACCGACGCAAAGAATTTTGTACGGCTCGACCGGCGCGCGGAGATCGCCTTCGCGAAACGCGACGAAACGGCCCGTCGGCGCGCCGCCGAGCCACGGCGCGGCGGAAAACAGCTCGGCGCGGTCGCCGTCGACGCGCGCGTAGCGAACCTCATTTTCGGCCAAAATACGGGCGACACGCATGGGCTGCCGCTTTAGCACAACTTAATTCCTCGGCAGGCCGCCCGTGAGGAACAATGCGCGCATGGCGGCGAACGTTGCAACCGACGGTGGCGAGATCGCGTCGCCCAAAGGTCGGCGCATTCCGATTCCGGTGTTGATCCTCGCGTTCCTCGCGATCGGTTACGGCAGTTATCGCTGGTACCTCGCGCGGCAGCCGTACGAGTGGAGCGGCACCGTCGAAGCGCGCGTCGCTTATCTCGGCTCACGCGTCGGCGGACGCGTGAAAGAAGTGAAAGTGAGAGAGGGCGACGCGGTGAAGGCCGGCGACGTCCTCTTGACGCTCGAGCCCGGCGACTTGAACGCGCAGCGGCTCGGCGCGGTCGGCGCGCTCGAACAAGCGCGGGCGAACCTCGAGAAGCTGGAAGCCGGCGCGCGACCCGAGGAGCTCGCCGAAGCGCGCGCGAACGCCGCGACCGCATCCGCCGCGCTCCAAGAAGCGAAAGCCGGCGCACGCGCCGAACAAATCATCGCCGGACGCGCGCGGCTCGCGCAGACGCAGGTCTCGGTCGACAAGGCCAAGCTCGATGCGACGCGCGCACACGATCTCCTCGCGAAGCAAGCCGTCTCGCAAGCCGAAGCCGACAACGCCGATGCCGCGCTCAACTCGGCGATCGCTGCGCGCGACGCGGCGAAGGCGACACTCGACGAGCTCGAGCACGGCACGCGCCAAGAAGACATCGCGCAAGCCGCCGCGCGCGCACAGCAAGCGCAAGCGAGCGCCAAGCTCGTTCAAGAAGGCGCACGCGTCGAAGACTTGCGCGCCGCGAAAGGCGCGGTCGACGCCGCCCAGGGACGGCTCGATCAAATCGACGCGAACCTCGGCGAGCTCGAGGTCAAAGCGCCGATGGCCGGCCGCATCGAGGCGCTCGACCTGCGACCCGGCACCATCCTCGCGCCCGCGGCGACCGCGGTGACGCTCGTCGAAAAAGATCAGCTCTACGTGCGCATCTACATTCCCGAGACGCAGATCGGCCGCGTGCACGTCGGCGAGGACGTGCCCATCACGGTCGATTCATTTCCGAAGCGCGCGTTCAAGGGCAAGGTCGAGCACATCAACTCCGTCGGCGAGTACACGCCGCGCAATTTGCAAACCGCCGACGAGCGCGCCGATCAAGTCTTCGCGACGCGCGTCGGCATCGTCGACGGCGAAGCGGATCTCCGGGCCGGCATGGCCGCATTCATTCGCGTGCCCAAGCAATGACCGAAGAAATTGCCATCGCGGTCGACGGCGTGTCGCGCAAGTTCGGCGAGTTCTTCGCGCTGCGCCAGGTCGACCTGATCGTTCCGCGCGGCACGATTTACGGTCTCCTCGGTCCGAACGGCTCGGGCAAGTCGACGCTCATTCGAATTCTCTGCGGCCTGCTCGCGCCGTCGAGCGGGCGCGCCGCCGTGCTCGGTCTCGACGTCGCGACGCAAGGCGAAGAGATCCGCCGGCGCATCGGCTACATGAGCCAGAAATTTTCGCTCTACGACGATCTCACCGTCGACGAAAATCTCGATTTCTACGCGCGCGTCTACGGCCTCTCCGGCGCGCGACTTCGCGAGCGCAAGCGCGCCGCGGTCGAGCTCACGCACATCGGCCCGTACATCAAACGTCGCGCGGGGCAGCTCTCCGGCGGTTGGAAACAGCGGCTCGCGCTCGGCGCCGCGCTCATGCACGAGCCGCGCGTCGTCTTCCTCGACGAGCCCACCGCGGGCATCGACCCGGTCGCGCGCCGCGAGCTCTGGGATCTTTTGTTTTCGCTCGCCGCCGAAGGCATCACCCTCCTCGTCACGACGCACTACATGGACGAAGCCGAGCGCTGCAGCCGCGTCGGTTACCTCTACATGTCGCGCATGATCGTGTCGGGCACGCCCGATCAGCTCAAGTCGCACGCGACGGTCAACCGCGTCGGCGTCCGCCGCATCGAGGTGACGACCGTGAAGACCGCGCAAGCGCTCCGGCTCCTCCAGCAGCACCGCGGGTGCCGAAGTGCCACGATTTTCGGCCAATCGGTGCACGCGCTCGTCGACGCTAGCCTCCGTGACGACGACTTGCTCGGCGAGCTCCGCGCGGCAAGCTTCGACGACGCGCTCGTCCGCGACATCGCGCCTTCGCTCGAGGACGTCTTCGTCGAGCTCACCGAAGAGAGCGCGCGGGTGGGAACATGAGCTCGCGCGTCTGGTCGTCCTTCCTCGCGATCTTCCGCAAGGAGTTCCTCCACATCACGCGCGACCGCGCGACGATGATGGTCGCCCTCACCATCCCGATTTTTCAGATGGTCCTCTTCGGCTTCATCGACATGACCGTGCGCGACGTGCCGACCGTCGTCGTCGACCAAGATCAATCCGGCGAGAGCCGCGAGCTCATCGACGGTCTGCGCGCGACCGGCACGTTCGCGATCACGCACGTCACGCCCAACCCGCGCGCCGCGCGCGACGAGATCACCGCGGGCACCGCGCGCGTCGGCGTCGTCATCCCGCCCGACTACCACGACAAACGCGCGCGCAACGCCGGCGCGAGCGTGCTCGTCCTCATCGACGGCTCCGACTCCACGGTGAGCGCGCAAGCCCTCGCAGCGGTCAACGGCCTCGCCGCCAACGTGAGCCTCGAAGACCTCGCCAAACGAAGCGGCGCCGACCCGCCCGCGCCGCCGCTCTCGACGCAGCCGATCATTCTCTTCAACCCCGACGGCCGCACCGCGAACTTCATCATCCCCGGCCTCGTCGCGATCATGCTGCAAATCGTAGCGATCGTGCTCACCGCGATCGCCATCGTGCGCGAGCGCGAGCGCGGCACGCTCGAGCAGCTCCTCGTCACGCCGATCGATCCTTTGGGCTTGATGCTCGGCAAGCTCGCCCCCTATCTGCTCATCGGCATCCTCGAGACCGCGGTCATCCTGGCTGTGATGCGCTTCGGTTTCTCCGTGCCGATACGCGGGAACCTCTTCTTCCTCTTCGCCATGGCGATCGTTTATCTCTTCGCGCTCCTCGCGCTCGGCCTCTTCATCTCGACGCGCGCCGAGACGCAGGCGCAGGCGCAGCAGATGGCGCAGTTCTTCTTCTTGCCGTCGATTTTTCTCTCCGGTTACATCTTCCCGACCGCGGGTTTGCCGCTGCCGCTCTACTTGATCGGCCGGGTCCTCCCGGCGACGCACATGGTCGAAATCATGCGCGGCGTCGTCTTGCGCGACGCGGGCCCGCGCGAGCTCTTGCCCAACGTGCTCGCGCTCGTCGGCATCAGCGTGCTCCTGGTCTGGGCGAGCGTGCGAAGGTTCCGTAAGGTGGCGCTGTGAGCACCATCCGCATCGCGCACTCGCCGGACAGCGACGACGCCTTCATGTTCCACGCGCTCCT
The DNA here is from genome assembly GCA_036488725.1 of Polyangiaceae bacterium. GTDB lineage: Bacteria > Myxococcota_A > Polyangia > Polyangiales > Polyangiaceae > DASXHD01. The sequence continues at coordinate 10,015 of DASXHD010000047.1, read as the reverse complement.
TCACGGCGAGGTCGACGCCGAGGGGCTCTCCTTCGTCGCCGAAACGCACGACACCGAAACGCTGAACGCGCTCGCCGACGAAGAGAAGATCGACGTGCTCGCCGTTTCGCTCGCGCGTTACGCGACCATCGCCGATCGCTATTTGCTCTTGCCGCACGGCGCGTCGGTCGGCCGCGGCTACGGGCCTGTCGTCGTCGCGAAGGCGCCATGCAGGCTCGATTCACTCGCCGGAAAACGCGTCGCGGTGCCCGGGCTTCGGACGACCGCGTGCCTCGTCCTCCGCTTGCTGCTCGACACGTTCACGCCCGTCGTCGTGCCGATCACGCCGCACGACGCCGTGTGGCGCGCGCTCCGCTCCGGCGAGGTCGACGCAGCGCTCGTCATCCACGAAGGTCGTCTCACGTTCGAGCGCGAAGGCTTCGCGCTCGTTTGCGACATCGGCGCCGCGTGGACGGCGTCGCGCGGCCTTCCGCTGCCGCTCGGCGTGAACGTGATTCGTCGCGGCCTCGGCGCGCCGCTCATCGAGCGCGTCTCGCGCGCGTGCTCGCGTTCGATCGCGTGGGCGCTCGCGAATCGCGATCGACTGATGCAGGAGCTCGCCACGAGCGCCGGTCCGCTCGACGCGCGCGATCTCGATCGTTATCTCGCGATGTACGCAAATGCCGACACCGAGCGGATGGCACCCGACGTGATTCGCGCGATCGAGGCTCTTTTCTCGGAGGCTGCGCGTCGCGGGCTGGTCCCGGCGGCACCGAAGATCGAGCTTTCGCCCTGACGCAAACTTCCGTCTGTGACGGAGTTGATTGCTCCCTGGAACGACCTCGCTAGAATTTCGATCTCGGGGCGGTGTTCGGAGGACGGTCTCAATGAAGGTCTTGCCTTTCGGCGCGGCGGCGCTCACCGCCGTGGTCCTTGCAGCAGGTTGCTCGTCGAGTGACGGCGCGTCGTCGCGCCAAACGCAGCCGGTCCAAGGAGGGCAGGTCGATCAAACGCACGACTATGCCGTCGGCGTTTGCGCGGGCAACGGGCCCGGCCAGTGCCAACTGATTTGCTCCGGCGCGCTCATCGCGCCCAACCTCGTCATGCTCGCGCGTCACTGCGTCGATCAAACGCCGCAAGCGATCGACTGCACGAGCGCGTCGACCGTGTTCGGCAGTCAATACGGCCCAGCCGGCGCGTTCTTCGTCACGACCAACTACCAGATGCTGGGGACGACGAAGGGCTACCACACCGCGAAACAGATCTTCACGACGCCCGGAAACAAAGTCTGCGGCAACGACATGGCGCTCATCGAGCTCGAGGACAACGTGAGCGTCGCCGAAGCGGGCGGAGCGTTCGTCACGCCGGTCGTGCAGTACAGCATGACGGACCACACGCGCTATTCGACGCAGGTGACGGCCATTGGCTACGGCGACACGTCGGCGACGACGCAAGACGCGGGCACGCGACACATCCTGCAGAGCATCGACCTGATCTGCATCCCGGGCGACCCGATCATCGACTGCGGACAGCAGTCGCAGATCACGCCGAACGAGTTCGTGTCGGGCAACTCGACGTGCGAAGGCGACTCGGGCTCGAGCGCTTACGAGCAAAAGGCGTTCAACAAAAATATCCCCGTGTCGTTCGGCGTGCTCTCGCGCGGCGGCTCGTCCGGCTCGACGTGCGTCGAGCCGATCTACACGCGCACCGACGCGTGGAAGGACTTCATCATCAACACCGCGCTCACCGCGGCGAGCGACGGCGGTTACACGCCGCCCTCGTGGACCGGCGCACCGCCTCCGCCAAACGACGGCGGCGCGCCCGACAGCGGCACGACGAGCGACGGCGCGGCGCCACCTCCGCCCGGCTCGCTCGGCGCGACCTGCGGCGATCCGACCGACTGCGACAGCGGCCTCTGTCTCTCGGACGACGGCGGCAACTCGTACATTTGCTCGGCGACGTGCGACCCGACGGGCGACGGCAGCGACTGCGGCCAATCCGGATACGTTTGCCAAGACGACGGGCAAGGCAACGGCTTCTGCTTCCCCGGACAAGCCGACACGCCAACCAGCGGCGGCGGCGGCGGCTGCGCGGTCGGAAGCTCCGACCCGTCGAAGCCGATTCCGTGGGGAACCCTCGCCCTCGCCGGCTTGTTCTGCGCGGTCGCGATGATTCGCTCGCGACGCCGCGACGAGTAGACTCGGAGCGTTGGCTCCGTCCGAAGAAAACGACGCCTTGCGCGCGCGGCTCGTCGCCGTGCGCCGCCAGGTCCTCGGCCGCATGTACGAAAAGACGCTTCGCCTTCGGCTCGCGTGGTTCGTGCCGTTCAACGTCGTCGTCTTCGCGGTGCTTTGGTCGCAGCCCCGTCACGCGGCTTCCGAGCTCGCGCAGGCCGCGACGCTCGGGCTCGCGGTGTTCTTCGCGCTCGCGCGATTTCGCAACACGGCGTTCGCGTCTTTCTCGCACGTCGTGCATTACTTCGTCGGCGTGGGCTTGACCGGCGCGCTCGTGAGCCCGCTCTTGCCACTCGGTTTTCCGATCGTCGCGAGCGCCGCGATTTTGCTCGAGACGCGACGCGCGAAGTGGCTCGTCGGCTCGGCGTTCGTCGCCGGCACCGCGATCCTCATCGCGCTGCCTTCGAACGTACCCGGCATGCTCGCGCATGACGCGTGGGTCGTCGTCGCATGCACCGCGGCCTTCGCGGCGATCGGCCTCTTGCGGCTCGGGCTCGACGTGACCGACGCATACACCGAGCTCGCGCTCGAGCTCGCCGCGCGACGCGAAGAAGTGTTCACCGAAGGAACCGGACACGCGCGCGCGCTCGAGGGCGTCGCCGCGCGCCTCGCGCACGAAGTGAAGAATCCGCTCGCCGCGATCAAGGGTCTCTCGGTCCACATGGCGCGCGGCGCGGGCGACGAGAAGACGAAAGAGCGCCTCGACATCGTCGCGCAGGAGGCGGACCGTTTGCAGTCGATCGTCGACGGGTTCCTCGGCTTCACGCGCGGGCTGGACGATTTGCGCGTCGCGCGCGTCGTCCCGTACGACGTGGCGCGCGAGCTCGTCGTGCTCCTCGAGACGCGCTCGGACGAAGCGGGCGTCGCGATCGAAGCGGTGGGCGACGAGCGAGCCGACGTCATCGCCGACGCGCGCAAGCTGAGACAAGCGCTCTTGAACCTCGTGATGAACGCGGTGCAAGCTTCGCCGCGCGGCGCGGTCGTGACGATCGCGATCGTGCGCGCCGATCCCGACACCGTTCGCGTGCGCGTCGTCGATCGCGGATCGGGCATGAAACCCGCCATTTTGGAGCGAATTCGTCGTCCTCACTTCACGACCAAGTCGGACGGCTCGGGCCTCGGCGTCGCGATCGCACGCGCGATCGTCGAGCAACACGGCGGCGCGCTCACGATCGAGAGCGTCGAAGGCAAGGGGACGACGGTCGCCATCGATTTGCCCGCGGCGGGCCCGTCGCGCGCGGCGACCGAAAGCGCGAAGCTCCCCGGCTTGAGCCAGAAGGTCGAGGCGTGATGCGACGCGTGCTCGTCATCGACGACGACGCGGCGCTGCGCTTCACGCTCGAAGCGGTGCTCGGCGACGCGGGGCTCGCGGTCGAATCGGCGACGGGCGGCGCCGAGGGGCTCGCGGCGTTCGAAGCGCGCGGCGCGGACGTCGTCGTGACCGACCTCGCGATGCCCGACACCGACGGCATGAAGGTGCTCGAGTCGATGCGCGCGCAAGACCCGAGCGTGCCGGTCTTGATGCTGACCGCGCACGGCTCCGAGCGCGTCGCGGTCGCGGTGATGAAGGCCGGCGCGTTCGATTATTTGCCGAAGCCGTTCGACCCGGAAGAGCTCGTGCTCGCGGTCAAGCGCGCGGCCGAGACACGCGAGCTTCGCCTCGAAAACGCGCGGCTACGCACCGAGACTGCGCTCGGCCGCGCGATCGTCGCCGAGAGCGCCGCGATGAAGCGCGTGCTCGATCTCGTCGCGCGTGTCGCGCCGAAAGACGTGACCGTGCTCTTCCTCGGCGAGAGCGGCTCCGGAAAAGACGTGATGGCCGCCGCGCTCCACGCGCATTCGCGGCGCGCGGAAAAATCGTTCGTGCGATTCAACGCCGCCGCGATTCCGGGCGAGCTCGCCGAGGCCGAGCTCTTCGGTCACGTGAAGGGCGCGTTCACGGGTGCGGTCGCGTCGCGTCAGGGATATTTTCAAGCGGCCAGCGGCGGAACGCTCTTCATCGACGAGGTCGGCGAGCTCGCCGCGCCGCTCCAAGCCAAGCTCCTCCGCGCGATTCAGTCGGGCGAGGTGCAGCCGGTCGGCGGCCGGCCCGAGCACGTCGACGTGCGGCTCGTCGCCGCGACCAACCGCGATCTCGCGGCCGACGTGAAGGCGGGCCGCTTTCGCGAAGATCTTTTTTATCGCCTCGACGTCGTCTCGATTCGCGTGCCCACGCTCCGCGAGCGCGCCGAGGACGTCGCCCCGCTCGTTCGCGCGTTCACGCGGACGTACGCCGAGCGCTACGGCATGGGCAGCGTCGACGTCGAGCCCGCGCTGATCGATGCATTCTGCAAGCAATCGTGGCCCGGCAACGTGCGCGAGCTCGAGAACACGATCGCGCGCCTCCTCGCCGTCGCCCCAGACGATCACTTGACGCTCGCGCTCTTGCGTTCGCTCGGCGATCGCCCGCACGCGCCGCTCGACCTCGGACGCGATCCCGGTCCGTCGCACCCGCTGCGACGCCGCGTCGAAGCCTTCGAGCGCGCGATCATCGCCGAGCAATTCGAAGCGTGCGGGAAGAATCAGAGCGAGACCGCGCGGCGCCTCGGCATCTCGCGCCCGGCGCTCATCGAGAAGCTTCACAAGTACGGTTTGATCGGCCGCGATGCACCGTAGGTCGTTCTTGATGTTCGCGGCGCTCGCGGCGTGTCGCGCGCACGAGCTCGCGAAAGACAGCGGTCATGCGCCGTCGCGCATCGTGTCGCTTTCGCCTTCGACGACCGAGACCGTCGCGGCGCTCGGCGACCTCGCGAGCCTCGTCGGGCGCTCGCGCTACTGCGATTATCCGCCCGAGGTCACCAAGCTCCCCGAGGTCGGCGGGTACGTCGACCCGAACCTCGAAGCGATCCTCGCGCTCCGTCCGGACCTCGTCATCGGCGCGCGCGGTCCCGCCGGCCGGCGCATCGACGACACGCTCCGCGCGCGCGGCGTCGACACGTATTTTCCGGAGACCGAGACCATCGCCGACATTTTCACGATGATCCGCGGCGTCGGCGCCCGCCTCGTTCGCGACGCGGAAGCCGAGCGCGTCGTCGCCCGCGTGCAAGCGCGTCTGGCCGAGGTCGCCGCGGTGACGAGCTCGCTTCCGTCACCGCGCGTGCTCCTCTTGTTCGGCGTTCAGCCAATCGTCGCGGCAGGTCCCAAGAGTTTCGGCGACGAGATCCTCGCGCGCGCCGGCGCACGAAACGCGGTCACGCAAGGCGGCGCGTATCCGTCGCTCGACCTCGAAGCGGTCGTCGGCGTCGACCCGGACGTCATCGTCGACGCAGCCGTCGCCGAAGAGCACGGCGGCCAGCGCATCACGAAAAACTCCGGCGGCTGGTCGCGCGTGCGCGCCGTCCGCGAGGACAAAGTCGTGGCGCTAGCCGACGAGTCGGTGCTCCGCCCAGGCCCGCGAGTGGGCGAAGGCGTCGCAACCTTGGCGCGCGCTCTCCACCCGACGCTCGTTCTGCGCTAATTGGCGAGAACGCAGCTCACGTAGTTTCCCTTGTTGGCCGCAGTGTCGCACCAATAGGAAAAACCGTCGTAGCAGCAATAATCCTGGCTGTATTGCTTGTCGATCGAGTCGCTGCAGGCGTGATCGTCGACGACGCCGTTGCAGTCGTTGTCGAGACCGTCGCATCCGTAGCCCCCATTTTGGACCTCAGGCGTCGGCTGGCTCGGGTAGCATTTGTCTCCGCCGTCTTCGCAGTGGAGCTGACCGTGGATGCACTCGCCGAGCACCTTCGTCGGCGAGCCTCCGTCGAACGGATTCGCGTCCGGCGGCCACACCGATTGCGCCGGCATGTCGCAGTCGCCTTCTTGGTCGAGTCCGTCGTCGACCGCGCCGTTGCAGTCGTCGTCGATGCCGTTGCACACCTCGGGGACGCCGCCGTGAATGTATTCGAAGCAGCCCGTCGGCTGCCCGCCGGTCGCGGTGCCTTTGCACGTCTTCACGCCCGCGCCGCAGATGCCCGGGTCGGGACCCCAGCACGAAATCGCGGCGTCCGCGAATCCAGCTTGGTCGCACGCCGGTGAGTTGCAGCGCGCGATCACGGCAGCGTCGGCGAGCTCCGGCAAGTCGTCGACGAGACCGTTGCAGTCGTCATCGGCGTAGTTGCACGTCTCGGGCTGCGGCGTGATTTGGCCGTCGCAGGTCGTGTACTTGCCTTCGGGCGTGCACGTTCGCTTCCCGGTTTTGCAGATGCCTTTGCCGCTCGTCCCGGCCGGGCCGGTGTAGCAGTCCGTCGGTCCCGGTTTCGTCGGATCGCAGACGCAACCTGCCTGCGGATCGCCGCTGTCCGGATCGCAGACCGGACCGGCGTCACCCGCCGCCGATTGCGTGCTCGGCGAGCAAGCCGCGTCGAGCGCGACGCCTCCGCCGAGGACAAAGAGCACAGAAGCAGTGGAAACAGCCCAAAAGCGATGCATGGTCACTCCCCGAAGGCGGTCTTTTACGAATTACCTAGCCCGCCGTCACGATCATAATGGAGCGCGGTGCCTTCGAAGACCAGACTCGACCAACTGCTCGTGGAGCGCGGGCTCGCCGAGTCGCGCACGCGCGCGCAGGCGCTCGTCCTCGCGGGACGCGTTCTCGTCGGCGGCGCGCGGGTCGACAAAGCCGGAACGCTGATCGCGAACGAGGCTGAAATCACGCTGAAAGGCGAGATTCTGCCGTACGTGTCGCGCGGCGGCGTGAAGCTCGCGGGCGCGCTCGACGCGCTCGGCGTGCGCGTGGCTGGCCTTCGATGTCTCGATGTCGGCGCATCGACCGGCGGGTTCACCGACTGTCTCCTTCAGCGCGGAGCGATCTCGGTCGCGGCCGTCGACGTCGGCTACGGGCAGCTCGCGCAGAAGCTCCGCGACGATGCTCGCGTGCTGGTTCGCGAGCGAACCAACGCGCGCGCGCTCGAGCCGAGCGAAATCGGCGGCGCGGTCGATCTCACGGTCGTCGACGCGTCGTTCATCGGTCTCGGAAAATTGCTCCCCGCGATCGCACGGTGCACGCGCGCCGGCGGCCAGCTCGTCGCGCTCGTGAAGCCGCAGTTCGAGGTCGGCCGCGACGAAGCGCGAAAAACGAAAGGCGTCGTCCGCGACGCGGGAGTGCGCGCGCGCGCGATCGATCGCGTCACGTCCGAAATCGCGAGCGCCGGATTTCGCGTGCTCGGAAAATGCGACTCGACGCTCCCCGGCCCGCGCGGCAACGTCGAAGCGTTCGTTTGGGCCGAGCGAGTGCTATGAAGTGAACCGCCATGCCGGAGCGAAAGCCGTCTCTCGGCGCGATTTTTCTGACGGTCGTGATCGACCTGCTCGGGTTCGGCCTCGCGTTGCCGTTTTTGGCCGAGGAAGCGCGGACGACGTTCCACACGAGCTCGTTCGTCGGGACGCTGCTCGCGTCGAGCTATTCGATCATGCAGTTTCTGTTCGTGCCGCTCTGGGGTCGGCTGTCCGATCGCGTCGGCCGTAAGCCAGTGCTCGCGTGGTCGATCGCGGCGACCGCGGTCGCGAACCTCGCGACGGGCCTCGCGCTCGGATTCGGGTCGAGCGTCACGTGGCTCTTCGTCGCGCGCATGTTCGGCGGCTTCGCGACCGCGAACCTCGGCACCGCCAGCGCGTACATCGCCGACATCACCTCGGCGCGCGACCGCGCGAAGGGCATGGGCATGATCGGGATGGCGTTCGGGATCGGCTTCGTCGTCGGTCCCGGCTTCGGCGGTTTGCTCGCGCAGATCCCCGTGAACGGCCGACACGGACCGTGGGCGCTCTACGTCGCGGCGATGCTCAGCGTGATCAACTTCGTCTGGGTTCTCTTCGGGCTCGTCGAGTCGCTCCCGCCCGAGTCGCGTCGCTTGGCGCCGCCGCGAAGGCTCACGCCGATCGACGTGCGCGGCGCGCTCGACGTCCTCTCCGACTCGTCGATCGCGCGCGCCGTCCTCGCGAACTTCGTCCTCATCCTGTTTTTTTCCGGGATGGAGCAGACGATGCGCTACTTCAACAAAGACGGCTTCGGCATGTCGCTCGCGGCGACGGGGGGATTGCTCGTCGTCATCGGGCTGACGGCGGCGGCGGTTCAGGGCGGCCTCGTGCGGCGTCTCTCGGGACGCGTGCAAGATACAAGTATGTTGCGCGTCGGCCTGATTTTGCAGGCGATCGCGTTCGCGGGGCTCGCGGCGGCGCCAAGCCTCGGAAGATGGATGCTCTACGTTTCGGGCATGGTGCTCGCGACCGGCAACGGGCTCACGCAACCGTCGACCTCGGCGTTCGTTTCCAAGCGCGCCAAGCCCGGCGAGCAAGGCGCGACGCTCGGGGTGAACCAGTCGATGTCGAGCCTCGCGCGCGCGACCGGCCCGGCGCTCGCAGGCTGGGTCTACGACCAGCTCGGCATTCGATCGCCCTTCTTTCTCGCCTGCTTCGGGATGCTCATCGCCCTCGTTTTGGTGTTGCCCCTGCGCGACGGGGAAGGCTTCGATCGATCGGTCCGTACCTAGTCTCGCATGGCGTGGCAGGTGCTCCTTTTGAGGCTTCCCGACGCGCTCGGATCGCTCGCGGAGCTGCCTTCAGGTTGGGCACCTCCGCCGCTCGGCGCTCCGCAGCTCGTCGCTGAACGGATTGGCGCGGCCGCGTCGAAGGCGTCCATCGAGCTCGATTGCGACGGCGAGCGCCTCATCGTGCTGCGCTGCGAGGATTTCGTCATCGAGGCCGAGCTCGGCGGGGTCACATCGGTCGATCGCGTGGTCCTGCGCGTGCTCGGCTCGGACGCCGCGCTGCCGCTCATCGGCTCGCTCGCGTTGGAGCTCGGCGCCGCGGCAATCGACTGCGAAACCGACACCGTCCTTGACGCGGACGCGATCGTGCCGGACACCCTCCGTCAATGGCAGACGCGCATCGACGATCTCCGATAGCGATCCCGGCAGGCGCGCGCGTCGACCTCGCGCTCACGCTGCCTGTGTTTCTCGCGTATCACCTGGGCGTCGTCTTCCTGAGCATTCGCAACGCGTCCGACGTCGTGACCGGCGCGCTCATGGAGGTCGCCGAGGGCAACAAGTCGATTTACCTGCTCCTCACGCTCGCCATCGGCGTCGTGTTCGCGGGCGCGTTCGCGTGGATCGGACGCGGGCAGGCATTTCGTCTCTCGAAGTTCGTGCAAATCGCAATCGAAGGCGTCGTTTACGCGCTCTTGATGCGCCTCGCAGGCAGCTACGTCGTCGGGCACATGTTCGCCGGACGCGTCGCGATGCACGGGTTTCCGGGCATCGTGATGTCGCTCGGCGCCGGCTTCTACGAAGAGCTCACCTATCGCGCGCTCTTGTTCGGCCTCGGCTCGTACGCCCTCCGGACGCTCCTCTTCGCGCGGGGCACGGTGCGCGGCGCTGTGATGACGTGGGCCTGGGCGCTCGCGTGCGCCGCCGCGTTCAGCGCGATGCATTACGTCGGCCCGCTGAGCGACAACTTCACGCTTCAGTCGTTCGTCTTCCGCATGGTGCTCGGCCTCGCGCTCACGCTCATCTTCGTGTTCCGAGGTTTCGCGGCCGCCGTCTGGGCCCACGCGTTCTACGACATCTGGGTTCTCGTGCTCTGACCCGTGGCCGGCCCCGGCCTGGCCGGGCCACCCTCTGTTGCGGGCTTTCTCGGCGAATTCGCGTGGCACGCGCGGTGCTCTCCGGCGCGGTGCGCGCGCGTTTTTTCATTTTCTCATCGGCTCACAAGGAGGATCGATGCGTTGAAGGACTTGGATTGCTAGGGCTTGCACAACGGGACAGAGACGGAGGCAAGCGGGCTCACGT
>DASXHD010000046.1:0-42529 GCA_036488725.1 Polyangiaceae bacterium | reverse complement strand
CGTCGGCCAGCTTCGGTCCGATGCGCGCGAGATCTTCTCCTGGCCGCGTCCCACGAATCGCGTCGAAGCCGGGGAACGTGCGGTTCGGCTCGCGCGCACCCTCGGCTCGCCTGGCTTCGAGCACGATTTCGATCTCATTCGTGAGCGTTCCGCTCGCGCCTGGGACCGCGACCACGACCCGCTCGGAATCGCGCGGCAGGCCGTTGCATCCGTTGCGTCCGGCGACCGCACCGAGCGTCTCCGGCGGTTGACCCTTCCGACCCTCGTCGTGCACGGAACAGCCGACCCGATGTGCGACGTGAGCGGCGGGCGAGCCACGGCAGCCGCCATCCCGGGCGCAGAGCTGCTCCTCATAGAAGGAATGGCCCACGATCTCCCGCGCGCCGCGCGGCCGCGGATCATCGACGCCATCGTCGCGCTCGTGCGCCGCGCGCGCTGAAGCCCGGCCGGCGGCGAGAACCGGGAGTGGGGACACCAGCGCCGACGACGACGCGCTCAGACCGAAATCCGCGCGCGAGGCGGCGACGGTCGGCGCGACGTGAGACGCACGGATCGCGCCGCGGAAGCGCACCCTCGTTCCAAACCGAACGCGCTACGAAGCACGTACAGCCGCGTGGAGCCTTCGAATCATCACGATCTCGCCCGATCGCTCCGCGATGTATGCTGCGTTGTTCGCTCGGCGAACGACCTCGTCCCAAACTTCATCGCGTAAGTGGTCGGGCGTTCCGATGCCTTCTCTCGTGTCGAAGAGAATCGCAGAGCGCGTTTGGAGCGCCCGAGCGATTTGCGCTTCGAGCTCCTCGATGCTTTCGATTTCGCGGGGTGAAAACCGCGTGGTCGGTGCCATGGAGCCAAAACCTAGGTCGCCGATCGAAACCGTCCAGAGGAAACTCACCATCAGGCCATCGCTTCACGCACACTTCGAATGAGAGTCTGCGGCTCGACGGGCTTGGACAGGTACGCCACGATCGGCGGTTCGGCAGGCAGCGCTTCGGTCGTGCCCGTCACGATGATGATCGGGAGGCGAGCGAGGCGCACGTAGTTTCGAATGACCGCGAGGAGCTCTCGGCCCGACATGACCGGCATCGCCAGATCCAAAACGATGACGTCGGGCAAGTCTCCCCCGTCGACCAGCCATGAGAGCGCTTGGTGCCCATTGTTGCACTCGACCACTCGAAGGCCGGCTCGCTGCAACATGGTGGCCATCGCTTCGCGCGAGTCGAAATGGTCATCGACAAGCAGGACGGTCTTCATTTGCGGCAGGGCCCCAAGCCACGATCATTACGCGTTCTCGACGGCTCCGCACGAGGCATGATGCCACGCGGCATCGCGCGAGAACGTCGTGGCAACAGGCCACGCACCACGTCCCGAGGCGCGTGTCAGAACAGGCGTAACCCAATGCGATTCGCATCATCAATCACATGGGAGGAAGTCGAGCTCGGGTTCGATTGCGTCGAGCATCTCGCGCTCGGGACCATCGTGACGGCAAACCTCGGCGGCGGCCTCCGGGCAGTCAAGCTGCTCGACGACGACGTCGTCGGCTACGCGATCTGTGACGAAAGCTTCGTTGTCCTCTATCCGGCGGCGCGGTCGCTCGCCGAGCTACGTCGCCGGTTTGGGCTCGGCGACAATCGCAAAGCCGGCTGACATGGACGAAGCGAGCAAGAGGCCCACGCGGCGAATCGATCGCGTACGCCCGGCGGAACAGCCCGCGACGACGCCGGCGCGTCCGAAGCGAGAGCCGCGAGCCATCGCGCGGGAAGAATCCGTCCGCGTGAACACGACCGACCCGCGGCGCGACGAGGACTAGCCGTCGCTGCTTCATGGGCCACGGGAGGCTATCATCGGCGTCTTGCCCATGGGCCTTTGGCAGCGCATCTCGACGGTCGGAGTGAGGCCGGACGAGCCGACGGGCGAGCGACGGCGCGTGGTCATCACGAACCAGAGCGCGGTCATCGGCACGGTCAGCTGCGGGTCGTTCGCGCTGGCCTACGCCGTCGCGGGCGCGCGTTTCATCGCGCCGTTTTGCGCGAACGTCGTCGCCGTCGCGCTGCTGCTCTGCGCGCTCGGGCTCTCGAAGCGTGGCTGTCGTCTGGCGGCGAAGCTCTTCGTGCTCGTTCCGGTGAACGTCGTCGTCGTCGTCGCGAGCATGCTCCTCGGCGGGCGCGTCGGATTTCTCTATTACTTTTTCTTGTTCGCGGCGGTGCCGTTTCTCGTCTTCGGCGGCCACGAGCGACTCGCGCGGTGGAGCGCCACGATGCTCTCGGTCGTGTGCCTCGTCTTCGTGCAGCTCTTCGCGCCGGCCGACGCGCGCATCGCCGGCGTGACGCCGATGATCGCGCACACGATCGATCTCGCCTCGGCAATCGCCGTCCTCGCGACGGTCGTCTTCATCGTCAATTTGTTCACGACCGACACCGAGAACGCCGAAGCGCGCCTCGCCGAAGAGCACGCGCGCTCCGAGCGTCTCTTGCTCAACGTGCTCCCCGCCGCGATCAGCGCTCGCCTCAAAGAAGACGAAGAGATCGCCGATCGCTTCTCCGAGGTCACGGTCCTCTTCTCGGACATCGTCGGGTTCACCGAGCTGAGCCAGAGGTTCGCGCCCGACGAGCTCGTGAAGATGCTCAATCGGATCTTCTCGGCGTTCGACGATCTCGCCGCGGAGCTCGAGCTCGAAAAAATCAAGACCATCGGCGACTGCTACATGGTCGCCGCGGGCCTTCCGAACGCGCGCGCCGATCACGCGGAGGCGATGGCGAAGATGGCGCTCGCGATGCGCGACGCGCTCGCGCGCATCAACCGCGAGGGCGGCTATCGACTGCAGATACGCACCGGCCTTCACACCGGCGCCGTCGTCGCCGGCGTCATCGGAAAGCGAAAATTCATTTACGACATGTGGGGCGACACGGTGAACACCGCGAGCCGCATGGAATCGAGCGGCGTGCCGGGCGAGATCCAAATCACGCGCGACCTCCAAGAACGCTTGAAGGATGCGTTCGTGATCGAGCCACGCGGCACGATCAGCGTGAAGGGCAAGGGCGAGATGGAGACCTTCTTTTTGAAGGGCGCCAAAACTCCGGAAGGGCGTTAGCGGCGATGACGGCGCTCCTCGTGACGTGTCGCTTGACGGCGGCAGTGTCACCCGCGACGCTCTCGCGTGTGACCCAAGGTTCGAGCGTGTTCGACGGCGAGTCGCGGCGCGCGCAGATGTTTCCTGCGTTCACCGCCGATCAAATCGCGCGCGTCGCGAGCTATGGGCGCGAGCGAACGTTCGACGACGGTCACGTCCTCTTCGAGCGCGGCGCGCGCGGCTATCCGCTTTACGTCGTGCTCGAAGGCGAGCTCGCGGTCTTTCACCCGCGCGGCGCCCTCGAGGAACCGGTCACCGTGCATCGTCACGGCGAGTTCACCGGTGAGGTGAGCCTCCTCGCCGACCGGCCGACGTTCGTCCGCGGGCGCGCGCGCGGGCAGCTCCGCGTCATCGAGGTCGAGAACGCGCGCTTCCGTGCGCTCCTCCAAACCGAAACCGAGATCAGCGAGATCGTGATGCGCGCCTACATCCTGCGGCGCCTCGGTCTGCTCTCGGCGGGGCAAGGCGACGTCGTCCTCATCGGCTCGCAGCACTCGGCCGAGACGCTGCGCGCGCAGGAGTTCCTCGTTCGCAACGGGCACCCGTATCGTTACGTCGACGTCGATCGCGATCCGGACGTGCAGTCCCTGCTGGACGCGCGCGGCGTCGACGTCCGCGACATTCCAATTTTGCTTTGTCGCGACGACCGCGTGCTCCGTAACCCGAGCGACGCCGAGATCGCCGAGTGCCTCGGCCTCAACGCCGCGATCGATCCGGGGACCGTGCACGACGTCGTCATTTGCGGCGCGGGCCCCGGCGGGCTCGCGGCGGCGGTTTATGCGGGCTCGGAGGGACTCGACGTGCTGGTCGTCGAAGCCGGATCGCCGGGGGGACAGGCGGCGTCGAGCTCGAAGATCGAAAATTACCTCGGGTTTCCGACTGGAATTTCGGGCCAGGCGCTCGGCGGGCGGGCGCTCGCGCAAGCCGAAAAGTTCGGGGCGCGCGTCCTCGTCACGCGCGGCGCGGTTCGGCTCCACTGCGAAGAGTCGCCGATTCGGATCGATCTCGCGGGCGGCGAATCGGTGCGCGCGCGCGCCGTCGTCATCGCGACCGGAGCGGAGTATCGCAAGCTCGACGTACCCGGCCTCGCGCGTTTCGAAGGTGCAGGCGTCTATTACGCGGCCACGTTCGTCGAGGCGCAGCGCTGCGGCGACGGCGAGGTCGCGGTCGTCGGCGGCGGAAACTCGGCGGGCCAAGCCGCGACGTTCCTCGCGCGGACCGCGAAGCACGTGCACGTCTTGATTCGCGGGCCGGATCTCTCGTCGAGCATGTCGCGCTATCTCATTCGACGCATCGAGGACGCGCCGAACATGACGCTGCATCGCCGCACGCGCGTCGTCGCGCTCGAAGGCGGCGACCACCTCGAAAAGATCACTTGGGAAGACGACGCGCTCGGCGAGCGAACGACGCACGCGATCCGTCACCTCTTCTCGATGACCGGCGCCAAGCCGAACAGCGAGTGGCTGCGCGGCTGCGCTGCGCTCGACGAGCAAGGCTTCGTCCGCACCGACGCCGATCTCACGCCGGCGATTCTCGCGCAAGAAAACTGGCCGCGTTCGCGAGCGCCCTACCCGTTCGAGACGAGCCAGCCGCGCGTCTTCGCGGTGGGTGATGTGCGCGCCGGAAGCATGAAGCGCGTCGCCTCCGCGGTCGGCGAAGGCTCGGTTTGCATTCAACTCGTTCACAAGGCGCTCGCCGAGTAAGAAAAGGAGCTCCATCATGGCCAACGACGAAGTCGATCTCAGCGCCCCGTGCGCGCACGTGGAAGAAACGAAAATCCGAAAGGTGAAGCGCCCGGCGGCGGGCTGCGTCGACTGTTTGAAGATCGGCGGCGAGTGGGTGCATCTCCGCGAGTGTTTGTCGTGCGGTCACGTCGCCTGCTGCGACAGCTCTCCGCACAAGCACGCGACGGCGCACTTTCGCGCGACGCGCCACCCGATCGTGTCGTCGGCCGAGCCCGACGAGACGTGGAGCTGGTGCTACGTCGACGAACGCTTCCTCAGCGCGGAGTGATCACGGCAGCGTGAGCTTGGTGAGGTCGAGGCCGCTCATGCTTTGCGAGTTGTAGTTCGAGACGAAGAGCGCCGAGTCGTCGGCGTCGAGCTCGCGCGGGAACGCGCCGACGGTCACTTGGCCCACGAGGCTCGCCGACGCGGCCGAGACGAAGGTCGCGGTCTGCGGCTGCATCGGCGACGCGAAGCGATTCGAGTTCGCGACGACGACGGCTTTGCCCCCGTCGATCACCGTCACGCCGACCGGCGCCGGGCCGACGGCGATCGCGGCGCGGAGCGGATCGCACGTCGTCGAGAGGAGCGACGCGGTGTCGAGCTCGAGGAGCGCGTTCGATCCACGCGCGGTCACCCAGAGCGTCGCGCCGTCGGGCGAGATCGCCGAGCGCACGGGCGCGCGTCCGACGTACGCGCGCCCGACGACTGCGCTCGCCGCGCGGTCGTGGCCTTCGCCGCGTCGACGACCGTCACGAGACCGACGACCTGATCGACGGCCGGGTTCGGATTCGCCTGCGCGAACGTGTTCGCGAGCTCGCAGATCACGTAGAGGCGCGCGCCGTCGGGCGAGACGACGACGCCGGTCACCGCAGTGCCGGCGATCGGAATCGCGCCGACGTAGGTTTGCTTGGCGACGTCGACGACCGCGACCGAATCGTCGTACTCGAGCGCGACGAACGCGAAGGCTCCGTCGGCCGAAAAGGCGACGTCGATCGAAGTTTTTTTCACCGACTGCGTGGCGACGCGTCCGAGGAGCGCGCCGGCGCCGTTCTGCTCCGCCTTGGCGACGTCGAAGAGCGCGAGCTGGTCGCTCGTGCTGAACGCGAGCGTCTTTCCGTCGTGCGAGATCGCGACGCCGAACCCGATCTCGCCGTTCGGATTCGGATACGCGTGGTCGACCGTGAGTGAATCGCCGGAGCGCTTCATCACGACGAGCTCGCTCGAGAGCGCTGCGAACACCCAGGCGCCGCCGGGGGCGACGACGACGCCCGCGGGCTTCGCCGCGAGAGACGTCGACGACACGGCCGCGGCGGCGGTCCAATCGGGCGCGGTCGCCGCGGTGAAGGACGGCCAGTCGGCGAGCGCGAAGGAGCGCGTCGGCGACGCGTCGGATGGAGCGCAGCTCGGCGCGTCGCCGACCGCATCACCGATGGACGCGTCGACGATGGGCGCATCGACGCCGGCCTCGAGTGGGCTCCCGGTGTCCGGCCCGCCCTCGTCGTCGCTCGCGCCGGGCGAGCCGCACGCCACCAAGAGAAGCGCAGACAAGATCGCGATCGGTTTCATGAGACGACTACGTTAGCGATCTTCGTGCCACGGTACGTGGGTTGCAGATGCTGGCGGCATGCAAACGATCGCATCCCGAGACACTCGAACCGCGGTCGCCGGCCGCTATCGAATCGGCGCCTTTCTCGGCGCCGGCGGCATGGCCGAAGTCTTCGAGGCCGAGCACGTCACCTCGGGCGGCAAGTTGCGATCAAGATCCTTCGGACGCGCGCGATTCCTCCGCGAGGCGCGCCTCGTCGGGCGCATCGTGCACCCGAACGTCTGCGGCCTCGTCGATTACGGCATCTCGACGACGGCGGCCGTTTCTCGTGATGGAACGCCTGCGCGATGAGACGCTCGCCGCGCGCTTCCGCGCCCGCGACATCGGCGTCGACGACGTCGTCGGCGTCATCATGCAAGTGCTCGCGGCCTTGACGCCAAGCGCACTTGGCGGAGCGCCAAATCTTCTTGGCGGCGGTCAGCGCTTTTTCGCGCGCTCGATGCCGAGCTGCTTCAGCTTGAACTGGAGGCCCTGGCGCGTGAGACCGAGCTGCTTCGCGGCGTGGGTGAGGTTGTTGCCGGTCGCGCGGAGCGCCGCCTCGATCGCCTCGCGCTCGCTCGCGCGTTTTTTCTCCGCGAGGCCGCTCGCCGTCTTCGACGTGGCGCCGGCGCGGACTCGCGCGGGAAGATGACGTGACTCGATGCGCCCGCCGCCGGCGAGGAGCGACGCGCGATGAACGACGTTTTCGAGCTCGCGGACGTTGCCCGGCCACGCATAGGCCATCAGCGCGCGCATCGCTTTGGTCGTCAGCTCCTGCGTGCTCCCGAGCTTCTCGAGAAAGTGTTTCGCGAGCGGCGCGACGTCCGACGCGCGATCGCGCAGCGGCGGGAGATGAACGTCGGCGACGTTGAGCCGAAAAAAGAGATCGGCGCGGAAGCGACCGGCGGCGACTTCTTGCTCGAGATCGCGGTTGGTCGCCGCGACGATGCGCACGTCGGCGATTTGCTCGGCGTCCGCGCCGACGGGCCAGACGCGTCGGTCTTGAAGCAGTCGAAGGAGCTTCGGCTGGAGCTCGAGCGGCAGCTCGCCGATCTCGTCGAGGAAGATCGTGCCGCCCTCGGCGTCGCGCACGTAGCCGGCGTGATCGCGGACGGCGCCGGTGAACGCGCTGCGGCGGTGCCCGAAGAGCTCGGCTTCGAAGAGCGTGTGCGGGATCGCCGCGCAGTTCGCGACGACGAACGGTCGCGCGCTCCGCGAGCTCGCGAGGTGGAGCGCGCGCGCGAACACCTCCTTGCCGGTGCCGGTCTCGCCGGTGAGAAGGACCGGCGCGTCGCTCGTGGCGAGTCGGTCGAGCAGCGCGAGCGCGCGCTGAATCGGTGAGCTCTTTCCGACGACGCCTTCGAACGCCGATCGGAGCTCGACCGGGCCGAGCGTGAGCTCGAAGGCGCGCGACTCGTCGTCGCCGCGCTCGCGAGGTCGGCCGACCGCGGTCGTCGCTGCGTCCGCGCGGTTCGTGCTCGGCTCGCCGAGCTCGCGCGCGACCGCCGCGAGGAGCGCGAAGGTTTGTTCGGGCACGCCTTCACCGCCGCGCGCGACGAGCCGGAACGCGCCGGCGTCGAGCACGCGCGCGCCCTCGGCTTGGTCGGCGCTCGTCTGGAGCGAGAGGCTCACGTCGAGGCCCGCGGCGCGCGCGGCGCGCTCGAGCAACGTCGCGACTTGCGGAGGCGCGCGACGAATCGCCGCGGGCTCCACTTTTCCGCCGAAGCGCGCGGCGAGACCGTCGACTTGCGCGGCGCCCGCGACGCATCCGACGTCGATGTGCGCGCGACGCACGCGCTCGAGCAGCGTTCGCGCGCCCGCGACGTCGCCGCTCGTCGCGAGCCACTTCACCGCGTCACGCTTCACGTAGACGGCGTCACTCGCCGCGCCGATCGCCTCGAGCGCTTCGGCCGCCGCGACGAGCCTGCGCGCGGCGTCGGCACCGCCGTTAAGCGCGGCGCGATACGCGCGCACGACCTCGAGGCTCGTCACGATCACCGGCCAATTGCGTTCTCGCGCGAGCGCTTCGGCGTGTCCGACGTAGCGATCGAGCGCCGCGAGGTCCCCGAGGTCCGCGGCGGCCGCAGCCGCGGCGATGTAGAGGCGAGCGGGCGGCGCGCCGCGAAACGCTCCGTGCTCGCCGTCGACCACCGCACGCGCGAGACGCGCGGCCGTCGCCGCGTCGTCTTCCATCCACGCGATGCGCGCGAGCGTGGCGAACGGAAGCGCCGAGCCGAGCTGCGCGGCGACGAGCGTCGCCCGCCGCAAGTGCTCGCGCGCCTGCGTCCAATCGCCGGCGAAGTGCGCCGTATCGGCGAGGTTCGAGAGGACGATCGGCGTGATGCGCAAGTTGCCGAGACGCTCGGCCTCGTCGCACGCGCGCGTGAGCACGGAGCGCGCCTCAGCCAGCTTGCGCTGTTGGAAGAGCGCATAGCCGAAGTTGTTGAGCGTCACCGAAAAGAGCGAGCGATCCGGAGATTGCTCGATGCGCTCGGCGACCTCGCGGTGCACGTCGACCGCGCGCGCGAAATCGGTGACGAGCTCGCGCGCGCCCGAGAGCAGCGTGACGCGCAGCGAGAGCTCGTCGTCCGGCGCAGCGCTCGCGAGCTCTCGACGCGCGTCCTCGACTTTGCGTCGCGAGCGCGCGAGATCGCCGTCCATCCAATGCGCGACGAACGCCTCGCCATACGCGAAGAGCGCGGCGCCGCGATGATCGTTTCGATCGAGCGCCTCGCGCGCGCGGGAAAAGCAGCGCTCGACGTCATCGCGCCGCGCTTCCATGCTCGCGTGCAACGCGGTCTCGACTGCGTACTCGAGCCTCTGCGGGCGCGCGCCATTCGGGAGCGCGTCGCAGGCGCGGAGGCCCGCGTCGATCGCGTCGTCTCTTCGGCCGACATGCGCGCAGGCCTTGCTGAACGCGGCGAGCACGCGCGCACGCTCGAGCGGCGTCGCGTCGACCTCGAGCGCGAGCGCCTCTT
The DNA here is from genome assembly GCA_036488725.1 of Polyangiaceae bacterium. Taxonomy (GTDB): domain Bacteria; phylum Myxococcota_A; class Polyangia; order Polyangiales; family Polyangiaceae; genus DASXHD01. The sequence continues at coordinate 33,109 of DASXHD010000046.1, read as the reverse complement.
CGAGCAAACCGACCGCGAGCCTCACCTCGCCCGCCGCGAGCGCGCCTTCGCCCGCTTGGCAGAGACGATCCCACGCGCGCTTCGCGTCCCCCGCCTCGCGCCACGCGCGTCCTGCGGCGATGGCGCTTCCGCCGTTCGCGTCGAGCCACTCGGCGGCGGCGCGGTGCATCGCCGTGCGCTCGCTCGCGCCGAGAAGACCGAGCGCCGCGGCGCGCGTCACCTCGTGCTCGATCGCGGCGCGGCCCGTCGCACGAAACGTCACGAGCGCCCGTTCGGCGAGCAACGCGAGCCCGAGCTCGACGTCGAGCGTCTCGCCCGCGACGGCGCGCACCGCTTCGATTTGCGCAGCGCCGCCGAGCGCCGCGAGCGCGGCGAGCGTGGTGCGCGCCGGCTCGGCGAGACCCGCGCAGCGACGCCGAATGAAATCTTCGAGACGTTCGCTTCGCGCCCGCGCGGCGCTCGTCGGCTCGCCGGCCGTCCAACCTGCTTGCGTGCTCCGGAGCGCGCCTTGATCGACGAGCTCGCGCACGATCTCCTCGAGCAAGAGCGGGTTCCCACCCGAGCGACGCGCGATGTCGTCTTGGAGATCGCGCGGGATCACGCCTTCGCCGAAGAGCGACGTGAGCATGCGCTCGAGCTCACCGCCGGTGAGCGGTGCGAGCTCGATGCGCGACGCCTCGCCTGCCGCTACCGCGACCGCGAGCGCTTGGCGCGACGACACCGGGAGCTCGTCTCCGTTGACCGACGCGAGCAGGACGAGCGGAGTCTTGGTCGCGCTCGCGCGCCGCGTGAGCTCTCGAACGACGCGCCAGATCCGCTCCGGCGCGGCGTGAAGATCGTCGAACGCGACGACCAACCCCTTTTTGCTCGCACGCGCGGCCTGACAGAACGACTCGACGATCGCGTCGTCGTCGCGCGCGCCGAGGCGAAGCCCAGCGGAAGCGGCCGCACGCGCGAGAGTCTCGTCCGCCGCCGCGTCGCAACGCGAACGCGCGGTGCGCACGCCGCGCATCTCTTCGTCACCGACGACTTGCCGAAGAACGCGCGTCTTTCCGAGGCCCGCGCCCGCGGCGACGACGAGCATCCGGCGCGAGCCGCCGGCGAACGCCTCGCGAATTCCGCGCGCGAGATCGGCCATCACGGCGTCGCGTCCGACGAGCACGCTCGAGAGCGCGTAGCACCGCGCCGCCCCCGCGGTCTCGAGCGGAAGAACTTCGCCGAGCGCGCGCCCGAGACCTTCGACGATCTCGAACGCGTGCTTCGGTCGAGCTTGCACGTCGAACGCGAGGAGCCGATGCACGAGATCGCAGAGCGCCTTCGGCAAGTCGGGCCGCTCGGCGGCGAGATCCGGAGCGTGTGCGCGAAGATCGGCGAGCGCGTCGCCCGGGCTCTCGTGCTCGGTCACGTGCCGCGCGGCGAGAAGCCGATAGAGCGTCGCGCCGACCGCATAGAGATCCGCGCGCGCATCCCACGTCTCACCCGCGAGCCGCTCGGGCGCGAGGTAGCCGGGCGTCCCGTAGACGACGCGCTCGCGGCTCGCCGCGTCGATCGAAGCGAGCCCGAAATCGAGCAGCTTCGCGCTCTCGGGCGTGTCGGCGAGGACGATGTTCGCGGGCTTGAGGTCGTTGTGGACGTAGCCGCGCGTGTGAAGGTAAGCGAGCGCGCGACACACCGCGGCCATCGCGCGACAAACCTCGCGCCATGTCCCGCCCTGCTGATCGAGCCGGCTCCCCTCGACGAACTCGCACGTGTAATACGCGCGCCCGTCGGCGAGCTCACCGAAGTCGTACACGCGCGCGAGCGCAGGATGCTCGAGCGTCGCGAGGATCCGAAATTCCTGGCGAAAGGTCGTCACGAGCTTCGGCGCGATGTTCGCCCGAAGGAGCTTCAGCGCTTTGAGCCGCGGCTCCGAGCCCGCGTCCTCGACGAGCATCACGTCGCTCGACCCGCCGTGCCCGAGCTCGCGCACGACGCGATAGCGTTGCAACTGCGCGAGCGCCGGCGGGACCTCCACGGAAACCCACTATACTGCGGGCTCACCTGGCGCGGCACGCTCGCAGGCGAAACGCGCGGCGACCGTCGGGGTCTCCGAATTTTCCCAAACGAGCAGCGTCGCCCAGTGACGGCTGCGCCAGTCGTGGAGGTAATCGGCGAGCAGCCCGCGCACCGTGAAGCCCGCGCGGAGCTGCGAGACGAGGACGCGATCGCGGAGCTCGCCGCGCTGGACGCGCGCGACGTACTCGTCGGGCGAGAGGGTCGCGGCGTGCGCGTCGTAGTCGTAGAGCCGACCGCCGGCGACGACGCGACGGAGCCCGAGCTCGCGACACAGCGAGAAGAGCGCTCGATAAAGAGCGCGTCCGACGCCGCGACCCCAGGCGGCTGCGTCGACATAAACGTCGGCGAGATAGAGCGTGTCGCCCGCGTCGTCGTGACGCGCGAACGTTCCGCCGTCGGTGACGCCCATCCACGTGTGAGCGCCGAGCGGATCGATCGCGCGCGGTAGAACGAGCGTCGCGATCGCGCCGACGATGCGCCCGTCGATTTCGGCGACGAGCTGCCCGCGCGGAAACACGCCGAGGTGCGATCGAATCTGGGCCTCATCGAACACGACGCCCTCTTCCACCAAGTCCGGATACGCGGCGCGATTGAGCTCGACCAGGCGCGGCACGTCGTCGCTGCGTGCCTTTCGAATGAAGATCGTCATGCCTCCAGCATGCTGCGCGCGCGCGCGACGAGCCCGCATGTCGTCCCGGGTTTTCCGCGTCGTCACACGATCGCCAACTACGGCGCCGCATGCATGGTCACGTGGTGTCGCTTGCCGGCTACGGCCGAGCCCGTCAAAGTGACGGCGATGCTTCGGTCACTCCACGGAAGGCGCGAGCTCATGAAGGGCGTCGCGGCCGTTTGCGCGCTCGGCGCGTGCGGTCCGCCGTTCGGCGTGGTCGCGGCGGGCAACGCGAGCGCGCTCGCGGTCGGACAAATCAAAGTCGTGCCGGGCTCGCCGGTCGCGATCGCGCGCGACGCGCAAGGCGTCTACGCGATGACCCTCGTCTGCACGCACGAGGGCTGCGACATCTCGACCGAAGGAAGCGTCAGCGCGAGCGGCATCGTCTGCGGCTGCCACGGCAGTCGCTTCGACGTCGACGGCAACGTCATCGTCGGCCCCGCGTCGAGCCCGCTCCAGCACTATCAAGTCACGGCCGACGCATCCGGCGACCTCACGATCGACGGCAACACGCCCGTGCCGGAGGCGACGCGCCTCGTCGTCTGACTGGCGAGCGCATTGCAACGACGAGGGCGATGCTCGGCACACTCGTCGAATATCTCCATAACGCACACGTCCCATTTCGACTCTCGAGCTATCCGAGCGCGGAAGAAAAACCCATCGCTGCGCATGCGCTTCCGCCGGGCGCGATGCTGGTCGAGACGCGCTTGCTCACGATCGCCGAACGCGTGGTCGTCGCCGCGTTTCCGTCGGGCGAAGAAGTCGATCTCGCCGCGGTCGCGAACACGGTCGGCGCGGCCGCGACGCACGCGACGCCGAGCGAGCTGCCGGACGAGATCCGTCGCGCCGGCGAGCCGGTGCCGCCGCTCGGCCAACTCCTCGGCGTTCCGATTTTGCTCGACGTGCGCGCCGCGAGCGCTGCGATGCTCGTGTTTCGCGCGTTCGGCGAGAGCGCTTACGTCGAGGTGCCGTACGACGATTGGGCGCGGCTCGAGCAGCCGCGCGTCGCGTCGTTCGCTTCGGCTGGCGAGCTCGCTCAGCGCTCTTCGGCGGCACGCGGCCGCGAAAAGACCGAGCCCGCCACCCACCGACCGAGCGCCTCGAGGTGACCGGGCGGCACCGCGCCGAAACCCTCGGCGCCCATGAGCTCGGCGATCGCGCTCGTCTCCGAAAGTTTCGCTTCGCGCACGAGCGCGCCGACGCGTGACGCCGTCTCGCGCGGCATCGTGCTCGACACGACGATGACGTCGCCGGGGATCGGACCGATCGTCGCGAGGACGCGCGCGCCGTCGAACGCGTGCGGAACGATCGGCGTCTCGCCTGCGTGCTCTTGCACCGCGAAGGTCGCGATCGCGTCGACGATGCCCGCCGCGAGCGCGGCCATCGAACGCTGATGCGTGCGGAAGAATCGCTCCTCGCGAAAATCGACGCTCACGCCGATCGACGTGAGGTAGCCGCGCGGCACGAGATATCCCGCGGCGCTGAGACGCGAGACCCAACCGAAGCGCTGAATCTCTTTGGGTGACGAGAGCGATTCGGTGCCGACGATGGCCGAAAAATAGTGGAGGCCCCCCTTGCGCACGACCGCCGCGCACGGCTCGGCTGCGCCGTCGCGACGAAGATCGCGCGCGACGAGCGGCGGCGCCCACGCGACGTCGGCCTCGTGCAAATGCACGGCGTCGTAGAGCGCGCCGTAGTCGCGCGTCCAGACGGGCTCGACCTCGATGTGCTCGCGCCCGAAGATGTCGCGCAGCTCGCGCACCGCCGCGTCGCCGATTTGCGGCGTCGTGGCCATCGCGAAGCGGACGTAGCTCGTCGACATCTGTGCTGCCTGAGATTCTAGCCGACGATCTCGATGATTTCGGCTTCTTGTGTTTCGTCTGCGCGTCGCTTTCGCGGCTTCGGATCGGCCGGCAGCTTCCGCGCGGTCGGAGGGTCGGGCGGAATCGTGACTTGGCGCTGCTCGAGCGTCGCGGCGACGTCGAGCACGTCGTCGTTCGATCCCTCGGAGTGGAGAAGCCCGCTTTGGTACGCGCGAAAGACCATCGCGCGGAGCGGCTCGTAGGTCGCGCGCTTCGGAATGCGGATCTCGTCGGCGCCGAGGACCTCGGAGAGGAGCGCGCGGTCATCCGGTTTGCGACCGAGGTCGATCACGGCGCGCGTGAGCTTTTCGCGCACGGCCGTCGGCAAATCGTAACGCGCGGCGATCGCGTCCGGCGGAACCTCGCCGAACGTCGTGAGCACGCTCACCGATCGCGAGAGTCCCGCGGTCTTGTTCCACGCGCCGGTGGTCACGCCGTTTTGCGTGTGCGCGAACGTCGCGCCGAAATCCGCGCGGCCCGACGCGATGGCGCGCACGACGCCGTCGTGACTTCCGCAAAATCGTTCGCCGCCGAGATCGCGCGGGCCGATGCCGTGCGCCGCGAGCTCGATGCGCGGCAGCACGTAGCCGCTCGCGCTGTGCCGATCGACCCACGCCGCGCGCTTGCCGCGCAGCTCCTCGAACGAGCTCATGTGGCTGCCGGCGCGCACCAAGATGGCGCAACGATAGTGCAGCGAGCGCTTGCGATGCATGCTCGCCATCGGCCGCACGCGTTTCATCCGCGCGAGCGAGACGAGCGAAATCGGCGAGAGCCACGCCAGGTCGACCTCGCCGCGATGAATGTATTGTGCAAGCTTCTCGTACGACGGTGCCGGCGTGACCCCGACGTCGATGCCGGCGAGCTCGGCGAGACGCGCGGCGAGCGCGCTCATGCGCTGACGCATCTTGGAGCGCGCGTCTGGAGCGGCGTAGCCGAGCACGACGAAATCCACGGCGCGTGAACCGTACCGCACGCCGCTCGAAGTCGCAGCAGCGGACGCGTGAAATCCGCGCGCATTCCGTCGCACGCGGAAAAGTCGGTCAGCGCTCGAATGTGCGGGACGATTTTCCGTGATCCGGCCGTGCGGTTCGGCACATTGCTCACCGATGTCCTTCCGTTGGATAGCCGTTTGCGTCGTCGCCGCGCTCGCTCTCGTCGGCGCATGCGCAGACAACGGCCTCCAAAACGGCGGCGACGGCGGGCTCGACGCGACGAGCCCCGGCTCATGCACCGCGTGCGTCATCGACACCGACTGCCCGAGCGGAAACGTGTGCGCTCAGCTCGGCGGCGATTCGTACTGCGCCGCGACGTGCGCCGTGCAAACCGACTGCATCGACGGCGAGCAGTGTCTCTCGGTCTCCACCATCAGCGGCGACCAAGCCCAAGTTTGCGTGCAGACTGCAAGCACCACCTGCGGCCCGAACCCACAAGACGACGGCGGCCCATCCGGCGCGTGCCCCGGCTTCGCCGATCCCACGACGCAAGCCGGTTGCACCTCGTGCACGCCGCAGTCGCGGCCCGACTGCCAAACCAACGGCTGCTACGGCGGCTGGTACTGCAACACGCAGACGAACAAGTGCCAGGCGCCGCCGCACAACTGCGGCACGCCCGGCGCCGACGGCGGCCCGCCGCCTTCGTTCGACGGCGGCGTCGACGCGAACATCGGGCCGAACGGCGGCACCGAGTCGAACTTGTATTTTGCAATCGTCGGCGACACGCGCCCGGCGACCGAGGACGACACCGCGCATTACCCGACGGCGATCATCTCGAAGATTTTCTCCGACCTCTCGGGCCTGCCGACCGTGCCGCCGTTCGTCGTCTCGACCGGCGACTATCAATTCTCGAATCCGTACGGCAGCGAATCGTCCGCGCAGCTCACGACGTATTTGAACGCCAAAGGCAGCTACCCCGGCGTGCAGTTCCCTGCGATGGGCAACCACGAGTGCACGGGCGCCACGGCGAGCAACTGCGGCTCGGGCAACGCGGACGGCCTGACGAACAATTACAACAGCTTCATGAGCATGATGCTCGGCCCGATCCAGAAGACGTCGCCGTATTACGTCATCAACGTCGCCGCGAACGACAGCTCGTGGACCGCGAAGTTCGTCTTCATCGCGGCCAATGCTTGGGACTCCACGCAATCGTCCTGGCTCGACGCGACGCTGTCGCAGGCGACGACCTACACTTTCATCGTGCGCCACGAGCCGGCGTCGGCGAACACGGCGCCGGGCGTCACGCCGAGCGAAGCGATCATGGCCCAGCACCCGTACACGCTCTCGATCGTCGGGCACTCGCACGAGTACTACCACTCGAAGTCGTCGAGCCCGCGCCAGGTCCTCATCGGCAACGGCGGCGCGCCTCTCTCGACGAACCAAAATTACGGCTACGGGATCGTCGCGCAACGGAGCGACGGCGCGCTGACCGTCGACATGTTCGATTACCAGAGCAACCAAGCGGTCTCGTCGTTCCACTTCGCAGTGAAGGCCGACGGGACGCTCACGAACTGAGCAAAGGGGAAACGTCATGAGGCTCGCCGTCGGAATGATCGCCGCCATGCTGGTCGCGTGCGGCGCGGACCACTCGGGGTTCAACGATTCGGATTCGGGCGGCGGCGAGAACGACTCGGGCTTCGCGACCGGCAAAGACGGCGGTCTCGGGCCGATGATCGACGGAGGCAGCGGCGGCGACAGCGGCGGCGACGCGCCCGCGATCATCTACGCGCACACCGACACCAAGCTCTATTCGCTCGATCCGCTCACGCAGAAGGTCAGCGACATCGGCGCGTTCTCGGCCGGATCGTCGACGCCGGTCATCACCGATCTCGCCGTCGACGCCAGCGGCAACGTGTGGGTCAATTCGGAGACGGCGATTTATCGCGCGGCCGTGCCGACCGCGCCTGGTCCGGTGCAGCTCACGCTCGTCAGTCAGATCAGCGGCTCGTCCGGTCAGAAATTCTACGCGCTCGGCTTCGCGCCCGCGGGCGTGCTCGACGCGACCGAGACGCTCGTCGCAGGCGACAGCGCAGGCGCGCTCTACGCGATCGCGACGAGCGGCCAGACGACCGACCTCGGCACGTTCGGCACCGACGGCAGCGGCAACGCCTACGAGCTCTCCGGCGACGTCGTCTTCTACGAGCAAAACGGAACGGCGCGCGGCCTCGCGACGATTCGCTCGTGCCCGAAAGGCAGCTGCTCGACGACCAACGATCTCCTCGCCGAGATCGACGTCGCCGCGATGAGCGCCGCGTATCAATCGAAGACGCCGGGCAACCTTCGCAAACAGCTCATCGGAAGCGGCACCGGCTTCGGCCGGCTCTTCGGCGTCGGCGCGTGGAACAGTGACGTCTACGCGTTCTCGCGCTCCGGCTCGAACCAACCCGCGCAGCTCGTTCGAATCGACGGGACCGGCGCCGGCACGTCGATCGCGACCTTCGGACAAATCACGTCGGGCTGGTCGGGCGCGGGCGTGACGACGAAGGCGCCGGTCACGGTGTTGCCGCCGAACTGATCGCCGTCAGTGGTGACGGCGCGGGCGCTTTCGTTTTTTCTTTCCGCCGTCGGTGCTCGTGTGATGCGGGCTCGCGTCGGCGGCGGCGGCGTCGACTGACGGCGGCGTGGTCGCGGGCGACGCATCCATCGGCGGCTCGGACGCCTCGGCGATCTCCGCGACCGTCGCCGACGGCGCGGCGTCCGCTTGCGTGGTCGGCGAACGATCGTGACGCGCCCAAAAAATCCCGAGCCCGACGAGACCGAGCAAGCTGACGCCAGCCGCCGCGGCGATGAGCATGCGATCGCGTCCGCTCTTTTTCGGCTCCGGCGGCTCGATCGGCGCGAGCGGCGACGCGATCGGCGCAGACTCGACTTCCGGATCGGCGATCGAGATTCGCACGTCCGAATACGACGGCGCCGAGCCGACCGCGGGCGGCGCGATGCCGATCACCGTGTTCGGCCGCGAGAGGCGCGCCGCGCTCGTGATCTTGTCGATCGCCGCGATCATCTCCGGCGTGAGCGTCTCGAAACGAACGCCCATCCCTGCCGGCGCCTCGCGCTCGTTGGTCTCGCGCACCCACATGACGCGCGCCTTCCCGGCGATGGCCACGCGCGGATACGGAAGCATCAGCGAGACGTCGACCTCCTCGCCGAACGTGAGCAGCGACGGCGTCGCGATGAAGCACCCGCCGCGGCTGATGTCGCGCAGCCAACCGCGCAGCGCCACGCCGCCCACCGAATCGTGGAACGTGACCGCCGTCGATACGAGCTTGCGCGTGTGCGCGCGTCGCTCTGTCTCCACGCGGGCATCTTACACCGACGCCCGTGCCGCGCGCGCTCGCATGGCAAAAGCGCGCGCGCGGCGCCTTTCGCCACGCCGATCGCGCAGCAAGCGCCGAAACGCGGGTCGTACGGTCGAGGCGCGAGCCTTGCAGCCGGGAAGCCCTTTGTCATGAGCATCGCCACACTCGTTCTCGCCGCGTGCTCGCCCGGATTCGTGGGCGCGCCGCGTCAGCTCGCGCTCGAAGAAGGGCAGCCTCTCGTGCGTCTCGTCTCCACTGCGGCCATCGCCTCGGCGTGCGACGCGGTCGTCGTCGTCACGGGAGGGCCCCGCACCGATCGCGTCGACGCGGCGCTCGCCGGGCTCGACGTCGTGACGCTGCCGAACACGCGCTGGATCGAAGGCGTCGCGTCGTCGGTTCGCGCGGGCGTCGCGTGGGCGGACGCGCAAGGCTTCGACGCGGTCGTCATCGTCGCCGCGGACCGCAACCGCGCGAGCGCCGAGCACCTCGACGCGCTCGTGCGGCTGCATCGTCGCGTGCACGCGACCGTCGCGACGCGCCACGAGGGCGTGCTCGGACTTCCCGCCGTGTTCGGGCGACCGAGCTTTCGCGCGCTCATGGGCCTGCTCGGCGATCGCGGACCGTGCGAGCTCGTCGCGGCGTCCGACGCAGCGGTCGACTGGCCGCGAGACGTCGACGCGGAACAGGCGCCGACGCGCTCGGGCTTTCGCATGGCCGCCGCGGTCAGGACGACTCGTGGGCGGACCGCCCGTCGCTGAAGCCGAGCCGCCATCGCCTGCGCGGCGCATCGGGCGCGGGCTCGCGGCGGCGTGCGAGGACGGCGTTGAACGTGACGCCGATGAGCAGCGACAGCGTGAAGAGATAAATCATGATCATCGTCGCGCCGATCGTCGCGAGCGTCGCGCCCGAGTACGCGGTCCCGTTTCCGAACGTGCGGAGATACGAGACGTAGCCCCAACCGAGAAGGCTCTGGAGGATCGCGGCGAGGATCGCGCCGGGCCAGCTGTGCGTCTTGCAGCGCGCGGAGCGCGCGATGCCGGCCCAAAAGAGACCGACGATGAGCCCGAACTCGGCGACGATCGCGATGACCCAACGCGCCGGCGTCTTCGTCGCGATCCAGACGACGTCTTTTCCGAGAAGGCCGAAGGCGATCCCGACGGCGGCGACCGCGACCGAGAGGCCGATGCAGATCGCGATCGCGAGGAGACGTTTTTTCCACCACGGGCGCTTCGCGTCGACCGTCGCGTCGAACGCGTCGAGGATCGCGTGGACGCCGGTCGCTGCGAGCCACACGAAGACCGCCGCCGACGCGGGCCCGACGGTTCCGCCGTTCCACGCGCCGACGCGCTGGAGCTCGTGGCTCACGAACGTGCGAGAATTCGGCGGCACGGCCGCGAGCATCGACGCGAGCACGTCTTCGTTGGCCCACGCGAGCTTGGTCGTCAGCATCAGCGCGACCGCAGCGAGCGGCACGAGCGAAACGAAAATCCAAAACGAGGCGGCCGAAGCCGAGTCCAGCACGTGCTCGCGACCGATGCGCGCGAAGACTTCTTTCGCCCAGCCCCGAACCTTGGTCGTCCAATTCATCGGCTCACTCCGCGGCGTTCGCGATCGGCGGGCCCACCTTCACGGCGTGCGCGTCGACTGAAATCGCGAGGGCGATTCCTTCTTCGGCGATCCTGAGCTTGCCCCAGCGCACGTGCGTCTCGATCGCGTCGGCGGACTCCACGCGCGGCGGAAGTCGAAATCGCCGGTCGAGCATTTCGCTGAAGCGCCAGACGAGCGCGTCGTCGTGCTTGCCGAGCTTGTCGTTGATGCGGTGGAGCACGGTGACGTCGATGAAGTCGGGGAGCACGCTCACGTCGAGCTTCTCCACGCGGACGCGAAGGACGAGCGCGTCGCGTCCGTTGCGGCGCTCGATCGCCGGCGCGACGAGCAAGCTCGCGACGCGCGCGTGAATCGGCACGCGCAATCCGGCGACCGTCCAAACGACGTGGCTCTCGGTGCGAAGACGAATGCCTTTGTCCGGCACGAGCTCGATGTCGTGCGGGCGACCGATGACGAGCACGCGGTCCGGCGCGCCGAGGTCGAGCGACATCGGTGTGATGCTCGCGACGAACTCGGTGCAATCGCTCGGCGTCAAGATCAGCTCGATCCACATCGGTCACCTCCACGTGGCTGCGACGAGGAGCGCCGCGCCATAAGCGATGGCCGCGACGCACCATGCGATCGCCCAGGCGTTCTCGTGACGGCGCACGGCGTAATAGGGAAAAAACGGCGGCACGACGAACGCGACCGCGCCGTTCCAGTACGGCCGGCGCCGCGCGAGCGCGACGCTGCCGGTCACGTGGATCGTCACGAGCACGCTGAACGAGAGAACGACTGCGATCACGATCGCGGTCATCGCTCTGCTCCTTTCGATTGGGCGTGAATCACTCGGCCGGGCGCGTGAAGCTCCCCGAACGAATCGACGACCGCCGCTTCGCTGACCGTCGCGTCGGCGAGCGCCGCGGGCGCGGCGATCGGTTCGCCGTGCTCGTCGCGCCAGGTGCCGGGCGCTTCCCAAAGCGTTCCGTCTTTTCCGCGGACGATGGCCCACGGGGAGTAGCGGGCGCCGCTCGGCGGAACGACCCACCGACCGCACGTCCAGAGCCAGCGCTTCCCTTTCCAAGTCCACTCGCCGTCGATCCACGTGGCGTTTCGGCGCGGCGACGCCGGCACCTGTTCGACACGCGCGGGCGGCGGCGGATAGGGCACTTCGGCGAGCGCGCTCGTCGGCTGCGGAGCGTACGAAGGCGCGGGAAGCGCGCTGTTTCCGCACGCGCTCGACGCGACGATCAGGACCGCGATCTTCTCCGCTTGGGCCAGCACGACCGGAGGCCGTTGCACGGCACGCGCCAACTTCACTGCCACGGTCCTGGCGTTCGCCTTGCACAACGCGCGTGCGATGAAGTGGTTTGTCCTCGCGATCCTGATCTCGTGCACCGCGTGCACGCGCATCCCGCGCGGGCAAACGGCGGTCGACGCGGTCGACGTCGTCGGCAATCACGCGATCGACGACGGCGACCTCGAATCGAAGCTCGCGACGGCGCCGACCCCGAAGTTCATGGGGCTCTTTCGCGGCGTGGTCTACGACTACAGCGTCTACGATCGCTACACGCTCGCGTACGATCTCGCGCGCGTCGAACGCTACTACCGCGCGCGCGGCTACTACGAAGCGCACGCCCGCGCCGGTCGCGTCGAGGCAACCGGCGCCAATCACGTGCGCGTCGAAATCGTCGTCGACGAAGGCGACCCGGTTCGCATCGACCGCGTCGACTGGCGCCTCGAAAACGCGCTCCCCGCGACCGACGACGCCGCGATGAAACGCGTCGTTCGTCGCGCGTTCGCGCGCGGCGTCATCCTCGATGAGGACGCGCTCGACGCCGCCAAAAAACGAATCGCGCTCACGCTCGCCAACCGCGGCTACGCCAAAGCGCACGTCGACGTTCACGCCGACGCAGACCTCGCGAGCCACCGCGCGGTCGTCACGGTCGAGGTCCGCCCGGCGGAAAAATGCGTGATCGGGGCGATTCGCATCGTCGGCCTCGGCAAGCTTCCCGAGCCCGCCGTGCGTCGCGCGATCGGTCTGGACCCCGGCGAGCCGTTTTCGCGAACGCGCCTCGACGAGGCACAAAATCGTCTCCTCGCGATGGGCGTGGTGAGCTCCGCCACGATCGATCCGGAGCTCGATGGAGCGCCCTTCGGCGTCGCGCCGCTCGTCGCGCGCCTCGAGCCGGCGCACCTCCACGAAGTGCACTTCGGCGGTGGCATCGAGCTCGACGTGCTGAAGACCGACGTGCACCTTCGCGCCGGCTGGCGCGATCTGAATTTCCTCGGAGACCTGCGGCGCTTCAGCGTCGACTTCACGCCGGGCGTCGTCCTCTACCCGACGCGCCTCTCGTATCTCGGCGCGCCGACGGATCTCCTGCCCGAGGAAAAGCTTCGCCTCGAGCTACGCCAACCGGGATTCATCGAACGACACACCGACGCGTTCATTCGTCCCGAGCTCAACACGTACCCGGTCATCATTCGCGAGACGTACGTGCCGGGCGAGCCGGTGCTCGGTTACCTCGAGATCAAATCCACGCAAGGCCTCGAGCGCGGATGGATGGACGACAAGATCCGCGCGACCCTCTCGCACACGATTCAGATCGAGTGGCCCTTCGCTTACAAGGGCACGCTCGACCCGTCGCTCGTGACGCTCGCGATTTCGTACGTCGAGCTCATGACGACGTTCGACTTCCGAAACAGCAAAGTGCACCCGCGGAGCGGCGTGTACCTCTCCAATGATCTCCAAGTCGCCGGCCTCGGCGGGCAACCGCAAGACGTCCGCATTCAGCCCGAGGTGCGCGGATATTTGCCGCTCGGCCGACGCGTGACGATCGCGGCGCGCGCGAGCGTCGGCTTCGATTTTCCGTTCGACTACGGCGTCGGCACCGACACGCGCGACGTGCAGATCGTTTTCTTTCGCGGATTTTTCTCGGGAGGACCCAGCGAAAATCGCGGTTACCCGCCGCGCGGCATCGGACCGCAAGGCGACGTCGCGCTCTACAACCCGCTCGTCAATTCGTGCCTCTCGGGGACGACGCCGCAGTGCTTCGTGCCGCTCGGCGGTTTGTCGCTCTGGGAAGCGTCGCTCGAGACGCGCGTGAAAGTCGCCGGTCCGTTCGAGGCGGTCGGCTTTTGCGACGCAGCCGACGTGAGCGCGCAAGAGCTCGCGCTCCATCTCGATCGACCCCACCTCTCGTGCGGTCTCGGCGCGCGCTACGACACGCCGGTTGGACCGGTGCGCGCGGACGTCGGTTATCGCATTCCGGGCGCGCAGGTCTTGAGCGGCACGCAAGAGTACGTGCCCGATTTGATTCCAGGCGTGCCGATCACGATCTCGGTCGCGCTCGGGGAGGCGTTCTGATGCGGAAGCTCGCGCGCGCGGTGCTCTACGGAATTTTTTCGGCGCTGGTCTTCGCGCTCGCCGCGTTCGCCGGCGTGGTCGTGCACTTCCACTTGCCGGTCGTGCGCGAGACGATCGCGAGCGAGCTGAACCGCGCGTTTGCGTCGGCGTTCGCCGGCACCGTGCGAGTCGAAGGGCTCGAGTCGATCGGCGCGAGCGGAGTCCGCGCGCGCGCGCTCGTCGCCGACGATCCGGACGGCGTCCGCGTGCTCCGCGCTTCGGGCATCGAGCTCGACGCGTCGGTCGCCGAGATCGCGCGCGCCGCGCTCTTCGGCGGGCCGACGACCGTGCATCGCGCTCGCGTTCACGACGCGAACGTCTCGCTCGACGACGACGCGCGCGGCCTTCGCATCGCGCGCGCTTTTGCGCCGCGCAAGCCGTCATCCGGCGGACAGTCGACGCTCGAGCTCGACGTGTTGCACGTCGCGATCGATCACGCGTGGGTGCACGGCGCGCCCGCAGGCCAAACCATCGACGCGGACGTTCGCGGGCTCGGAGGAGAAATCGTCGTGTCGCGCGGCGATCTCGGGATCGATCTCGCCGGGGCCGACGTCGACGCGCGGTCTCTTCCGCGCGGCGCCGAGCTGGCCGGGCACGTGGCCGCGCGCCTCGAGAGCACGAGCGAGCTTCGCCTCGTCGGACGATTTTCGGGCGAGGCCGCGGGCATCGAGCTTCACGCGGCGGCGCGCGCCGACGGCGAGCGTTTCGCCGCGAACGCGATCGCGTCCGGCGCTTCGCCGGCGAGAATTCGCGCGCTCGTTCCGGGCGCGCCGATTCACGAAGGCGTTTCTGCCGACGCGCTCTTGGAGGGCACCGCGCGCGCTGTCGCGTTCCGCGCGACGGGCGCGCTCGGACCGGCGAGCCTCGATGCGACGGGCACGTGGTCCCCGAATCGACTCCATGCCGACGCGCGCGCCGAGCATCTCGACGTGCGCGCCTTCGCGCCGGCCCTTCGCCCAAGCGACGCAGGCGCGACCGCGACCGTCGACGTGCACGGAGACGTCGCGAGCTTGCACGGAACGCTCGACCCGCCCGGGGGTCACGCGACCTTCGTCGCCGATCTCGATCCGCACGCGCTCGACGCGACGATCGCCGCCGACGTTCGAAACGCTCGCGCCGTCTTCGCCCCGCTGTTCCAGACGTCGAAGCTCGCCGGCCACGGAACGGTTCACGCGCGCGCTCACCTCGATCGCGATCGGAATCTGCTCGGCGCCGAGGCCGACGCGCGCTTCGACGACGCAAAGTACGGGCCCGCATCCGCCGGGGGCCTCCAGCTGCGCGCGAGCGCGAACGGTCCGCTCGCGAGCCCCGCGTTCGACGTGGACGTCACCGCCGATCGAACGGTCGTGCCCAAAGTGCACGTCGACTCGGCGGCCGTTCACGCGCGCGGCACGCTCCGCGATGCGCGCGTCGCCGTTCACCTCGGCGGCAGCGCGCCGTTCGACGTGACCGCGCGCGCGTCGGTCGATCCCGCGGGCGCAGTCGCGATCGACGATCTCGACGTCCGAAACGACGGAACGTCGATCCTCCGCGGCGCGGTCGGTTGGAATCGCGGAGCGCTCCACGTGCGCCTCGTCGGCAGCCACATCGATCTCGCGCGCGTCCGCTCGACGCTCGGCTTCGAGCCCGCGCTCGGCGGAATGCTCGGGCTCGACGTCGACGCGACGCTCGACGGAAAATCAATCACCGGCCGCGCGACCGTCGACGCGCGCGGCCTCGCGTACGATCGCATCGAGCACGTCGATGCGCTCGCGTCGCTCTCGAGCGAATCCGGCGCGTACGCGATCGCGTTTCGCGCGCGCACGCCGCGCTACGGCTGGCTCAGCGTCGAGTCCGCCGACCTCCACCTCGATGGGCCGGCGCTCGATCGCGCGTCGTGGGAGCGCGCGACCGGCACCGTCAGCGTCGACGGCACGCTGCGAGTCGCCGAGCTCGCGGCGTTCGCGAAGCGTGATCTTCCGATCGACGGCTGGGCGCGCGTCGGATTGATCGCCCAGCGTCGTTCCACCGCGGGGCCTCCCGACTTGCGCGTTTCGGTGGCGTCGTCGGATCTCGCGATCGGCCGGAAGAGTTGGCCGCTCGCGCTCGACGCGCGCGCTCACCTCGACGCCGGCGGCGCGCTCGACGCGCATCTGGACGTCGCCCACCGCGCCGAGCACGGCAAGCTGGACCTCACGACCACGCTCGCGTGGAACGATCTCGTCGCCGGGCGTCTGCCGGATCTCGCGACCCTCCCCTTCACCGCCGATCTCGACGTGCCGGCGTTCGACACGGGCGAAGCGTGCCGCGACTTCGGCGCCCACTGCCGCGGGACCGTCGCCGCCGCCGTGCACGCCGTCGGCCCGCTCGATCGCGGTCACGGCACGGTCGCCGTCACCCTCGCGGGCTTCCGCGCGAACGTCTCGCCGATCGCCGAGCTCGCCGACGCGTCGATCGTCGGATCGTTCGATCGCCAAGGCGGCAAAGCGCACGTCACCGTCTCGCACTACGGCTCGAGCGCGCGCGAGCTCGACGCGATCGCCACGCTGCAGGTCCCCGCCGATCCGCGCGCGTGGAGCGCGTCGGTCGATGCGCGCTTCGACGGCTTGCCCGTTCGCGTGCCGCCGTCGAATGCGTCGACGCCGATGTACGCGAACCTCTCGGGCACGGCGACGATCCGCGATTACCATCGCGACGCGCGCGCGCGGATCGATTTACGCGCCGACGACGTCGCGTGGTCCGACGTGAAGACCGATCGCGTCACCGTCGCCGGCGAGCTCGACGGCCGCGCGCTCTCGCTCTCGGCGACGCTCCGCGCGAAAGCGAGCTCGGCGTCGGCTCGCGTGACCGCGCCCGCCGTTTGGGGCGCCGCGCTCGCGCCGTCGCTCGCGAGCGGCGCGCCGCTTCAATTCGCGCTCCGCGCCGACGACTTGCGCCTCGAGCTCCTCGAGCCGCTCCTTCCGCTCAGCGTCGGATCGATCTCCGGCCGACTCGACGCGGACGCGAGCGGTTCGCTCGCGATATCACCGATGCGCGTCACCGCGCGCGGCTGGGCGAAAGTCGCCGACGCGAAGATCGAATCGTCGACGGTCGGCACGATCCAAAACCTCGCCGCGACGATCGACATGCGCCCCGACGGCACGATCCAGCTCGAAAATGCGCATTTCAACGGCACGCGCGGCAAAGTCGCGTTGAATGGCAAAGCACTCGCGCCGGGCGGCGTGCTCCGCTCGATCGATCTCGGCGCGTCGATCGATCGCGCCGATCCATTCCCGCTCGTCGTCTCGGGCCAGCGCGTCGGCGACGTCTACGGCAAGATCGAAGCGACCGCGAAGCCGGCGGGCGCAGGCTTCGACGTGAAGCTCGGCGTGCCGTCTCTCCACGTGCAGCTCCCCGACGTCTCGCACGGCACGCCCGAGGCGCTCGACGTGTCGAAGAACATCACGATCGGCGTCCGAAAAAATGGAGCCCTCGTCCCGGTCGAGCTCGCGCCGCCGTCCGCGCCACCGGGAAACCCAATTCCGATTCGCGTCGAAGTGGCGCTCGGCGACGTCCACGTCGCGCGCGACGACAACCTCGCCGTCACGCTTCACGGCGACCCGGTCGTCGAGATGGGCCGCGACACGCGCGTGATCGGCAACGTCGACGTCTCGCACGGCATGATCGACATCGAGGGCAAGCGCTTCTCGCTCGAGCACGGCGTCGTGACCTTCGACGGCGATCCGTCGAACCCGCTCCTCGCGGTCACCGCGACGTGGACCGCGAGCGACCGCACGAAAGTGTTCGCACGGTACTCGGGGCGCGCGTCCGAAGGAAAGCTCGAGCTGAGCTCCGATCCGCCGCACACGAAAGACGAGATCGTCGCGCTACTCGTTTTCGGCAGCACGGGAGGACCCGCGGCGGGATCCGGCGGCACGACCGGCGCAGTTGCGGCGGCAACGGCCGTGGGCGGAGCGTCGTTCGCGACTCAGCCGTTCAACAAAGCCCTCGAACAGCTCACGCACGTCGACATCAAGACGCGCGTCGACACGAGCGGCTCGGCAGCCAAGTCGGAAGTGGAGGTGCAAATCGCCAAGCACATCTGGGCGCAAATCGCCTACGTATTGGGGCTTCCTCCCCCGGGGACCGAGCCGGATCGTACCTGGTTGACGCTCGCCTGGTACGCGACCGCGCGCTGGTCGTTCGATTTCACCGTCGGTGACCACGGCAGCACGATCGTCGACGCTCTGTGGGAGCGCAGGTATTGAGCTTGCAACCCGTTGGCTCAAACAAGGAGCTCGGGTCATGACTCGGCAATTTGCTCTCCTCCTCACGGTCGCGCTCGTCGGATGCGCGAGCACGCAAGAAGAACAACCACCGGCGACGACGGCCGCCGTCATCGCGGTGGGCGTCGACGCCCGCGATACGCCTCGCGTCGCGCCCAAACCGACCGAGACGTTCACCGACGATCAGGTGCTCGCGATCCTCTCGGTCTACAACAAAGGCGAAGCGCGTCTGAACCAGATGGCGCACGAGCGGAGCAAGGATCCGCGCGTGCTCACTTTCGCCAAGACGCTCTTCGAAGATCACACCGCCGCCATCAGCCAAGAGCAGCGTCTCGCCGACAAGCTCGTGATGAAGCCGGTGACGACCGACAAGATGCGGGACCTCGAACGCGTCAACGACAACGACGCCGCGCAGCTCTCCGCGCTCGGCGGTCACGAGTTCGACGTCGCGTTCGCCTCCAACCAAGTCGACCGCGAGCGAGACGCGCTCGCGATGCTCGACGTGCAGCTCATTCCGAGCTCGCGCGTCCCCGACGTGCGCGCCCACCTCGCCGATCTTCGCGACCGCGTCGATCACCACCTGCGCGACGCGCAAGAGCTCCAGCGCACGCTCGGCGGCCCCATCATCGCCCAGAAGTAGGCCATGCCGCGCTCGATCTGGAAGGGCAGCATTTCGTTCGGCCTCGTGCAGATTCCCGTGGATCTGCACGGCGCCGAAGAGAGCGACGAGATCTCGTTTCGTCAGCTCGACAAGCACGACTTCGCGCCGATCGGCTACGACCGCGTCAACAAGCGCACCGGCAAGAAGGTCGCGTGGGAAGACATCGTCCGCGGCTACGAGTGGGATCGCGACGAGTACATCGTCTTGACCGACGAAGAGCTCGAGAGCGCGAACGTCGAAGCGACGCACACGATCGACATCGTCGCATTCGTCGACCTGAACGAGGTCGACCCGATGTACTTCGAGAAGCCGTATTACGTGACGCCCAGCAAACAAGGGCAGAAGGCCTACGCGCTCCTCCGCGACACGCTGAGCAAAGCCGGGCAGATCGGCATCGCGAAGATCGTCATTCGAACGCGGCAGCACGTCGTCGCGCTGATGCCGCGCGGCGAAGCGCTCGTCCTCGTGACGCTGCGTTATTCGTACGAGCTGCGCAAACCGGACGATCTCGATTTGCCGAAGAAGAGCTCCGACAAGCTCGGCGTCACCCAGGGCGAAAAGAAAATGGCCGAGATGCTCGTCGACAGCATGCACGCGCACTTCGACCCCGACGCGTACAAAGACGAGTTCCGCGACGACATCCTCGCGCTCGTCGAGAAGAAGGCGAAGGCCGGCGAGATCAACCAAGTGCCCGAGGCGCACGAGCACCACCGCGCGGCGAAGCCGAAGGCCAACGTCGTCGACCTCATGGGTCTCTTGAAGAAGAGCCTCGGCGACAAAGGCGTGCCGAAGCCGTCGGTCGCCAAAGCGCGCAAGCGCCATACGCATAAAAAGGCGTCGTGACGCTCGAGACCTATCACGGCAAACGGCGCTTCAAGCGGACGCCCGAGCCGCGCGGGCACGTGAAGCACGCGCGCGGTTTTTCGTACGTGATTCAAAAGCACGCGGCGAGTCACCTTCACTACGATTTTCGTCTCGAGCTCGACGGCGTGCTCCTCAGTTGGGCGGTGCCGAAGGGACCGTCGCTCGACCCGCGCGACAAGCGGCTCGCGATGCAAGTCGAAGATCACCCGGTCGAGTACGGCGCGTTCGAAGGAACGATCCCGAAGGGCGAGTACGGCGGCGGCACCGTGATGCTCTGGGACCGCGGCACGTGGGAGCCGGACGGCGATCCGCGAAAGGACTACGCGCGCGGCCGACTCTCGTTCACGCTCCACGGCGACAAGCTCCACGGCAAGTGGCATCTCGTTCGCACCGCGGGCGATCCGCAAGGACGCAAGCGGTGGCTCCTCTTCAAAGGCGCCGATGACGAAGCGCGCCGCAATGACGGAGCGATCGTTAAGGACATGCCGGCGAGCGTCGCCACCGGACGATCGCTCGACGAGATCGCGGCCGACCAAGACGCTTCGTGGAGCTCCAATCGCACGCCGCGCCAAGCTTCGAAACGCGCGGCGCCCGCGCGCATCGAGCCCGAGCTCGCCACGCTCGTGAAAGAAGCGCCCGAAGGCGACGCGTGGCTCCACGAGATGAAGCTCGACGGGTATCGCATTCTCGCGCACGTCACGCACGGCAAGGCGACGCTCATGTCGCGCAACGGAAAAGATTGGACCGACCGTCTCGGCGGCGTCGCGCGCGCGGTCGCGCGCATCGGATGCAAGAGCGCCGTGCTCGACGGCGAGGTCGTCGCGCTGCGCGAGGACGGCGTCAGCGATTTTCAGCGCCTGCAAAACTCGCTCGGCGAGGGCGACGCCGATCTCACGTATTTCGTGTTCGATTTGCTCGAGCTCGACGGGCGCGATCTCCGCGGCGAGCCGCTCGAAAAACGCAAAGCGCGCCTCGCGCCGCTCCTGCCGGATCGAAACGGCGTCGTCCGGCTGAACGATCACGTCGTCGGCGGCGGCGCGAAAGTTTTCGAGAGCGCCTGCAAGCTCGGGCTCGAAGGCATCGTCTCCAAGCGCCGCGACGCGCCGTATCGCGCGGGCCGCGGGCGCGACTGGCTCAAGATCAAATGCGGGCAGCGACAAGAGTTCGTCATCGTCGGCTGGACCGACCCGAAGAGCTCGCGCGAGCACTTCGGCGCGCTCCTCCTCGCCGTCAAAAAAGGCCGCTCGCTCGCGTACGTCGGAAAAGTCGGCACGGGCTTCACCGCCGAGTCGCTCGCGTCGATCGCGCCGAAGCTCCGCGCCCTCTCGCGCGACGACTCGCCGCTCGCTCACCCGCCGCGCGAGCGCCGCATTCACTGGGTCGAGCCCAAGCTCGTCTGCGAGGTCGCGTATTCCGAAATGACGGACGAAGGGATGCTTCGTCACCCATCTTTCCAAGGCCTCCGTCAGGACAAAGCCGCGAGCGAGATCGTCCTCGAGTCGGCGGACCGGCCGCCGGCGGCACCCCGCAAGCACGAACGCGCCAAGCCGAGCGTCTCGCACCCCGACAAGGTCCTCTACCCCGACTGCGGCGTCACCAAGGGCGAGGTCGCGGAGTACCTCGAGCGCGTCGCCGATTGGATGCTGCCGCACGTCGCCGGCCGGCCGCTCATGCTCGTGCGTTGCCCGAATGGGATTGGTCGCGGATCCGCCGGAGGCGGGACGCGCGCGTTCGGACGTTGCTTCGTGCAAAAGCACGCGGGGCTGCGCGCGCCGGACGGCGCACGGATGATCGACGTCGGCGACGACGAGCCGCACATGGTGATCGACGACGCGCGCGGGCTCGTCGGGCTCGCGCAAGCGGGCGTGCTCGAGATTCACACCTGGGGGAGCCGCGTCGACACGCTCGAGCAGCCGGACTTGCTCGTCTTCGATCTCGATCCGGATCCCACGGTGAAGTGGCCGGCGGTCGTCGCGGCGGCGCGCCTCTTGCACGAGCGGCTCGCGAGCCTCGAGCTCGACGCGTTCGTGAAGACGACCGGCGGCAAGGGCCTCCACGTGTGCTGCAGCATCGAGCCTTCTCTCGATTGGGACGCCGCGAAAGAGTTCACGCTGAAGGTCGCCGAGGCCGTCGTGCGGGAGGACCCGGCACATTTCATCGCGACGATGTCGAAGGCGCGGCGCAAAGGAAAAATTTTCATCGACTACTTGCGGAACGGTCGAGGCGCGACGTTCATTGCGCCGTTCTCGCCGCGCGCGCGGCCCGGCGCGCCGGTCGCGATGCCGATTTCGTGGGACGAGCTCGACGACGTCGACCCGACGTCGTTCACGGTGCGCACCGCGATGAAGCGTCTCGATGCGCTACGATCCGATCCGTGGCCTCGCCCGCGCAAACACAAGAAGTCGACATCCCGATCGAAGGGATGACCTGCGCGACGTGCGTATCGCGCGTCGAGCGCGCGCTCGCGTCGACCGCGGGGGTCGAGCACGCGAACGTCAACCTCGTCACCAAGCGCGCTTCGGTGCGGTTCGATCCGTCGCGCGCGACGAAGGACGCGATGGGCCGCGCGATCGAGGACGCCGGCTATCACGTCGGCGTCGCCGAGCCTGTCGAGGCGCCGGATCGCGAATCGCGCGCGCGGGGGCGCGACGCGGCGATCGCCGGGGCCCTCGCGGTGCCGCTCGTCGCGTTCGGCATGATGAACCTCATGTCGTCCGCCGCGCACTTCGTCGAGCTCGCGCTCGCGACCGCGCTCCTCGTCGGGCCAGGGCGGACTTTTTTCGTCGCCGCGTTTCGCGCCGCGCGTCACGCGAGCGCCGACATGAACACGCTCGTCGCGCTCGGCGCCGGCGCGGCGTGGGTCTATTCGACCGTCGCGATCGCGATGGCGCCCGCCGGGATGCCGCGCGTCTATTACGAAGCGGCCGGCGCGATCGTCGCGTTCGTCCTGCTCGGCCGCTGGCTCGAGTCGCGCGCGCGAAGACGGCTCGGCGACGCGGTGCGAGGCCTCGTCGCGCTTCGTCCCGCGACCGCGCGCGTGCTGCGAAACGAAAACGAGGTCGAGACGATCGTCGACGCCCTCGAGATCGGCGATCGCGTCCGCGTGCGGCCGGGCGAGCGCGTCCCGGCCGACGGCGAGGTCGAGCGCGGCGGCGCGTCGGTCGACGAATCGATGCTCACGGGCGAGAGCGCTCCGGTCGCGAAGCTCGCGGGCTCGCCCGTCTTCGGCGGCACGCTCGATCAAGACGGCGAGCTCGTCGTGCGTGTGACGCGCGCGCAATCCGACTCGGCGCTCGCGCGCATCGTGCAAGCGCTCGAGCAAGCGCAAGGATCGAAAGCGCCGATCGCGCGCCTCGCCGATCGCGTGAGCGGCGTCTTCGCGATCGCGGTGCTCGCGATCGCGACGGTCACCCTCCTCGTGTGGATTGCCATCGGCGCCGGCGCGCCGGTCGCGCTCGAACGGTTCGTCGCGGTGCTCGTCATCGCGTGTCCGTGCGCGCTCGGGCTCGCGACGCCCGCGGCGATCGCAGTCGGCACCGGACGCGGCGCGGAGCTCGGCGTGCTCGTCAAAGGCGGCGAGGCGCTCGAAGCCGCGAGCCACGTCGACCTCGTTCTGCTGGATAAAACCGGAACGCTCACGACCGGCGAGCCGCGCGTCGTGTCGATCGCCGCGTACGAAGGAAAAGAAGAAGACGTGCTCGCGCTCGCGGCTTCGGCCGAGCTTCCGAGCGAGCACCCCGTCGGCCGCGCGATCGTCGCAGCGGCGCGAGCGCGCGGTCTCGAGCTCGCGTCGCCGGATTCATTTCGGGCCGAGCCGGGCGGCGGCGTCGTCGCGCGCGTTCGCGGCCGCGACGTCCGCATCGGGACCGCGCGTCATCTCGAAGGGCTCGAGCGCGCCCGCGCGGAGCGCGACGCCGAATCGTTCGCAGCGCGCGGCGAGACGCCGACGCTCGTCGCGGCCGACGGTCGCGTCATCGCGGTCATCGGCGTGCGCGACGAGCCCGCCGACGGCGCCGCTGCTGCGATGCAGCGACTCGTCGCGATGGGCATCGGCGTCGCGATCGTCAGCGGCGACCGCGCACCGGTCGTCGAAGCCATCGCCCGCGAGCTCGCCGTCGACGCGTCGAAAACGATTCGAACGTTCGCCGAGGTCCGCCCCGAGGACAAAGCGCGCATCGTCCGCGAAGAGCGCGCCAAAGGTCACGTCGTCGCGATGGTCGGCGACGGCATCAACGACGCGCCGGCGCTCGCGACCGCCGACGTCGGCGTCACCGTCGCGCGCGCGGCCGACGTCGCCGCCGCCGCGTCGGACCTCGCCCTCGTCTCCGGCTCGATCGAAACGCTACCGACCGCGCTCGCCCTCGCGCGCGCGACCTTCCGCACAATCCGCGAGAACCTCTTTTGGGCGTTCGTCTACAACGTCGTCGGCATTCCGATCGCAGCCGGCGCGCTCTACCCGTTCACCGGCTGGCAGCTCTCGCCCATCCTCGCCAGCGCCGCGATGAGCCTCTCGAGCGTGTCGGTCTTGCTCAACTCGCTGCGTCTACGTCGGTTCGCGTGACCGCGCGCGCGATGACGTGCGAGAGCGCCTCGACACTGAACGGCTTGGCGATGAACTCGCGAACGCCGAGGTCCAAGATGCGCTGCGCCTCTTCGTTAAGCGCGAAGCCCGTCGTGAGCACGACCCGCACGTCCGGCCGGAGATCGCGCAGCGCGAGATACGTCGAGCGACCGTCCATGTGCGGCATCACCATGTCGAGCAAGACCGCGTCGATGTCCGGCCGATCGCGAAAAAGCTCGATCGCGCTCGCGCCGTCCTCGGCGCAGATCACGCGATAGCCGAGACCGCGAAGGACCGCCGCGGCGCCATCGCGCACCGCGCGCTCGTCGTCGACGATGAGCACGGTGCCGGTCCCGTGGACGAGCTCTTGCGTGCCGTCTTGCGGCAACGCGCGCTGCGCGCTCTCGGGCGCCGCGGGAAACGTGACGCGCATCAGCGTGCCATGCGGCTCGGCGTCGAGCGCTTGGATCGTGCCGCCGTGGTTCTCGACGATGCCCCAGACGGTGGCGAGCCCGAGCCCCGTGCCGCCGCCCTCTCCGTTGCGCTTGGTGGTCACGTAGGGCTCGAACATCCGCTCGCGGATCGCGGGGTCGATCCCCGCGCCATCGTCGGTCACCTCGAGCACGACGCGCCCGCCCTCGTCGCGCGTCGAGATCACGACGTTCCCGCCGCTCGGCATCGCGTCGCGCGCGTTGACGACGAGGTTCATCAAGACCTGCTCGAGCTGCGAGAAGTCGCCGACGATGTCGCCGCTCGAGGCCTTCAAATCCGTGGAGAGCGTGACGCGCCGGTCGAGCGCGCGACGAAGCAACGCGACGACCCCGACCGCCACGTCGTGGAGCGACACGCGGCTCGCGAGGTGCTTTCCGCGCCGCGCGAACCCGAGCAGCGCGCGCGTCAGCTGCGCCGCGCTCTCGGTCGCCTGATCGATTTGCTCGAGGTACGCGAGCTTCGTCGGCTCGACCTCGTTTCGCCGGAGCGCCGCCGCCATGAGCTTCACCGCGGCGAGCAGGTTGTTGAAGTCGTGCGCGATGCCGCCGGCGAGCGTTCCGATCGAATCCATACGCTGCATCTGCCGCACGCGCTGGTCGCTCTCGGCGCGCGCCTCCTCGGCGAGCGCCTCGCGCGAGATGTCGATGAACGCGATGACGACGTGCGTGATCTCACCCGCCTCGTCGATCACCGGCCTGGCCTGCGCGCGCACGTGCACGCGCCCGCCGTCGTGACGATGAATGACGATGTCGTCGACGATCACCGTGCGGCGTTCGACGAGCGCGCGCACGAACGGCAGTCGATCTTCCGGATAGAGCTCGCCTTCGCGTGTGTGGATGCCGTAGGGGCCCGCGTACTCGCCGCGTCCCACGTCGTCGCGCGCGCCCATTCCCATGATTTCGCCGAACGCTTTGTTCGCGTAGAGGAACTCGCCGGCGGGCGCACGCGCGACCCATACGCCGACGGGCAAATCGTCGGCGACCGTGCTCACGACTTCGTCCCGCATCCCGCGCTGCATCATCGGCGCGGATCGCCCTATTTTCCAGTGGGATCGCGTTCTCGCTATTGTTCGGCCGGCGCGTTCAATGGTACTGTAATCGCCCATGGCACCCGAGCTCCCCTCGATCCGCATCCTCGTCGTCGACGACGACAAAGCGATCCTCGATTACATGCAGACGCTGCTCGAAGCGGACGGCTATCACGTCAAGACGCTCAACGACCCGACGCAAGTCGAGCCCGAGGTGCGCGACGGCGATTATCACGTCCTCGTCCTCGACTTGATGATGCCGAAGCTCGACGGCATCGAAGTGCTGAGGCGCGTCCGCAAGATCGACACCGACATCGGCGTCATCATCTTCACCGGCTTCCCGCACTACGAGAGCGCGGCGGCCGCGATGGATCTTCGCGCCGTCGGCTACTTGAAGAAACCGATCAACGTCGACGAGTTCCGCAAAGTGCTCGAGCGCGTGCTCCGCGACAAAGGCCTCGTGCGCTTGCCGGTCGAGCAACTGCAGCGCGCGATCGGCGACATCATCCGCAACATGCGCAAAGAAAAAGATCTCACGCTCAAGCAGATGTCGCACCGCACCGGGCTCTCGGTTTCGCTTCTCTCGCAGATCGAGCGCGCCGAGTCGGCCGCGTCGATCGAGTCGCTCTATCGCATCGCGCTCGCGCTCGGCACGCGCGTGCGCGACTTGTTCGGCGAGTTTTAGAAATGAATCGACACTTCCTTCGAGCGATCGGCTTCGCCGCCGCAGCGTGCGCGTTCGCCGCGGCGTTTCCCTCCGAGCGCGCGCATGCTGCGTGGCCGCCGTCGTCGCCGACCGTCGACATGACCGATCCGGCGAACCAGCCGAACGACCCCGACTACGCGAGCCGGTGGAACTTCTGGTCGTTCATGCCGAAGCAAGATCCCGGCACCAAACCGTATTTGAGCGCGGACCTCGCGCTCGGCGCGTCGGGCATGAGCATCGACAAAGCGTGGGCGCTCACGACGGGCATCCCGCAGGTGCACATCGCGATCCTCGACTCGGGCTACGAGTGGGACAACGCCGACACGGTCAACAAGGTCGCGCTCAACACCGCCGAGCTCGCGAATCACAAACCGACGAACGCCGACGGGAGCCCGTGCGGCGGAGCGGGCGCGCTCGCGGGATTCGACTGCAACGCCGACGGCATCTTCAACGTCGCCGATTACGCGAACGATCCGCGCTTCACGCCGGTCGTCACCGGCGAAAAATGCCTGCAAGGCATGGATCCGCTCACGCCTTCGACCACCGATCGCATGAAGGGCGATCTCAATCGAAACTGCATCCTCGATCCGGGCGACCTCATTTTGATGTTCTCCGACGGCGTCGACGACGACGGCAACGGGTACGTCGACGACATCGCGGGCTGGGACTTCTACAAGAACGACAACGACCCGTACGACGACACGCGCTACGGCCACGGCACCGGCGAGGCCAACGACTCGTCGGCCGAGGGCAACAACGGCAAGGGCAGCATCGGCACGTGCCCGCACTGCATGTTCGTTCCGCTCCGCGTCGGCGAAAGCTTCATCACCGACTCGAACAACTTCGCCAAGGCGGTCGTCTACGCGACCGACAACGGCTTCAAGGTCATTCAAGAAGCGCTCGGCACGATCAACCAAACGGCGTTCTCGCGCGAGTCGATCGACTACGCGTACGCGCACGGCGTGATGGTCGACGCGAGCATGGCCGACGAAAACTCGCGCCACCACAACTTGCCCGCGACGTGGAACCACACGCTGCCGGTGCACACGATTCGATTCAACAACGACAGCTTCCACGACTCGACGACGTTTCTCGCGTTCGACTCGTGCACCAACTACGGCGGCCACGCGGCGCTCAGCGTCTCGGGAACGAGCTGCGCGAGCGAAGCGACGGGGCGCACCGCGGGCATCGCGGGCCTCGTTTATTCGATGGGGCTCTCGCTGCCGCAGCCGCTCACGCTCTCGGCCGAAGAGGTGATGCAGATCTTGAAGCAGACGGCGGACGACGTGAACGTCCCCGAGTCGGGCATCATCGATCCGTCGACCGGCCTCGGACAATTTTACGAGAGCAAGCCCGGCTGGGATCAGCGCTTCAACTACGGGCGTATGAACGCGTTCAACGCCGTCTCGATGGTGCAGCAGGGCCGAATCCCGCCGGAGGTCGATGTTACCTCGCCAACTTGGTACCAACCTATCTACGCGTCGCGCGTGAACGGCCCGGTTTCGATCATCGGCACGGTCGCGGCGAAGCGGGCGCAGTCGTACGATTACGTCGTCGAGTGGGCGCCGGGCGTCGAGCCGGATGACGATCAGTTCCAGCCGCTGATCGCGCCGGTGACCAACGTGCCGAGCACGACCGTGAGCGGCGGACCGAACGCGCCGCTCGCGACGTTCGACCCGCGCGACATCGACACGTCGCACACGCCCGATCCCGATTCGCAGCCGACGTGCATCACGAATCAAGACGGCACCAAGAACTGCTGGGGCCCGAACGATCGCACCATCACGCTGCGCGTGCGCGCGACGGCGCACTACGCGAGCTTCGATCAGAAGGGCGAGGCACGCCGCACGATCGCGATCACGAACGACAAGAACGGCGACGACACGGATTTGCTCGACGGGTTCCCGCTCGACGTCGGGACGTCGGCCGAGGCGAGCCCGAAGCTCGCGGACATCGACGGCGACGGCGTGCGCGACGTTGTCCTCGGCGCGAGCGACGGCACGGTGCACGTCTATTCGCTCAAGACCGGCGTGCCCGCGGAGGTGCCGGGATTTCCGGTGCGTACTGCGCTCGCCGACGGCATGAACCCGTCGCTCGGGCTGCCGAGCGTGCCTTCGTATTTGTCGGCGCCGGGTTATCAGAAGAACACGCCGGGCGCGATCGACCCGGACGTCGGGCGCGAGACGATCTTGGCTGCGCCTGCGATCGGCGACATCGACGGCGACGGCAAGCCGGAGATCGTCGTCGCGACGTGGGACGGATCGATTTACGCGTGGGACCACACGGGCAAGCTGCTCACCGGTTGGCCGATTCGGTTGCCGCTCGTGCCTTCGTGCCCGCTCGACCCGACTTTGCCGAAGCCGCCGGGCGACTGCATGGATCTGCACCACGCGGTTTCGCGCGGCACGTACGCCGCGCCGGTGCTCGCGGACATGGACGGCGACGGAAAGCTCGACGTCATCCAAGCCGCGTTCGACGCGTACGTCTACGTCTACAAGTTCGACGGCACGCCGGTCGCGGGGTGGCCGGTGCGCGCGAACACGTCGCGCGCGACCAAGCTCGATCGCATCATGGCGACGCCGACGGTCACCGATCTCAACGGCGACAAAATCCCCGACATCGTCGTGAGCTCGAACGAAACGGTCGGCGGCGGCGACGCGTCCGGACCGGTCTTCGCGATCGACGGGCGCGGCACGCTCACGCCGAACCCGCAGGCCGACGGGCCGTACTTGCCGAACTGGCCGTGGATTCGCGCGTCGTTCAAGCTCTTCCCGGTCGTCGGCACCGGCTTGCCCTCGTCGCAGTTCGCGGCGGATTTCGACGGCGACGGCGTCGAGGAGATCGGCGTGATGGGCAACGGCGCGCCGCCGATCGTCGTCAAAGCCGATCCCGGTCCGCAGAGCGGGTTCGAAGATCCGCCGAATCAAGTGCCCGCGAATCACAAAGATCCGAACGATCCGTCGGGGCAGACGATCAAGCCCGGCTTCGATCCCACGGACGACTTCGGGCAATATTCGAACGCGTTCAGACCGGACACGATGTTTCCGATCCTCGCGCAGCCGGCGGTCGGCGATCTCGATCAGGACGGCGTGCCCGATCCGGTGATGACCGGCGGCTCGCTCAGCTTGGTCGGCTCGCTCGCGGGCGGCGGCATTCCGAAGCACGCGCAGTTCCTCGCGGCGGCGTGGAGCGGCGCGACGGGCAAGATGTTCGACGGCATGCCGTTTCCGGTCGAGGATTTTCAGTTTCTCGTGATGCCGTCGATCGCCGACATTTCGGGCGACGATTATCCCGAGGTCATTCTCGGGACGGGCGTTTACTTCATTCACGCGATCGACGCGTGCGGGCGCGAGCCGAAGGGCTGGCCGAAATTCACCGACGGGTGGACGACGTCGGCCGCCGCGATCGGCGACATCGATGGCGACGGGTCGCTCGAGGTCGTCGAGACGACGCGCGAAGGGTACATGTTCGCGTGGCACACGAAGGGCACGTCGAGCGGCGTCGTGCAGTGGGAATCGTTTCACCACGACAACCAAAACACCGGCTCGATGGGGCACGCGCTCGACCAAGGCGTGTACAAGCGCGCGAGCGGGCCGCCCGATTGCACGCCGCCTTCGACGGCGGTGCCTCCGCAGCTCGACGCGGGCGGCTGCTCGTGCGATCTCGCGCGGAGCAGCGCGCCTGCGCGTGGGGCTTGGCTGCTGCTCGGTCTCGGCGCGCTCTTCGTGCGCCGGCGCCGCGTCAGCTGACGGCGCGAAAACCGTCTTTACGTGCGGCCGCGCTCCGTACATACTGCGCCGCCGTTTCCGCCGGAGTAGCTCAGTTGGTTAGAGCGGGCGTTTCATACGCGCTAGGTCAGGGGTTCGACTCCCTTCTCCGGCACTCCTCACTTCGTTCGTCGTCCGGAGAAGAGGTCTAGGCGGGCACGACTCCCTGCAGGCCGGGTTACTTCACGACGAAGTTGTTTGCGACGAACGGGGCGCGGACGCGGAGTGAGGTGACGCCGAGGGCGGCGGGGATGGGGCCGAAGGGGGCGGCGCGGCGGATGGCGGCGGCGCAGTTGCGATCGAATTCGTCGATGCCGCTCGGGCGCTCCGGCGGCCACTCGACGCGGACCGAACCGTCGCGCGCGACGGTGAAGTCGAGGATGACGGTGCCTTGCTTCAAGTCGAGGATCGCCGCGCGCGGAAATGCATTTTGCCAGAGCGGGTCGATCTTCGACTTCATGTGGCGAAAGTACGGGAGGAGGCGCGGGTCGGTCGTTTCGAGATCGTAGATTTCGCCGTCGCTCACGCCGAGCGGATCGGGATGCGAGCCTTCGCCGCGCGCGGCGCCTGCGCCGGGTGCGCCGCCGCCGGCCGTGCCGCCGTGGCCTTCGCCGTCGACGCCGCCGGCGTAGCTGCCGTGGACGATCGAGCGAAGCGCGAGCGCGACGTCTTGATCCGAGTCGACGTTGTCGCGCGGGCGATCGACGACCGTGGCCGCGACGTTCGGTGGGCCTTGGACCAGCTCGGGGCGCGCGAACATTCCGTTCGCGCTCGTGCGATGGTCTTCGCCTGCGCGGCCATCGTGGAGTCCGCTGCCGGGCGACGAGCTCGTCGTGCCTTCGCGATCGTCGCCGACGTCGCGGCGCGCTTCGTAGCTGTCGCCGAGATCGTCGCGTCGCGTGCCGAGCGCGCCGCCGAGCTTCGCCGCATCTTCGGAGCGGAGCGCGCCGCGGCTCGGATCGGTTTTGCCGAGCGCGCGCCGCTGCGCGAAATCGCCGTGGCCACTCGAGAGGAACGTGAGCTCCATCGGGTGCGTCGTCATGCGGCGGTCTTCCCACGTCGCGCGGCGCCTGCCGGTGCGAATGCGCTGGAGCTGGTCGCGATCGTAATGACTGACGGTGTCGGTCGTGAAGTGCAGGCGTTCGTCGCGATCGCTGAGGTGCGTCGCGCGCGGCGAGGTCGCGTCGCCGCCGCGGCCGTAGCGACCGTCGTCGATTCGCTGCACTGTGGCGCCGCCGGTCACGACGGGAACGTCGCCGACGCGATTGACGATCGCGGGCGACAGCGTCGTGCCGTCGCTGGCGAGCGGCAAGTCGATCGGGATGGGCTCGAGCATGCGATGCAGGCGCGCCCGCTCGGCGTCTTCCTTTTGGTGCCGCAAGTTCGCAAACGCGGCGAGCGTGACGGCGCCGATGAGCGCACCGTGGACGACCAGCGAGAGCGCCCACGTCACGCTCGCCCGGCGCACCCGCTCGGCTCGCTCGTGCATCGCCTCGTAGTATACGATCGAATGGCCGTGAAGCTCATCGACACGCATTGCCACCTCGACGCGCACTACTTTCCCGCCGGGCCCGGCGATGTGCTCGAAAGAGCCAAAATCGAGGGCGTTGGCGCGTTCATGGTCGTCGGCGTGGGGGCTACGCTCGAGCCGGCGCGGGCGGCGGCGAGCCTTGCGGCTTCGCGTGACGACGTCGTCGCCGCGGTCGGCGTGCACCCGCACGACGCATCGACGCTCGACGACGCAGCCGAGCGCGAGCTTCGCGAGCTCGGGTCGCGCGCCGGGGTCGCAGCGATCGGCGAGATCGGGCTCGACTACCATTACGATCACTCGCCGCGCGACGTGCAGCGGCGCGTCTTTTCGCGGCTGGTCCGCCTCGCGCGCGATTTGGCGAAGCCGATCGTCGTGCACACGCGCGCAGCCGCCGACGACACGCTCGCGATCCTCGACGGCGAAGGCGCGCGCGAGGTCGGCGGCATCATCCATTGCTTCAGCGAGGACGAGAAGTTCGCGCGGCGGGCGCTCGAGCTCGGCTTCGATTTGTCGTTTTCGGGCATCGTGACGTTCAAGAGCGCGCGCGACGTCGCGGCGGTCGCGGCGAGCGCACCGGTCGAGCGCATTCACGTCGAAACCGATTCGCCGTATCTCGCGCCCGTGCCGATGCGCGGCAAACCGTGTGAGCCCGCGTTCGTGCTGCACACCGCGCGCCGCGTCGCCGAGCTGCGAAAGACCACGCTCGAGGAGCTCGCGCCGATCCTTTGGAAAAACGCCGAGCGCCGACTCGGACGGACGTTCGCATGATTTTCCGAGTCTTCGCGCAAGCCGACACGCCGCGCCTCCAGCTCGCCGCGTGGCAGCGCAACGCCGAGCGTTTTTTTTCCGAAACATTCGACGTCGAAGAGCCGAGCGACACGTCCGCGCGCGTCGTCATCGCGACCGCCCGTCGCGTCGTGACCGCGCGCTCACGAGAGGAAGCCGACTTGCGCGACGCGCTCGCCGACGAGCCCGCGCGCAGCAACGGGCTCTATGATCTCGCCGAGCGCCGCTGCCGCGTCGTCTTCGAGGTGGAGCGTCAGGCCGCAGACGACCGCGCAGGCTTGCTTCTCGCGGCGGCGATCGCGAGCGTTGCGCTCGGGCCGATTCTCGGCGAGCGCGAGCTCTTCGGCGTCCGCACCGCCCGCGAGAAGCTCGAAGCGCTCGCGCGCTGACCTGGCCCGTTGGCCGGCCCAGGCCAGGCCTGGCCACCCGCGTTGCGGGCTTTCTCGACGAATTCGCGCGGCACGCGCGGTGCTCTCCGGCGCGGTGCGCGCGCGTTTTTTCATTTTCTCATCGGCTCACAAGGAGGATCGATGCGTTGAAGGACTTGGATTGCTAGGGCTTGCACAACGGGACAGAGACGGAGGCAAGCGGGCTCACGT
>DASXHD010000029.1:0-28078 GCA_036488725.1 Polyangiaceae bacterium | reverse complement strand
GCTTGGAGGCCGTACGCGGTCCACGTGAGCGTGTGCGCGTCGAGCCCGAGGGTCGCGTAGACGCCGACGTACGGCGAGCTTCCGTCGAAGGAGACTTGCGTCGCGTCGTAGGTCGTCGCGCCCTTCGACGATTCGGAGCTCGCGCCCGCCCCCGCGCAGACGACGTACGTCGTGCCCTTGGTCGTGTCGGTCTGCACGACCGGCGCGGTCGCCGGGCCGGTGATGGGTTTGCTGCGTTCGTAGTTGTGCTCGTGGCCGTTGATGACGAGGTCGACGTGGTGCTTGTCCCAGATCGGGTTGAGCGACGCGCGCGCTTGGATCTCGTCGCCGTCGGTCGAGTGCACGCCGTTGCCGAACTCGGCGCGGTGGTGCACTGCGATCAGGAACGGCACGTTCGCGCGATTCGCTTCGGCCTTCGTGAGATCGTCGTCGATGAACTTCAGCACGGCTTGCGACTCGTCGATCGTCGGCTCGGTCGAGAGCTCTTGGTCGTCGAACATGACGATGTGCGCCGAGCCGATGTCGACCGAGAAGAACTGCTCGGCGTAGGGACCGTCGTCGCCGGGCAGCGCGAAGTTTCCGTAGAACTGCGACGAGCTGTTCTCGTGGTTGCCGGCGACGGGAAGGATGATCTGCGTGCCGAGCGTGGGCGAAGCAGCGCCGAGCCACGTTTGGTAGAGCGACGCTTGCGAGCCCCAGAGCACGAAATCGCCTGAAAAGAGCTGCATCGCGACGCCCGCGTCGTGGAAGCGCTGCTGCACCATTTGAAAGATGCTCGAGCTGTCGCGCGAGTCGCCGGAGACGCCGAGCGTGATCGCGCCGGTCCCGGGGAGCGTCGCGAAGGACGCGCTCGGGCTCCAGACGTCGGCGCCCGCGGCGCCTCCGCCGACTTGATACGGATACGTCGTGCCGGCGGTGAGCCCGCACACGTGAACCTCGTGCATGTAGACCGGCGGTTCGTCGGTGCCGATGCCGACCGTCGGAGGCGGCGTCGTCCAGACGTGACCTTTGTAGACGTTCGCGCCGATCTTCACTTCGGCGGTGTTGTTTTGGCCGCTCGTCTCCCAGGTGAAGACGGCGCTCGTTCGCGCGTCGGCGCCGCTCGCTCCGCCGCCGAGGCCGATGCGAACGCGGACGGGCGTCGCGCCCGGAACGTCGGTGACGGCCGCGCCGTCGTCGAGGCCGACGTTCTGAAACCCGCGCGCCGCGGGGAGCGTCACCGTGTAGGAGCATCCTTGCGGCGTGTACGAGAACGACGTGTCGGCGTCGGCGCCGCCGTCGTCGTCACCGCCGTCGGGGATCGCGCTCGAAGGCGAGCAGGCCATGAAGAGAATGGAAGCAATGACGAGTGATGCGCGCATCATGGTTCTACGAGGTCGAGTTTCGCATCGTCAGAGGTCGCGACGCAAGACGGGGTAGGGGATCTCGCCTGCGATGCGGCGAAAACCGAGCGATGCGAAGAGATCGGCGGGGCCCATCCAGATTTCGTGCGGGCCGAGCGGCGAGGCGGCGTGTGGGTACGCTTCGATCGCTCGTGCGCCGCGCGCGCGCGCGATTTCGATCGACGAAGTGACGAGCGCTCGCGCGACGCCCCGGCCGCGCGCCTCGGAGCGGACGAGCATGCAGCCGATCGAGAGCACGCCTTCGTCCGGGCCGAGATCGAGACTTCGGTAAACGGGCCGCGCGCGGAGCTTCGGAAGCGTCGCGCGCGCCGCGAGCTTCATCCATCCGACGGCCACGTCCGCTTCGTGCGCGACGAGACCCTGGAGCGCCGGGTGCGCGAGCGCGTCTCGCATTTCGGCTTCGTTCTTTTCAGGCGCGAGCGCGCAGCGTTCGAGCCACGCGTTCTTGTCGCCTTCGAAGTGCCAAAAGCGGCAAAAACAAGGCGTTTGCGTGGCGCGAAAGAGCTCGGCGAGCGCGTCTTGGTGCGCGGGTCCGGCAACCTCGACGACGAGCGTCATGCCGGCGCGCGCGGCGGGAAGGCGCGCTCGCACGCGGCCGCGAGCGCGAAGAGCGTCGCTTCGTCGCGCGCGCGCCCGACGAGCTGAAGCCCCACGGGCAAACCCGAAGGCGCCGCGGCACATGGCACGCTGATCGCGGGAAGCCCCGCGAGGCTCGCCGGGAGCGTGCAAACGTCGGAGAGATACATGGCGAGCGGGTCGCTCGATTTTTCGCCCAGCCGAAACGCGGCCGTCGGCGACGTCGGGCACGCGATCGCGTCGACCGACTCGAACGCCTTCTCGAAATCGCGCGCGATCAGCGTCCGAACCTTTTGCGCCTTCAGGTAATACGCGTCGTAATACCCGGCCGAGAGCACGAACGTGCCGAGGAGGATGCGCCGCTTTACCTCGCGGCCGAAGCCGGCCTCGCGCGTTTTTCCGTAGAGCGACTTCAGATCGCCCGCGTCTTTTCGTAGGCCGAAACGCACGCCGTCGAAGCGCGCGAGGTTGCTCGACGCTTCGGCCGTCGCGACGACGTAATACGTCGCGACCGCGTAGCGCGTGTGCGGCAGCTCGATCGATACCGCTTCGCAGCCGGCCTCGCGGAGCGCCGCGATGCCCTCGCGCACGCGCAGGTCGACGTCGGGATCGAGACCCTCGCCGAAATATTCTTTCGGCACGCCGATGCGCAGGCCCTTCACCGGGCGCTCGCACGCGCGCTCGAGGTCGGTCGGCTCGGACTCGAACGACGTCGCATCGCGCGGATCGCGTCCGGCGATGACGTCGAGCACGCGCGCGGCGCCGCGGACGTCGCTCGCGAAGGGACCGATCTGATCGAGGCTCGACGCGAACGCGATGAGCCCGTAGCGCGAGACGCGCCCGTACGTCGGCTTCACGCCGACCGTGCCGGTGAACGCGGCGGGCTGGCGAATCGATCCGCCGGTGTCGCTCCCGAGCGCGGCGGGCGTCATGCGCGACGCGACCGCCGCGGCGCTTCCGCCCGACGACCCGCCCGGCGTTCGCGTGGGGTCCCAAGGATTTTTCGTCGGCCCGTACGCGCTGTTCTCGTTCGACGAGCCCATCGCGAATTCGTCCATGTTCGTCTTGCCGGGCATGAGCGCGTCGGCCGCGCGGAGCTTGGCGACGACCGTCGCGTCGTACGGCGGCACCCAACCTTCGAGGATTTTCGAGCCGGCGGTGCTCGGCGCAAAACGCGTGCAGAGTGCATCTTTCAAC
This sequence comes from Polyangiaceae bacterium, assembly GCA_036488725.1. GTDB lineage: Bacteria > Myxococcota_A > Polyangia > Polyangiales > Polyangiaceae > DASXHD01. Next base: position 24,902 of record DASXHD010000029.1, on the reverse strand, counting down.
GCGACCGGCACGCCGGCGAGCGGACCGAGCGTCTCGCCGCGCGCGCGCTTGTCGTCGATCGCGCGCGCCGATTCGAGGAGCGACTCGGGCGCCGTCGACAAAAACGCGTACAGGTCCCCGTTTTTTTCGTCGATCCGCGCGAGGCACGCGCGCGCGACGTCGGTCGCCGAAATTTTTCCCGAGCGAACTGCGTCGGCGAGCGCGACGACCCCGAGCTCGAGCGCGTCCGTCATGATTCGACGAAAAGAGGAACGGCGAACCCGTCCTCGGCCGACGCCGGCGCGCCTGCGAGCGCGTCTTCGTGCGATAGCCCGGGCGCGGGCACGTCCGGTCGCAACGCGCCGCGCGGCGCGAGGGCTGCACCGAACGTCGCCGGCTCGACACCCTCGGTCTCCACCGCGCCGAGCTGCTCGACGTAACGCACGATCGCATCGAGCTCGCCGGCGAGCGCGTCCACTTCGCCTTCCTCGAGCGAGAGGCTCGAGAGCTCGGCGACGTGAAGCACGACCTCGCGCGCGATCGGCATCAAGAATGCTCCGGCGCAGGGGCCGGCGCGGCGCTCGGCGCAGGCGCGGCGCTCGGCGCGGACGACGCGGCCGGCTCGTCTTCGTACTCGGGCGGCGGCCCCTTCGGCATCGCGGTTTGTCCGCCGCATGCGACGAGAAAAGTAAAGAGCACGACCCAGCGCATCGCGCGCACTATTCCATGTTTCAAGGCGCGCCGCACGAGAGCCATTCGCCGAGCTCGTATCTTTGGTCTTGCGGCGGGTCGACCGGCCCGGGCGGCATCGTCGTGTTGTCGCGCGCGGCGTTGCGGAAAATGTCCGCGGCCTCGGTCTGCACGGTCGCGTGATCGGTGAACGCGCGCGAGCTATACCCGTTCGGGCCGCCGTGACATTGAAAGCAGTACGTCTCGAAGAACTGCTGCCCGAAGTTGTCCCACGTGAGCGTCGTCCCGCCCTGCGGACACGGATAATCGGACATGTCTTCCCAGCTGCACGCCGCGAGCGCCGCGGCGACCGCCATCGCGATGAAGAGCTTTTTCATGGCAGCTTCGGGAGCGAGTAGTTGAAGCCGAGGGAGACGTTGCCTCCGTAATAGACGGTCGGCCCGAGCGCGTCGGGGAACCAGATGCCTTCGAGCTCGGCAATGACGACCCATTCGAGATCGTGTTTTTTCAAGAACGGGATCTCCGCGCCGAGCGTCATCCCGCCGCCCGCGCGATGGCGAATGCCCGACCCGACGCCGAACACGAGCCCGCCCGGCGTCTGCGCGACCGACACGGCGCCTTCTTCGTGTTGATGAATCGCAAAGAGCCGCAGCGACGGCCGGACGCGCTTCAGCGGAATGAACCCGGTCACGCCGATGGTGAGCCCGGTGTCGAATCGATTGTCGACCACCGCCATCTGCTCCCAGAGGACGGTGTCGATCGAGATGACGCGCGCGAAGCGATAGCCCATGCGCAAGAGGCCGCCGGCGGCGAAGTCGCCCTGCCAGCTCGAGCCCAGCATGGTCGTGCCGGCGTCGACTTGGATTTCGCCGGCCCGCGCGCTCGGGGCGACCAGCATGAGAAGCACAAAAAGCAGCCGAAATGGTTTCAAGGGCACCCGTTTCCGGCCGCGTGCGAGGTCATCTGATGCAGGCCCGACCCTTCCCGTTCAAGCTTGACGAAGCGCTGGCGGTGCGTATTGTTCGCGTCCCCGTAATTTCGCGGGGAAAAATCCACACGCCCCTCGGCGCAAACTCGTCACCCGGTGCGGAAGCCATTCCGCTGGTGCGAGCGCGGGGCGGAGGTCCCAACCGAAAAGGAAGCGCACCATGACCCAGTCTCAACAAAACGCCGGCGAAGCTCCGCTCCCGGTCAAAACGCTCCTCGACGCAGGCGTTCACTTCGGCCACCAGACCAAGCGCTGGAACCCGAAGATGCGGCCGTTCATTTTCGGCGCGCGCAACGGCGTCCACATCATCGACCTCGACAAGACCGAGCGCCTCTTCACGCGCGCCTACAATTTCGTCGCCGAGACCGTCTCGCGCGGCGGCCACATCTTGATGGTCGGCACCAAGCGCCAGGCGCAGGAAATCGTGCAGGAAGAAGCGGTCCGCTCCGGCTCGTTCTTCGTCGTGAACCGCTGGCTCGGCGGCACGCTCACGAACTTCCGCACGATCAAGCAAGGCCTCGATCGCCTTCGCCAGCTCGAGCGCATGAAGGACGACGGCACGTACTTGCAGCTTCCGAAGAAGGAAGTCTCGCGTCTCGAGAAAGAGCGCGAGCGCTCGGAGAAGTACCTCGGCGGTTTGAAAGCCATGGGCGCGCTCCCGGCGGCCGTGTTCGTCATCGACCCGTCGATGGAGACCATCGCGGTCGAAGAGGCGCGCAAGCTCGAGATCCCGGTCGTCGCCATCACCGACACCAACTGCAACCCCGACCTCGTCGACTACGTCATCCCCGGCAACGACGACGCGATTCGCTCGATCAAGCTCATCACGTCGCGCGTCGCCGACGCGGCCATCGAAGGCTCGCAGCGCCGCAAGGAGTTCCAGCCGCAGGATCAGCAGCGCGGCGGAATGCAGACCGAAGTTTATGGTCGTCGCGGCGGCGGCGAAACGAGCGGAACCAGCGAGGCGCCGAACTGACATGGCCAAAGTTTCCCCCCAAATGATCAAAGACCTGCGTGAGCGCACGCAGGCGGGCATGAGCGACTGCAAGTCGGCGCTCGAAGAGGCCGAGGGCGATCTCGAAAAAGCGGTCGAGGTCATCCTCAAGAAGGGCATCGTCAAAGCCGCGGCGCGCGCCGGAAAGGTCGCGACCGAGGGCGAAGTGCGCACGTCGATCAGCGACGGCGGTCTCCGCGGCACGATCGTCGAGGTCAACACGCAGACCGACTTCGTCGCGCGCGGCGAAGACTTCCGCGACTTCGTCGGCAAAGTGCTCGACGCGGCGAGCAAGCTCGCGAAGGGCGCCGACCTCGGCGCGGCGAAGTACCCGAGCGGCGGCACGGTCGAAGACGCGCGCAAAGCGCTCGTCGGCAAGACCGGCGAGAACACCGTCGTTCGTCGCTGGGACACGGTCCAGGCGAAAGCGGGCGGGCTCGTCCACTCGTACATCCACATGGGCGGCAAGCTCGCGGTGCTCGTCGAGGCCTACGCGCCCGAGGGCAAGTCGAAGGACAAGGAGTTCCTCGAGTTCGTCGACAACTGCGCGATGCAGATCGCGGCGATGAACCCGCTCGTCGTCTCGAAGGACAAGCTCGGCAAAGCCGACGTCGACAAGCAGAAGGAAATCTACGTCGCTCAGATGACCGAGGAGAAAGCCGCCGGCACGCTGAAAGCGCCGGAGGCCGCCTGGCCGAAGATCATCGAGGGCAAGGTGAACAAGTGGTTCACCGAAGTGACGCTGCTCGGACAAGAGAGCGTGACGACACCCGGGTTCACCGTGGAAAAAATCCGCGAGGACCTCAGCAAGAAGCTCGGCGGCGACGTGCGCATCGCGTCGTTCGTCCGCTTCTCGCTCGGCGAAGGCATCGAGAAGCCCAAGGACGATCTCGCGGCCGAAGTCGCCAAAATGACGGGCGTTTGAATCTCCCAAGAGAGAAAAACAGGAAGCTCAAAAGATCAGAAGGCGAGAGAGAGAATTTTTTGTGAGTTTGCTCACGGCGCCGACGCCGTCAGCCGGCCCAGCGCCGCGGCCCAAAATCACAAAAAAATCCTTCTGACCTTCTGATCTTCCTGTTTCAACTCTCGGGCGATTTAATATTTTGAAACGAACGTAGCGCGGGCGCAGCGGAAGAGGCCCAGCGCCGCGAGCGCGGGGGCGACGGCGCTCGCCGTGCGCGCGAGCGTCGCGGCTGGCGAAACGCCGAAGCCGGTGTGCGCGACGTGGAGCGTCGAGACGAGCGCGTCCACGAGCGCCGCGCAGCCGAGGAACGCGTACGCACCGAACCGCGGCTGGCGAAACGCGCGAATGAGCGCGACCGCGAAGAGCGCGTCGAACGCGGCCCACCCGTAGAGCTCGCCGCGTGGAAACGCGAGGAGCGGCACGGCGTGGTGCGCGACGAGCAAGACGACGAGGAGCGTCGTCCACGGCACGAGCAAGAGGGTGAGCACCCACGGCAAGAGGAGCGGCCGCGAGACGAGCGTGCCGACTCCGAATCGAACGAGCGAGCCGCCGGCGAACGCGCGGAGCACGTCGACGATCGCGAGCGCGCGCGATGCGCCGCTCGGAAGAACGAGCGTCACCGGTTGCCACTCGCTCGGATGAAGCCGCGCCTTGAACGCGCGCAGGCCGCGAAAGTCGTAGAGGCCGCGCGCGAGCTTTCCGATCGCGCGCATCGGCCACGGCGCGCCGGCGAGCGGGGCGAGGCCCCACGTGACGGGCGAGTCGGGCGGCACCGTGCGCAGCGCGCAGTCGAACAGCAATTCGGTCGTACCGTTCGGAGCCGAACGATCGCGCACCAAATCCTCCACCAAATAGCCCTTATTTGCGTAAATCGGCACGAGCGAAACGAACGCGACGAGCGCCCCGGCGCGCTCGGCGGCGAAGTACCGGTGCTCGGCGGGCGCTTCGAACATCGCGAGCGTGAGGAGGAACAGCATCGGCTGCATCGGGCGCGACGCGAGCCACGCGGCGGCGAGCGCGTCGACCCGCGCGCGCATCGGTGCGCCGTCGCGGAGCTCGTCGGCGGAGACCTCGCGCACGGTCACGCCTTTCTTCTTTGCGCGGCGGATCTGCTCGCGGAGGCTTCGATTCGACGAGACCACCGCGGGCCAATCTCCCGCCCGCCACCACGGCTGCTCGCCGACGACGAGCGCGCGATGCTTCGCTCCGAACGGCGCGGCTCCGTCGCACGCGAAGTAGAGCGCCCGCCGTCCCGCCGCGCGCGCCGCGCGTTCGAAGCGCTCGGCCGCATCCGCGACGTCCTCGGCGAGCGGCCGCCCGACGCCGACCCACGCGGCGCCCGTGTCGCAATACGCGACCGTCACGTCGCGCTCCGCGAACACCGCGACGCCCGGCTCGAGCGACTGGAACGACGCCGCATCGCGCCCGTAGGCACGCAGCGCATCGAGCAAGCGCGCGGCTTCCATCGTGGCCATCCTTAGCGCGCCCCGAGCGCCCCGGCGAGATGCGTGCTAATTCCGGCCCGTGCGCGGCACTCTAAAAAATATTTTGAAAATATTATGCGCGACCGCCGCCTGCCGCGCCCAGCCCGTCACGGAAACGGCCACGGCGACGCCTTCGGCAACGCCGACGGTGACGGTGACGGTCTCGTCGTCGGCAACGGCGATGGCGTCGGCAACGGCGACGGCGACGGATCTCGTTTCGAAACGTCCATATCGGCTCGTCGAGCCCGACGCTCCGACCGGCGCGGCGATGCCACTCGTCGTCCTCCTTCACGGATACGGCTCGAGCGGCGCGAATCACGATACGTACTTCGGCCTCTCCGCGTTGACCAAGAAGCGCGGCGTCCTCCTCGCGATCCCCGACGGCACGCGCGATCACAAAGGCCTCCTCTTTTGGAACGCGACCGACGCGTGCTGCGATTTCGATCAGCTTCCGATCGACGACGTCGCCTACCTCGACGCGCTCGTGACCGACGTCGAGCGCCGTGCGCACGTGGATCCCGCCAGAATTTACGTGATCGGTCACTCGAACGGCGCCTTCATGGCGCACGCGTGGGCGTGCGAGCCTGGCTCGCGCGTCGCGGCGATCGTCGCGCTCGCAGGCGTGCCGTGGAACGACGCGGCGAAATGCGAGAACCGCGGCGTGAGCGTCCTTCAAGTGCACGGCGACGCCGACCGCGTGATCGCGTTCGAAGGCGGTCGCTCTTTCGGCAACGGCAATCCATATCCGTCGGCCGACGCGACGGTCGCCGCGTGGGCCGCGCGCGACGGATGCTCGGGGCCGCTCCGCGCGATCGGGAGCCCGGTCGACTTCGACGGCGCGGTCCCCGGGGCCGAGACGAGCGAGTCGCGCTACACGTGCCCGATCGGGCTCGACGTCGAGCTTTGGCGCATGCACGGATCGGGTCACGTGCCGCGATTCGACGCGCGCTTCGCCGGCGCAGCGCTCGATTTCTTGCTCGCGCACGACAAGAAAAAGATATGAGGATGCGCGCATGCGACTCTGCGCCCTGAGCGTCGACCTCGACGAGATCCCGAACTACTACGCGATCCACGGGCTCGACGCGCCGGCCGTCGACGACCGCGGGCGCACGGCGGTCTACGACGTCGCGGTCGCGCGTCTCTCGCAGCTCGCCGAAGAAGAGCGCGTGCCGCTCACGCTCTTCGCGATCGGCTCGGACCTCGCGCGGCCCGAGAGCCGCGAGGCGCTCCGCGCGGCGCACCTACGCGGTCACGAGATCGCCAATCACACGCTCGATCATCGCTACGATCTCGTGCGGCTCGGACGCGACGCGATCGCGCGACAGATCGCCGGAGGCATCGACGCGATCCGCGAGACGATCGGCGAAGCGCCCGTCGGCTTTCGCGCGCCGGGCTACACGATCACCGACGAAGTGTTCGAGCTGCTCCAGGAAATGGGCGTGAAATACGACTCGTCGGTGTTTCCGTGCCCGCCGTATTGGGCGCTCAAGGCGACCGCGATCGGGTTCTACAAAGCGCGCGGTCGCGAGAGCCGATCGATCGTCGACACGCCGAGCGTTCTTCGCGCGCCGATTCGTCCGTACCTCGTCGGCCGGCCGTACTGGAAGCGCGGCACCGGCATGCTCGAGATCCCGATTCAGGTGACGCCGAAGCTCCGGCTCCAGTTCATCGGGACGACGGTGACGATGGCGGGCCCCACCGGCGCGCGCAAGCTCGCCGAGATGTGCGTCGGCGAGCCGCTCGTGAACCTCGAGCTCCACGGCATCGACGTGCTCGACGAACGCGACGGCCTCGAGCCGCTCGCCGCGCATCAAATCGACGTTCGCATCGCGCGCGAACGAAAGCTCGCCGCGATCCGCGCGGTCATCGCCGTCTTGCGCGACGAGGGCTACGCCTTCGTGACGATGCGCGAAGCGGCCGACAAATTCGTTTGAAAATATTTCAGAATGGGTCGGAGAGCTGGATTTTCGGCTTTGCGCCCGCGTCGGCGGTGCCTGCGCGCTTCTTGTACGTGCCGGCCATGAACGCCTTGAGGACGGGCGCGATGTTCCACGCGTTGTTGTCGTCCCATTCGTCGGCGCTGATCGAGTCGACCATCTTCATCGAGTCGTCGAACTTGTAAAACCAAGGTTGGAGCGGCTTGTCGAGGCCGAGCCCGGCGAGCTCGCTCGGAAACGCGTCGACGTCGACGCGGACGACGCGCACGTTGTAGAGCGCCTTTTGGAGATCGTAGCTCGCGAAGGCGCTGAACACTTCGTCGCACGCGGTGCACTTGCGCGATGCGGTGATGACGAGGAGCTTGTTGCCGTCGTCTTTCGCCGAGCCGAGCTCGAGGGCGATCTGCGTGCGGAGCGAGCCGCCGCCGGTGCGGAGGTCGACGACCGTCACCGCGCCGGTGTACGGCATCGGCTTGAGCTCGGTCGGCGCGGGCGGTGCGGTCACCGTCGGCACGGGCGCCGTGTACGTGTACGCGGTGTACGGCGTGTACGGAGGCGGCGTGTAGGAAGACGGCGCGCTCGCCGCGACCGCCGCGAAAATGGCGATGTAGAAAATCCAGAAGCCGCCGACGAGCACGGTGCCGAGGATGCCGGTGATGATTCCGCCGAGCGCCATGCCGTCGCCGCCGAGCGTGCCGCCCGAGCGCCCGATGTCGCGCTTGGACATGAAACCGAGGATCGCGCCCGGAATGCCCGCGAGCGGACCGAAGCACATGACGATGCTCAAGATGCCGAGCACGAGCGACGCGATCGCCTTGCCGTCGTTTTGCGGCGGCGGCGTGAAGATCGCTTGCGGCATCGCCGGCGGCGGGTAGGGCGGATAGCCCGGCGGGGGCGGCTGCTGCGGATACATGCTCTCTCCTTTATAGCGCGACGCCGGACTTCGCGAAGAACTCGCGGGCGACTGCGTTTTCGCCGTGCGCGAGCTCGGCGGGCGTGCCGCGCGCGACGATCTCGCCGCGAATCAAGAGAATCGCCTGGTGCGCGATCTTCATGCAGCTCGCGATGTCGTGCGAGATGACGAGGCTCGTCACGTTGAATTTTTCGCGCATCTCTTCGATGAGGTCGTCGACCATGCGGCTCGTGAGTGGGTCGAGGCCGCTCGTCGGCTCGTCGTACACGAGGATCGGCGGCTCGAGCATGAGCGCGCGCGCGAGGCCGACGCGCTTGCGCATGCCGCCCGAGAGCTCGGCCGGAAACTTGTGAATGACGTTCGGCTGGAGACCCAAGATGCGGAGCTTTTCTACGACGCGCTCCTCGATTTCCTTCCTCGAGAGGCGCGTGTGCTCCACGAGCGGGAAGGCGACGTTCTCGAGCACGGTGATCGAATCGAGGAGGGCCGCATATTGGTAGACCATCCCGAACTTGCGGCGGATGCGATTGAGCTCGCGCTCGGGGAGGCCGACGATGTCCTCGCCGTCGACGACGATCTTGCCGCTCGTCGGCCGCTCGAGCGCGACGATGAGCCGAATCAGCGTGGTCTTGCCGGCGCCGGAGCCGCCGATGATCACGGTCGTCTCGCCGCGCCGGCACTCGAAGCTGATGCCCTTGAGCACCGGCTCGTCGCCGAAGACTTTGCGAACGTCTTCGAGGGCGACGATTGGCGTTGCTTCCATGTCGGCGTGAAGTGTGTCACACCCTTTCGCATGACCCAAGAACAGCTGGAAGCGGTCTTGAAACAGCTCTCGGCCAAGCTCGACAAAGAGGGTTGGTGGACGATGCCGGAGGGGTCGCTCCTCACGTTGCACGTCGCGCACGACGGCGCGAGCCTCGGGGTTTCGCGCATCGAATCGGTGCGCACCGACGGCGCGCTCGTGACGGCGCGCACGCACCGGCGCGAGATGCACTGCTTCGCGCGGGACGACGTCTTCGCGGTCGCGTCCGACGGCGGCGGCGGCGAGAAGGGTCGCCGGCCCGGATTCGGTTGACGTGCTCCTCGCCCTCGCGCACGCGACGGCGGCGTTGCCGTTTTCGGATTTGTCGGTGTTCGGCGACGCGCTGGGCGGCATCGTCGGCGGCGCGCTCGGCGTGAGGCGCGCGCACGTCGAGGCGAGCATGGCGCGCGCGGGCGTTCGTGCGCCGCGTGAGGCGGCTGCGGCGATGTATCGCTCGCTCGGGACGAGCGCTTTCGAGCTCTTGTGGCTCGCCGGCTCGCGGGTCGACGTGCGCGACCTCGTTCGCTTCGACGCGACCGCGCGCGACGCGCTGCGCGACGTCGGTGCGCGCGGCGCGGTGATCGCCGCGTCGCACACCGGCAATTGGGATCTCGCGGCGTGCGCCGTCGCGGGCCGTTCGCGCTTGCTCGTCGTGACGAAGCATTTGTCGATGCGCTTCGTCGATTCGTTTTGGCAGAGCACGCGGGCCGCGCGTGGCGTCGCGCTGACGTCGGCCGCCGGCGCGCTCGAGCGCTCGAGGGGGCACCTCGCCGTGGGCGGCGCCGTCGCGATGATGATCGATCAAGTGCCCCTGCGCCGCGCGCACGCCCTCCGCGCGCCGTTTCTCGGAGCCGAAGCGTGGGTCGATCGAGCGCCGGCGACGCTCGCCGCCCGCGCCCGCGCGCCGATGATCGTCTCGGCGTCGAGACGCGACGAGCACGGCGTCCAAGAAATCACGGCGCTCGACGTCATCGCGCCTCCTCCCCGCGCGACGCGCGCGTGGATCGACGCCGCGACCCTGCGCGCGACTGCGGCGCTCGAGCGTTTCGTGCTCGCGCATCCGAGCGAGTGGCTCTGGATGCATCGACGCTGGAAGACGCCGGCGTGAAGCTTCTTCCGCTGCTCGATCGCCCTTGGGTCGCGCCGGCGATCGCGGCGGTCGCGTTCGGCGGGCTCGCCGTGAAGAACGCGGCGTCACCGGCGATCGATCAGGATCCGTTTTGGCTCGCGAGCGCCGGGCGTCTCGTCTTCGCGACCGGGCACGTCCCGCACGAAAACGGATTTTCGTTCGTCGCCGAGCACGTGCCTTGGATCTGTCACGAGCTCGGCTTCGCGCTGCTCGACGACCTCGGCCTCCGCGCGATCGGGCCGTCGTTCTTCGCGCTCCTCGGCGTCGCTGGCGCTGCCGCGACGATCGGGTGGGTCACCGCGTTCGTCGCGCGCGAGGCGACGCATCGGGTCGCGCTCGCGGTCTTCGCGCTTCTTCTCCTCGTCGGCTTGCCGCTCTTTTATTCGCCGCCCGCGTTCGTCTCGCTCGGGCTCGTCGCGGCGATGACGTCGCTCGCGTTTTTGCCCGGGTTCGGTTGGCGGCGTGCGGTGGCGTGCGCGCTGCTCGAATGGGCGTGGGCGCAATTTCACGGGACGTTTCCGCTCGGCGTCGTCATCCTTCTCGTCGCCGCAGTCGAAGATCCGCGGAGCCGTCGCGAGCGGCTCGTCGCGGCGGGCGCCGGCGGCCTCCTCACGCTCGTCAACCCGTACGGGCTCGCGCTTCATCGTCTCGTGCTCGCGTACGCGGCCGGGAACGACGCGACCGCGCGCGTCATCCACGAGCACATCACCGAGTTCTTGCCGATCTGGCGCGCGCCCGAGGCGCTCGGTACGTTCACGACGCCGGCGCTCGTCGCGATCGGCCTCCTCGCGATCGCAGCGCTCGTTCGGCGAGATCGCATACGCGGCGCCTTGGTGCTCGCGCTCGTCGCGCTCGCGGTGCTTCAGGCGCGGCACGTGCTCCTCGCGCTCGTCGTCGGGTCGATGCTGCTCGCGCGCACGCTCGACGCGCTCCTGCCCGATACGGCCGAGCCTCGACCGCACCCGCGACGCGTCGCGTTCGGCGTCGTCGCGCCCGGAGTGCTCGCGGCGCTCGTCGCTTTCGGTGTGACCGTGTCGCGTCATCCGAGCTCGTGGTGGCTCGGAAAAAATCTCGGAGGCGAGGGCACGCCTGCGCTCGTCGCCGAGCTCCCGAACGACGCGCACGTCTACGCGCCGTTCGCCGTCGCGCCGATCGTCACGTGGTACGCGTTTCCACGCGGCGTGCGCGTGCTCTACGATCCGCGCAACGACTGTTATCCGGCCGGCGTCGCGCTCGCGGCGCTCTCGCTCGAGTACGACGAAGACGCCGAGCGCGTGTCCGCCGCGATCGTGACGCGTTTCGGCGCCGAGTGGGCGCTCGCACGGACCGGCTCGCTCGTCGAAGGATCGTTTCGCGCCGCGCCGGATTGGCGCGCGGTCGACGAAAAAAACGGTCTCGCTTTGTTCACGCGCCGCTGATCCGCTATGGGAAGGGGCATGAAGTGGACGATCGCCGGACGCGAGCTCGAGAGCCGCCTCATCGTGGGCACCGGAAAGTACGCGAGCGTCGAGCTCACCGAGCGCGCCATCGACGCTTCGGGCGCCGAGATCGTGACGGTCGCGATTCGCCGCGTCGACTTGAACGATCGCTCGAGCGGCTCGCTGATGTCGCTGCTCACGCGAAAGAAAAATTGGTCCATCCTGCCGAACACTGCCGGTTGCTACACCGCCGACGAAGCGGTGCGCACGCTCCGGCTCGCGCGCGAGCTCGGTCTCGGCCCGATGGTGAAGCTCGAGGTCATCGGCGACAAAGACACGCTCTACCCCGACAACGAGCAGACGCTCGAGGCCGCGAAGATCCTCGTGAAGGAGGGCTTCGTCGTTTTGCCGTACTGCATCGACGATCCGATCGTGTGCCGCAAGCTCGAAGAGATCGGGTGCGCGGCGGTGATGCCGCTCGCCGCGCCGATCGGCAGCGGGCTCGGCATTCGCAACCCGCACAACATTTCGATCATCCTCGAGCGCGCGAAGGTTCCGGTCATCGTCGACGCGGGCGTCGGCACGGCGAGCGACGCGGCGGTCGCGATGGAGCTCGGCTGCCAAGGCGTGCTCGTGAACACGGCCATCGCGCACGCGAAAGATCCTGTGATGATGGCGGAGGCGATGCGCGACGCGGTGAGCGCGGGTCATCGCGCGTTCGTTGCCGGTCGGATGGAAAAAACGCGCTACGCGAACGCGTCGAGCCCGACGAAGGGGCTCATCGAGTGAAGCTCTTCGGCGCGGCGCTCGTCCTCGCGGCGCTGCAGGCCCCGCTGCAATGCAGCCACGATCCCGATCCGTCGGAGCGGACCGAGGACACCGCGGGCGACGCGCTGTGGAACCTCGCGAACGATTTCGAATCGCGCGGCGACCACGCCGCCGCGCACCACACGCTCGAGACGCTCGTCACGCGTTACCCGAGCAGCCGCCACGCAGCCGCCGCGCGCGACCGACTCGATGGAGGCACGTGGAGCGAAGCGGAACGTGCCGACCAAGACGGGGGGACCGGGGGGCAAGGCCCCCCGACGCGAGACTCGCGGAGCGAGTCGAGATGACGAACCCGAGCGTGGCCCGCCGCGTCACGCTGATCGTCGTCACCGACGCGCGCTACGACGACGCGCGAATCGAACGCGTCGTCGAGTCGATCGCCGCCGTGCCGGGATTGTGCGTGCAGCTTCGCGACCGCAGCGCTCGCAGCGACGAAGATCTCTCGCCGCTCGCGACACGCCTTCGAGCGCTCACCGCGCGCGCCGGAGCGCTCTTCGTGGTGAACCGCCGCGTCGCCCTCGCGCGCCGCGTCTACGCCGACGGCGTGCACGCGCCGGCGTCGGAGACCGACCGCACCGGCTTCGTCTGGAACAGCGCGCCGGCGCACGACGCCAAACAATTGCATGATGCACGCATCGCCGGCGCCGCCTGCGCGCTCGTGAGCCCCATCTTCGCGACGCCGGGCGAAGGCAAGGCGCCGCCGCGCGGTCTCGGCGCGATCCGCTCGGCCCGCGCGCTCGAGCCCGAGCTCCTCATCGCCGCGCTCGGCGGCGTCGACGAGACGAACGTCGCCGCGTGTCGCGAAGCGGGCGCTCACGCCGTCGCCGTCGTGCGCGCGGTTTTCGAAGCCGACGATCCGGCTCGCGTCGCCCAATGCCTTGCGCAAGCGGCGCCGTAATTTGGTATGCCATTGGCCATGGCGAGCTACGAAGAGATGCTGAAGGTGACGACCGAGATCCTCGGCAAGCACGTCGATCTCGACCGCCCGATCTCGCCGAAGGATCACATCCAGCACGATCTCGGGCTCGACAGCCTCGGCGTCATGGAAGTGGTCGCCGACATCGAAGACCGCTTCGACGTGCAGATCCCCCAGGAGACGCTCTCGACGATCTCGACCGTCGACGACGTGGTGAAGGCGCTGACGAAGCTCGGCGCGTGAATCAGGGAACGTGCTGCGGGGTCGGGACGGTCGCGCCGTTGCGGACCGCGCCGACGACCGCCGCCGAGAGTGCTTCGTCCGCTTTTTGACACGTTAGCGTGACGTCGCCCGAGACCGCGCCTTTGCATTCGTGATTGCGCTTGTCGTAAGCCGCCTTCACGTGGTCGTCGCCGAGGAGGCCGTCTTTCGTCGCGCTCTCGAGGTAGCGCCACGCGATCGGCGCGGACTTCGGCGCGGGCGGTCGCCGCGTCGTCACTTGGCCTTCGTCGAGCGTGTAGCAGTTGCCGTCCCAGCGCATGACTTCGTAGCCGCCGCTGCCGCTCACTTGCATTCCGCCCGAGTTGCTCGTGCGCTTCTCGAGGACGAGCACTTCTTCGTCGAACTTGAGGCGCGCGCGCGCCGATGCGCCCTCCGCGTTCCACCCGTCGACGTCGCCGCGCAAGTAGGCGTGCGTGAACGGCATGCTCTTGGACATGAGCAGCAGCCCGACGTCCGGAAACGATCCGTTGCACAGACGTCTCACGAACTTCGGATCGGGAACGCATGGATCGCTTCCGCCGCCGGCGCATCCGCCCGGGATGACGTGCGCGTCGCTCGTCGCGGCCGTCGTGCTCGCGGCGGCCGAGGAGCTCGCCGCGGGCGCGGCGCTCGGGCTCGCGCTCGGCGCGACCTCCGCGCTCCCGCCTCCGCATGCGAGCAAGGACACGACCAACGCTGCGAGTCGCTTCATGGCCGCCGATTGGAGCAGCGGCCGCAGGGCGATGCAAGCTAGGATCGCGCGCGCATGCGGCGCGTCGTTTTCTTGATTACGGCATGCGCCTGTTCGTCGCCACACGTCCCCGCGAGGATCGATTACGAAATCCATGTGCGGCGGCCGAGTCGGGTCGGGGAGCGCACTGCGGTCGTCGTCGATGCGACCGTCGACGAGTCGAACAAAACGTTCACCGAGCAAGTCTTGCTCAAGCACGAAGAGAAACACTTTCGGCTGCACCTCGACGCGGTCGCCGAAACGCGCGAGGTCGACGCGTTCGGAGCGCCCGCGCGCAGCGAGCTCACGATCCGCGCGTTCACCCGCGATGGGACCGCCGTGATCGCGCCCGGCAAGCACCTCGTCATCGTCAGCGCGCCGAAAAAAAGCGACGCCGTCGTCACGATCGACGGCGAGCCCGCCAGCGCGGACGTGCGCGCGCTCGTCGACGAGCTCGTTCCCATCGGGCGCGGTGCCGGCGACGCCGACGCCGTCTTCGGGACGCACGGCCGAAAGCGCATCGGCGACGCGTGGCCGTTCGATGCGCAAGCGATGGTCTCCGAGCTCGCGCGCACCGGCGTCATCGCGAAGCCGAACGCCATTCACGGTCAGGTCTCGCTCGCGTCCGCCGAGCGCGTGGGCGGCGTCGACTGCGTCGACCTCCGTATCGATCTCGGCGTCTCGGCGTTCGAGCCCGAAAAACAGCTCCCCGAGGGCACCGAGATCACGCGAAGCCGCGTCACCGTGCGCGTCGACGAAGTCTTGCCGGTCGACGCACGCCTGCCGCGTCGCGCCGACGACACGGTCGTGCACGCAGAGTTCGACGCGTTCGTTCCGGTGAAAGATCAGGTCGAGGTCGCGGGCGTCACCGTCGAGCACGTGAGCGACCGCACGCGCCACGCGTCTTACACGCCGCTCCGAGATTAATCCGCCTCGAGCTCACCGATGTCCTCGCCGGACAAAACGAAGAATGCTTCGCCGTATTCTTTGAGCAAGCCGAGCGCGAGGTCCATGTCCTCTTGCGTGTGGCCGCGGGTCACGTTCACGCGCAGCCGCTCTTCGCCGATCTTCGCGCCCGGATAGACGATGGGCACCATGAGCACGCCGCACTCGAGGAGCGCGACGTGCATGAAGAGCGTCTTGCGCTCTTCACGGCAGTACACGGGCATGATGTGCGTGTTCGACGCGCCGAGATCGAACCCGGCTTCTTTGAGCTTGCCGCGCATGTACGCGGCTTTTTCGTGGAGCTCGGCGACCATCTTCGGGCCGTCGCTCTCGAGCATGTCGAGGATGGTGCTCGCCGCCGCGACGATGGGCACGGGCAGTGACGCCGAAAACAAAAACGAGCGCGCGGTATTTTGAATGTATTCTACAACTTCTCCGCGCCCGAGCAGGATGCCGCCGATGCCGCCGAACGTCTTCGAGAAGGTCGAGACGACGAGCGGGACTTTTCCCTCGACGCCCGCTTCTTCGAGGATGCCGCGGCCGTGCGTGCCGAGCGTGCCGGTGCCGTGCGCGTCGTCGAGCACGATGAACGCGTCGTGCGCCGCGCAGATGTCGACCATCTGCTGGATGGGCGCTTTGTCGCCGTCGAGCGAGTAGACGCCCTCGATGAGCACGACCGCGTTCTTGCGCTCGCGCGTTTTGAGGATGCGCTCGAGGCTCTTGACCGAGTTGTGGTTGAAGAACCGAACCTCGGGCGCGCGCCCCGGCACGCCGGCGGCGAGGAAAGTGCCGTCGAGGATGCACGCGTGGCTGTACGAATCGAGGACGAGCGTCGTGTCTTTGTCGGCGAGCGACGCGATCGTGCCGAGCATCGCTTGATAGCCCGTCGTGAAGAGCAGGCACTTCTCGAAGCCGTACCACTTGGCGAGACGCCGCTCGAGCGCGACGTGCTCGACGGTCGTCGCTTGCACGCGCGAGCTCGAGAGACCGCACGCGTATTTTTCAACGGCGGCGAGCGAGGCTTGCTTTACCTTCGGGTGATTGGTGAGGCCGAGATAATCGTTCGAGCTGAAGTTGATGACCGGCTTGCCGCCGATCGTCGTGTGCAGACCGCCGGTCTCGAACTCGCGGAAAAACGGATAGAGCTGCTTCTCGCGAGCCTTGCGGATACGGTCGAGCTCGGCGTGGGCCTTGTCGTCGATGAAGCTCATGGCCCGCGCGTTCTACCGCGGTTTGGCTCGATTCGAAAATGCATCGCGCGCTGCGCAGCGCAAGCATTGTCGCGGTGATAGCCTGCCGGGCCGACGATGCTCGGGTGGCTTTTGCTGGCGGTGCTGACGGCGTTCGCCCTCTTGGGGTCGCTCGCGCTCGCGCTCCGGTCGGGCCCGAACGGTCGCGCTGAGCTCGGCATCGCGACGGGGCTCGCGTTGGCTGCGCTCACCGGCGCGCCGGTCCTCGCGCTCGGCTATGCAGACGCGCTCTGGCCGGCGTCGGTCGCGCTTTTGTCGAGCGCGCTTTCGGGTGCCGCGTTCCTGCTCGCGGCTCCGGGCGCAGGAACGCGCGCCAAGCTCGAGGCATGCCTCTCGGCTTGCAAGCGCCTGCTCGTCGTCCCGGGCGACGCGGTCGAAGAGTCGATCGCCGCACGAAGCGGCACTGCCATCGCGCTTTTGGGCGTCAGCGGCCTCCTCGGCTTCGGCGTCGTGCTGACCGTGCTGATCGATTTCGGCGGCTGGGACGAGTTCATTTATCACATCCCGATCGTCGGCTTCGCGATCCAAAATCACGGGTTTCGCATCGTCGATTTGCCGCTGGTCGAAACGGGGCAGGGCATCAACGGCTACCCGCGTCTCGCCGAAGCGCACTCGCTATGGTTCGCGCTCTTCACCGGCCGACGCTTGATCGAGCTGCCGAGCGCGATCTTCGCCGCGCCCGTGATGCTCGCCGTCTACGCGCTCGTCCGCCGCTGGGCGGATCGACTCGTCGCGATGGGGACCGCCGCGGTCTTCTTCTTCGTGCCGCACGCGTGGCACCACCTCTGCTCCACGTACAACGATCTCGAGAACGGCTTTTTTCTGATCGCCGCGCTCTACTACGCGTCACGGCCGGCGTATCGCGTCCGCGACGCGGTGGTCGCGCTCGGCGCGCTAACCCTCGTCGTGGCGACGAAGATCACGTGGCTCGTCTTCGTGCCGCCGCTCGCTCTCATCGTGTGGGCTCGGCTCGCGTACCACCACATGCGCGAGCGACGCGGAGCCGTCATCGGCGTCGTGGTCGGAAGCATCGCTGCGTTCGCGGCGGTCGCGTCCCTCACGCTGCTGCGCAACTGGGTTCACTTTCGCGATCCGTTTTGGCCCTTCGCGTTCGAGTCGAAGCGCCTCGGGATCAACTGGGGCGGCGAGCACCTGCGTCCTTATTCGTCGATCAAGAACACCGACCCACCCGTCATCGAAGGTTTCGCGCCGCCGCGCGGCGGCATGCACGACATGATGCGCCACGGCTACGGCATGGCGATCATGTGGATCGAAGGTCCGCTTGGTCTGGCCGCGGCGGTGGTGTGGCTCGGGTCGCTCGGATACGCGCTCGTGCGACGTCGGAAACCGGATTGGGCGCTCGCGCCCATCGTCTTCGCGACTGGCGCGTGCGCTGCGCTGAGCCCGACGCTCGGTCAGCCGCGCTACAACTTGGTCGAGGTCGCGGGGCTGCTCGCCGCCGGTGCGTGGCTTCTCCGTGACGAACGCACGACGCGTCTCCGCGAAGCCGCGCTCGGCGCAGCGATCGCGCTGTCGATGCTTCCATTCGCGTGGATCGGCGACGCCAACTTCACGTCCGTGCAGCAGGAGGTCGACGCGCTCCGGCACCCGCTGTCGTTTCCGAAGCGCGGCGACACGAGTGGCTTCGATTGGCTCGTGCGCGAACGAGAAGACGAGCTCGCGCCGGGCGATCGCGTGTACTTTTCGCAGATGGCTTTCATCGGGGGGCTCTGGAACTCCAGGTTCTCGAACGTCGTCACGTGGGTGCCGTTCGAAAATCCAGCGCAGTTCCTCCGGCGAATCGCGGCGGGCGATCCGAAATGGGTGTGCGTGGGCGGCAACACCGACGCGAGCCGCACGCTCGACCGAACCTCGAAGTGGTCGCTCGTCGGCCGCACGAACCGCGACATGGACGAGGTTTGCTACCGGCGCGCGCGCCAAGGCTCGAAGTGACGGCGACGCTCGTTTCGATCGTCGTGCCGACGTTTCACGAGGACGGGCTCGCCGCGTCGCTCGACGCGCTCGCGGATCATTTGCGAAGCATCCCGCAGTACCAGTTCGAGATCCTCGTCGTCGACGACAGCGGCGCGGCGCACAAATCGGCGATCGATTCTTGGATCCGCGAGCGCGCGCGTGACGGAGTCGCAGCGCGCCGAATCGACGGCAAGCGGCGCGGAAAGGGCGACGCCGTTCGCGTGGGCGCGCTCGCGGCGAACGGTGAGCTCGTGCTCACGATGGACGCCGATTTGCCGGTTCCGCTTTCGCACGTCGAAGAGTTCGTCGAGCTCCTCGACCGCGGCGGCTACGATCTCGTCGTCGCCGAGCGTCCGATGACGCGCAACACGTCGGAGCCGATTCGATACGTGCTCTCGCGCGCGCTCTTCGTCGCGCAGTGGATGGTCGTCTTCGGCGAGCGGCGCTTCGACGAC
Organism: Polyangiaceae bacterium; assembly: GCA_036488725.1. Lineage (GTDB taxonomy): Bacteria > Myxococcota_A > Polyangia > Polyangiales > Polyangiaceae > DASXHD01. The sequence continues at coordinate 6,245 of DASXHD010000029.1, read as the reverse complement.
ACGCAGTGCGGCTTCAAGGGGTTTCGGGCGGCGCTCTTGCGCGAGCTCGCGTCGCGACAGGTGATCCGCGGCGGAATGTACGACATCGAATATCTCTCTGCGGCGGTGCGTCGCGGCGCCAAAGTCGCGCGCGTCCCCGTCGAGCCGAATCCGGAAGTGCGGCGCTCGAAGATCCGCGTGCTCCGCGCCATCGTCGACGATCCGATCGCAATCGCGCGCATCAAGTGGCGGCTCGTCACGCGCGCATACGACCGCTGACGAGCAGTCTCACGGCGCGCGAACGAGCACCGCCGAGGCGTTGCCGTAGTAGCCCATGGTCGTGACGAGCGCGGTTCGCACCGGCGCGCGCGGACGTCCGGAAAGGATCGGCGCGGGCGTGATGCCTTGAATCCAACCGACGGCGCACGCCAGCGCGAGCGCACCGCCCGCGCCGAGCGTCTCGCCGACGAGCGCCTTGGGCGTCGCGATGCACACGTCGTTGCCGAGCACGTCACGGATCGCGGCGAGCTCGGCCGAGTCGAAGGGCTTCAGACCCGAGACGCCGCTCGCGACGAGGTCGACGTCGCTCGCGCGCATCGAGGCGTCGGCGAGGCACGCGGCGATCGCACGGCGCATCGCGTCGGTCGACGCGAAGATCATCTGGCCTTCGTTCTCCGGCGCGTCGAACGCCGTGCCGAAGCCGACCACTTCGGCGAGCGCGCGCGCACCGCGTTTTTGGGCGAATTCTTTCCGTTCGAGCGTGAGCATCGCGGCGCCCTCGCCGAGAAACGCGCCGGCCTCGGTCATGCCGAGTCGACGGAACGCGACGAAGAGCGCTTCGCTCGCTGCCTCGGCGCCGCCCACGAGCAATGCGTCGGCGCGGCCGCTCGCGAAATGCACGTCGGCGCACCCGACCGCGTCGAGCGCGCCGCAGTTGCCGTCGCTCACCGCGACGTTGAGCGCGCGCATCTCTTCCCAAATGCTCGCGTAGCCGCTCGCGCTGTTGGCGACGGTGTTCGGAAATTTCGCGGGGTTGATGTAGCGCGCGTCCTCGAGCTTGGCCACGCGATCGAGCTCGGTGATCGCCTCGAGCGAGCCGTACGCGTTCGAGCAGACGACGCCGACGCGCTCACTCGACGCGGGCGGAACGAACGCGCCGTCTTTCTTGAGCCCCGCGTCGATCGCGCCGAGTCGCGTCGCGACCACGAGGAGCTTCGTCAATCGATCGAGCGTGCGGAGGCCTTTTTCGCCGAGGTATTTCGCGGCGTCGAAATCGCGCACCTCGGCGACCGACGCGTTTTCGTATTTCGACGCGTCGAAGCTCTCGATCGGATGCCGCGGGGCGTCGCGCAGCTGCGCCGGCCTCTCGAGCGCGCTGAAGAATGCGTCGCGACCGATGCCGATCGCCGAGCAGATGCCGAGGCCGGTGACGACGCGAGGTTGCAAACTACTTCAGGCGGCGCGGCTCGCGGGGTGCGGGAGGACCCCGGGTTTCGCGAAGCACGCGACCGCGTTGTATCCGCCGAATGCGGCGGAGTTGTTGAGCACGACCTTCGCGTCGCACGTGCGCGACACGTTCGCGACGACGTCCACGTCGCACTCCGGGTCCGGCGTCTCGAAGGCGATCGTCGGCGGCAAGAGCCCGGTCTCGAGCGTCATCACGCACGAGATCGCCTCGAGCGCGCTCGCCGCGCCCATGCAGTGGCCGATCATGCTCTTCACGCTCGAGATCGGAACGCGCCGATCGCCGAAGATGTCGTGCATCGCCTTGGCCTCGGCCTGATCGTTGGCGCGCGTGCCGGTGCCGTGCGCGTTCACGAAGTCGACCATCTCGGGACCGATGCCCGAGTGCTCGAGGGCGAGGCGCATCGCGGTGACGCTGCCCGCCGCGTCCGGGTGCGGACGCGTGATGTGATAACCGTCGCAGCTCAAACCATATCCGCCGACCTCGACTTGCGCAGTCGCGTCGCGTCGCGCGGCGTGCTCCTCGGACTCGAGGACGAGGATGCCGGCGCCTTCGCCGACGATGAGACCTTGACGGTTCAAGTCGAACGGCTGGCAGCGCTGCGGCGCCATCGCCGCGAGACGAACGAAGCCGGAGAACTGGAGCTCCTGGAGGATTTCGGCGGAGCCGGCGATGACGACGTCGGCACGGCCGGAGCGGATCAAATCCGCACCGAAGCCGATCGCGTAGTTCCCCGCGGCGCACGCGGCGGGCATCGTGAGCACCATGCCCTGCGCGCCGATCGCGCGCGCGAGGTGAATCGGCAGGAGGGTCGAGCCGTACTTCGGCATCATCGTTCGGCGCATCGCGCGAACGCCGCCGGCGATCCACGCGTGGTCGAGGTCGGCGATGACGTCGGCCTCGCCCATCGTCGTGCCGACGACGACCGACGTGCGCGGTCCGCGGAGTGTGTCGGTCGTGATGCCGGCGTCCTGCATCGCCATGCGCATCGCGGCGAGCGACATCGCCGAGCAACGACCGACGCGACGAAGCTCGGCGCTCGTCAGGTGGTCCTCGGCTCGAAAATCTTTGACCTCGCCGGCGAACGTGCGCCCGAGCGGCGCGGCGTCGAACGACTCGACTTGCGAGATGCCGCTCTGCCCGCGGCCGAGCGCGTCGAAGAAAGCCCGACGACCGAGCCCGATCGAGCTCACGACACCGACACCGGTGATGAAGACGCGGCGCATTCCTGCTGACGTGCTTATAGCCCTCGCCGCGTCGCAACGGCAATCAAAGAGGCCCGAAAATCACTGCGAATTTCGCTACGCGCCGCGCGCGCCCATACGCGTTTTCGCGCGACCTTGCGCCGCAGCGCCACGCAATGTAATTGCGCCGAGCGATGCTCATCACCGAATCCAAACGCCCGCGTCTCGTCGCGCCGACGCTCGTCGACGCGGTCAAGGAGCTCCGGCACCTCGACCAAAAGGGATTCGTCTTCATCCGCGCGGATGGCACGGAGCGTTTTTGCTCGTTCAAGACGATCGACGAAGAGGCGCAGCGTCGCGGTGCGCATTTCGCCGCGCGCGGCGTCGAGAAAGGCGACCGCGTCGCCATCGTCGTGCCGGACCCGGACGAGTTCGTGCTGTCGTTTCTCGGCGCGATCTACGCGGGCGGCGTGCCCGTGCCGATGTACCCGCAGCTCTCGTTCAAGAACGTCGAGACGTATCACGACACGGTCGCGCACATCGTCGCGGCGTCGGACGCGAAGATCCTCCTCACGACGCAAGCGACGAAACAATTCGTCGAGCCGATCTTGCCGCGCGTGCCGAACGTAAGAGACGTGATGACGACCGACATGCTCGCCGCGCCCGCGCCGGGCGTGCTCGACGTGAAGCTCTCGGCCGACGATCTCTGCTTCTTGCAGTTCACGTCGGGCTCGACGTCCAAGCCCAAGGGCGTGATGGTGACGCATGGAAACCTCGCGGCCAACAGCGAGGCGTTCATGATTCACGGCCTCGGCAAAGACTCGAGCGTCGACAAAGGGACGAGCTGGCTCCCGCTCTTCCACGACATGGGTCTCATCGGCTTCGTCATCGGGCCGCTCTTCACCGAGATCCCGGTCGTGTTCTTGCCGACGGCGAGCTTCGTGCGTTCGCCGCGCGTCTGGCTCGACGCGATTCATCGTCATCGCGGCACGATCACCTACGCGCCGAATTTCGCGTACGCGCTCGTCGCGAAACGGCTGAAGGACAAAGACGTCCAGGGCCTCGATCTTTCGTGCATCCGCATCGCGGGCTGCGGCGCCGAGCCGATTCAAGCCAAGACGCTGCGCGATTTCGCGGAGCGATTGAAGCCCGTGGGATTCAATCCGAAGGCGTACATCCCGTCGTACGGCATGGCCGAAGCGACGCTCGCGATTGCGTTCGCGCCGCACGGAAAAGGATTCGACACCGACTCGATCGATCCGAAATCGCTCCAGTCGGGCGAGACGAAACCGATGACCGGCGAAGGCTCGCAAGAGCTCGTGTGCTGCGGCAAGTCGTTTCCGGATCACGCGATCGCGATCATCGACGAAAACGGGAACCGTCTCGGCGCGCGCCAAGTCGGACAGATCGTGACGACCGGTCCGAGCATCTCGCAGGGATATTTTCGCGAGGCCGAGCTCACCGCCGAGGCGTTCAAGAAAATCCCCGGCGACGATCGCGTGTGGCTCCACACCGGCGACCTCGGGTACTTCGATCAAGACGGCAGCGTCTACATTTGCGGGCGGCTCAAGGACATCATCATCATCCGCGGGCGGAACTTTTATCCGAACGACATCGAGTGGGTCGTGAGCGAGCTGCCGGGCGTCCGCCGCGGAAACGTGGTCGCGTTCGGCGTGACCGTCGACACGGCCGGCAAGCACGTCGAGGACGGCACCGGCGAAGACCAGCTCGTCGTTTGCGCCGAAGCGTTTTCGGGCGACGCCGACAAGCTCGTCGACGAAATCCAAAAAGCGGTCACCGAACAAATCGGGATCGCCGTGTGGAAGGTCGAAATCGTTCCGCAGGGCGCCCTCCCGCGTACCTCGAGCGGGAAACCTCAGCGGCGCAAGACGAAGCGTATGTTCATCGACGGTGCGCTCCCCAAACGCGCAAAGTCCTTCACAGACGGCGTGGAAACGTGAGCATGCGTACAGCGCACGCTCTTGAGGTTTCGCGCATTTTCGGGTAGTCACGCGTCCGGCATCGGATTCGCAAGGCGGAGAGAGCAAACCATGGCGTTCAGTCGCACCGAGCTTCTTCAGATGTTCAAGAAGACCGCCGCGGAAATCGCGGAGAAGGACTTCCCCAACATCTCCGAGGCGACGGTCATCAGCGAGCTCGGCATCGACTCGCTCGGCATGTTGGAGATCGTCGGCGCGATGGAGCGCCAACTGAAAATCCAAATCCCCGACGAGTCGCTCGCCGGAATTCAAACGGTCAAAGACCTCATCGAGCTCGTCGAGAAGCGTCAGAGCCCAGTCGTCTAGGAGTCAATCATGAGTGACAAGCTGAAGCAGGAGCTGCGCTCCCTCATCGCCGAGATTTCCGAGAAGGACGAAGTCCCCGACGACACGCATTTCAAAGACCTCGGCATCGACTCGATGATGGGCGTCGAGATCGTCGCGGCGATCGAGCGTCAGTACAAAATCAAGATCGAGGACGCGGAGCTCACCGAAGTGTCGACGCTCAACAAGAGCTACGATCTCGTGAAGAAGAAGATCGCGGCCGCTCAGGCGGCGTGATTCAGTCGCCGAGCCACGCTCGGCGGAACGCGAGCTCGTCGGCGGTCGCGTCTTTCGAGAGCACGATTTTCACTTTGTCGAGGCGCGGGCCGTCGAGGACGACGCGGAGCGCGAGCACGCGGCCGTCGCGGCCCACGAGGACGTCGACCTCGTCGCCCGCGTGTTTGCCGAAGAGCGCGCCGTCGAGACCGGAGCCGTCGATGCGTCTGCCGCCGAGCGCGATGATCTCGTCGTTCGCGTCGATGCCCGCGCGCTGCGCCGCGCAACCGCGGAGGACGCTCGCGGCGTAGAGACGGCCGCCATCCGCGCGCGTGCGGACCCCGAGGCTCGCGGTGGAGTCCGTCTTGGCGTTTCGCTCGATCGCGAGGCCCGCGTGGCGGAGCGCGCTCGCGAGATCCCAGTCGCGCGTGCCGCGGACGAGCGTGTCGAACAAGTCGCCGAGGCTCGTGCCCGCCGCTTCTTCGAAGAGACGTTGCATGCCGTCTTCGGGAATCGGAACGCCGCGCGCGCCGTGCGTTCGCCACAAATGTGCGAGCACACTGTCGAGCGACGCGCGGCCGCCGGTGCGCGCGCGGATTTCGAGATCGAAGATGGCGTTCGCGAGCTCGCCTTTGCGGTAGTAGCTCACGGTGCTGTTCGGCGAATTTTCGTCGGGGCGATAGAGTTTGATCCACGCGTCGAACGACGCGTTCTCGAGCGCGTGAACGAGGCGGCCGGGCGTGGCTTCGACGTAAGCGATCTCGGCCGCGAGGTGCTCGAGATATTCTTCGACCGTGCAGAGCTTCGCGAGGCGGAGGACGCGCCAATCGAAGTAGCTCGTCGCGCCTTCGAACCACCAGAGGAGGCGCGTGTAGTTTTCCTCTTCGAAGCGATACGGAGAGAGGCCGGCGGGCCGCATGCGCTTCACGTTCCAGAGATGGAAGTATTCGTGAGCGACGAGCGACAAGAGATCGAGGAAGCCGTCGCGCGTGTCGAAGCTCGTCTCGGGCGCGATGAGCGCCGAGCTCGCCATGTGCTCGAGACCGCCGCGCGCGCGCGGAGAAAAATGGAGCAAAA
>DASXHD010000028.1:0-42267 GCA_036488725.1 Polyangiaceae bacterium | reverse complement strand
CGCCGCGCCGACGTCGGCGCGCCCGGAGATGACCGCGTCGACCACCGCGACGTGCGACTGAACGAAGCTCTCGGTCGAGAAGAACCCGCTGAGATCGCAGCCGAGCGACGCGAGATGAATCCGCGGCACGATGTAGCCGCTCGAGCTCTCGCGATCGACCCACGCCATCCGCATACCGCGGAGCTCTTCGACTTTGCTCGGCCCGCGCTCGCGCGCGATGATCGCGGTCTTGTAGCTCGTCATGCCGGAGCGCACCGGCACCGCGAGCGGCGTCGCGAGACCGCGCTCGTCGAGATCGAGCGCGAGCACCGGCGGCGTCCACGCGAGCGTCACCGTGCCGCGCTCCACCTCTTGCGCCATGTCGCGGTACGAGGGCGCGATGTACGGCTCGAACGTCGCGCCGGCCGCGCTCGACAAGATTTCGCAGATCTCGCTCATCGCCGTGCGAAACGCCGGCACGACATGAGAGCGCACGACCCCGAACGACCCCGCCTTCTCGTTCAACGCCGACCAGCTTAGCGCAAAATCACGCCCCATCGGTCGGGTATGCACGTTGCGTCGCATCGGGGCATGACGACGCTCGCGGAGCTCCTCCGCGCACGACGTACGGCGATTCTGCAGAATTGGCAGAACACCGTGCGCGAGGACACGGCGCTGCAAACGCACGTGCCCGGGCTTCTCGACGGCATGATCGCGGCGATCGAACGCTTGGACGATCTGGACGAGACGCGCGGCGCAGAGGATCTGGCGGCGCGATTTCTCCCACCGGCCGACGCCGGCGAGCGCCTCGCGGAAGGCCATTCCGTCGCGAGCGTGCTCGCCGAGCTGGGGCATTTGCGCGAAAAAATCGTCGACGAGTGTGTCGGCGCGCGCGCCGACCTCGAGCCGCGCGGCGAGCGCTTCGTCCACGCGGCGCTCGACCAGTGCATGTCGATCACCGCGGTCGCGATGGAGCACGCCGAGGCAAGCGATCGCGAGCGCTTCGTCGCCGTGCTCGGCCACGATCTGCGCACACCGCTCAACGCGATCAAAATGGCCGGCTCGATCCTCGTCCGATCCGATCTCGACTCGCAGCAAGAAGCCTTCGCTCACAAGATCGTTCGCGCCGCCGATCGCATGAACGGCATGATCGGCGATTTGCTCGACTTCGCCGCGCTCCGCTCGGGATCGCTCACGCTCGACCGGTGCCGCTGCGATTTGCGGAGCACGTGCGGCGAGGTCATCGACGAGCTGAGGCTCGCGCACACCGAGCGCGTGATCCAATTCGAGGCCGAGGGCGAGTGCGAAGGTACTTGGGACGGGCAACGGATGGCGCAAGTCATGTCGAACCTGATCGCCAACGCCCTCACGTACAGCCCACCCGACACGCCGGTCACCGTGAAGCTTCAGGGCACCGGCACGCTCGTCACCCTCGCGGTGCACAACGCCGGCGACGCGATTCCCGCCGACCAACAAGCGTGCATCTACACGCCGTTCAAGCGCGGCTCGAAGCGCAAGTCGGGCGGCGTCGGGCTCGGCCTCTTCATCGCGCACGAGATGGTGCGCGCACACGGCGGGAGCATCTCGCTGCGGAGCGAGCCGGGCGACGGCACCACGTTCACCGTGCACGTGCCGCGCGCGTGAAGCCGAGCCGCCTTGGCGCGCAACCTGCTTGGGGCGACCGCATGCTGCCTCTGTGCGAAGGAGTCTTCCTCGGCGGCTTCGACTGTTCGGCGCAGCGGCTCGAGGACGGGCGACGCCTCGACATGATCGCGAGCACGCGACACGACGTCCTCGCGCGCGCCGACTACGCGCGTCTGCGGAGCGTCGGCATGACCACGTGTCGCGACGGCGTCTCGTGGGTGCGCTCCGAGCGGCACCCCGGCGTGCTCGACTTTTCGGTCGCGAGGCGCATGGCGCGCGCAGCACGCGAGACGCACGTGCGCGTCATGTGGGACCTCATGCGGTTCGGCTGGCCCGACGACGTCGATCTCTTTTCGAGCGCGTTTCCCGCGCGATTCGCGCACTACGCGGCTCGCGTCGCGACGATGCTGCGCGACGAAGGCGACGAGGCGCCGATCCTCACGCCGATCGACGCGATGAGCCGGCTCGCGTGGGCCGGCGGCGAAGTGCGCGCGATGAACCCGTTCGAGTCGGCGCGCGGCGTCGAGCTCAAAGCGCAGCTCGTTCGCGCGACGATCGAAGCCATCGAAGCGATCCGCTCGGTCGCGCCGCGTGCGCGCTTCGTCCAACCGGAGCCTCTCTGCCGCGTCGTCCCCGCGGCGCTCCAACCGAAGACGTGGCGGCGCGTCGAGGCCGACAACCTCCTTCAATACCAAGCGTGGGATATGCTGAGCGGGCGCATTTGGCCTTCGCTCGGCGGCCACCCGAGCTACCTCGACGTCGTCGGCGTGAGCGTTCACCCGGGCGATCAATGCATGCTCGACGGCACGGTGATTCGCCGTCACGACGAGCGGTACACGCCGCTCGCCGATTTGCTCGCTCTCGTCTACGCGCGCTACGGCCGGCCGATGGTCGTCTCGGCCACCGGCAGCGAAGGCGACGACCGCGCACCGTGGCTTCGCTACGTCGCCGGCGAGTGCGAGCGCGCGATGAACCGCGGCTGCGAGCTCCACGCAATCACGCTCTACCCCGTCGTCGATCGTCCCGGTTCGGCTGACGGGCTCTTCGCGTGCCCCGACGACCTCGGGCAGCGCGCGGTCCACGAACCGTTGCTCGAAGAGGTGCGTCGCCAAAACGGGCGATTGATTCGCGCGCGCACGCGGATGCTCGAAGCGCGACGCGACGCTGGCACGTACGCCGTCAGCGCGTAGAGCCCGCGTGGCATGTTGCGACGCGCGAGGCCGAGTGCACCGGAGGTTTGCGTGATCGTGCGGCGTTTGTCGCCGGCCCGCGCTTTGCTCAGTCGGCGGTCCCCGAAACACGGAGCAAACATGAAACACCACGCGATGCATCGACGATGGAGGTTCACGCGACCTTCGGCCCCACGCCGTCTGGCGCGCAAGGTCGCCGGCTCGGTCGCCGCCGCCGTCGCGCTCTTTCAGTACTTGAAAGACGAAGACACGCGGATGAGGTCGAGCTTTCCTTATTTGTGATCGAGGCAGGCGGCCCCGCTCGTGTGGCTTGACTCGTTGCAGCTGCAACCATATTGGGAACGGCACGATGAAAATGATTCTCGTGCTCGCCGCCACCGCGCTCGTCGCGTGCGGCAACTCCAAACCGCCGGCCTCGCCCGTCGAGACCACGAAGACCGAGCCCGTCGCCGACGCGACGCCGCGCCCGGTCAGCACCAATGTCGCCGTCTCGGGCGACATCCTCGCGCAATGCAAAATCGATTTTTCGAACAGCGCGCAAGCGCCGAAGTTCGACTACGACCAATCGAGCCTGCAACCCGACGATCAGCAAGTCCTCGAGCAGGTCTCGATGTGTCTGACGAGCGGGCCGCTCAAAGGTCGTAGCGTGCAGCTCATCGGCCGCGCCGATCCACGCGGCACGACCGAGTACAACATGGCGCTCGGCGAGCACCGCGCGCACGAGGTCGACGACTTCTTGCACAGTCACGGCGTCGCTTCGCGCATTCGCGAGACGTCGCGCGGCGCCCTCGACGCCAAGGGCCACGACGAAGACAGCTGGCGCACCGACCGCCGCGTCGACTTGATCCTCGGTTCGTGACGTGTGACAACCGCGTGCCGTGAAACCGCGCACGCGGGATGTCCGCGCCTTCGAGCGCGAGGAAAAGCGCGAAGTCTGGCGGCGACGCGGCCGCATCGCGCTCCGCGTGGTCGCGTGCGCGTGGCTCGCGTGCGTCGCGCTCGACGGCGCGGGCTGCAGCGCGCCGTCGAAGATCCTCCCGCGGCCGATCGCCTTCTTCACCCAAGTGGCCGTCCTCTTCCCGCGCGCGGCGCACGCGACGATCGACTACCGCGCCGAGGCCTGGATCTGCTCGAAGCAGACCTGGGTCGAGATGGACACGCGCCCGTATTTTCCGATCGATCCCGACGACAAGGAAAATCGCTTCAACCGGGCGATGCATTTCTTCCGCGAGAACCGCGCGACGATGCACGCGCTCGATCGCTACATCGTTCGCAACCACGACGATCATCCCGGGCCCGACGGCATCGACCCCGGCGAGCGCATCGGCGGCGTGCGTCTCATGAGCCTGCGCATCCCGATCCCGAAGGTCGGCTCGTCGTTCGAGCGCTACGAGCGCTACCCGCTCTCGCACTACCCGGACGCCGAACGCAAAGCCTTCTATCACACGCCCGAGTCGACCCGAGAGCGGCGCTGCGCGTTCCAGATCGAGGAGCACGATTGACGTTCGGCGCGCGCATCGCTCGCTGGCTCGAGACGCCGGTTCCGCTCGCGCGTCTCGCGCTGGTGCGCATCGTGCTGCCGCTCGTCGTGCTCGGCTTCATGTCGGCGCGGCTCGCGCACGCTTCGCATTGGATCGGCGACGCGGGCTTTCGCGTGCCCGATCTCGGCGACCACTGGGCGCAGCCGCTCTACGTTCCGGCGCTCCCCGCGTGGGCCGCGTGGACGGTTGCGGTCGCGATGATCGCGAGCGGTCTCCTCACGTCGGTCGGTCTGAAGACACGCGCGAGCGCGCTCGTCTTCGCGGCGACGCTCGTCTTCTGCGCGCTCTCGGATCGGCTCGCCGCATTTTCGGTGAGCAAGCTCTCGCCGACCCTCATCCTCGCCGTCGCCGCGGGACCTGCCGAGCGCGTGCTCAGCGTCGACGCGTGGCTCCACAAACGCCGCACGGGCAAAAAATGGAAGAGCGAGCGCCCATGCGGATCGATTCGATTCCTCCAGCTCGTGCCGCTCACGATTTACATGGCGTCGGGCATTGCGAAGGCGCGCGCCGACTGGCTCCACGAGCCGCTCGTCCTCTACTCGCAAATCCACGGCAGCTACCAGACGTGGATCGCCTACTCGCTCGCGCGCGCGATCCCGTCGTGGCTCTGGACGACGCTCCAGGGCACGGTGCTCGTCTTCGAGTCGACCGCGCCGATCACCTTCGCGATCCGAAAGACGCGCCCCTACGCGCTCGTCTTCGGCCTCGGCATGCACGCGATGATCGCCCTCATGTTCGGCCCGGTCGTGTGGTTCTCCCTCTTGATGATGACCGTGCTCGCGGCCGGCTGGATGCCCGACCGATTCTTCGCGCTCATGACCCCTGCAGCACGAGATCGACGCGGCGATCTTTCCGATACGACTCCTCGTCGTGGCCCTGCGCGTCGATCGCGCCGCGCGACGTCTCCGTGAGCGTCGTGACGCCGTGCGACTTCAAGAAGTCGCTGACCTGGTGAGCGCGGTTCGCGCCGAGCGCCATGTTGTATTGGTCGCTGCCGCGCGGATCGGCGCGTCCGACGAGCTGCACCGCGCGCCCCTTGAGCGGGCCGGTCGTCAAGCAGGTCGCTACCTGCGCGAGCACGTGCTCGTCGTCGGGCGCGAGCTTCGTGCTGTCGTAGTCGAACTTTGGCGCCTCGCCGGGATTCGAGAACTCGATCTTGCACGCAGCCAGAATGTCGCTGCTCAAGTTCACGTTGCTGCTCACCTGTTTTTGCTCGACCGGACCGTGAGAGGCCTGCGGCTGCGGCTGCGCGGGCGTCTCGGGCGGAGGTGCCGCGGGTTTCGAGTTGCCGCAGGCGACGAGCAGTACGGCGAGGGCGAGCGCGTATTTCATGCGCTGGTCATATGGTTTGAGTTGCAACGAGTCAAGCGTGCTGCGACTCTGCCGGAATGCCCCGCTCCCTTTCGGACCCTACCATCGTGTTTTTGCAGACGGTTTGGGCGCTCGATCACCGCTTGCAATCGCACTCGAAGCGGATGAAGGCGACGACCGGCGTCACAGGGCCGCAACGGCTGGTTCTACGCGTTCTGTCCTTCCGGCCGAAGATTTCGCCGAGCGAGCTCGCGCGCATCCTCTACTTCCACAAGAGCACGGTCACCGTCATCCTGCGCAGCCTCGAGCGCGCGAAGCTCGTGCGGAGGCAGCCGAACGCCGACGACCGCCGCGCCGTCGTGCTCGTGCTGACGCCCGCGGGCAAACGCATCGCCGATCAGCGCACCGGCACCGTCGAGGCCGACGTCCGCGCCGCGCTCGCGCGCATTCCGAAGCGGGACATCGAGACCGCACGATCCGTGCTCGAACGTCTCGCGATTTCATTGGTTTGAGCTGAAACCAATTTGGAACAAGACGGCGCTCGCGCGTGTTCACGGCACGTGGCGACGCTGGGCAGACATCCGCGCGGAGAATGGGGCATTCAGCTACTCGTCGTGTTCGGCGTGGTGCTCGCGAGCTTCGTCGCGGCGATGCTCGTGACGCAGTGGCAGCTCATGTCGATCGGGCGCACGTCGCTCGAGATCGCCGACGGCACCACGCCGAGCATCGAGCACCTCGCGTCGGCGCGCGACGAAATGCGTCACCTCGAAGTGCTGCTGCGGGACGACCTCGACTACTCCAGGCGCGGCGGCTCGGTTCCGCTCCGGAGCATCTCGGTCTCGCGCGACGCGATGAACGAGTCCATCGCCGCCTACCTCGTCTTGCCGGCGGACCCGACGGAACAGGCGCTCTGGGGCGACATTCTCCGGACGAAGGACCTCTTCAACGACGACGTCGACCGGACGCTCGCCGCAGTCGACCGAGGTGATTTCGACACCGCCGACGCCGAGCTGAGCACGCTCTCGGCCGAGGGCGACGCGCTCGGGGCGGCGATCACGCGCGACATCGAGCTCAACGCCGAGCAGTCGCACGCGCTCGCGCTGTCGATCGCGCGCGTTCAGCGACGCGCGATGTACATCGCGTTCGGCCTCGCTGCCATCTGCGCGGCCATCACGATCTTCGGCGCGAGCGCGCTTCGTCGCATGCTCGCGCAGCGCGCCGCGTTCGCCGAGGAGCGCCGCCGATTGGTCGAGGCGCGCGCGACCGAGCTCGAGCAATTCGCCGGCCGCGTCGCGCACGACATCTTGAGCCCGCTCGGCACGGTCGCCCTCGCCCTCAAGACCTCGACCGCTCCCGAGATGACCGACGAGATGCGCGCGCAGATCGCCGAGCGCGGCAACGCGGCGATCAAACGGATCGGCCGGCTCGTCAACGGTCTCCTCGCTTTCGCGGTCGCGGGAGCCGAGCCGGGCGAAGGCGCCGAGGCAGACGTCGAAGCGACCATCGCCGACCTCGAGCGCGATCTCCGCGAAGAAGCGCAGGCGTCCGGCGCCGAGCTCCACGTGAGCGTCGACGTCTGGCACAAGGTCGGGTGCAACCCGGGCGTGCTCACGAGCGTCGTCTCGAACCTCGCGCGCAACGCCATCAAGTACATCGGCGAAGGCGTGACGCGACGGATCGACATTCGCGCGTGCGAGACGCGCGGCGCGATCCGCATCGAGGTGCAAGACACGGGGCCCGGATTGCCGCCCGATCTCGAGCCGCGCGTCTTCGAGCCGTACGTCCGCGGCCACGGCTCGAGCAAAGGCGGCATCGGCCTCGGGCTCGCGACGGTCAAGCGCGTCGCCGACGCTCATCACGGACGCGTCGGCGTGAAGTCGATCGTCGGCGAAGGCTGCACGTTCTGGGTCGAGCTCCCGCGGGGCCCCGAGCTCGGCGCGCGCGCCGCGCATCACGAGGCCGCCGTCGTTCATTGAATCACGGCCGGCCGTGGTACGCCGCGGCGCCGAACGCGAACACGCCGCCGTCCTTCGCGACGAGCCAGTAGCCGTCGCCTTGCGGGCGCGGAGCCATGCCGGTGATCGGCGCGTTCAGCGCTTTGCCGCCCATCGAGCCGTAGAAAGGCGCGTCGCCGAAGCTGAACATGCCGCCGTCGGATGCGACGAGCCAATAACCGTGACCACTCACGCTCGGCGCGATGCCGACGACCGGCGCGTTCAGTTTTTGGCCGCCCATCGAGCCGTAGAACGCGGCGTCGCCGAACGCGAACACGCCGCCGTCTTTCGCGACGAGCCAATAGCCTTTGCCGCTGGGCGTCGCCGCGATGCCCGACACGGGCGCGTTCAATTTTTTGCCGCCCATCGAGCCGTAGAATGCGTTTCCGAATCCGAAGACGCCGCCGTCGTCGGCGACCATCCAGTATCCGGTCTTGGTTCCGGCGATGCCGACGACCGGACCGTTCAGCTTTTGCCCGCCCATCGATCCGAGAAACGGCGCGTCGCCGAACGTGAACATGCCGCCGTCGGCCCCGGCCATCCAATAACCTTTTTCGTCCGACGTCGTCGCGACGCCCACGGTCGGCATGTTCAAGTGAACGTTGCCCGCCGAGCCGTAGCACTGCGCGTCGCCGAAGCTGAACATCCCACCGTCACCCTTCGCAACCCAGTAGCCGTCACCGTCGGCGGTCGACGCGATGCCGACGTAGTCCGACGGGCTCGGCACGTCCGACTCGCTCGCGCCGCCGCCCGTGAGCGCGCGGAGCTCGGCTTCGCTTCCGTCGAAACGATCGAGATCGACGAGACCGCCGATGCCCGAGACATGACCGTTGTCGGCGTATTGCCAGAACGACCAGCGCGACCACGCCGACGGAACGAGCGGGCAGCTCGGACCCCAGTCGGCGACGACGAGCGTCGTCCCGCCGGCCGACGGCCCGCCGATTTCGCCCCAAAAATACGGGCCGGTGTAGACGAGCGGGTCGCGCCCCGTCGCAGCCTTGATGTGCGCGACCCACGTCGCGATGTTCGCGTCGATCGTCGCGTTCGTCTGGCCGTCGGTCACCTCGACGTCGAGCATCGGAGGCAAGTCGCCCTGCCCGAGCGCGCCGACGTGCGCGAGCAGCAAGTCGGCTTGCGCGATCGGATCCTCGCTCGCGCGGAAGAACTGATACGCGCCGCGCACCATGCCTTGCGCTTTCATCGCGGCGTAGTTCGACGCGAACGTCGGATCGAGATGCTGCGTGCCGTCGGACACGCGCGCGATGCCGAAGACGCGGCCCGACGCGCGGACCGCGGCCCAGTCGATGCCGCCCTGAAACTCCGACACGTCGATTCCCTCGACCGTGCCGCCTTGCGCGCAGACCGTCGCCAGCGCGTCGCTCGCGCTGCCCGTTCCGTCGCCGCCGCCGCACCCGACGACAAGAGCCCCGATCGCCACCGCACCGAAAATCGCACCGAGCTTCATCGCGTCCACCTCGTGCGATCACGATGCGGTGCGCGCCGCCGAAACACCTCTTAATAGGCTCTTAAGCCTCGGCGGCGCGGGTGGTTCGCCGGCGAATCACCCCGGCTTCTGAATCATCGCGACTTTGTAGCTGTCGGTGCCGTCGACCATGTTTTCGTAGAGCCGCGTGCCCGGATGGCGCGCGAAATTCTTCAGCGCGCGCTCGGCCTCGACGAGCTTCTGCGACCCGAGCACCGGGATGCGGAAGCCGAGCCAGATGTCCTTGCACTGGTCGAAGTAACACTCGATACGCGCCTTGTCCTCGTCGCGCGCGCGCACCGCTTCTTTGGTGACGTCGCGCACCTCGCCGACCTTCATGCCGATCGACTCGAGGTAATCGAGACACGGCTTCCACGTCGAAGTCGGGATCGCGTTGCCCCAGACGATGAAGCCGCCCGGCTTGAGCAAGCGCTTGGCGGTCTGGAAGAAGCGCTCGTCTTCTTCGGTGACCTGGCCGGCCATTTCGGTGACGTGCGTCTCGTTGACGACGATGAAGTCGGCGACGCCGTCTTCGATCGGCAAGCGCGTCGCGTCGCAGCAAGTCGCTTTGAGGCGGCCGCCGAGCTCGGGCACGAACTTGCGACGGCACGTGCGAATCGCAGCTTCTTGCATGTCGACCGCTTCGTACGTGCAATTGGGCAAAACGTGGTTGCAGATGTGATGCGCGCCCGCGCCGGTGCCGCAACCCATCTCGACGACGTGGACCTTGCCTTTGCGATCGGCGAGATATCGCTTCACCGCGTCGAACTGGAAGAGGCCGGTGTATGCGTTTTTTCCGTAGCGCTGCGGATCGTCTTTGCGCGTCGGGCACTCGCCCCACGACTCGGGCCACGCGTAGCCCCAGGTGTTGAACGTGAACTCGTAGCGCTCACCCGTTTCGCTCTTCACCGATCCGGTCGAGCGATAGAGCGCGTAGAGGAGCGAATAGATCGACCGCTTGTCGTAGTCGTCTTCGGCGACGTCACCGTCGGCGATCGAGATCTTCTTCTTTTTTTCGAACAGCCCACTGAGCACCCATGCGCCGAAGATGAACTGAAGCTGCGTTTTCGAGTAGTCGGCGTTGCGATCGAGCGCCGTGAGGATGTCCATGGTTTCTCCTGATGGAAGTCGGCCACTCTATGCGTTGAGGCCAGCGGGCCGCAATCGAAGAAGGCGCTTCAGCTGCGAACGAGTCGACGCGGCGAGCTATCATGTGCCGAGGTGCTGACGCAGATTGCCGGGCGGTTCGACATCGAGCGTGTCGCGGGTAGCGGCGGCCTTGGCGTCGTTTATCGCTGCCGCGACCGCACGACTGGGCAACTCGCCGCGGTGAAGGTCGCGCCGCGTGCGACGTCGGCGAACCGCGAAAGGTTCCTCCGCGAGGCCGAGATGCTCTCGACCATCGCGCACCCGAACGTCGTGCGTTACGTGGCGCACGGCCTGCTCGACAGCCACGAGCCGTGGCTCGCGATGGAGTGGCTCGAAGGCGAGGATCTGCACGCGCGCCTCGAGCGCACGCCGCTCTCGCTCGGAGAATCGATCGCGCTGACGAGACACCTCGCAGCGGCGCTCGCGGCGGCGCATGCGGCCGGCATCGTCCATCGCGACGTGAAACCGGCGAACGTGATTTTGCTCGGCGGCGATCCGGCGGCGCCACGGCTCATCGACTTCGGCATCGCGCGCGCGGGGGCGCAGCTGCTCACGATCCCCGGAGGCGTCTTGGGCACGCCCGGGTACATGGCGCCGGAGCAAGCGCGCGGGGAGCCGAACATCGACGCGCGCGCCGACGTGTTCGCGCTCGGCTGCGTCGCTTACGAGTGTCTCTCGGGGCGGCGAGCGTTCGACGGCGATTCGCCGATGGCGATCCTCGCGAAGGTTCTCCTCGAAGAGCCGCCGCGCATTCGAGCGGCGCGCGCCGACGTGCCCGCCGCGCTCGAGCACGCCGTCGATCGCATGCTCGCGAAGGCCAGAGAGTCGCGCTACGGGTCGGCGATCGAGGTCGTGCGCGATCTCGATCGGCTCGACGTCTCGACCGAAGAAAAGGCACGACCGAAAACGAAGAGCGGCCTCTTGGGCACGCGCGAGCGAAAGCTCCTCGCGCTCCTCGTCGCGCGACGTGGCGAAGCGCCGCCGAAGGACGCGACGCTCGTGGACGATCCGGAGCCCGCGCCGCGGCAGGTCCCCGTCGATCGCGGCCTCCGCGACGTGGCGGCGACGCTCGGCTCGGGCGCCGAGGTGTTGCTCGACGGGTCGCTCGTCGTCGTGTTCGAGGGAAGCGCCGCCGTCGACCAAGCGGCGCGCGCTGCGCGGGCCGCGCTTCGTTTGCAGACGCTCGTGACGGGCCCGCTCAGGATTTCGATCGCGACAGGCCGCGGAGAGATCACCGGCGCGATCCCGTTCGGCGAGGTCGTCGATCGCGCGTGCGCGCTGCTCGATGCGCCGCCGCCGACCGCCGGCATACGCGTCGACGCGCTGACGACCAACCTCGTCGAGGCGCGGTTCCTCACGACGAGCGACGGCCACGGCTCGGTGCTCCTCGGCGAGCTCGACTCCGAAAACGTGCGCTCGCTCCTCGGGCGCGCGACGCCGTTCGTCGGACGCGAGCGCGAGCTCGACGCCCTCGTCGCGGTCCTCTCGGAGATGAAGGACGAAAGCTCGCCGCGGCTCGCGGTCGTCACGGGCGAAGCGGGCATGGGAAAATCGCGGCTCAAGATCGAGCTCGCCGAACGGCTTCGCGACGCGCGCGCGCTCTGGCTCTTCGGCGGCGGCGACGTGTCGCAACCCGGCGCGCCGTTCGGAGCGCTCTCGAGCGCGCTCCGACGCGAGCTCGGCGTTCGGCCCGACACGCCGCCCGGCGAACGCCGCGCGCGGGTCACCACGCGTTTGCGCGTGAGCCTCGACGAGAACGCGGCCGCGCGGGTCGCGCCGTTCCTCGCGCAGCTCGCCGGCGCGCCGTTCGAAGAGGTCGAAGGCTCGCGCATCCACGCCGTACGCGCCGACGCGATGGCGATGGGCGACGCGCTCCGCGCCGCGTGGCAGGATTTTCTCGAAGCCGAAGGTCGCGCGCGCCCTGTCGTCATCGTGCTCGAGGACATGCAGTGGGGCGACCGGCCGAGCGTGACCCTCGCGCTCGCGACGCTCCGCGCGCTCTCGTCGACTCGCGTCGCCCTCGTCGTCACCGGCCGGCCGGAGATCGCGTCCGTCTTTCCGGATCTCTTGACGCAGCGCACCTTCGGCGCGACGCACGTGCAGCTCGCGCCGCTCGGCGCGCGCGCGAGCACGCGGCTTCTTCGCGAGCTCCTTCCGAACGCCGAGCAAGTCACGATCGATCGCCTAGCGCAACAAGCCGGCGGCAATCCGTTCTTGCTCGAAGAGCTCGCGCGCGCGGTCGCGCACGGACGCGCAGGCGAGCTGCCCGAGACGGTGCTCGCGAGCGCGCAGGCCCGCCTCGAGAGCGTGCCGTCCGAACAGCGACGCGTGCTCCGCGCTGCGGCGGTGCTCGGCGACGACGTCGACGACGGCGGTCTCGCCGCGCTGCTCGTCGACCTCGATCCGAAAGAGCGCGCCGCGCAAATCGAAAACCTCGTGCGCGAAGAAATTCTCGAGCGCGATCCGGCCGACCCGCAGCGCCTCCGATTTCGGCAGATGCTCTTGCGCGAGGCGTCGTACGCGTCGCTCACCGAAGGCGACAAGAAGCTGGCGCATGCGCTCGCGGCCGCCTGGCTCACCGCGCGCGGCTCGAAGAGCGCCGTCGCGCTCGCGACGCACTTCGAACGCGCTGGAAATCCCGCCGAAGCGTGCGCGCACTGGGTCACCGCGGCCGAGCAGTCGCTCGAAGGCACCGACCTCGAAGGCGCGCTCACACGGCTCGAGCGCGCGCGCGCGTGCGGCGCGGAAGGCGAAACGCTCGGCCGCCTCCTCTTCGTGAGCGCCGAAGCGCATCGCTGGCGCGGCGAGCACCAAAAAGTTTGCGAGTGCTCGGCGCGCGCCGCGAAGCTTCTGCCCGAGGGCAGCACGCTCTGGCTCTCGGCGAAAGTGAACGAAGCGATGTCGTCGGCGCTCCTCGGCAACCTCGCGCCCACCGCGGCGTTCGCGACGCTCCTCTGCATCTTGATCGAAGGCGGCGACGTCTCGGGCACCGTGGTCGCAGCCGGCGCCCGCACGGCGTCGATGCTGCTCCGCTACCACGCGAGCCCCGAGGTCGCGCGGCGCCTCGTGCGCGCGCTCTCCGACGCGATTCCATCGTGCAAAGACGAGCGCGCCGTCGGCATGGTGCTCGGCGCGCTCGCGACCGACGCCGTCGCGCGAGGCGATCTCGAGGACGCGCTCGACTTCGGCGTCTCGGGCGCGGCGAGCCTCGCGCGCGCCGGCGACGTGCGAAACGCATGCATGACGCGCATCAACGCCGGATACACGATGATGCTCCTCGGCCAGTGGGCGCGCGCGGAAGCCGAGCTCGGCGAAGGTCTCGCGCTCGCCGAACGCGCCGGCCTTCGCGCGCTCGCCGCCCTCGCGCATCACAACCTGGGCCCGACGCTCGCGCAACGCGGCGACGTCGATCGCGCCGAAAAACACGAGCGCGAAGCCGTGCGCGCGTACGCCGATCAAGGCGACAAGCGCCTCGCGATGGCGTCGCGTTACTACCTCGGTCGCATTCTCATCGCGCGCGGCAAGCTCGAAGAGGCCGAAGCCGAGATGCGCCTCGCGCGCGAAGAAGCGGCGAGCATTCCGACGCTGGCGCCGCTCGCCGCCGCGGGTCTCACGTTCGCGCTCCTCGCGCGCGGGCGCATCGCCGAAGCGCTCGCCGCGGCGCGCGAAGCCGAGAAGAAGGCCGCCGAGCGCGGTGGCGACGTCGAGGAACCGCGCGTCGCGAAGGTCGCCCTCGCGAGCGCGCTCATCGCGAGCGCCGAGAGCATCGAGGGCGCCAAGCTCGTCTCGTCGCTCGCCGTCCAGCTGCTCGAAGAAGCGAACAAGCTTCGCGATCCCGAGCTCCGCAAGAGCTTCCTCGGGGCGGTCGAGGATCACGCGCGCGTCTTTCGGCTGCGCGAGGCTCTCGCACAGACCGAATGATCACTGACAGGCGAGGCTCGGCTTGCACGTCGCGCGAAACTGCGCGTTCGGGCAGCAGAGCGTGTCGAGCGTGCACCGCGCGACGCAGTCGTCGCAGCTCGCGACGCACGAGTCGCCGAAACACGGGATCGGCCCGCAGCACATCGTCGCGTAAGGCGGCACTTGATCCGGGCACGTGTTGCCTCCGTCGAGCGTGCCTTCGTAGCTGACGTCGGGCACCGCTTGGCATGCCGCGAGCGCGAGGAAAAAAATCGCGACCTTCAAAAAGCACCTCGCACGAAGAACGCGCCGCCACCCGCGAGCGGCGCCGCGCCAAGTAGCACGCGCTGCGGCCCCAGCGCGACGAGGACGATGCCGACCACGACCGGGACGAGCGCGATCGCGCCGAAGATCGCCGCGACCGGCGCGAGCTGATTCGCGAGCGCGCGCTTGCTCTCGACGTCGTCGTGCGACGCCGCGGGGCACACGTCGTTCGGACAAATCGTGTGGATCGAGTCGATGAGGTCGTTTCGCACGAAGAGCGCGATGCCCGCGCTCGCCGCGAACGCGGCGCCCACGGCGATCGCGACGATTCCGACGTTTCGTCGCTTGTAGGACGGCGTCATCGGCTCCGGCGTGAGCGAGGGCGGCACCGCTTCGCGCACGAGATCGACGGTCAGCCGCAGCTTGGCGCCGCGCGCGATGGTGACGTTCGCGTGAGCCGGCTTGTCGTGCGGCGCGCTCACGTCGACGACGTGGTCGCCCGGGTCGAGCACGACGGCGTCGAGCTCGGTCGGGGCGATGGCCTCGCCGTCGACCCGAACGTCCGGCGCGTCACCCCCGCGCACGACGATCGCGAGCGTCCCCATCTCGACGCCGAGCGCCGCCGCGCGCGCGCTCGCGGCCGAAGCGACGTCCGCGTTTTGCGCGTCGGCGCGCCCGAGACGCGACGCGCGATCGTACGCGTGGAGCGCAGCGCGCCGCCGTCCGAGCGCCTCGAGACAAGTCGCGATCCGATACTCGACCTGCGCCGTGTCGCGCACCGCCGCGACGCGCTGAAATTTCTCGAGCGCGACGTCATCTCGGCCCGCCTCCTCGTCGGCGAGCGCTTCCGAAAATGTCGCGCGCGCCTGGTCGAGCTCGGGCGTTTGCGCCCGAGCGGAGCACGCCCAGAAGAGAAGAAAGCCCAGAGCGGCGAGGCTGCGGCCCCGGTGGTTCATCGACGAAAACGATTTTAGCATGGCCGTACGCGCTCCGAGCGCCGTACCCTGCGAGCCATGGAACCCGAGTCCGCCACCGAAGCGATGGCGAGCGTGAAGATGCCGGCGGCGCGCGGCGTGCCGCGCGTCACGGCGACCCAAGGTCCGAGCGTCGGCGCCGCATTCGCGATGCAGCAGTCGCTCGCGACCGTCGGTCGCCACGAGACGAACGATTTGGTCCTGGCCGATCCGGGCGTGAGCGGCGTCCACCTCGAGCTCACGCGCGACGGCGAGCGCGTGCACGTGCGCGACGCCGGCAGCACCAACGGCACCTGGCTCGGCGGCCACCGCATCGTCGACGCGGTCCTCGCGCCCGGCGCCGAGATCGTCGTCGGCGCGACCACGCTCCGCTTCGACGTTGACGACGGCGCGACGCCCGCGACCGTCAGCGATCGCACTTCGTTCGGCGAGCTCGTCGGCGTCTCGGTCTCGATGCGCGAGCTCTTCGCGACGCTCGAGCGCATCGCACCCAAGACGCTCAGCGTCCTCGTGCAAGGCGAGACCGGCACCGGCAAGGAAGAAGTCGCCCGCGCGATTCACGCCGCGTCGCCCCGCGCGAAAGAGCCCTTCGTCGTCATCGACGCGACGTCGCTCCCCGAGACGCTCGCCGAGGCGCTCCTCTTCGGCTACGAAAAAGGCGCATTCACCGGCGCGACCGAGCGACGCGCCGGCTTCTTCGAAGCAGCCAACGGCGGCACCGTCTTCATCGACGAAATCGGCGAGCTGCCGATGGCCCTCCAGAGCAAATTCCTCCGCGTGCTCGAGCGCCACGAGGTCGTACGCGTCGGCCACCACGCTGCGGTCAAAGTCGACGTGCGCGTCATCGCCGCGACGCACCGCGATCTCCGCCACGAAATCGAAGCCGACCACTTCCGCGAGGACCTCTTCTTTCGTCTCGGACAAATTCGGCTCCGACTCCCCGCGCTGCGCGATCGGCCGGACGACATCGAGGTGCTCTGCAAGAAGCTCCTCGAGACGATCGTCCCCGACCGTCGCCTCACGCTCGAGCCGGCCGCGCTGGAGCATCTCCGGCTGCAACCTTGGCCGGGCAACGCGCGCGAGCTCCGCAACGTCCTCGCGCGTGCGGCCGCGCTCGCCGACCGCGACGTCATCCGTCGCGCCGACGTCGCCGGCGAAGGCGACGGCTTCCGCGGCACGCGCGACGAGCGCACCGCGATGGACCTCAGCGGCAAATTCGCCGACGCGAAAGCCCGCGCGCTCGAGCGATTCGAATCGGCCTACCTCGCCGCGCTCATGAAACGCTCGAGCGGCAACCTCTCGCGCGCCGCCCGCGACGCCGACGTCGCCCGTCACCACCTGCGCGATCTCCTGAAGAAGCGCGGCCTCTACGGCACGAGCTGGGACGACGGCGAGTAACCTCGTTTTTGTGGGATAATCCGCCGGTGCGCGTCATCGGCGGCCGTTTTCGGCTCGAACAGAAGATCGCCTCCGGCGGGATGGGCGACGTCTACCGCGCGACCAACGTCGAGACCGGCGAACGAGTCGCGGTGAAAATCCTCGAGCCGTCCGCGCATCCCGACGACGACGCCGTCGAACGCTTTCGCACCGAGGCCCGCGTCTCGGCGCTCCTCACGCACCCGAGCATCGTGCGCGTCTTCGATTTGGTGGAGGAAAAAGACGGCGCGCTCGCGCTCGTGATGGAGCTCCTCGTCGGTCGAACGCTCAAGGAGCGCCTCGCGCAAAGCGCCGTGATCGATCCCGAAGTCGCCGTCGCCATCGCCGTGCCGATCTTGAACGCGCTCGATCACGCGCACGCCGCGGGCGTCGTGCATCGCGACGTCAAGCCGGGCAACGTGTTTCTCGCGACCGAGCCCGACGGCCGCGTCACGCCGAAGCTCCTCGACTTCGGCGTCGCCAAATCGGACGCGTCGACCGTGCGCACGATGGACGGCCACATCCTCGGCACCTCGCGCTACGTCTCGCCCGAGCAAGCGCGCGGCCAAAAGCTCGACGGCCGCAGCGATCTCTTTTCAGTCGGCACGCTCCTCTACGAAGCCATCACCGGCGAGTCACCTTTCGCGGGCGAAGACGCCGCGAGCGCGCTCCGCAACGTCCTCGAGCAAGTCGTCGACGCGCACGAGCGCATCCCGCCGCGCCTGTGGCTCGTCGTTCAAAAGGCGCTCGCGAAGCAGCCGTACGCGCGTCACCCGAGCGCAAACGCGATGGCGACCGCGCTCGCGAACGCCGTCGGCCGCGACGAGTCGTCGCTTGCGTCGCTCCTTCGCGACGAGCCGCCGCCGCTGCCGCGCGTCGACACGTCGCTCGTCGCGGTCCGCGACGCAGCCCACGCACGAACGTCGCGTCGCGTGTGGCCGATCGCGATCGCGCTGGCCGCCATCGCCGCGATCGCGCTCGGCCTCGTGCTGACGCGCGTCGCGGCTCCAAAAAAATCCGTCGCTTCGCCCAAGTCGCTCGAAGCGGCCATCCCGCCGAGCGTTCTCACCGGCACGACACGCGACGCCGCGCCCCAGCCGAGCGCCGCGCGAACGACGAAACCCTCCGCGCACCCGAAGCCGGTCGCGACCACGCCCGGCTTCTGAACGGTCAGCCCGCCGACCACAGAAGCGCCGAGCGGTCAGCTCGACGACCACGCGCGGAGGCTATTTTTCCCTGATTTCCACTTGGCAGGATGCTTGCTGCAAGACCCGTCATGAAGATCCGTCTGTTCATTGCTTTGATCGTGTTGGCCTTCGGCGCCACGATGGCCGGCGCATGCGGTGACGACAACGGTCAGAGCGACGGCGGGTCCGACGGCACAGTCGGCGACGTGATCACCGGCAACGACGGCGGCGGCAGCGACGGTGCATGCTGGACCAACTGCGGCCCCGACGGCGGCAGCTGCGGCAACCTCGGCACAGCGTGCAAGTCGGGCGGCGACTGCTGCACCGGCACCTGCACGAGCGGATCGTGTCAGCCGCCGACGTGCACGAGCGACACCCAAACGTGCTCGAGCGACGGCCAATGCTGCAGCGGCACCTGCACCAACGGAAAGTGCGCTGCGCTGAACAACAGCTGCAAGACGCTCGGCAACAGCTGCAGCGCGCCCGGCGACTGCTGCTCGCAGTTCTGCCAGAACAACGTCTGCGCGCAGCCTTCGTACTGCGGTCAAGTCGGCGACATCTGCCAGAAGGGCACCGACTGCTGCGGCGGCCTCTGCACGATCGCGCAAGGAAAGAGCTTCGGCACGTGCGGCCAGCCGGCGCAAACGGGCGCGCAATGCTCGGCGATCGACGGCGTCGTCTGCGGAAGCACGCAGAACGGCGGCGACGCGGGCTTCATGGACAGCGGTCTCCCGGCTTGCGGCGGCGCTTGCTGCAGCCGCGACTGCGCGCCGTGGGGCCCGACGCAAGTCCTCATCTGCCAGCCGGCGAGCGGCTGTCACCCGGTGGGTGACATCTGCACGAAGGACACCGACTGCTGCGGCGGCTTGCCGCTCAACAACCAGCCGCCTTCGCCCCCCGGCGTCTGCAACAAGGCGAACCCCAACGACCCGGTCGGCGTCTGCTCGAACCCGAGCGGCTGCAAACCGAACGGCGACATCTGCCGGTTGCAGACCAACCAATGCAACGCGACCGACAACTGCTGCTCGGGCAACGTGCAGCAAGACGACACCTGCAAACAGGACAACCTCGGCGTTCCGCGCTGCAGCTTCGCCGGCGACGCGGGCTGCACGCCGACCGCGGGTCAGTGCTCGTCGAGCGCCGACTGCTGCAACCTGAACCCGTGCGTTCCGGACGGCGACGGCGGCTTCACGTGCTACTCAGCGTCGTGCGTGCCGGTCACCGGCGTCTGCAC
The DNA here is from genome assembly GCA_036488725.1 of Polyangiaceae bacterium. Classification (GTDB taxonomy): domain Bacteria; phylum Myxococcota_A; class Polyangia; order Polyangiales; family Polyangiaceae; genus DASXHD01. The sequence continues at coordinate 23,001 of DASXHD010000028.1, read as the reverse complement.
GAGCGACTCCGACTGCTGCCCCGGCGGCCACTGCTACATCCAAGGCGGCCAGACGAGCGGCAGCTGCCAACCAAACACGGTCGATGCAGGCACGCCCGACGGCGGGTGCTCGGCCTACGGCCAGCTCTGCACCACCGCGAGCGACTGCTGCAACGGCATCCCGTGCACGAACGGTCGCTGCCTCGTGCCGGTCAACTGATCAATCGTCCGAATCCGGCAGCTCGGGCTGAGTCTCGGCTGCCGGATCGACGACCTTCTCGTCGTCGTCGATCGGCTCGAGCACGAGCGTGCTGAGCGCCGCCCCGCTCGGCAGCTCAGGCCTGGATTTCTGGGCCTTCGTGTCGTAACTCATGACTGAGTTACTAAACTGCCTCACCCCCGTTTTCAAGCTCGGCGCTGGACGACTTGCTACGTCCGCGGAAACGGCTCGGCCTCGGCGTCCTCGGGATTCGACTCGTCCGTGCCGTCGGCGAACTCTTCGCCTCCGGTCGTGACGACGAACGGCCCGCCCACCTCTTCCACGAACGTCTCGTTGGCGACGTCCTCGCCTTCGTCCTCGCCGGTCGTCGCTTTGCCGACGACCTCTCCGCCGAGCTCTTCGGCAAGGTCGTCGTTTTTCACCTTGAACGCCCCGCGCCGCGAGTCCTTCTTCGTGCCCCCGGTGCTCTGATCGCGAAGCTGCTTGGCGTATTTCGGATCGATGTGACCTGGCCGATCGCGCCGCTGCACCGCCTTCTTCTTCGGCGCCTTCGCTTTCGGCTTCGCTTTCGTTTTTGCTTTCGCTTTCGGCGTCGCCTTCTTCTTTTTCGGAGCCGGCTTCTTCGGCGCCGTCGGCTTCTTCTTCGCGACTGGAGTCTTCTTCTTCTTTTTCTTGGCGGCCATGGGTCAGCAACATACGCGAAATTTGGCGCCGCGCCCGCGACGCAAATCGCTACACTGAAGCCGGATGCTGTACTTCCTCCTCGCGTCCGAGCAGCTTTCGACCTGGGAGCATCGCGTCGGCTCGTATCCGTTTCAGTGCGGCGCGTGCCGGCAGCAGTCGTGGCAGCTCGTCTTCCGCATTTATCAGACGAAGGGATCGCAGGTATCCCCGGGCACGCCGTACGGCGTCGTTGCGACCGAGCGCTTTCAAACGCGCTGCTCGACGTGCGGCACCGCGACCCTCGTCGCGCACCCGACGACGTGGGTCCACACCGTTCAAGGCTGGGTCCAAGAGTGGGGCCCGGTCGGTCCCGGCACGCCGCAGTACGTCGCGCTCGCGTTTCCTCCTCAGTGAATGATTTGGGCCGCCTGGGGCTGAAGCCCCAGGCAGGCGAAGAGATCAACGGTGCGCCAGGTGATGTGGCGGCGTCGTGGAGAACGACGCGACAAGCCCGCCGTTCGGCGGGCTCAGAGAAAGGATCCATCGCGTCTGCTGAGCCCGCCGCAGGCGGGCTTGCCGCCACGCGCAGCGCTGCGCGGCAAACTCTCCTCGCCGCGTCGTTGATCTTCATGCTGCCTGGGACTTCAGTCCCAGGCAGCCCAAAATCACTGGATCGCGATCAAGGCGCCCGCGACCCAAGTCGGCGACGGAGCTCCGAGAGCGTGCGCGTAGTCGACGAGCTCGAGGGCGCGCACTTCGAACGAAAATCCACGGCCGAGCGCGCGCGCGAAGACCGGACCGGAGCGTTTGAAGTCGGAGCGAACGCGTGCGCACTCGGCGGCGAACGCGTCGAAGTCGTGCGCCGCGAGCGCCCGCAGTTGCGTTTCGATCGAAGCGCGCGCGAAGTCATGTGAATCGGCGGCGGCGCGCGCAACGTCCGGCGAGTCGCCGTAGCCGACGCCCTGATGAAGCGGATCGCACGTCGCGACGATCGGCATGCGGCGAGCGAGCTCGTCGAGCGACTCGTCCGCGGCGACCGGAAATCGCCGATGCACGCGCAGCGCCGGTTTCTTCGAGAGCGCGAGCAGCGCGTCGAACGCGTCGAGCGAAAACTCCTCGGCCATCGTCTTGTGCAAGACGCCGATCGCGAGCACTTCTTCCGAGCCGCTCTCGACCGCGAAGCGCACCGCCGCCGCGACTTGATCGCCGGTCACCTCGAGGCGCGTGTGCGGAAAAATCACCGCGCGTCCCTCGAGGCGCGGCGCGCGCTCGAGCATCGCGCACAGCGCGCCCTTCCCGAGGCGAGCACGCTCGGCCTCGTAGAAAGGCTTCCACTCCACGCTCAGCCCATCACCTTCGTGATCGCGGCGGCGAGCTTGTCGCAGCACGAGTCGTAGCGCAGGTCCCCCTCGCCCGCGGCGTTCACGTGCACGCGCACGTTCGTCGCGGTCGTCTTGTGCTCGGGGCACTTCACGGCCGAGAGCGCCTTGCCGACGTCGTCGCCCATCTTCTTGAGCGCGGCGCTGAGCGTTCTGTCCGGAACGTCCGCTGCCAAAACTTCCTTTCCTCGCACCGTCACGCTGACGTCGACTTTCATGACGAGCAGGCTACTTCAGGTCACGGGCACTCGCCCGCCGAACATGCCGTGCTCGCGCAGCGCCCACAAAACGACGAGCGCCACGTACGCCACGCTCGTCGCGATGACGACCGCTTTGCCGAAGCGCTCTTTGTAAAACGTCCACGGCACGCCGTCGCGCCACGTCGCGCGGAGCGTCGCGAACGCGAAGAGCGCCCAGCACGCGATGATCGGCACGGCGAGCGGGTGCATCGCGAGCGAGTCGCGCACGTGACCGTGCATCATCAAGAGCGTCGCGCGCGTGAGGCCGCACCCGGGACACGGTCTGTGGAGCGTCGCCGCGATCGTGCACTTTTGATTGCCCGCGAGCACCGAGAGCGGCGTGAGCGCCCAGACGGCGAGCACGAGCGCGGCGCGAAGAGGCCGACTTTCCGGAAGCTTCGGCACGCGCGAAACGTAGCAGCATGAAACGGCTCGCGCCGTGGGAAGCTCGAAGCTAGGCTGGAAGGCGGCGGGAGACATGAACGACATCCGATATTCCGCGGGCTACGGTCCGCCGGGCGGGGGTGGATACGGGCCGCCTCCAGGCTACGGGCCTCCCGGAGGATATTCTCCGTCGCCGTACGGCTATGGGCCGCCGCCGCCGACGGGCCCGCAGCAAAAAACCAACGCGCTGGCCGTCGTGTCGCTCGTCACGGGCATCTGCGCGCTCGTGTGCGGGCTCGGCAGTTGGGTTTGCTGCTTTCTCGTTTTCCTCGCGGCGCCGCTCGCGTTCATCCTCTCGGCCGTCTCCATTCCGACGGGCCTCTTCGCGATGTCGCAAATCAAACAATCGAACGGCGCGCTCCGCGGCAACGGCATGGCGCTCGCCGGGCTCATCACCGGAATCGTCGCGCTCGTGCCGACTGTCCTCTGGGTCATCCTGATCGGGTACAGCGCCCTGACGTCGCCATGAACAACAACTACGGACCGCCGCCCGGATTTTCGCCGCCGCCGTTCGGATACGGTCCCCCGCCGGGCGCGCCGATTCCGCCGAACCCGATGAACCCCGGCTACCCGGGCGGCATGCCGCCGATGCAGCCGGCCAACAACGGCCTCGCGATCGCGTCGCTCGTCACCGGCATCGTCGGGCTATTTCCCGGGTGCTGCTGTGTCGTGCTCGGCATCCCGCTGTCGGTCGGCGCGCTCGTCATGGGGCTCGTCGCGATGAGCCAGATCAACCGCAGCCAAGGCAGGCAGGGCGGCCGAGGCCTCGCGATCGCGGGCGCCGTGCTCGGAGGCACCGGCACCGCGATGAGCATCATCAACGCCGCATTCAGCTTTTCGAACCAGATGATGCGCTCGGCGCACATCCATATTTAGGAGAGCAGCGCGCGCGCGTCGTCGAGGGCGACGTCCTGAATCAAGTCGATCGGCGTCTTCGCGAAGAGGCGCGCGGCGGCGGCGAAGCGCGCGTCTTTCTCGTGGTCGAGCGCCCACTGCGCGTGCTCGCACAAGAGCGCGAGCTCGATCGCGCGGCCCAACGTGAGCGCGAAGCGGCGCGCGCCCTGCTCGACCGCCGACTTGTCGCCGGCGTGCGTCATCACCCACTCGCCCGCGTGCGCGAGCGCGCGCGACGCCGTCTCGGCAGCGGTACGGAGCGACGCATCAGTTGTATTCTGCACGCATCGGGCGACCTCGCGAATCAGCGGCTCGAGCGAGCCCCCGCGCGCGAGCACACGCAAGACGTCGAGCGAGAGCACGTTCGTCGTGCCCTCCCAAATCGGCAGCACCTGAGCGTCGCGGAGCATGCGCGGAAGCCCGGTGTCCTCGATGTACCCGGCGCCGCCGAACGACTCGAGCGCTTCGCTCGAAACCGCGACGCCTTGCTTTCCGGTCGTGAGCTTCGCGATCGGGACGACGAGACGGAGGAGCTGCGCTTCGTCTTCGGTCAGCGTGCGCGACTCTTCTTTTCCGATGAGCTCGACGGCGCGATACGCGAGGAGGAACGCGCCCCAGGTCTCGGCGGTCGCCCATCCGAGCGTGTCGACGTGGAGCGGCTTGTCGACGAGCGGCGCGCCGAATGCGACGCGCTTCTTCGCGTAGTCGGCGGCGAGCGTCATCGCGCGGTGCATGCCCGAGGCCGCGCAGACCGCGTTCCACGTTCGCGTCGTCGTCAGCATCGGCGTGATGTGCTTGATGCCGTCGCGCGTGCCGACGATCGGCGTCGCCAGCGCGCCATCGAGCGTGAGCTCCGCGGTCGGCACCATGCGCGTGCCGAGCTTGTCCTTCAGGCGATTGACGAAGACGCCGTTCGGCGAGCCGTCGTCATTGCGAACTTCCAAATAAAAGAGCGCGAGCCCGCTGCCGCCGGGCGGATTGCCCTCGGGCCGCGCGAGCGTGATCGCCATTTGCGAGGTCGTCGCCGACGAAAACCATTTGGTACCGTACAAACGAAACTTGTCGCCGTCCGCCTTCGCGATGGTCTCCGAGATCGCGACGTCGGAGCCGCCGGTGCGCTCGGTCATCCACTGACCGCTCGTCCACGACTTCGCCGGATCGCGCGACGTGAGACGCGGCAGCGCGCGTTCGATGAGCGCCGTGTTCCCCGACGCGAGCAGCGTTCGCCCGGCGCCGTCGGTCATCGCGAGCGGGCACGAGTAGACGTGCCACGACGGCTCGAGCAAATACACGAGCGAAAATTGGAGCACGCGCGAATGCTCGCCGTACTTGCGCTCGTACGCCGCGCCGACGACGCCGCGCTCGGCCGCGATTTTTTGCGCCTCGCGCCAGAGCGACGAGACCTCGATGCGATCGACGCGATGTCCCCACGCGTCCCACGGCACGAGCTTCGGCTCGTCGCGCCCTTCCTCGAGCGAACGTTTGTAGAGCGGCCCGCCCGCAATCGCGCCGACCTCGCGAAGCTCACGCTCGATCGCCGCGCGCGCGTCGCCCGGGAGCTTCCGCGCGAGGTAGCTCCGCAGCATGCGGTCGTCGTCGAACGTGTTTCCGAGCTCGGGCGGTGTTTGAAAGAACGGCATGACCAATCAGGCGGAGCCGAGCTTCGCCGTGCTCGGCGTGGCGACTCCGTGCGAGAGAGTCTTCGCCATCACGGAGCGAACGTCGAATTTCATGTCCTCGGGGACGACCTTGGCGATCGCGGCCAGCGCTTCCTCGAGCCTTCGCCCGATGACGACTTTCTTGTCGCGCGAGCCCACGACCAGCTGCATCGCGGCCATCGCGTTGCGCAAGATCGCGTGCTTGAAGCCGCCGCCCTCCATCACGATGTGCATCGTGAGGCATTCCGGCAGGACCTTGTCGCGCTCGACGACCATCATGCGTCGCGTGACGTCGTCGGGAACCGCGCAATCCTCGGGCACGATGGCGACGTACGCGAGCGGCCGCGCGAGCCGCCGCCGGTGCTCCAAATACTCCGCGGTCACGTCCGGGAGCTCGTCCGCCGAAGGCGCGGTCCATCGGACGAAAAAAATCGGTGAGACGAAGGTCGTTACGTAGGACAATCGCGTGCTCCCTCGCCGAGTCTCGCGCAACGGGCAGCGCGAATCAACTCTCGGGGTCCGGGCCGAGCGCGGCGTCGCCCCAGCGCATCACCGACGAGCTCGCGGACGAGGTGCTTCCGATCGTGTAGGTGAGGACGAGCGCACCGGGCTTCAAGAGCCCGCGCTTGGCCGCGCGATACATGTTCGACGGCAAGAGGACGGGCCCGCAATTCGCGTACAGCGGATACGTGTCCTCCGTCCGCGCGTAATCGAAACCGAGCGCTGCCGCGCAAAATTTCGCGTACCAAGCCGTCGGCGTGTTCACGAGCAGGCAATCGATGTCCTCGATTTTCTTGCCTGCTTTTCGAAGCGCTTCGTTGCAGCAGCGCCGCAAATACGGCTCGGACGTCTCGCGGATGACGCTCGCTTTGTCGGCGTGCCAATGCATCGTGACGCGCGGCTTGCCGTCGCGATTCTCCAAGTCGTAGCTGAACGCGTTGCACGTCTCGGCGGTGTGAATGGTCGCAGTCGAAAGGATTTCGCCGCTGGCGTCTTCGTCGGTGACGAGGATCGCGGCTGCGCCGTCGCCCACGAACCACGCGAGCGTGTCGGTGTTTTCGACCTCGCGCGAGTAACTGCATGACGCCACGACCATCACGCGCCGATACTCGCCGGACCGCACGAACGACGCCGCGACCTGGAGCGCGACGGCCGAGCTCGAGCACGCCGTTTCGAGATTCCACACGGCGCCACGCAACCCGAGCTTCGCCGCGAGGTGCGCGCCGTTGCCGACCCCGACGCTGTCCGACGTGAGCGCCGAACAGATCGTGAGGTCCACGTCTTCGAGCCCGAGGCCCGCGGCGGCGACCGCGCTCTTCACCGCTTCGGCTTCGAGATCGGTCGTGCGCTCGCCCAGCGCGAGGATTCGCCGTCGCACCGTTCCGCGAAACGGATCGTTCATGTACGGCTCGGCGGCGCTGTCGAAGTCGTCGGCGTCGCGCGCGTTTTGGGAAGGCTTCTGCCAGATTTTTCCGAGCGACTTCTGCTCCGCGCCGGCGACGACGTCCGGAAACTTTTCTCGGAAGTAGTCGTTCGTCCGCACTTGCGCGGGATAACGAACCGCGATTGCCCGAATACCCGCTTTATTCATCGATCTTACCCACGCCTTGCGTCTCGAGTGCGGCCACGCGACTGCGAATCGGTGCGAGCTCGTCACGGCTGATGTGCACGTCGACGACGAACGGTCCGGTCGCCGACATCGCCGCGCGCAGCGCCGCGTCCACCTCGCGCTCCTCCCGAACGGAGATGCCTCGCGCGCCGACGCTCTCGGCGAGCGCCACGAAATCGACACGAGGGATCTGCGTCTCGACCGGCTCGAGATGCCCGGCGCGCATTCCTTGTTCGATCATTCCATATTGCGCGTCGTTGAGGACGACCCACACCGCGGGCACTCCGTATTTCACCGCCGTGCTGAGCTCGTTTTGCATCAGCATCGCGCCATCGCCGACGAGCGCGACGCAGCGGTCGGTGGACGTCATCGCCGCGCCAATCACGCCAGCGGTCGCCTGCCCCATCGAGCCCCAGCCGAGCGAAACGCGATATCGCGGAGCGTTGAATCGCAAATGCGTATTGGCCCAAGCAAAACAATTTCCGCAATCCACCAAAAGACGCGCGCCGGCCTCCACGACGACGCGCTGCAACGTCGCCATGAGCAACTGCGGACGCACCGGTCCGGGCCGGCACGAGGCCGGAGGCGTCTCGCCGAACGTGCTCGCGAGGTGCGGCGCCGCTGCTACCGGCGATCCCCAATGCTCGAGCATCGCCGTCAAGAAGTCGCGAATCTCTGCACGAATCAACAGACGCGGCCGCTGCGGAAACGCGCGCGGCACTTCGGCGTCGACGTCGACTTGAACGATGCCCCCCTCGGGCACGAGCCGCTCGTCCCAGAGCGACGTGAATTCACCGAGCCGACTGCCGAGCACGACCATTCGCTTCAGGCGACGAGCTGCGACCGCATGACCGCAGTCGCTGGGGCTCGCCAACCCGGTCACGCCGACGAACAGCGGATGATTCTCCGGCATGATGCCGCGTCCGCGCGGCGATGCGATCACCGGCGCGCCGGCGCGCTCCGCGAACGCTCGGACCAAATCCGCGTCCTCGCGCGCGCCGAATCCAACCCAAATTCCGAACGGCTCGCTTCGCAACGTGGCCGCGAGCGCCGCCGCGTCCTCGCCTCGTAGGGTCGTGCGCGAATGCGAGCCCGCGACCGCGGCGCGCGGCTCGAACGGATGCCCTTGAACGGAGCTAGGCAACGCCACGTGCGCGACGAATCCGGATTTCCCCGCAAGCCCCTCCTCGAGCGCGCGCGCCGCTTCGTCGAGATCCTCGGGATCGACGAGATCGATCGCATAATCGAATATCGATCCTTTGGTGAAGACCGATCGCGGCAAAGTCCGAGTGCTCGTCTCCTGAAAAGCTCCACGCCCGCGCTGTCTCGGTGGCGTCGATCCCGAAACTAGAATGACCTTCGCGCCTTCGGTGCGGGCCGCCATCAATCCGTTGAGCGCGTTGAGAATGCTCGGTCCACTCGTGGTGAAGACGACGGTCACGTGGCCGGTCGCGAAAAAAGCTTCCGCGGCCGCAAACGCGGCGCCCGACTCGTGCCGACACTGAGCGACTTGAACGTTGCTCTGCGCGAGCGCTTCGCAGAAGAGCGCGATGGTCCCGCCCGTGCAGCCGAAGGCGTGGGTGACCCCGAGCCCTTCGAGCAGACGCACGAAAACGTCGACCACGCGCGTCGCGCGCGGTTGCGCGACGGCGTGGACGGCGCTCGTGAGGGCGTGCTCGCCGCTCTCTTTTTTTACTTTACCAGGCGAGACAACTTTGTTTGGCATTCTGCACGTTGCTTTGGTCGGGCGCATTCGAGTCTACACCGCACGATCCAGAATCGTAGTCGGTGTCACCGCAGTCCCCACCCCAGCAATCTCCGCCGTGTTCCAGAAATGCAAACGAGTCGTTCCAGAACGTGTCCTTCGCCGGCCCATAAAACGGAATGTGCCCGGAGCCGCTCAAGACGGTATAGGACGCATCTCCACCATACTCGCTTTGGAACTGCTGGAGATCCGAGAACGGAGTAATCGGATCTTCATCGCCCCAAAACTGCATGGCGGGCGAGCGCCCGTCTTGCGCGGGATAAATCGGCAAAGTAAAACCTGCGAGCGTGGGACCGACGGCATAAACGCCCGGCACCTCGGCGTCGACGTCGTCCGCTGCTGCCTGATCTGCGAATAGAACGATCGGCGCGTACGCGTCCGGCGTCGTCTGGATGTAGCCGCCCGGAATCGTGAGGAGCAATTGCTCGAACTGCGGGCTGAAGAACGCTGCTTGGAAAGCCGGCGTCACGTTCTTGTAAACGACCGACGTGAGCACGAGCTTACCCACGTGATGATGATTGATCGGACTATTCGGACCGCCGAGCTCGACGGCGAGCGACGATCCCAAGCTCGATCCGAGCAAGTCGACGCGCGACACGTGCCGTGTGTGACGAATCCACTCGATGACGCTTCCCATCTCGCCGAGAAGGCGAGGCGCCGTCACGATCTTTCCGTCCGCCGGGAGCGTGCTCTCGCCGTATCCCTCGTAGTCGACGGCGTATGCGTAATATCCCGCGCGCGCCGCGCGATCGAGCGCGTTGTACGGATCGGGTAAATTGAACTCGGTGCTGCTCACGAGCGTGCCGGAGAGCATCAAGAGCGCGCGATGGTTGGGCCGATGGCCGCAGCCGTCGGTGTATTTCTCGACGACGTGAAGCGTCACGCCGTTCGACACGCTCACGAAATGATCGACGGTGATCACTTGATCACTCCCGCCTTTGTGGAGCGCGTCGGTGCTGGTTTGAACGTCCTCGCTTCCTTGCGAGCAACCGATGAGAAGTAAGCCGACAACACCACTTAAGAGAGTTCGCCCGCTCAGCATGGCAACCTCCTGGAGGCAAATACGCCTCGAACGTAGTATTCTGCTCATACTTGAGGCGCTGTCTAGTAGTTACGCGTATTTAGGAAGGATAGGCGCGTACATTCGGCCCTACGGTCGGCCTCACGTGTACCGAAGGTGGAACTCGCACGACGTGTCGCCACTCAGACGACAGCGCACTTCGCGCGCCTCGATCACTTTTGCGCCGCTGATTTCGGCGGACTGCTCCATCCAACCCAAAACGGAGAGGCAGTGCGCGCGGTGCGGTGTCGCGAATCCTTCGACGATGAACGCGACGCCGCCGGGGATGTCGCGCGTCGACGCGTGACCGGAGTCGTAGTGCGTCGTCCAGACGGCGCTCGCTTTCGAGATGATGTAGCGGAAGCTTCCGAGCTTGTAGAAGATTCGATAAATCGTCGGCAGGTTCACCTCGGCGGCGTAGCGGCCGAGCATTCGGCACATCGCGAGATCGCCGGCGCCGTAGGTTCGATCGATCGCCTCGCAGAGCGCGACGAACGCGCCGAACGACACCCAGATGTTCGGATTGACCGCGGCCATGATCGCGCTCGCCTGCGTCGGAGGGAGCGACATCAAGATCGCGCGTTTCGCTTCTTTGCCGTGATGCTCTTCGACCCATCGCAAGCGCGCGAGGATCGCGCTCGCGCGCACGTTGGGCATCGCGGAAGTCATCGGCGGGCCATCATACCGTGCTAATTTTCTCGCGTGAAACGCCTCGCGCTCGCCGCGCTTCTCGCCGCGTGCGGCAGCTCCGCACCCGAGCCGTTCGACGCCGCCGAGCCCGGCTCGTTGACGCTGCTTCAGCCCTCGGTGACGGTCGTGCGCGGGGAGTCGGTGGCGATTCCGTTCACGCTCGAGGTCTTCGGTCTCTCGACGGTGCACGTCGAAATCGACGGGCTCCCGAGCGGTCTCAGCGCGAGCGAAGTCGACTGGAAACTCGGCGACCCGCTGACGCAGACGATCACCGTGACCGCGGCGCCGGACGCGCCCGACGCCGAGATCGCCTTCGCCGTCAGCGCGACGTCGGGCGCGATCGCGCTACCCTCCGCGGCCGGCACGCTCTCGGTGAGCGACGTCGTCGGATCGCTCGACACGAGCTTCGGTCAAGGAGGGCAGGCACACCTCCAGGTCGTCGGTCTCGGCATCACGTTCCTCGGCATGACGCGTCAGCAGAGCGGGCGATGGATGCTCGCGGGCTATTCGAACAACGGCGGCGGCCCCGAGGTTTTCCCGGTGCTCCTTCGACTTCTCGCGAACGGGACGATCGATCCGAATTTCGGCGCGAACGGGATCGTCGAGATCACGCCTCAAGACAGCACCATCACGAAAGTCGAAGCGGTCGCGTTCGCGCCGGATGACCGCGTCGCGATGTCGCTCGAGCGCGCGAGCGACGCCGAGGTCGTCACCATCGACGCGGACGGAAATCTTCTCGGCACGATGCCGCTGGCCGACGCGCCCATCGCGCTCGCGTGGGACGGCGACGACGTGTTCGCGGCGACCGCGTCCGAGCTCGAGCGTCTCGACGGAACTGCGAGCCCGCTCTCGCGAGACGTTTCGTTCTCGCTCGCCGCGCTGCAGCCGAACGGTCCGGGCGCCGTCGTCGCGTTCGGCCGAGGGCCGACCGGGCTCGCGCGCTTCGTCGCGTCGTCGAGCGCGATCGCACCCGACCCAACATACGGAAACGCCGGTTTTGTGGGCCTTCCAGCTGCCCTCGGGATGATCCAGCCGACGCCGTTCGACGTCGACGCGAGCGGGCGCGCGCTCGTCGGTCTCGACACGCTCGCGATCGCACGCGTGCTTCCGAGCGGCGTGCTGGACTCGACGTGGGGCCAAGCGGGGCTCGCATCGGTGCTCGGCGCGACCGAAGCGACGCCGACTTTCGTGCGCGCGCTCTCGTCCGGCGGCGCGTTCGTCATCGGCGCACTGTCTCCGAAGCAATCGTTCGTCACGATGCTCGACGCATCGGGCGCGTCGGTCCGCTTCGGTACGTTCGGGCGCACGCTCCTCTGCGACGGCTGCACGTCGCAAGCGGCCGCGTTCGACGCGAACGAAACGCGCGCCTGCGTCGTCGAGCAATCGATCACGTTCGACAGCGTCGTCGCGTGCTACCGCCTCGCGCCGTGACGTGCGAAGGTGTCGCGCATGAAGCGCTTCTCTTTCTGCGTTCTACTCCTCGCGTGCGGCGGCGCGCGCACCGTCCCGCAAACCACGACTGCCTCGACCTCGGCGGCGCCCGACTACGCCGCGATCGTCGCCGCTACGGATCGCACCGAGGATGATCGCGCGCTCGACGCGCATCGACATCCCGCCGAGCTCCTCGCGTTCATGGGCGTTCGCCCCGGCATGCGCGTCGCCGATCTCGGCGCAGGCGGCGGCTACACGACCGAGCTCCTCGCGCGAGCCGTCGGCCCAACGGGAAAAGTGTGGGCGCAAAACGACCCGACCCTCGTCGAGAAATTCCTCGGCCCGATGATCGCCGCGCGTCTCGCGCGCCCCGCCGACAAGAACGTCATCCGCGTCGATCGCTCGTTCGACTCCCCGCTCCCGCCCGACGCGACGAACCTCGACCTCGTGAGCTTCTTCATTTTTTATCACGACACCGTTTGGATCGGCGCCGACCGCGACAAGATGAACAAAGCCGTCTTCGACGCGCTCAAACCCGGCGGCGCCTACGTCATCGTCGACTCGAGCGCGAAACCCGGCGACGGAACGAAAGACGCGCAAACGCTCCATCGCATCGACGAAGCGACTGTGAAATCCGAAGTCGAAAAAGCCGGCTTCACGCTCGAACGCTCGGCGGACTTCCTACGGAACCCAGCCGACGCGCGTGACTGGAGCTCGAGCCCGCGGGCCGCGGGGGACAAACGTGGAACCGAGGATCGGTTCGTCCTGAAGTTGGTGAAGCCTCGATAGAATTTGGGCTACCTGGGGCTGAAGCCCCAGGCAGCAGTGAGATCAACGGCGCTCTTTGGAGATTTGCTGGCGCCTCGAGAGCGGTGCGGGAAGCCCGCCTTCGGCGGGCTCAGAGCGGTGATGCGAATTGCCAGCGTTCGTCGGGATGCGAGTTGTCGTGTCGCGCGCGCTGGGCGCGGACATAGTCGAGTAGTGGGTCGACCTCGATCGGGCTGACTGACTCCGCCCAGTAGTGTCTTTGCCACGCAACATGCATCGCGTGCGAAGTAGTGCCTTTGATTCGCTGCGCGAGTGTCGCAAGCGCGATCGTCGCGCCCAGCTGAACGACCGCATGAACGTGATCGCTCGCGTTCCCCACCGCGAGAACCTCACAGCCGACACTGCGTCCGGCTTCCGCAACAGACCGTGCCAGCTGCGCATCGCGCGCTACCGCAATCGTCGGCCTCCGAAATCGCGTCGACCACACGACATGCACGACGACATCGATCACGCTGCCCATCGACCGCGCCCAAACCAAGTTGCGACTCCGAGCCCGCCGCAGGCGGGCTTACCGCACCTCTCTCGACGCGCTGCCAAAAGCTCCGAGACGTGCCGCTGATCTCACTGCTGCCTGGGGCTTCAGCCCCAGGTAGCCCAAAATGCTCTGCATCTGTCCGACCGTGCCCGACTGTCCGCCTGCCCGCCTGCCCGCCTGTCCGCCTGTCAGACTGCCCGACTTCCAGACTGCCCGACTTCCAGACTGTCCTACTTGCAGACTGTCCGGCTGTCCGCTTGCCAGCCCGTCCGACTTCCCGACTGTGCGACTGCCCCGACTCTCCGACTGACGGCCCGATCGTCCGCTGTCCGCGTGTCCGACGCCGGCCCAAAACCAGCCTAAATAACTCCCCAAGAAGCCACTGCCCTCACTGAGCGAGTCGCAGCTTCTCTTCCTGACCGCTCCGGAAGAACTCATGCAGCTCCCGGCGGAGCTCCGCGAATCTTCGATTCGCGACGTGCGTTCGTTCGAGCCTTCGCAAAAATCTCAGGGCGGTGCGATTGGCGACGCGGTAACGCTCGCCGAGCTCGCTCTCGGCGCCGTGCGCGTATTCGACATTCTCGAACAGTCGATTACGCAACTCCGCGCTTCGCTCCACGTCGAGCGATTCGATCTCGCCCGCGAGCAATAACCACTTGTCGACCTCGGCCTGCATCTCCATTTCGAGCGCAGTCGCCGCACGATCTTGCGACGCGCGCGTCGCGACATAAACGAAGTGGCTCACGCCCTCGATGATTTGAACGACGTCGTCGTCCGGCAGCTCGAGGCGAAGCTCGACGCCGTCATCGGCGTGCCGCACGAGCAATTGCTCCCGCTCGCCCCGAACGATGTAGTCGGCCACGTCGGCGACGCGCTCCAAGTCGTAGAAGCGCTCGATCGACTCTTGCACTCTGCACGCAATCAGATCGACGCCGAACCCGCGCAGCGACGGACCGCTCACTGCACTCCCTTCGTCGGCCGGGTCGGAAAAATCCCCTGCTCGACGAGCGCCTCGGCCACCGCCTCGCTGCCCGTCTTCAGCCACTTTTCGTAGAGCTTGAGCAGGTTCTTCGCGCCCGGCTGCTGCGCGAGCGTGCGATCGGCGACGTCGGCGAGGACCGAGGCAAATTGTTCGAAGCGCTCGGCGAGCTCGTCGAAGAGCCCGGTCGAATCGCCGCGCAACATTGCACCAGCCGAGACATAGGCGCGCGCGCCAATCGTCGACACGTATCGCGTCTCGAGGCCGCGGGCCGCGAAGTGATCGGCGAAGAACCCGCTTCCATAAAGGACAGCGTCGCCCAGCTCGCGCAGCCGCTTGAACCGCTCGGCGGGCTCGCTCGTGACGAGCGCCTCCTGAAGGGAAAGCGCCAAAGGCCGCCCGATGGCCTCGACATGAGGCTCGGCCAAGACGCCCACCAGATAACGATGGGCGTTCTCCGACGCCTCGACTCGGCGCGCTTTGAGAGCGTCCTCGACCACGTCGTCGAAGAAGCTCGCGATGGAATCGGCCGCCACGATGCTCATGGGCCTATTTCAAGGCATAGCTTCGGCCAGACAAAAATGCAACAAACGTGCGGGTTTAGCTATTGGCAGCCCAGCTGGTTGGCTGCCAGCTCGAACGTGCGGGCTTGACGGGGCGTTGCGCCAGCTTATCTTGCGCGCCGCACGCTTTGGCACTCGCTACTGTCGAGTGCTAGCAACGACAAATTCATCAAGGAGATTCACACATGGCCAGCATTCGTCCCCTTCACGATCGCGTGATCGTCAAGCGCGTCAAAGAGGAAGAGAAGACTAAGGGCGGCATCATCATCCCGGACACCGCGAAAGAGAAGCCCATCGAGGGCGAGGTCATCGCGGTCGGCAACGGCAAGCTGCTCGACGACGGCAAGGTCCACCCGCTCGACGTCAAAGTCGGCGACAAGATCCTCTTCGGCAAATACTCGGGCACCGAAGTGAAGATCGACGGCGAAGAGCGCCTGATTTTGCGCGAGGACGACATCCTCGGAGTTGTTACCAAGTAACCACAACGTCGCGAGGCGCCGGACTTCAGTCCGGTGCCGGCCCGCGACTCGGCAGCCATCAGGCTCGCCAAATCTTTCATGCCCCGGACTTCAGTCCGGGGTGCCAAGGAGTTCCAGCAAATGTCAGCCAAAGAAATCGTTTACACCGAATCCGCACGTAACCTCATTCTCGCGGGCGTCAACGCGCTCGCCGATGCGGTCAAAGTCACCCTCGGCCCGAAAGGCCGCAACGTCGTCATCGAGAAGAGCTTCGGCTCGCCGACGGTCACCAAGGACGGCGTCACCGTCGCCAAGGAGATCGAGCTCGACAACCGTTTCGAGAACATGGGCGCGCAGATGGTCAAGGAAGTCGCTTCGAAGACGAGCGACGTCGCCGGCGACGGCACGACCACCGCGACCGTGCTCGCGCAGGCGATCTACCGCGAGGGCTCGAAGCTCGTCGCGGCGGGCCACAACCCGATGGAGATCAAGCGCGGCATCGACAAGGCGGTCGAGACGCTCGTCGAGAACCTCAAGAAGATGGCCAAGCAGACGAAGGATCCGAAAGAGATCGAAAACGTCGGCACCATCTCGGCCAACGGCGATCGTGAAATCGGCGGCAAGCTCGCCGAGGCGATGCAGAAGGTCGGCAAAGAAGGCGTCATCACGGTCGAAGAGTCGAAGACCGCGGAGACGACGCTGGACGTGGTCGAAGGCATGCAGTTCGACCGCGGCTACCTCTCGCCGTACTTCGTCACCGATCCGGAGCGCATGGAGACCGTGCTCGAGGACGCGTACATCCTCATCTCCGAGAAGAAGATCTCGAACATGAAGGATCTCCTCCCGGTGCTCGAGGCGATTGCGCGCAGCCAGAAGCCGCTGCTCATCATCGCCGAGGACATCGAGGGCGAGGCTCTCGCGACGCTCGTCGTCAACAAGCTCCGTGGCACGCTCCACTGCGCCGCCGCCAAGGCCCCTGGCTTCGGCGATCGTCGCAAGGAGATGCTCAAGGACATCGCGGTGCTCACCGGCGGCCAAGTCATCGCCGAGGAGCTCGGTCTCAAGCTCGAGAACGTCACCATCAGCGATCTCGGCAAGGCCAAGCGCGTCACGCTCGACAAAGACAACACGACCCTCGTCGACGGCGCTGGTGAGAAGAAGCTCATCACGGGCCGCATCGAAGAGATCCGCAAGCAGATCGAGACGACCACGTCGGACTACGATCGCGAGAAGCTCCAAGAGCGCCTCGCCAAGCTCGTGGGCGGCGTCGCGGTGGTCAAGGTCGGCGCTGCGACCGAGACCGAGATGAAGGAGAAGAAGGCCCGCGTCGAAGACGCGCTCCACGCCACGCGCGCGGCCGTCGAAGAAGGCATCGTCCCCGGCGGCGGCGTCGCGCTCATCCGCGCGCAGCACGCCCTCGACGAGCTCAAAGTCGACGAGGAGCAGAAGTTCGGCGTCAACATCATCCGCCGCGCGATCGAGGAGCCCCTCCGTCAGATCGTCGGCAACGCGGGTCTCGAAGGCTCGATCGTCGTCAACAAGGTCAAAGAAGGCAAAGACGACTTCGGCTACAACGCCGCGACCGACCAATACGGCAATCTGCTCAAGATGGGCGTGATTGATCCGGTGAAGGTCGTCCGCACCGCCCTCCAAAACGCGGCCAGCGTTGCGAGCTTGATGCTCACGACGGAGTGCCTCGTCGCGGAGCGCCCGAAGGACGAGAAGCCGGCAGCCGGTGGGCATGCTGGCCACGGCCACGGGGATTTCTGACAGATTCCAGTCAGAATTACTGATTAGGAAGTAAACGATAAAAGCCCTCGGGCGCCGTGAGGTGTCCGGGGGCTTTCCGTTGCAACGCTTGACGGCAGTTACGTTGCGGGCGATGACCGGACTGTGGCGACATCCGCGACCCCCGACGACTACTACGATCATCTTCCCGAGGAAGGTCACTGGCCCGGAGATATCTGGTGCATGTTGCCGTCTTACGGTGTCCTCAAGACGGAGACCACGGCGGGGATCGTAATAACGCCTGCCTGCGACCTACAGAACAACAAGAGCGACACGATCACCTACCTGCCGGTTGTCGCAGTCGAGTCCTGGTACGCGACGATTTCAGTTCTCAGTGACGTGAGGGCGACTACGCAGCAGTACCTCAATCAGTTGCTCGAGTCGGCTCCCCCGCTTTCGCGATTCCCGAGCGAAAACGAACTGGGCACTATCGAGCGCGCCGTCACGGATGCCAAGGACAAGAATAACTTACGAGAACGCGTCAACGCTGGTCTCGACGCAATCAGAACAATTACATCGCCGGCAAGCCACAACGCGGACCTGCAAAAACTCCGCACGCTCTTCGGACCAAAGGTCTTCGTCGAACGATGTGAGAAGTTAGTCCGGAACTCGTTGAGGTCCGATTGTTATTTCCTACCGGGGCGGAACAGCTGGGCAATAACAGATATCCCCGGCGATACCTTTCGTGGGCATTCGGTCGCCATGTTTAGATATCCGCTAACGGCCCCCTTGGACGTGCTTGAGCTCGCCGGAGAGGCGCCCGAGGAAACCTGGCCACAAACACTACAGGCGTATGGAGCACTGCCGTCCGCAAAGTTCTTTGCGCATCGACCACTTCGGGTAGCGCGATTGAAGGGTCATTTCTTGGTCGATTTGCTGGCGCGGTACACTGCGCTCTATGGCCGCGTTGGGGCATCTGACTTTAGCGAACGCATCGTGACAAGACTTGCGAAGGACATCGCCGACCCGAAGACGACGATCCCATGAATTATATACTGATTCCCCAAGCGACAATCTCATGGCTCATATCAAAACATAGAGCTGCGACCGCATTGGCGCACGATTTGACTTCTCTAAGTGTTTTTGATGCTCTCAAACGCGGCGTAGTCAGCTTTGGCCCAGTTCGCGTTTCAGCGGGCCGAAGTGGCCGGTTCATCGCTCTGTGGAACGTCGATTATCTCGGTGGAACCGGCGCCGAATCTTGGGGCGCTATCAAACTCACCGGCAAGTATGGCCTTTTGGAGAAAGAGGAAATACAGACGGAAGTTTTCAATCGCGCACTTCAAATTACGGATCGGCGTTTACAAAGCATGCTTCTCGATTCGAGTTGGAAGCGCCGCAGCGAATTCGCTGGTGTTTCGACGTGTATTGCGGGCCGGGGTGCTGCATATGACGAACACCGAGTTGCATACGTCGAAACGGACCTCGCATCGATCGTGCGCGGAGTGCTCGTTATTGGACCGGCCTGGGAGGATGCCGCATTCCGCGCCGCAGCAGCTCAGGAACTGCCGGTTCTGCGCTCGCTTCTTGGGGATGCAAATGCCCTCTTGGCAGAGATCACGGAGCGACCAACGCTTGAACACTTCTCGTTACGCGTAAGTGAGGCGCTCGCGGATGCCCCGCTCACTACCGAAACACTGGGCGATGAGCCCGTGTCGTTTCCGCCTCTCGACGCGCCCGCCGGTAACGACATCTACAAGACAATGGGATGGACGTACGATGACTGGTGCAATACCGCGAACGGTCTGACGCCGACGCAATTACAAGTGTTGAACAGCAGCATCATCGAGCGACAACCCATACGCATTGTCGGTGCTGCTGGGTCGGGCAAAACGCTGCTGATGATGCTTCTCGCCATTCGGCAACTCCGGCGCGCCGCGGAAAGTGACCAAGGCTGTCGCATTGTCTACATTGCGCACAATTCCGCGATGCGCGACAAAGTGCGTGCGCGATTCGTCGAGCTCGGTGCGGAGGCCTATCTCGCGCGATCCGCCATACGTGGCTTAGACGTGCTGACCCTGTTCGACTACGCGAAGGAGCAGTTAGGTGTGACTGACCTGCAATTGATTGATGCGGATGCTGATGCATCCAAGCGATATCAGCGCGGCGTCGTTGAACGCGCGACAGGGACAGTGTTCAGCAGTCACCGTGACCAAGTGGATGAAAGCGCTCTGCTTTCCCAGCTATCGAATGAGCCCGAACTTCATTCGCTGTTCGTGGGGCTTGTTGCCGATGAAATTTCAATCGCCATCAAGGGGCAAGGGATGCTGCCATCTACTGACAGCCGACAGTACGTTGAGGCGGAGCGTCGCCTTAGCCGCTTGCACGGACTCATGTCGCCAAGTGAGCGAGCCCTCGTTTGGAGCATTTTCTTAAGATATAATGAGGAGATTAGCGAACAGGACGGTCTGCTCGATGCTGACGATCTTGCGCTTTCGTTGCTTGGGCGCTTTCGGACTCCCCTGTGGGAGCTTCGGCGCCGCAGCGAAGGCTACGACTATGTGTTCGTCGACGAAGCGCAATTATTCAACGAAAATGAGAAGCGCCTGTTCCCAATGATGACGTTGCGGAAGCCTTACGTGCCGATCGCCCTTGCCCTGGATCAGGCGCAGCAGACTCGCAGCCTTACGTCGGCTGGTTTGGGGACGTTGGGAGTCGATGATCTAAGTAACCAAACACTTCATGCTGTTCATCGAAGCTCCGCGTCAATTCTGAAACTAGCTTTTTTTACGATTCAACATACGACGGACTTATTTGGCAGTGAATTCCCGGATTTTACTCGCGACACGTCAAGTGTCACGGGTATGTCCGCGGATACGCCGAAACCTGCAGTTGTTCGTTCGGAGGAGCGAAGCGCGGCCGAACTAGCGGCACAGATCGTTCGCGAAATGCGTTCTCGCAATATTCGTCAGGTGTGTGTTGCTTGTTTTGCGGATCGGTACTGGAACTCTCTTCGGGATGAGCTGACTCGACTAAAGGAAGGGCTCCGAGTCCTCGAAGGCCGCGGCGAAGTCCTACCAGGCCCGACGCACCCAATTATAGTCATGGCGAAGCCCGATGCGATAGGCGGTCAGGAGTTCGATGCCGTCGTATGCGTAGGGTTAGAGCAAGGAGTCGTACCACCGCGCGTCATGGGTAACGAGCCTCTGGCGGCCGCGGTAGAGCAGCAGTCACTGCGTGAAATGTATCTCGTGTTCACTCGCGCCCGGACGGAACTGACGATCGCGATAGGTCATGCTGGAACGCCGACTGGCATAGTCCAGAGTGCGATTAATCAGGGCCTGATTTCCGACGCAACCCACTGAGCTCTAGGAGCCGTTCGTTCGGATCAGATGCGGTAACCTTTGCCCGGCTGTTCAACGAAGAAGGTCCGGAAATGCGGACTCACTAATGTTAAGCGTAAACACTCTCTCTGAGTTGACGGTTGGGAGCCTGCTACGACGTCGTCATCGATGAGTGAATTCAGCCGGTATCTCCTCTTGCGTGAAGACGTGGACGTCGTGGCGGCGTTCGTGGAGCGGGAGCGCGCGACTGGGCTCGTGCTGCAGAATCAACACGGGTTCACCGTGCTCGCGTCGCCGCAGCATGACGCGTTCGTCGCGTCCGATCGGTTTCTCTGGATCACGTACGATTTTGCGGGCGATCACGGGTTCGTGCTCGAGGTGCACGAGAAGGGCGCGTGCGTCGGTCGGCTGAAGGCGAGCAGCGAGGTCGAGCGCGTGTCGAAGTTCGATCGCAGCGGGTTCGTCACGCGAACGCTCCTCTCGGCGCGCAGCGCGGTGGCGATCGACGCGCGCCTCAAGAAGGACGATTGGACGCATCGCGACATTCGCGATCTCGTCGCGCGCGAGATGGGGTTCGAGCCCGTCGCGTTTCTGAGCGGCGGGCAATTGCTCGACTCGCGTGACGATCTCGAAATGCGGTTTCCCGAAGGTCGTCTCCTCATCGACGGAAAGGTGGTCCCGCGCGAGGATCCGCTCGACGGCATCGATGCGATCCTCGACGCGGAGAAGAAGGCGCCGCCGAGCGCGCGCGGCAAACCGAAGCTCACGCGGGTCGTGATGGCACGACGCGAGATGGACGAGATCGCGAGCGCGTTCCGCAACGCGGCGCCGCTCGAACGATCTGCGCCCGAGGGAACCTCTGACGTCGACCTCGCTGCGTGCAAGAACGCGCGCGCGTGGCTCGATGCGAGAAAGCGTGTCGATCCCGCGCGCGCGAGCGCCGCCGTCATGCAGGAGCTCGAACGCGTCATTCGTGACCATCGCTTCTCGGCGGAGGGCGACATCGCCCTCGTCGCGCGCGAAGCCGCAGCCATCCTTCTCGCGCGCTGTCTCAAAGCGAAGAAGCGCGCCGACGCCGCGACGTACCTCGCCGCGCGCGAGGCCGAAGCCCGCAATACCGCCGAATCGAGCGCGTGGAGCGTCGCATCGAAGTACTTTGCAAAGCTCGATGGCAAAGCCGGGGCGGATGATTGACGCGCATCGCTCCGGCGACGCTGGTCGAGACGCAGACGCGTGATTCCAACAAAGACGGCGGTGAAGCCTAGCTTCGTCCGCGTTGCACGCCACCGTGCGACTCGACGTCACGACGAACGACGTGAAACGACCGGTTCAGAACCGGGCGCCGACGACTGCGAACGCGGAGATATTTGCGGTGAGGTGTTCCTCGCTCGTCCAGCCCGCCAATGGAAAATGAGCTCCGTCGTATTTGAAGGTCGGCGCGGTGCCCGGCACTAGGACATTGACGCGGATGTCGCCGCCCAGGAAGAGGGGCGATCGCGGGAGCTGGTAATCGAAATGGAAACTCGGTGCGACAGCGAATCGGACCAGCGGCCCTTGCACCTCGAGCGGCGTAAAATCGGACAGCGGGCTCTGGACGTAGATCAAGGCGCCGGTCCACACGTACGGCCGGAGCACCACCTGGCCGAATCGGAGGCTTGCACCGAGCTCTCCGCCGATGCCGAAAACCGATAGGCAATAGTTACCCGATTGCAGATCGCCGGACTGGTTGTAGTGAGCGTCGTAGTCGGGGATGCCGAACTGGTACGTGGCCGTCGCGCCGAGCCAGAACTTGCCGATGGTCGCTCCGCCGCGCAGCCCGAAACCCGGGCCGAAGTTATTGGCTTCTGTCGATCCGTTCAGCGGAGCGCTGCCGTAGCCGAACAGCCCGGCGACCTCGAACGAGGAATCCCCCGCTTTGGCGACGTTGGTCAAGGATAGGACCAAGAGGCTGGCGACGACGCTGGCGTAAGGCTTCATGACCTCCTCTCGACCGCATCGATGGCCGTGTTGCGAGCAAAATACCGGAGCCAAGACGTGCACGGCCGCCGCGCTTCCGCGCTATAGAGCCACACATCCGCGGTGATCATCGACGGGTTCCCCGCGATGATCCGGGCCATCGCGCAGGATCGCCGTAGCGATCGCAGGCGATCGCCCGACCGATCCACGCCGATGGGCGTCCCCGCCGCGAGCCATGCATGTACCCATAGGAAGAGATGGGCACGTCCTCGCCAGCGATGGTTGACGCCGCACGCGCGAATCATCGTTGTGGTTCCTCGCAATGATCCACGCAGCGCACGCGATCGTCACCCATTGCGTGACGATTTCGCGCAACGCGCTCCCCGACGGGTCGATGGGCCTTCGGAGACGATAATTCGTCGTCTCGAAGGAGACCTAATCGAAATATGAAGAAAACCGTTTTGAACAAGCGCGAACGTATGTCGCGCAATGACATGATCGCTGCGGGGCTCGAGAAGCACTGCCCCAAGGCGCTCATTCTGAACGATGGCGAGACGGTGAAATCCGTCGAAGCCATGAAGCTGCTTCGCGATGCGAGCGCCGCCGAGAAAAAGGCGACGGCTTCGCGAGCGCAGTTCC
>DASXHD010000023.1:0-14031 GCA_036488725.1 Polyangiaceae bacterium | reverse complement strand
ATTTGCTCGCAGTCGGCCAGGACTACCGTTTCTCAGCTTTGCGTTTTGCAAGTCGCCCGGTGGGGCGAGACTCACTCGACTGCGTTTTTGCACCGGGAGTTTCGACCTCGACGCACTCGTGTGCCCTCTGGGTGGGCCGATGGGGATTCTGGTAGTGTCGCGGGCGGCGCGATGATTTTGCGGGATCCGATTCATGGCCTCGTGTCGTTCGAGTCGGAGGAGGAGCTCGTTGCGCCGCGGTTGATTGATACGCCGGAGGTGCAGCGGCTCCGGCGCGTGCGACAGCTTGGCGTCACGTCGTTTGCGTTTCCGGGCGCGGAGCACACGCGGTTCGCGCACGCGGTCGGCGCCGCGTTCGTCATGAAGCTCTTGCTCGCGCGGCTCCGCGCGATTCATGGGTCGCTTCCGTATTGGCAGCAAATCACGAGCGATCGGGCGCGTGACGTCATCGCGGCTGCGCTCCTCCACGACGTCGGGCACGGGCCTCTTTCGCATCTCTTCGAGGACGCCATCCCGGGTGTGCCGATGCACGAGGAGTGGACACGGCGCATCGTTCTCGATGAGAGCACCACCGTGCATCGCGTGCTCGCCGCCGAGGATGCTGCGATGCCGGGGCGCGTCGCGGCGCTCGTCTCGGGCAAGCATCCGCTGCCGTACCTGGCGCGTTCGGTGAGCGGGACGTTCGACGTCGACCGGTGCGATTATTTGCTCCGCGATGCCCACGCGACGGGCGTTCGGTACGGCGTCTTCGACCTCGATTGGCTTCTTCGGAGCTTGTGCTTTGCGCCTGCGCAATCGCCCAACGAAGCGCCGTCGCTCGCGGTCGACGGTGCCAAGGGGCTCCCGGCGATCGAAGCGTTCCTCGTCGCGCGGCTCTTCATGTTTCAGCAGGTCTACTTGCACAAGGCGACGCGTTCGGCGGAGTGGATGATCCGCGCGATTCTTTCACGGGCCGCGCGCCTCGTCGGAGGCGGCGCGCGCCTCGAAGGTACGCCGCGCGCGCTCGAGCTCGCCGCGCACGGCGAGGACATTCCGCTCGGCGATTACCTCGAGCTCGACGACGCCGCGCTCGGTTGCGCGATGCACGAATGGGAAGAATGCAAAGACGACGGTCTGCGCGATCTCACACGGCGCGTCCGCGTGAGATCGCTCTTCAAGACGTACGAGCTCTTTGGCGAGCAAGCGAGCGCGCGCGGGCGAGAGCAGGCGCTCGCGACCGCACGTGACATCGCGCGAACCCAAGGTCTCGACCCGGACGTGTACGTCGGGCTCGACGTCGCGAGCGACGTGCCGTTCGAGTCCGAGGAGGAGCCGCTCGTCGTTTATGCGAAGGGCCCGGCGCGGCCGCTCTCCGAGGTTTCCTTCTTGCTGTCGCGCCTCCGCGGCGAAACGCTCGAGCGCGTTCGGCTCGTGTTCGCGCCGGAGCTCCGCGACGCCATCACCAACGCGATGAGCGATGCTCCCCATTGACGTCGCCCTCGCGGCCGACGACGTCGTCGCGATCGCATCCCGCCAAGACACCTCGTATGGACGCGTCGACGCGGACTCGGCGATCGCGCTGTCGGCCGGCGCGGCAATCGACGTGCACGGCGTCCGCGGCTCGGTCGACCTACGCTATCGATATTTGCATACCGCAGGCTTTTTCCTCACGTACGAGGACGGCTTCGGTGCGGGCGCCGAGCCGGTGCGCGTCGGCCTCGCCGGGCTCGAGCTGCGGCCGCTCTTTCTCGGGCGCTATTTGCAGGGGTACGAGCTCGGCGCGCCGCGGCTCGATTTGCTCATCGACTCGATCGCGCTCGAGCTCGGCGGGTTCGTCGGGCAGCCCGCGTCGCGCGGGTTCGGCGATGCGGCCGGCCTCGTGTTCGGGGTCGCCGCGGAGTTTCCGTTCTTGCCGAAAACGAACGGTCCGTTCCTCGCGGTGCGCGCGCAGCTTCGGTGGAGCCGCGAAGCACTCTCGGCGGCCGACGCGACGAGCGTCGACGTCGAAGCCTTCGTCGTGACCGTCGCGCTCGGCTGGCAGATCAACTTCGGCGCGCACGTGGTCGACGTCGGCGACGAGCCGAAATGAACGCGCGCGAGCTCGTGCTCGACGCCTTTCGCGCCGCGTGCGCGCGCGTCGACCTCGCGGGACGCGTGCGCGCTGCCGTCCGAGGCAAGACCCCGCTCCTCGTCATCGCCTGCGGCAAAGCCGCGTCCGCGATGCTCGCCGGCGTCGACCACTTCGAGCGCGCGCTCGTCGTCATCCCGCGCGGCTTCACTCCGCCACCGCACGACCCGCGCGTCATGATGATCGAAGCCTCGCACCCCGTCCCCGACGAGTCCTCGGTCCGCGCCGCGGACGCTGCCCTCGCGCTCGCCGCGTCCGACTCGGCGAGCGAGCGACTCTTTCTCGTCTCCGGCGGCACGTCGTCGCTCCTCTGCGCACCGAACGTCGGCCTCGAGCGGATGCGCGCCATCACGCGACAGCTCCTCGACGCCGACGCATCCATCGGCGACCTCAACGTCGTGCGCCGTCACCTCTCGCGCGTCAAAGGCGGCGGGCTCGCGCGCGCGTGCGGAGCGCACCCGCGCCGCACGCTCATCGTGAGCGACGTCCTCTCGAACGCCGCGCACGACGTCGGCTCCGGCCCGAGCGTCGCCGACCCGACGACGATCGCCGACGCGAAACGTGTCGCCGCGCGCGTCGGAATCGACGGGGACCTGCCGTGGGTCGAGACGTGGAAGACGCCCGAGCGCTTCGAGATCCTCGCCGATCCCGCGGCGTTCGCCGAGCTCGTTCGCGAAGAGCTCGCTCGCCGCGGCGCGACCGACGTCGAGCTCACGCCCGCCGAGCCGGCGCTACGAATCCCATCGAATCCCGGTCGCGGCGGCCGATGCACGCACGCCGCAGCCGTCGCGAGCCTCACGCTTCGTCCCGGCGAGGTCTTCGCCGCGCTCGCGACCGACGGCGTCGACGGTCCGAGCCAAACCGGCGGCGCCATCGTCGATCGTCGCCTCCCCGGCGCACTCGAAGCGATCGCACGCTTCGACACAGCTCCACTTCACGAAGCCGCGGGCACCGCCGTGCCGAGCGCGCCGACCGGCCTCAACTTCACCGATCTCCACATCCGTTTAGGTCTCGACGGCGATCGAGTGTAGCCCGACGAGATCGCCGCACGACGTCCGCCCGACGAGATAAACGTCGACGAGCGCCTGGTTCTCGCTGCCCTCCGGCGCGAAGACCGCGACGTACACGACGTCGGTGAGGTCGGCCGCGAACGTCGCCTGAACCGCCGCAGACGCCGCGTCGTCCGCCTCGAACGCCGCGTAATAATCGGCCGTCGGTCGAAGAAGCGCGGTGCTGCCGCTCGGCGCGTTCACGAGCGCGAGCACGGAAGCCGCAGTCGGCGCCGCCGTCCCCGCACCCGGAAACGAAACGACGTCGAACGGCCGATCGCTCTCGCTCATGAAGAGCAAATTTCCGAGCTCGGAAGTCACGGTCGAAACGAACGACTCGGCGCACGCGGGCTTTTGCGACGCCGTCCACCACGCTGCCGCGTGCCCGCGAAGCGCGGTGAGCGCGCTCGGCCCGACGTACGAGACCGGCCCCGTCTGCGCGACGCTCGCGAACGGACGCGCGAGCACGAGATCCTTGGCCGCGCGCGCGTCGAGGAATCCGTCGAGCTCGCTCACGGCCGCGTGATTCACGCCCCACACGACCGCCTGCGCCTGCCAACCCGAAAACGAAACCCCCTCGACCGTCACGCTCGCCGGCGCCGGGTGCGCGAGCGCGTACGCCTGGAGCTTCGCGATCGTGGCGCTGCCGACGTAGGGCACCGCGTCGAGCGCAGCGACGTTCGCGAAGGGCGCGTCGTCGCTCGACGGATAAATTCCATCGGCGCCCGCGCGCGCAGCGACGATCCCGGTCGCGGCGCGCGAATCGAGCTTCACGGTTTTGTCGAGCAGCGCGAGGTCGGTGCTCGGGTCGTTCACGAAGTCGAGCAGCGTCTGCGTGTCGGTCGTCGCGCCTTCGCTCGTCGCGCCGACGTCGGACGAGAGCGCGCAGCCGGCCATCGCCGGAAGGGCGAGCAATGTCACGAGCGAGAGCTTCATCGAAAGCCAACGATTCATGGTCAAACCTCGATCTGGACGACGCGCGTGCTCGGGCCGGCCGCGCGCGTGCCGGTGGTGAAGCAATCGGCGACGCGCGCGCGGAGCTTGCGCAGCGCATCGCCTTCGGTGCGTCCCCAAGCCGAGCAACCCGGAAGGTCCGGGCAGAAAGCGCGAACGCCGTCGTCACGCGTTTGGAGGTGCACCGCGAGCTTCATCGACCGGCCCCTAGAGCAGACGCCGTGCCAACACCAGAAGCGCGCCTTTCCCGCCGAAACGCATGCCAATTCTTGCATGTGTGCAGCATATGTTGCACCATTTCAACATTGGATGAACCAGCGCAACGACGAGACCGCCCTCCACGAAGCGTCGATGGAGCAGCTCGAACGGCGGGTGATGGACCTCGCGCTCGAGCGGACGGGCGCATCGAGCGGCGCCCTCTTCCTCTGGGACCCGAAGCGACGCGGCCTCGCGCTCGGTTTTCACATCGTCGACGGCCTCGTGGTCACGATGCCCGGCGCGATCGTCACCGCCCCACGCGACGGGCGTCCCGCCGGCGTCGCGATGCACGTCTTCGAGACCGGGCGCGCTCGACGCGTCGACGATGCGGAGCTCGATCCTCACTACGCGCCGTACTTTCTCGAGGTCCGCTCGATCGCCGCGGCGCCGATTGTCTACGGCCGGCGCCCCATCGGCGTCCTCAGCGTCTCGGCGCGCAGGCCGCGCGCGTTCGGCCCGGGCGATCTCGCGGAGCTCGAAGCACTCGCAGCCTCTGCGGCCAAGTACCTCCGTCGCGCGCAGCTCTACGAGACGTCGCGCGCGAGCGGCCGGCCGTTTCTCATCAAAGGTCTCTCGCCCGAGTGGCTCGAGGTCGAGCGTCGCATCGAGCGCGTCGCCGCGACGAGCGCGGCGGTGCTGGTCACCGGCGAGAGCGGAACCGGCAAGGAGCTCGTCGCGAACGCGATCCACTTCAACAGCCGCCGCGCCGTCGCGCCATTCGTGACCGTCAACTGCGCCGCGATCCCCGAGCCGATGCTCGAGAGCTTGCTCTTCGGTCACGTGCGCGGCGCTTTCACCGGCGCGACGTTCGACAAAGTCGGCGAGCTCGCGAAGGCCGACGGCGGCACGCTTTTCCTCGACGAGCTCGGCGAGCTCCCGATGTCGCTGCAACCGAAGCTCCTCCGCGCGCTCGAGCACGGCGAAATTCAGCCGCTCGGGAGCAATCGCGCGCCCCAGCGCGTCGACGTGCGTCTCGTCTGCGCGACCAACCGGGACCTGCCGCGCAGGGTGCGCGAAGGTCTCTTCCGCGACGACCTCTATTACCGGCTCGGCGTGATGCCGATCGAGCTTCCGCCCCTTCGTTCTTACAAAGGCCAAATCGAAGTGCTCGCGAACGTCTTCCGAGATCTCGCCACCAAGAAGCTCGAGAAGAACGTGACGCGCATTTCGCCCGAGGCGCTCGCCGTGCTCGCGAGCTACGACTTTCCGGGCAACGTGCGCGAGCTACGCAACGCGATCGAGCACGCGGTGATCATGGCGGACGGAGAGACGATCGAGCCGGCGCATCTGCCGCGTTCGATGGCGAAGCCCGCCGCGTCGAAGCCGCACGCCAAGAAAACGCCGACGCTCGCGTCGATGCGCGAGGCATGGCTCGCCCCGCTCGAAGCGCGCTGGCTCGGCGATCTCCTCGTCGAGTCGCACGGCAACGTGAGGGCGGCGGCCAAGCGGGCAGGCGTCGATGCGGTCACGCTCTATCGACTCTTGAAGCGCCGCGGCGTGCCGTTCGGCCGCGCGACGACCTGACTATTCGATGGCCGCGCGGACGTTCTGCGCGAGCGCGCAGTTGTTGACCTGGCGCTTCATCGCGTCGAGCGTCTCGTCGTCGGTCACCGGTTTGCCCGCCGCCGGCAGAAACGCGCCCTCCGCGCGCGCACGCACGCGGACGATCTCGGCGTTCTTCTTCAAATCGAGAACGTGGACGCGGGCCCAATGCGGCGCGAGCTGCAGCGCTTCTTCCGCCGAGTCGACGCCTCCGTCATTGGCGCGCGGCTTAACGGCGTCCGCATCGTCCGCGGGCTCGTCGAGCACCAGCAAGAAAAAATCCGCCTTCTTCACGATGTCGATCGCGCGCGGGATCTCCTCGCGCTCGGCGACCGCATACTGCTGCTCGAAAATGCGGAGGCGCAGCGAGTCGTCGGCGTCTTTCACTTGCGTGACCCACTCGGGCGTCAAAATGCGCGTCGCGGCGTACGCCTGACGCAAGTTCCACGGTTGGTCGGGGAACACGCCGGCGTCGACGAGGCCCTCGGCGAGCGGCTTGTTCTCCGAGCGAAGCAAGCAGCCGGTGAACGCGTCGCGCGCCGAATCCTGTGCGGCCGTACGAATCGTCTCCGCCGATTTCGCGTCGGCGAGCCGCAACCTCAAATAAATCCCGGACTCGGCGCGCGCGGCCCACGCCTTCGCGTCGGGCTCGATGACCTTGTCGTCGCCGTACGCGCCCGCGCGCTCGGTCACGAACTTTTCGATCCGCTCGCGCAGCGGCGTCCACTCCGCGCCGATCGTCGCTTCGTCGGCGCGCTGCTTCGCGAGGAGCGACGTCTTGCGCGAGCCGAGCTCCCGGCTCGAA
Source organism: Polyangiaceae bacterium (assembly GCA_036488725.1). Classification (GTDB taxonomy): domain Bacteria; phylum Myxococcota_A; class Polyangia; order Polyangiales; family Polyangiaceae; genus DASXHD01. Next base: position 7,316 of record DASXHD010000023.1, on the reverse strand, counting down.
ACGAACCAATAAATGACGAGGGACGCGACGAGCCCCACCAAGATGGTGAGGTACGCGCGTCCCGTCGGCCGGCTCCACCTTCCCGCCAGCCGTTGCTCGCGTCCTTTGTGGACCGACGCGAGCCCCGGCTTTCGGCGTTCGGGTTCTTGAGGCACGGCTTCTTCTAGTGACCAGCCTTCGGCAGCTGGTTGACCATGAAGCTCACGTTCGGATAGCCGGCGAAAGCCGCCGTCTGGAACGTGCTCTTCACGACGACCGCCGGAACGTCCTGGTCGATCTGCAGGATGACGACGCCCGGAAAATCTTTGCCCGGGTGAAGCTGCTTCCACACCTCGCGTTTGCCCTTGAGGATGTTGAAGAGCTCGTCGATGCGCGTGAGGCGCTTGCTGTCCTCGATCGCATGCGTGTTTCCGGCGGCGGCGCCGTCGACGAGGATCTGGCTGCCATTGATGGCGACCATCGGCGCGTCGAGCATGTCGACCGTGTTCTCGGCCTGCGGGAGCGTGAGGTTCTTCGCCTGCGGGATCTCCCCCGAGGCGCTGAACGTCATGAGGAGGAAGACGACGACGACGATCAAGAAGTCGATCATCGACGTGAGCGAGAGGTTCGCGTTCGCGCTCCGTCGCCCGTGCCCCGCCACCTTCTTCTGGACGTAAGGCAGCTTGATGAAGTGCATCAAGCGGCGCTCGGGTTGTGCAATCGGCATGGTCAGTTCACCGCGAAAGTGACGTTGAAGGCCGGCACGTCATCGGTCTTGCCGCTCGGCAGCGTGAGCTTGCGATGCGTGTTGTAGATCGCGTCGATGACGCCGATGATGTAGACGTACTGCGTCTCGTTGTCGGTGTGCAGCACCGCTTGATCGAGCTTCTTGTCGCTCGGGTCGCGGTGTGAGCCGGTGTTCTTCCACTCGTCGGCGATCTTCGCCGCGAGGTCGGGATACCGGACCACCTTCTTGTTGTGGTCGACCTTCAAGTCGTCCTTGCGGGGCACCTCGATCGAGTTGACGACCTGGGCGCCCTGCTTCCAGACGAGCGTGAACTTCTCCGGAGAGCGCATCTCCACGTGGAGAATTTTCTCCGGCTCGATCTTCTCCTGCTCTTGGTCGGGCCTCGGCGGACCGGGGACCTGCGCGTCGGCATTGATACGCGACATGTGCGACCAAACCGCCGTGATGAGGAGGAAGGAGATGGTGACCATGAGGAGGTCGATGAACGGGATCATGTTGATCTCCGAGTCGAGCGCTCGCTTTTTGCCTTTGCCACCGCCGCCTACGTCTACGCCAGCCATCTACTTGGCTCCTCTCACTGCGGCACGCCGCCGAGGTTCACCTTCTGGCGGTTCGTGACGACGAGGTTGAGCACTTGGACGCTCGCTTCGTTGACGTCGTCCTCGAGGCCTTGCGTCTTGCCGTTCAAGATCGCGAAGCCGATGAGCGCGGTGATGGCGACGATGAGCCCGAACGCGGTGCAGTTCATCGCCTCGGAAATTCCTTCGGCGAGGATGCGCGCTTTCTGGCTCGGGTCGACGCCTTCGCCGGAGACCGCGCCGAAGCTCGTGATCAGACCCGACACGGTGCCGAGCAGACCGGAGAGCATCGCGAGGTTCGCGAGGAGCGCGAGGTAACCCGTGCGCTTCGAAATTTTCGGAAGCTCGCGGAGCGCGGCTTCGTCCATCGCGGCCTGAACTTCTTCGTCGGGCCGGTTCACTTTGACGAGACCCGCCTGCACGATGCGCGCGAGCGGCGCGTTCGCCGCGCTGCACATCTTGACGGCCTTCGCCACGTCACCTGCGAGGATGCACTTCTGCATCGTCGCGAGGAACACGTCCTTGTTGATCGAGGAGCCGAACAGATACAGGGCGCGCTCGATGATGACGCCAATGGTGATGATCGACCAAAGAACGATGGGATACATGCCCCATCCGCCATCCCTGAAGTGCTTCCACAGTGCAGCCATTTTTTTCCTCTCCTCGAGAATCGAAATCGTCGAATCGTTTTCGCGCAAACCGAAAGCGAAGCGGAGACTACAGGAACGCGGAGATCCGACGCAAGCTGAGCCCCTTGCTTCTCTGCATCACCGCTCAAGGCGCGCCCAGAACGACGCGACGATCAGCATGCAGAATCAGACGCGACGACGTCAACACGATTGGGTGGAAATCGATGCAAAAAAACCGTGTTTCTCGCGTGTTTCTCGAATCTTTCAGCCGGGACGTACGAGGCCAACTCGAGCGTTCGACGCACACATCGGATTCTCGAAACTCAAGCTGGCCCTCACGTTGACTTAGTCGATCGCACTCCGCTATCGTCCGACCACAAGTTTTTCGTCCAAAAAAGGAGCGTCGGATGTTGGTGGGACTTCTGGTTGCCGCGGCGCCTGCGGCTGAGAGCAGCGGCAGTGGTAGCGGCGGGTTGATGGAGACGTTCAAGGACAACCCGACGTTCCTCTCCGTCAACTTGGTCGTCAGCGCGATCGTCCTCGCGATGGTCATCGAGCGCTTCGCATTCCAGGTCACCAAATACCGCGTCAACTCGAAGGAGTTCTTCGCGCAGGTGAAGAAGCTCGTCACCGCCGGCAACATCGACCGCGCGATCAAGCTGTGCGACGCGGGCGACTACCCGACGCTGCAGCTCGTCAAAGCGGGCCTCACGCACGCCAACAAAGGCCCCGACGAGATCGACGCGGCGATGAGCGAAAAGATCGGCGAGCTCAAGCCCGCCGTCGAGAAGCGCATCGGCTCGCTCTGGTCGCTCGCGAACATCGCGACGCTCGTCGGCCTCCTCGGCACGGTCGTCGGTCTGATCAACACCTTCAAAGCGATCGCGGCGCCGGGCCTTTCGCAGGCCGTCAAACAGCAGAAGCTCTCGGCCGGTATCGCCGAAGCCATGTACAACACGGCGTTCGGCCTCGGCATCGCCGTCGTCTGCATGATCACGCACCTCGTGCTGCACCAGCGTTCGAAGAACATTCAGCACGATCTCGACGCGACGCAGGAGCGCGTCTTCAACCTCCTCACGATCACTGCACGTCCTGGCGGCTACTGATCTGACCCATGGCCGAAGAGAGGCTCAGCGCAGCGCAGCGGAGCAGAATTCGACGCCTGTCGGCGCCGAAGGAGATCGCGCCTGACGAAGAGGGCGGCGAGCTCAACATCGTTCCGTTCCTCGACATCATCACGAACGTGATGATGTTCGTGCTCGCGACCGTCGCGGTCACGTTCACGGCGACGATCGACACGTTCCCGCCGAAAGCGGGCGGACCGTCGGTGCGTCCGCCGGATCATCCGGCGCTCGGCCTCACGGTCATCATCGTGAACGAGGGCTTCAGCGTGAAGGCGCGCGGCGGCAACGTCGCGCCTGGTTGCCAAGAGACGGGCTCGGGTCTCGCGGTCGGCAAGATGGCCGACGGCAAGGACTACGATTTCGCCGCGCTGAAGAAGTGCGTCCAGCACTTGAAGACCGAGTACGTCGCGAACAATCCCGACGACGACGAGACGACGGTGACGATCAGCGCGAACCCGAACATTCCGTATCAAGCCGTCATCGGCACGATGGACGCGGTGCGCAGCGGCGACGACGGCAAAGAGCTCTTCCCCGACGTCAACTTCGGTTTGGCGAGGTAGACGATGCAGCCCACCGGACCTCAAGGACCGATCCCGACGCAGCGCCAGAAGCCGGCGAGCATGGCGACTTACAAGCGCCTGCTCCGCAAGGAGATCAAGCGCCGCGCGAACGATCCGGAGATCAACTTCCTCAACATCACGGCGATGATGGACATGATGACCATCATCCTCGTGTTCTTGCTGAAGAGCATGAGCACGTCGTCGGCGTCGCTCCCGCAGTCGAACGACCTGCAGATCCCGCGGAGCGTGCTCTCGACGGAGTCGTCCGAAGAGGGCGTGCCGATCGTCATCTCGAAATCGCACATCATGGTCGAGGACGAGTCGGTCATCGACGTGCCGCAAGACGCGACCCACGGCGTCGAGGCGAAATACAAGCGCGGCGGGCCGAACGATCTCTACATCACGAAGCTCGGTCAGACGGTCAAAGCGTGGCGCGACACCGATCGGCAGATCCGAATCGCGACGCACAAGGATCCGAGCGGCAGCGAAGCGATCATCATCGCCGACAAAGACACGCCGTATCGTCTGCTCGTCGAGGTGCTCTTCACCCTCGGGCAGAACGAGTACAACAAGTTCCACCTGATGGTCCTCCAGAGCAGCAAAGCCGGCAGTAAGTAAGTCGACCGCGCGCGGGAAAAATGCTGGAGATCGCGCTCTGCGCAGTCGCTGCCGTTCTCGCGTTGGGCGGCGCGGCGCTCGCGGCACGTCTCGCGGGTGACGGCGCGGGCGTCCCGACGGCGCGCGCGGTCCGTCTGGTGCGCGACGACGCGATCGTGGGCGCGGCGGCGAGCGCGGCGATTTTCGTCCTCGTGATCGTCGGGCGACGATCGATTTCGGCGGCGGCGTGGGGCGCGGGCGCTTGCGCGGCGGGTGCGCTCGCGGCGATCGCGGCGCGCGCGTGGCGAGAGCGCGCTTCGGCTTCGTCTCCCGGCGCGGGCGCGGTCGGCGAGCAGGTCGTCGTGACGAGCGCGCTCGTTCTCTTGGCGGTCGTCGCGGCGGCGAGCTCGCACACGCTCGGCGACCCGCAGCGGCTCGCGTCGCGCTTGCCGGATCTCGTCGTGTCGTTCGCGCTCGGGTGCGGCGCGGTCGCGATCGGCGCGGAGGGATCCGAGGCGTCGACCGCGGGAGAGCGCGCGCTGCCGAGCGTCGCGGCGATGGTGCTCGCCGCGTATTTCTTCGACGCGAACGCGGGCTCGCTGCGGAGCGCGCGGTCATACGCGAGCGCGCTCGGGATCGTGCTCTTCCCGCTCGCGGCGAGCGCGCTCGGGGCGCTCGGAGCCGCCGTCGCGACGCTCTTCCATCGCCCGGGCGTGCGAAGCCGCGACGTCGCGAGCGTGCTCGCGCTCCCCGCGGCGGCCGGCGCTGCGCTCGCGCTGCTCGGTTGGCTGTGGGAGCCGTTCGCGCTGTGCGCGGCGGTCGGCGCGGCGATGACGCTCGTTCCCAAGCTCGTGCGCCCCGAGAGCCGCGGTCGCGAAGCCGCGGCGCTCGCCGCCTTGGGAGCCGCCGCGATCGGGAGCTACGCGGTCGCGCAGCACGCGGGCCTCGCGCACGCCGGACCGCTCGGCCTCGGCGTCGCCGCGGTCGCCGCGGAGAGCGCGTCGCTTCTGGATCGGGCCGACCCGAGCGACGAAAGCGCCGCGCTCGCCGACCGCCAAGCCGCCGCGCTCGCCGCGATCGCCGTCGCGCTCGCGGTGCTCGACGGAGCCGTGTTTGCAAAATGCATGCATTTCGCCGAAGCCGCGCACGCGCCCACCGCGGACACGGCGACGATGCTCGAGCACTGCACGGTGGCGCGCGTCGCGCCCGCGCGCATCGACTTGAGCCAACCGGCGACGATCGTCGCGGCCCTCGCGGGTCTCGCGGCGTGCATCGTCGTGAGGCCCGGTCACTCGCTCCGCTCGCGCGTGATCGCGACCGCGTCGATCGTCTGCGGGGTCGCGATCGCCGCGGCCGCGCTGCACGTCGCGTTCGGCCTGGGCGCGCCGTCACTCGCCGCAGCGGCGCTCGCTTCGTCGCTCGCGGCCGCGCTCTTTCCGAGCGCGTGCTCGAGACCAGTCGCCGCGCTCATCGCAGCCGCGGGCCTCGCGCTCGGCGCGGCAACGGTCTGAGCGATGGGGCCCGCGGCGGCTCATCGGTACATCGCGGTCTGGGCTTCGGCATGCCTCGTCGCGCTCGTCGTCGCCGCCGTTCGCGGCCGGTCGTTCGCGATCGCGCGGCGCGCGTACTGGGTCGGGCTCGCGCGCCCGTGGAAGCTCGCGACGTTCGCCGTCGCGTTCGCCGGCATCGTGCTGGTCGCGCCGCGCTCCGGCGACCCGACGTGGGACCACGTCGACGCCGCCTTCATGGCGCTCCTCTCGTTCACGACCGCGCCGTGGTCGCTCGGCGTTCTGGTGCGCGCGGCGCGCCGCGCGTCGAAGGCGAGCGAAATCTACGTCGCCGCCTGCACGTGGCTCTTCTCCGCCAGTTTTTCTTACGACCTCTATTTGTTCCTGCGAGACGGCGTGTATCCCGCGACCTGGTGGGCCAACCTGTTCGCGTCGACCGGCCTCTACTTCTGCGCCGGCGCGATGTGGTCGTTGCGCAGCGGCGACCCGATGTTCGCGTTCCTCCGCGCCGACTGGCCCGCGTCGCTCACCGACGGAAGCCTGCGCGCGATCGTCCCGCGCGCCGGCTTCTTCATGCTCTGCGTCCTCGCGATGCTCGCGCCGTTCCTTTGGTACGCGTTTCATCGCTGACGACACGCGCATTGCCGCTACCGTGAGAAACGACATGGCCGACATCTCGTCGTTCGCGCACATTTGGGACGGTTCGCAGCCCGGATGGTACGTGTCCGTCGTTTTACCGGAACGAGCGTCGCATCGTCGTGCGGTTCGCGGAGACGGGCCCGAGCGTGCGCGAGATCGCGACGCTGCGTGAGGTCTTCAAGGAGCTGCGCGCGCGTCCGCCAAACGTGTTGTTGGGCGAATTGCGCGGCCAGTCCCAGCTCAGGCTGCTCACCGTCTACGGGCCAATCGACTCGCCGCGTGTGGTCGAAGAAGCCCGACGCCGCGGTCTAAATGTCGAAGTCGAGTCGACCTCACACATCGACCGGGCTCCGCGCCATGAACGAAACGGCCTGCTGCTGATCGAAGATCCAGAGCTCAGGCGCGACGTGTGCGATCGCATGGTGAGCGAAGGCCTCCGCGTTGTCCCCACCGAAACGGACTGAAAGCGCCAACCGGCCATGTTGCCTGCGCACCGGCAACGTTGCCGGTCAAAGCGCCGCGCGGATGATGTCGACTGCCGCGAGCACGTCGCGCACGACGAGCTCGGCGTCGATTCGCAGGACACGCGCGCGATGCATCGTGGCGAGATAGCGGTCGCGCGCGAGATCGTGCTCACGCTGGAAGCGATGGATCGGACCGTCGACTTCGATCGCGAGTCGATGCGCGCAGACGAAGAAGTCGACCACGAACGGATAGAGCGGATGTTGCCGCCGCACGCGCACGCCGAGCTTGCCGCCGCGAAGCTGCGCCCAGAGGAGCGCCTCGCTCCGCGTAGGAGCGTTGCGCATCGCGCGCGCGAATTGTGTGAGTGAAAGGAGCGAAGGGCCGTCGTTTCGATGCATGCCCTTCAACGCGAGAGAACCGTGACAGCCGCCCGCGTCGCATCGCGCCCATCGGCTCGGCTGGCGCGGTTCTCTCGCTCTCGGCATGCAT
>DASXHD010000020.1:0-24059 GCA_036488725.1 Polyangiaceae bacterium | reverse complement strand
CGACGAGCAGACGATGCACGTCCATCGCCCGATGGGCCCCTCTCCTCCGCAGCATCCCGATGCAGTCTAGCGCATCCCGTAAATGAAGTGACCATGGAGCCAGCCGCCCGCACTTTCTAACGTCGTTCGACATGCGCCTTCTCACGACGACGTGCTTCTTGATGATTGCGTTCGCGGGGCTTCGCTGCGTGGGGGGCGACGACAGCGTCGCCCTCGACGGCGGGCAGGACACGTCGACCCAGGACACCTTCGTCGCGGACGTGCCGGTCGACACCGCGCCGGAGGCCGACCCGTGCGCGACCGCGCCGACCAAGGATTTTTACGTCAACGCGACGACCGGCAGTGACTCGAACAACGGGGCCGGTCCCACGTGCGCTTTCAAGACGATCACCGCGGCGCTCACCGCGTCCGAGGACGCGACCGCGCACGCGAACGCGACCCTTCACCTCGCCGCCGGCACCTACGGCAGCGGCGAAACCTTCCCGCTCGTCGTCGACCACGGCCGGTCGCTCGTCGGCGCGGGCGCCGCGACGACGAAGATTCAGGGCTCGTCGACCGCCTACGTCACGAACAACACCGGCTCGATCTTCGACAACACGAGCGTGCAGTTCTTCGTGACGCTCATCGCCGGCGACAACATCGGCGGCGCGAACGGTCTCGCGGCGGCCACGATTTCGAACGTCACCATCCTGCCGGCGAGCACCGTCACGACGCCGACGACGGGATACATCGGCGTCGCCTGCACGGCGGGCAACGGTCCGAACGTCGGCACGACGCCGCCGCTGCCGAGCGCGAACCTCGTGCTCCAGAGCGTGACCGTCGGGCCCAACTTCGACGTGGCTTTCTCCATCGGCTCGGCGCCCTCGCTGCAGACGGCGTGCAACGCCAAAGTGCTCACGAGCTCGTTCGTCGGATCGAACGTCGGCATCACGACCGGCGCGTGCGGCACCGTGAACCCGAGCAACTCGTGGCCGAGCGCTCAGATCGGCGACGGCCAAGTCGCCGACGCGAACACGTTCACGGGGACGGGCATCGGCGTCTTCGGCAACGGCTGCGGATCGGTGCAATCGATCAACACGAACAAGTTCGTGAGCGGCTACCGCGGGACGGTGCTCGTGTCGCAGCCGGCGCAATATTTCGAGGTCCTCGGCAACACGTTCGACGGCACGACGTCGCCCTTCATGGGCATGGGCCTCCAGACCAACGCCGGCGCGAGCATCGCGAAGCTGAACGACAACACCTTCGCCAACATTTCGGAGTCGGCCGCCGCCGACACGGCCGTGGGCGGCACCACCGGCTATGGCGTCGCGCTCGGAGGCGGGAGCGTCGCGCAGGCGCAGCGCAACGAGATCCACGACAACGACAACGGCGTCCAAGTCTCCGGAAAGCCGGCGACCTTCGACTTCAGCTCGGACGGCTCGTCGGTCAACCGCAACCAGATCTACTGCAACTCGAAGACGTTGAGCGGCAACGGCTACGACGTCGTGCTCACGTTCTCGTCCGCCACGGCGCTGAACTTCACGGGAAATCAATGGGACCACGCGACGCCGACGACCAGCGTGTCGCTGACGACGAGCGCCAACGGGACGGACGTCGTCACCGGCACGAGCGGCGGAGCGACGACCACCAACGCCGGCGCGGCGGTCACGACTGCCTGCGCCGCCGGGCGCGTGCGCTGAAACGGAGGAGACCATGAAACGAATCGTTTTGGTTTGGGCGCTCGCGCTCTTGGCGTGCGGCGGCGACACGACCACCACCGACGGCGGGACGGACGCGGGGGCGCAAGACGTCGCCGCGCCGGACACGAGCGTCAAAGACTCGAGCGGCGACGTCGCGCTCGACGGACCCGACCCGTGCGCTTCGGCGCCGACGACCACGTTCTACGTGAACGGCTCGAGCGGCAACGACGCCAACAAAGGCAGCGGACCGGCGTGCGCGTTCAAGACGATCAGCGCGGCGCTCGCTGCGTCCGCGAGCGCGGCGAACGCGACGATCGACGTCGCGGCCGGCACGTACGGCGCGGGCGAGACGTTCCCGCTCGTCGTGGATCACGGTCGGTCGCTCGTCGGCGCGGGCGCGTCGTCGACGACCATTCAAGGCGCGTCGTCGGCCTACAACACGACGAACACCGCGTCCTTCCTCGACACGGGAACCCACTTCGTCACGATCCTCGCCGGCGACGTGATGGGCGGCGCCGACAGCCTCGGCGCGACGACCCTCTCGGGGCTCACCATCGTGCCGCCCTCGTCGGTGACGACGCCGACGACCAATTACCTCGGCGTCGTGTGCATCGCCGGCAACGCGCCCGACACCGGCACGCAGCCGCCGCCGCCCGCCGCGAGCCTCGTCCTCGCCGGCCTCACCGTCGGGCCGAACTTCGACAGCGCGATCGTGATCGGTTCCTCGCCCACGCAGCAAGTCGCGTGCAACGCGACCATCACGAAGAGCACCTTCCTCGCCGCGAACGTCGGCGTCGGGACCGGCGCGTGCGGCACGGCGAACCCCTCGCAGTCGTGGCCGAGCGCGCGCGTCGGCGACGGCCAAGCGGCCGACGCGAACACGTTCACCGGCACGCAAATCGGCGTCTTCGGGCAGGGCTGCGGCTCGATGCAATCGATCAGCGCGAACAAGCTCACGAGCGGCTACCGCGGCGTCGTCCTCGTCTCGAACGCGGCGCAGTATTTCGAAATCCTCGGCAACACGTTCGACGGCGCGACGGCTCCCAACATGGGCATCGGCATTCACACCAACGGAAGCGCGACGATCGCCAAGCTCGACGACAACGGCTTCGCGAACATCTCCGAGTCGAACGCCGCCGACACGGCCGCGGGAACGACGACCGGCTACGCGATGATCCTCGGCGGCGGCAACGTGCTCGAAGCGCGCCGCAACGCGATCCACGACAACGACAACGGCGTCTACCTCGGCGGCTCGCTCGCGAACGGTTTCGACTTCTCGAGCGGCGGGCAAGCCGCCGACGCCAACAAATTTTTCTGCAACTCGAAGGTCACCGGCAATGGCTACGATCTCGTGCTCGCGTTCACGACGAACGCGGCCGCGAGCTTCGGCGGAAACGACTGGGACCACGCCGGTCCGTCGACGAGCGTGTCGCTGACGACGAGCGCCGACGGAACGGACATCGTCACCGGCACGAGCGCCGGCGCGACGACGACCGGCTACGGCGCCGCCATCACGACGGCGTGCGCGACCGGCCGCGTGCACTGAAGCTCACCGCGCGCGCGTGAGCTCGAACGAGACGCCCGCGTGCACGCCCAAGCTGCCGAATGATTCGGCGCCGAACCCGCTCGACATGCCGAAGCGGTAGGACCCGTCGATCCCGACGGTGAACGCCCAAAGATGCAAATCGGCGAAGAGGCCCGCGCGCCCGCCGAACGTCGTGTGCTCTTGCGGAGTGTTTCCGCCGTAGCTCACGAAGCCGAGCGACGGTCCGATCAAAAATCCGAAGCTGCCCGAGACGCCGCGCAACGCCGGGCTCGTGTTCCATTGCCAGCTGTAGTCGACGTCGGCCAGGTGAACCTCGGGGCCGAAGACGCCGGTCGCGAACGCGTAGCCGAGGTGAATGCCGTGGACGCCGCCGAAGAGATACGCGAAGTCGCCGCCAAGCGCGCCGCCTCCTTCGGTGCCCGTCTCGCGTCCGAAGACGCCGAGCCCGAAGCCGCCGACCGCGGACACGCGGTCGTTCGGTCGCGGCGAGCTGACAGCCGCGTCAGCGTCTGCGTAGCGCCCTTCCTCGGCGAATGCGCTGGGAGCAGCCAAAACAAGCGAAATTGCAACGAGACACGTTCGATTGACCATGAATCTCTCCTCGAAAAAGAAAGCCGTTGCATCGAGGAGCACGCGACGTGCCATAACGTTGCCATGATCGAGCGCCGCTTCGCCGGGAGCCTGCCGCCGAAACCGCACACCGCTTTTCGCGACGACGCGGGAAAGCTTTTCTACGAAGAGATGTTCACGCGCGGCGGCTTCTCCGGTGCGTTCACGTATTTTTATCATCGCAGTCCGATCACGCCGACGCGCGACGTCGTCGTGAGCGAGCGCGGCTTCCAAGCGCCGGTCGTCGCCGAGGATGCGCGCCGTCCGCTGAAGCGCCGCCTCTACGACTCGAACAAAATTCCGGCGGGCGGGCAGGCGGTCGATCGACGCGTGCCGGTGCTCTTCAATCGCGACGTCACCGTGTATCTCGTGCGCGCGACCGAGAGCGACGACGTCTACTTCGCGAACGGCGACGGCGACGAGCTCTGGTACGTGCAAGATGGCGCGGCGCGCCTCGAGTCGCCGTGCGGTTGGCTCCCCGTGCGCGCGGGCGACTACGTTTGGGTGCCGCACTCGATGATGCACCGCTGGCACGTCTCGGGCGAGCTCCGCGCGATGGTCTTCGAAGCGCCCGACGGCGTGATGGTGCCGCGCGAGTTTCGCAACCCGGTCGGCCAGCTCAAAATGGATGCACCTTACACGCATCGCGATTTCGTCGCGCCGGAGCCACCGCTCGCGCAAGACGGGCCCCGCACGCTCGTCGCGAAAAAAGACGGCGTCTTCTCGCAGTACACGCTCGCGCACGCGCCGATGGACGTCGTCGGGTGGGACGGCTTCGTCTACCCGTGGGCCTTCGCGATCGAAAAGTACCAACCGAAGGCGGGGCTCGTGCACTTGCCGCCGACGATTCATTCGACGTTCGCGTCGCCAGGATTTTTGATTTGCTCGTTCGTGCCGCGCGTCGTGGATTTTCATCCGCAGGCGATCCCGTGCCCGTATCCGCACTCGAGCGTCGACTGCGACGAGATCATTCTCTACTTGCGCGGCAACTTCACGTCGCGTCGCGGCGTCGGTCCCGGGTGCATTTCGTTGCATCCTGCAGGTATTTCTCACGGGCCGCACCCGGGCGCCTACGAGGGCAGCATCGGCACGCAGCGCACCGACGAGCTCGCGGTGATGATGGACACGTTCAAGTCGCTCGCGCCGACCGCGCAAGCCAAGAACATCGAGGTCGACGGCTACCACGAGAGCTGGGCGCCGTGACCGCCCGCGGGAAGGTTCGGAAGAGCGTCCGCGTAGAGAGCGCGTGATGCGGACTTGGGTGCTTTGTTGTGCGGCTTTTGTCGCGTTCGCGGCGTGCCGCCGCACGCCGCTCGTCACGATCGCACCGGCGACGACGACTGCGGCGGCGACGACCGTGACCGCCGCGGCCGTGAAGACTTACGCCATTCGCCTCAAGCGCCCGAGCCACGTCGGCGACACCGCGCGGATCGCGGTCGACGCCGAGCACGACGAGCACACGACCGCGCGCGTCGCGGGCACCTCGAAAGAAAAACAAAAGAAGACCGTCGCCCACATCGAAGGCACGTCGAAGGTCATGGCGCTTCAAGCCGACGGCGCGACCCCGCTGCGCGACGAAGTGACGGTCGGCGAGTTTTGGTCGATGGTAGACGGCGGCGCGAAGACGACGCTCGCATCGCCCGGCGCGCGCGTCGATGTCCTGCGCGCCGCCACGAAGCGCGACGCACGCGTGACCGTCGACGGCCGCGCGGCTTCGCAAAAAGTCCTGGACGCGATCGCCGACCTCACGACGCTGACGCTCCGCAAAGGCGCGACCGACGACGAGGTCTTCGGCACGAGCGTGCCGCAACCGGTCGGTGGCGAGTGGCCGATCAACGCGGAGGCGGCCGCGAGAGACTTTCGCGCGCGCGACATCGCGCTCGCGCCCGGCGGCGTCACCGGTTCGACGAAGCTCGTCGCCGTGCGCGCGGTCCACGGTGTCGACTGTCTCGAGATCGACAACCACGCGACGCTGGCCGGCATCGATTCGCTCGGGGACCTGCCGCCCGGCTCGACGGTGAAGAACGGCCGCATCGACGTTCACCTCCACGAGATGCTGCCGATCGACGAGACGAAGGGCGCGATCGAGCAGGAGATGGACATCACGGTGACCGGCGCGTTCGTCGTGCCGAAGGCCGCCGGCCCGGTCGAAGTCGAGGTCGAGTCGGTCGATCGCAAACGCGCGACCGTTCTGCCCTGAGCTATGCTCGTCCGCATGGACTCGCTCGTGCCGTGCTCCCGGTGCAATCGTCACGTACGCGAGGAGACTTGCCCGTTTTGCGGCGCGTCGATCGTCGAGGCGCGCTCGAGCGCGCTCGCGCGTGCGTCGCGAGCCGCGATTTTCGCCCTCGCGGCGACGCCCGGGCTGGTCGCGTGTCACCAAGTGACGGTCGAAGTCTACGGAGGCCCGCCGCCGCCGATGACCGCGCCCGAAGCCGCGGCGCCTTCGCCGTCTGCATCGACGTCGGCATCGAGCGCGCCCGTCGCCGCGCCGGAGACCGCGCACGTCACGGCGTACGGTGGCCCGCCAACGGCGACCGTCGCGCCGCCGATCGTCCCCGCGCCCAAGCCGTGATTAGCCTGTCACCCGATGGGTGACGTGGCCCACGAAGAACGGGCCCATCTGTTCGATGTACTCGCTCGTCTGCTTCGTCTTGCGCATCGCTTGAACGAGGTGCGAGAGCGGATGAAGCTCGCGGCTGACGAGCCCGAGGACGAATTCGTTGTCTTTCGCGTCGAGGCCGTGGCACGCGAGCCGGATGTCGTGCGCGAGATCTTGCTTTCCGTAAGCGTGCCCGATGACGGCGTGCTCGCGCAAAATCTCGGCGGCGCCTTGCGGGTCGAGCCGCGAGAACGCGCCGCTGCGGCGGAGCGGATACCAGACGTGCCACGGGTGCGCCGGGTTCAGCGCGTTGCGCACCGGCCGCGCGAGGAGCGAGTCGAGCAAGTCGGGCTCGTGACCGGTCGCGTACGTGCGGCCGAGCATGGTCCAATCTTGCCGGACCGCGGCGCGCGCGAGGAGCGTCGCGAAGAGCGGCCGCACGCGCGTCACGAAATGCGCCGGATCCTCGCTCCAGGTGAGCAAGCCCGCGCCCCGCGGATCGTTGCAGTCTGCATATAAAACGGCCGGGATTTTCCGCTCTTCGAGCGCATGCGCGACCGCGCGCGGCGCCGACTCGGCCTCGCTCGCCGGAAGATCGAAGACGACGAGCTGCATGAAGAGCCGCCGGTTCGCGACCTGACGCTCGCCGTCTTTTTTACCGCCGTATTCGTTGACGTCGATCGTCGGTAATCCGGGTGCTTTGTCGTCGGCCATGTCCGGATGTTATAGCGCCGTCGCGTGAAGCTCGTTACTTGGAACGTCAACGGCATCCGCTCGCGCGAGGCTGAGCTCTTGCGCTTGCTCGACGAAGAAAAACCCGACGTCGCGATGCTCCAAGAAACGAAGGCCACGGCCGAGCAGCTCCCCGCGTCGCTCTACGGTTTGCTCGGCCTCCCCGCGTATCACTCGATTTGGCACGGCTCGGCCGGTTACTCCGGCGTCAGCGTTCATTTGCGCAAAGACGTCTTCGAGCGGCCGCGCGACGCGCACCCGCCGTTCGACTTCGAGACGCGCGTCGCCGAAGCTCATGCCGTCACCAAGACCGGCGAGCGGTTCGTGCTCGTCTCGATGTACCTGCCGAACGGCGGCAAAGATTATCAAGCCAAGCTCGCGTTCATGCGCGCGCTCGCGAATTACCCGTCCACACTTGCCAGCGACAACGTGATCGTCGCCGGCGATCTCAACGTCGCGCGGAGCGACATGGACGTGCACGAGAGCGAACGAAAGCCGCGCGCGATCGGCCAGCGACCCGAGGAGCGAAAATTGTTCGAGCAGTTTCTCGGCGCCGGCCTCGTCGACGTGTGCCGCGAGCTCGCGCCGGACGACCGCGAGCTCTTCACGTGGTGGCCCTATTGGAACGAGCAGCGCGCGCGGAACGTCGGCTGGCGCATCGACTACGTCCTCGCGACCCGAAGCCTCGCGTCGCGCGCAAAAGAATTCCGTGTGCGCCGAGATTTCGGCACGAGCGATCACGCGCCGGTCGTCGTCACGTTCGGCCCTTCTCAGTTACAGCCGAACGCTTGAAGCTCGAAGATGAACGCGTTGTCGCCGGCCTTCGATTGCAGGCTGTAGAGCCGAATCTTCGTCGTCGTCACCTTCTGCGTGAACGTGTAGTCCCAGTCGTTCGTCTGGCCGGACACCGTTCCGTCGGTCACCCACGCAGAGCCGTTCCACCACTGCACCTGGGCGCCGGTCAGCGTTTGCGCCGATAGGCCGCACGCGTCGTTGGTCGACGCGGTCGTGTCGACGTGCACCTTCGTGATCGTGTGCGTCGTCGTCCACGCGAGCTGAATCCATTCGGTCGTGCTGCCCGTGTACGTGCTGACCCAGTTGTATGCGCTGCACTGGCCATTCGTCTCGAGGACGCCGTCGTTCGCGTTCGCAGGGCCGTAGGCTCCCACGCCGCCGCTCGACGTCGAGGCGGTCGCCGAAGGCGCGTAGTTCGAGTTCGAGCACGCGACGCAGACGCCGCCGACGCAGCTCATGCCACTCGTGCACGCCTTGCCGCAGCCGCCGCAGTTCGCGCTGTCGCCGAGCACATCGATGCACGCGGCGCCGCAGTAGGCGGTGCCGCTCGTGCAGCAGTGACCGCCGCCGCAGTACTGGCCCGCGGTGCACGCCGTGCTGCAGCTACCGCAGTGCTCGTGGAAGTTCTCGGTGTCGTAGCAAACGCCGTCAGCGCACTGCGTGAGACCTTGCGGGCATTGAACGCCGCACTTGCTCGTCGCGCACGTCGCCGCGCCGACGCTCCACGGCACGCCGGCGTCCACGCCGTAGCCCGGGATGCCCGAGTCCGGGTTGTCGTTGCTGCTGGCGACGAGGCCGCTCGCATCGGCCGTCTCGCACGAGGTGCCGCACGCGCCGCAGTGATTCGGATCGCTCGTCGTGTCGACGCATCCGGCTTCGGCGCAAGTCGTCTTCGGCGCGTTGCACGTCGTCCCGGCTTCGCCCGGTTTGGCGTCGCCAGCGGGCGCATCGATCGAGGCGTCGATACCGCCGCCGTCTTTCGTTCCCTCGGGGAGCGTTCCGACGGCGCAAGCCACTCCTGCGAAGCTTCCCGCGAGAAGCCAGATCCTCCACCGCATGACCGTATTCTACGCGCGTTTCGGTGCGCGGGTCACGATCGGTTCCCAGCGCGCGCCGTGGAGGTTCCAGCGTTCGATGCGCGAGCCGAGGTGCGCGCCTTCGACGTCGCGATCGACGCTCAGGCGATCGGGGCGCCAGCCGTCGTGTTTCGTGCAGACGATGAGATCGGCCGGCGCTCGCGCGATGCGCGCGAGCTGGCGCCACTCGAGGACGTCGAGCTTGCCGGTCGGGTCGAGCACGCGCAGCCATCCTTGTCGCGACGCGCTCGCGCATCGGTCGTAGCCGACGACGAGCACCGTGTGATCGCCGAGCTCGCCTGACTCCCAACCGAGCACCGACGGGAGGCCTTTGTCGACGCGCTCGCGCAGCGCGTCGAGCGTTTTTCGTGTGAACGGCTCGCGCGCCGCACGAAAACGCGTCGCCCCGCCGCACGCACGACCGAGTGCTCTCGCCAGCGGCCCAAAGTGCACGCCGGCAGTGAGCCAATCGGCGACGGCGCGATCGAGCGACTGTCCGCGCCGCCGCGGGAGATTCCGAAAAAGCGGATCGCGCGCGACGTGCGTCGCGTCGAACTCGTCGTCCATCTCGGGGCGCAGGGTGCAGAGCATCATCGCGGCCGCGTAGTACGCGCAGAAGGAATCGTGCGTGCCCTGCTCGCGCAATCGGATGCCGACGAGTCGAACCGTCGTGCGATGCCGTCGCGCCATTCGCTGCGAGATTACTCTCACTCGCCGGCGGCGGGCAGCGCTTCTTCGTGTCCGCCTTCGCTGATGTGGACGCGCGGGTAGAGCGCGCTGACGATCGCGCCGAGCGCGCCGACGATTGCGAGGATGTGAAAGAGCGGTCCCATGCCCGCTTGCATTTCACCGCGGTAGCTTCGAACCGCTTCAGCGCCGAGGCTCTTTCCGTGCTCGGGGCCGAGGAGCGCGTCGAGGACGTTTTCGGGCACGCGTCCGGCGAGCGAATGCGCGAGCACCGCGCCGAGCACGCCGACCGCGATCGCGCCGCCGATCGTGCGAAAGAACATCATGCTCGCCGTCGCCACGCCGCGCCGCTGAAACGGCACGCTGTCTTGCACGGTGATGACGTTGGCCGTGCTCGCGAGGCCCATGCCCGTGCCGAAGACGAACATGCACACGCGAATCGCGTCGAGCGACGCGCCGCGATGGAGCATCACGTCGAGCGCGATCGCCGCGACGCCGACGATCGACATGCCGAAGCGCACGAGAGGCCGCGCGCCGACCGCGAGGAGGATTCGTCCCGAGAGCGCCGAGGCGAGCGGCCAGCCGACGAGCATCGGGGCGACGGTCGCGCCGGCCGCGGCAGGCGAAGCGTCGAAGACCGACTGCGCGAAGAGCGGAAGATAAATGACCGTCCCGGTCATCACGCCGCCGATCGCGACGCAGATGGCGCTCGAGATCGCGATGACGCGCTGGCGCATCAAGTCCATCGGCACGAGCGGCTCGGGTTGCCTTCGCTCGACGATCACGAAGAGCACGAGCGCGATCGCCGAGAGCGGCACGAGCAACGCTGGCCAGCGCCCCGCGACGCCCGCGAGGAGCGCGAGCACCGAAACCGACAAGAGCGCCGCGCCGGCGAAATCGATCGGTCGCCGCCCCGACACCGACGTCGGCCGCGGCCCGAGCGCGAGCCCGAGCAAGAGCATCGAGAGCACGCCGAAGGGAACGTTCAAATAGAAAACCCATCGCCACGACATCGCCCGCACGATCACGCCGCCGAGGATCGGTCCGACGATCGCCGAGACGCCCCAAACGGCGCCAAACACGCCTTGCATGCGCGCGCGTTCTTTCGGCGCGAACATGTCGCCGACGATCGTCATCGCGATCGGCTGCACGCCGCCGCCGCCGATCCCTTGAAGGACGCGCGCGCCGATGAGCGTGCCCATCGTCGGCGCCATCCCGCACGCCGCCGACCCGATCAAGAAAGTCGCGATGCCCGCGAGGATGACCGGCTTGCGGCCCCACAAGTCCGCCATCTTTCCCCAAATCGGAATCGTGACGGTCATCGCGAGCATGTACATCGCGCCGACCCAGCCGTAGAGCTCGAGCCCGCCGAGGTCGGCGACGACGCTCGGCATGGCGGTCGCGATGACGGTCGCTTCGGACGCGGCAAGAAAGGTAGAGAGAAGGATGCCGCCGACGGCGATGACTTTACGGGAAGGCACTCCGAAAGCTACGTAAGGCCGGGACGCAGTCGCGTCGAGCGGGGAGAACATTCCACGTTCCACATTCGATTGCCGATCACGGTACGGCGGCCAGCCCCAGCCATCGGCCTTCGGCGCTCGGTAAAAATGTTTTTGCGCGCGCGCTCGTGACGACCACCTCGTCCTCGTGCCACAGCGGCAGGATGTACGCCTCGTCGAGCACGCGCTGCTCGAGGCGCGCATAAGCGGCGTGGCGCGCGGCGAGGTCGAGCGTCGCGTCGCCCTCGTCGAGCGCGGCGTCGACGGCGTCGTCGCGCACGCGGCCGCGGTTCGCGCCGTTGGGCGGAATGGATGCAGAATGCAAGAACACGCGCAGCGTGTTCGGCTCGGCGAGCTCGGGGATCTCGAGCACCGCGGCGTCGAAGTCGCCGGCGCCGAGCCGCGCGAGGAGCGTCCCCACCTCGAGCGGCACGAGCTCGCAGTCGATGCCCGCCTCGGCGAGATCTTGCGCCATGACGCGCGCGATGGCGACGCGAAGGCGATCGGTCGATCCCAAAAGCGTGCAAGATACATGTCTTTGACGCAGCAAATCACGGGCTTTCGTCGCGTCGTGCGGCTCGACGGCGCGCGGCGTCGCGGCCCAGTGTGCCGGCGGAAAAATCCCGCTCGCGACCTCGGCGTAGCCGCCGAGCATGTCGGTGACGATCGCCCGGCGATCGATCGCGAGGCCGAACGCGCGCCGCGCGTCGCGATCGGCGAAAGGCCCGCGGTCGGTGCGAAACAAAACGTAGACGAGGTTCGCCCCCGGTCGCGACGCAACGCGAAGACCGCGCGACGCGAGCGTCGGCAACAGCGATGGCGAGACGCCCGACGGCGCCACGTCGGTTTGACCGCCGATGAGCCGCAGCGCGCGCGCGTTTTCGTCGTGCACGGTGAGGATTCGCAGCGGTCGGTGCGCGGGCAGCGCGCCGCCGTCTGCCGGCTCGAGATCGACGACCCCCGCGCGCATCGCGCTCACGCGGTACGGCCCGAGGCCGTCGAGGTCGGCGTCGGCGATCGAGACGTCGCGCGCTTGGTCGGCGCGCAAAATCGGAACCTCCAAATCGGTGAGCAGCGTGGCGTGCGCCCGCGACATGTGAATCATGACCTCGTGATCGCCCCGCGCCTCGACGCGATCGATCGCCGAGACGACGTGCGCCGCGCGCGCGTGAACCGACGGATCGCGCAGCGCGTCGATCGTCGCCACCACGTCTGCCGCGCGAAACGGCGCTCCCGAGTGGAATCGCACGTCCGTCCGGAGCGTCACATCGAGCGTGCGCGAATCTTCGAACCGATACGACGCCGCGAGATACGGCACCGGCTCGAGCGAATCGGGATCGAGCCGAAAGAGGCCCGCGTGGACGAGCCGCGAGACGCGCATGCCGACCGCGTCGATCACGAAGCGCGGGTCGATCGTCTCGGCCTCTTGCGCGACCACGACCTCGAGCCGGTCGCCCGCCGGCCGCCTCGGCGTGCATGCGAGCAACGCGCACGCAATTGCAGTAAAAGCGAGCGCATGAAGTCTCGCTTTTTCGCGACGGCGATCGCCCTCGCGTCGCTCGCGATCGCGACCGACGTTCGCAGCGAAGGCGCCGGCGGTCTCGACGCCGCCGTGCGCGCGCTCACCGGCGATTCGACGTGGAAGGACGCCGACGTGTCGGTCGCGATCCTCGACGTCGCCTCCGGAAAAATGCTTGCATCTTACAACGAACATCGTGCGCTCAACCCGGCATCCAACGCCAAGCTCTACACCGCCGCCGCCGCGCTTGCGATCCTCCACGGCGATCACCGCTACGAGACGAGCCTCTCGGGCGTCGTCAAAGGCACGAGCGTCTCGTCCGTCACGCTGCGCGGCTACGGCGACCCGTCGCTCTCGACCGAAGACCTCGCCGCGATGGCGTCCGAGCTCCGCGAGCGCGGCGTGCGCCGCGTCGACGGCGACATTTTCGTGGACCAGAAATTCTACGACGATCAGACGACGCCGCCCGCGTTCGATCAGAAGCCGAGCGAGTGGGCGTCGTTTCGCGCGCCGGTGAGCGCGCTCGCGATCAACGAGAACACGGTCACGCTCGAAATCCGTCCGTCCGAAGCGGGCCAAACCGCGCACGCGTTCTTCGAGCCGCCGGGTTTCGTCGACGTCGACGGCACGGTCACGACCGGCACCGGCAGCGGCGCCGACACGGTCGGCCTCGTGCTCTCGAAAAACGGCGAACGTCTCTCGGCGAAGCTCAGCGGCGACGTCGGCGAAGACGCGAAGGTCGTTCGCTTCACGCGCCGCGTGGAAGACCCGACCCTCCTCGCTGGCTACGTGCTTCGCGCGGTCCTCGAGCAAGCTCAAATCAAGGTCGGCGGCGACGTGAAATCCGGCAGCGGCAAAGGCCCGGTCATCGCGAAGCATCTCTCGGCGCCGCTCTCGTCGCTTCTCTACGCGCTCGGAAAAAACAGCGACAACTTCTACGCCGAGATGATTTTCAAATCGCTCGCCGCCGAGAAAAAAGGCCGCCCGGGCCACGCGCAAGACGCCGCGCAAATCGTCACGAAGGCGGTCTCGGATCTCGACGGCAACGACGCGGGCATCGTCGTCAAAAACGGATCGGGCCTCTACGACGCGAACCGCGTGACGACGTCGAGCCTCGTTCACTTGCTGCGCGCGGCGTGGCGGAGCTCGGCGATCGGCCCCGAATACGTCGCGCAGCTCTCCATCGGCGGCGTCGACGGCACGCTCCACGGCCGCTTTCGCTCCGAGCACGAGCGCCGCGCCGTACGCGCCAAGACCGGCACACTCGACGACGCCATCGCGCTCTCCGGCTACGTGCTCGGCCCGCCCGGCAAAGAGCCGATCGCGTTCTCGATCCTCTTCAACAAAATCCCCGGCCACGCCGCGCGCGCCCGCGGCGACGCCGACCGCCTCGTCCGCGCGATCATCCGCGAACAGTGGGGCGCCGGGGAGTGACCCGCTAAAAGCTCGCGCCGAATGTGCCGACGCCGCCGCCCGGAAGCGGCGCGAAACCAGCCGTCGCCGCCGGCGTCTTGTGTCCGGTGACCGCCGAGACGATGAGCCACGTCACGCCGACCACGACGCCGACGATCCCGACGCCGAGCAAGACGCCCGCCGGCGCGTAGAGCGACGTCAGCGAGTCTTCTTGCGCTTGCGTGCAGCTCTTCGTCTTGCCGCAACCGTTCACCAGGTCCGAGTACTGCGACTGAATCGGAATCTCGACGATGCCGAACCCGATGAGCGACGCGAGCCCGATGCCGCCGATGATCCACGGCACCGGCCCCGGCCCGCTCTTGGTCGTGACCGCCGGCGTCTCCGTGCCGCCGCCGGTCGTCGGCGCTTCGGTCGGCAACGCAACGCGCAGCACGCGGTCCTTCTCGCCTTCGACGATGAGCACGTCGTCCTCGACGCTCTTCCCGCTCGGCAGCTCGTAACGAAACTTGTGTTGCCCGGGGTCGACCGGAACGGCAGTTCCTTGGAGCTTCGGCATCAAGAGCTGCCCGTCGACGTAGACCTTCACGTCGATGACGTCTTTGCCTTCGGCGTCGCGTGCGCGCACGACGACCGTCGACATCGCGGTGTCGATGTCCGAGAGCCAGCGCGTGCAGTCATTGCGAATCTGCTGCGGGCACACGTCGCGCGAGCACGTGAGGAGCTCGGGCCGCGCCTCGGTCAGCTTCTTGTCGCGACGGAGCTTCTGCGCTTTTTCGGCCGACTCGATGCAAGCGCCGGTGTCGTCGGCGAACGCGAACGACGGAACCGAAGCGAGCGCGAGCGCGAAGAGCACGACGAGGCGTGAACGCATGAGCTCAGCGTAACATGGCTATTTGAAACACTGACGCTTGTAGATCCGTTCGCCGTCGGGGCCGATCGTGTAGGGAATCTTGCAGTCATCGGCGGTCGCGGCGGTCGCCGTCGCGTGCGGCACCGTGTGCGGGGGCGCGGTCCAGTGCGCGACTGCGGTGGTCGCGGCGGCCGCCGTCGTCGTCGGCTTGGTCGCGCTCGCGCTCGCCGTCGCGCTCGGCAGCGTCTCGCTCGTCGTCGGCGGAGACGCTTGAATGGTCGCCTCGGTCCTCGTGTCGGCGGCGATGACCGAAGCCGACGGCGTCGACGGGGCCGCCGCGTTCGTGCGATTGCGGCCCATGAAGCCGACGGCGACGGCGGTGATCAAAATCGAAAGCGCGACCGCGCCAATTCCGACGAAGAGCGGAATGCGCCGCCGATTCTCGAACGTGCCGCGCTCGCCGGCCGCGACCGAGATGCTGGAGACTTGCGAAGAGCTGCCGCCGATCATCGCCGACGTCGGCGCCGGCACCGCGCTGCTCGGCCCGTCGAGGTTGGACATCATCTCGGTGAGTCCGATCGCCGGGATGTTGTCGGTGACGCTCTCGATCTCCGCGATGCGCTCCGCGCGCTCGAGCAGCACGTGGCCGGCGACGTTTTCGATCCAATCGCCCACGTCGGACGCGAGCGCCGGGTGCACCGCGCGCTCGAGCGACAGCGCGAACTCGCGCGCCGTCTGGAAGCGCTTCGTCTTGTCGCGCTCGAGCCCGCGCATCACGAGCGCGTCGAGGTTCGGCGGAATGCTGGGCGCCCACCGGCTCGGCGGATCGATCGCGCCGAACAAAACTTGCTCGAGCACGCTGCCTTCGTTGTCGCCTTTGAAGAGCTTGCGACCCGTCAGCGTCTCCCAGAGACAAACCGCGGCCGCGTAAATGTCGGTCTGCCGATCCACCGGCTGGCCGCGAAGCTGCTCGGGCGACATGTACGGCAGCTTGCCTTTGACGTTGCCCTCGCGCGTCGTGTGGAAGCGCCCCGCCGCTTTCGCGACGCCGAAGTCGAGCACCTTGCTGACGCCGTCGCGACCGACGAGGACGTTCTGCGGAGAGATGTCGCGATGCACGATGGTGAGCGCTTCACCGCGCTCGCTCTTCGCTTCATGCGCCGCGTGCAGACCGTAAAGCGTCTGCGCGAGGACCGAGACGGCGATGCGCGGATCGATGAGCTCGGCGCGCGCTCGAACCGCGCGGATCATCCGCGAGAGCGTCTCGCCCTGCAGATACTCCATGACGAGAAAGAGCTCGCCCTGCGTCGCGACGACGTCGAGCGTCGCGCAGACGTTCGGGTGCTGGATGCGCGCCGCGAGGCGCGCTTCGTCGAGGAACATCGAGACGAACTCGGGGTCCTTCGCGTACTGCGGATGCAGCCGTTTGATCGCGACCGTGCGCGCGAAACCGACGGGCCCGAGCAGCCGTCCGATGTGGACGGTCGCCATCCCGCCGGAGGCGAGCTCGCCGTAGAGCGCGTAACGCCCGACGACGCGCACCGGATTCTGAACGGCAGCGGTCAATCTCGTCTAGCGTATCACGCGGGCGCGCAATGAACGATTTACTCGGGGGTCGGTACCGCCTCGGCGCACCGCTCGGTCGCGGAGGTATGGGGACGGTGTACGAGGCCGTCCAAGAGAATCTCGGACGCCGCGTCGCCGTGAAGCTCCTCGACCCGCGCCTCGCCGAGGACCGCGAGCAGCTCGAGCGCTTTCGCCGCGAGGCCGAGGTCGTCGCCGCGCTCGGTCATCCCAACATCGTTCAGGTGACGGATTTTCAGTACGATTCGCAGCCGCCGTTTCTGGTGATGGAGCTCCTCCGTGGCGAGTCGCTCGGCTCGCTCATCTCGCGCGAGCGTGCGCTCGGCGCGACGCGCATCGCGTTCATCGCGTCGCAGGCGCTCTCGGCGCTCGGCGCGGCTCATCGCGCCGGCGTCGTGCATCGCGACATCAAGCCCGACAATTTGTTCATCCTCGCGGACGCCGCCGTGCCCGACACGGTGAAGGTCCTCGACTTCGGAATCGCGAAGGTCGACGACGCGGCGCAAGCGAAGCTCACGAGCACCGGCGCGATGCTCGGGACGCCCGCGTTCATGGCGCCGGAGCAAGCGCGCGGCGCGACCGACGTCGACGCGCGCGCCGACCTCTACGCGCTCGGCGCGACGATGTACCAAGCTCTAACCGGACGTTTGCCCCACGAAGCCGCCAGCGTTCCCGCGCTCCTCTTCGCGATCGTAGAGAAGACTCCGGCGCCGCTCGGCGAGCTTCGACCGGATTTGCCGCGCGATTTCGTCGCGGTCGTCGAGCGTGCGATGAGCAAGGATCGCGCAGCGCGCTTCGCCGACGCCGACGCGATGCGCCGCGCGCTCGCGCCGTGGTCGGGATTGCCCGCGAGCATTCCGCCGCCGGTGTCGGGCGACGCACCGACGGTTTCGGGGCCCGCGCCCGAGCCGCACACGCCGATCGTCGTCAATCAAACGCCGCAGCCCGTCTCCTCCGTCGATCCGAAGCGCGGCCCGAGCGCCGCGGTGCTCGCGACGATCGTCCTCGTCGTCGCCATGCTCTGCGGGTCGCTCCTCTACGCGTTCAGCAAGAACCGCGACGTCCGTGCGCCGATCGCGAGCGCGACGACGACCGCGAGCGCGTTCATCGCACCCGCCAGCGCCAGCGCGACCGTCGCTGTTACGGCGAGCGCAGCCGTCGCGGCGACCACCGCGCCGTCGTCCTCGTTCGCTCCCGTCGCGAGCGCGGCCCCGCACCGCCCGCGCTACGGCGGAAAAACCGCCAAGTTCACCGGCGGCGTCGGCGCGGCCTGCCCGACGTGCGACTGGACCGCGTTCTACGCCGTGCTCGACGACGCGTCACACGA
Source organism: Polyangiaceae bacterium (assembly GCA_036488725.1). GTDB lineage: Bacteria > Myxococcota_A > Polyangia > Polyangiales > Polyangiaceae > DASXHD01. The sequence continues at coordinate 6,141 of DASXHD010000020.1, read as the reverse complement.
AGCCGCGTTGAGCGCATGCTTCGCGAAGAGCGAGCACGAGCCCCCGAAGCACGAGTCGCTCATCTACGAAGTCCACGTCGATTCGGACGGTGACGTCACCGCGGTCGTCCCCGGCGGCGGCACTCCCGTGACCGTGCCGATGCTCGACGCATGCGTTCGCAAAGTCGTCATGCCCGTGAAGGTCGCGCGCTCGCCCGGGCCCGCCGGCGTCATTCAAATCGATCTCGCGAGCCCGTGCAGCCAGAACCAAGTGAATCTGCCGCACGGCTGCGACTGATTCACTCGCGCATGTGCTTGCGGATCTTGCCGAGCGCCTGCTCCTGCAGCTGACGAATGCGCTCGCGCGACAAGTTGTATTTGTCGCCGATTTCTTTGAGCGTGAGCTCGTCCTCGTCGTCGAGCCCGAAGCGCCAGCGGATGATGCGCGACTCGATCGGCGTGAGCGTGCCGAGCAAGCGACGAACCTCTTCGCTCCACTTTTGCGACATGAGGTTCTCGTACGGCGACGTCATGTTCTCGTCTTGGAGGAAGTCGATGAACTTGCGGCCGTCTTCGTCGCCGACGGGGCGATCGAGCGAGAACGGCGTCTCGGTCCACGCGCCCTTCACCTTGTCGAGCTTCTCGGTCGGGATGCCCGTCTCGTGCTCGAGCTCTTCGAGCGACGGCTCGCGGCCGGTGCGCGCGAGCACCGACGCGGTCGCGCGCGCGACGCGGTTGTGCGTGTCGAGCATGTGGACCGGGATGCGCACCGCGCGGCCCTTGTCGGCGAGCGCGCGGCTGATCGCGTGACGAATCCACCACGACGCGTACGTCGAGAAGCGGTAGCCGCGCGTGTGATCGAAGCGCTCGACCGCCTTCATGAGCCCGATGTTGCCCTCTTGGATCAAATCGATGAGCGGCAAGCGACCGCGGTTGTAACGGCGCGCGATCGACACGACGAGGCGAAGGTTCGCTTTGACGAACTTGTTCTTCACGACGCGCGAGCGCTCGGCCGCGTGCGCGATTCGATCGAGGAACTTTTTGTAGTCGCGCGTGAGCGCGAACGTCGGCGCGATGGCGCGCACGGCGATTTGCACGTCCGAGTCGGGCGGCGGCGGCGCGTCTGCTTCCTCTTCGCTCGCCTCGTCCTCCGGCATGTCGGCGTCGGGGTCGGGCATCTCGCAGAGCGCGCGAGCGAGCTGCTCGGCCTCCGCCACCCAGAGACGATCGCTGTCGGCCAGGCGAATCGCGCGCGCGAGCGACTCGCACGTGCGCGCCCACTTCTTGTCCGACTCGCGCGAGAGACGATTGCGCGTCTTCTTCGCGAGCTTGAGCAGACGATGAAGCTCGGCCACTTGCGGCAAGTCGAGCGCTTCTTCACCCGTCGGCAGGTTCTTCTCGAGCGACGCGAGGATGTGCGGCGCCGCCGGCAAATGGCTGAAGAGCGCGGCCCATTGCGCGACCTCCGCCTTCTCGACCTCGATCGCCGTCGAGAGCTCCTCTTCTTGTCCCATGACCGAGTGCGTCGCCATCTCGCGGAAGTAGCGCGCGAGCATCGAGTCGCCGCCGCTCTCTTCGATCTCCCGATCTTTGACGGGGCGCTCCTTCGCCGGAGCAGGCGCTGCGTCGTCGGGCGTCGCCGCGAGATCGCGCGGAATCGCGTCGGCGGCATCCGCTTCGAAATCGTCCTCGATCGCCGTGAGATCGTTCTCCGGCGTCGCCGTCGATTTCGGCGCGGCTTCTTCCTCGTCCCACGCTTCTCGAGCTTTCGGCTCCGGAGATGCGGGAGCTTTCACGGCGGCTGCGGACTGGCGGCTGCTTTTGGACATGGTGCGATCCTTCGAACGATTAGGAAGCGAAGCTGCTTTGACAACTGACGGAGCTGAGCTATGAACCGACGTGCGAAGCGTGCGGGGGCGGACAGCCGCCGGAGCACGCACCGAGCGACGGAGCGAGCGATTCCCGCTCTGTTGAGAAGCAATTTTCATTCCGAGGCTCGACCGTTCTGGGTTGCAGCGATCATCCCTTGGATGAAGGATGGCCGCCGGGGTGTTCGACTGTTTTCGTTCACACTCAGGTAAGGCTGAATTGGCGAATTCGCAGCCATCCTTTTACGGATATGGCGTCCGAGAGGTTTCCAGAGCGCCCATCTGTTCAACCGCTTTCGTCGCATTCTCATGCCTGCAATCTGTGGGTCATGCAGGACTGGCCCTTGCGGGAGGGGCCTGTGCGCAGGCGATGCTCGGTGTTTCGCCGCGAATTCTTGGGATTCCATCCATTTTTTCGACTGGGGATCTCGTCGTGCGGCTCGCTGCCCTCGGCTTCGTCTCGGCATGCGCCAAGGCCCTTGGTGGAACGGGCGCCGCGTACTTTCAAGCGCGGCTGTCCGGGGCGTTCGGTGACGCGCTGCGGCTCGAAGTCCTGACGGACCGTGCACACGCGTTGGCGCATCCACGACATGACGATCAGGGTGGTGAAAAGAGAGAAGGGGCAAGCTCGACCTTTGCGGCGGTGGACGATCTGACCACCGGGGTGCGCGAAGCCCAGTCCGGGTTCGCGGCGGCGCTCGCCGCAGCAAGGGCCGTGCTCCAATTGATTCCGCTCGCGGCCCTCGCGTTTTGTTCGAGCACGCGATTGTCGATCGCCGCGATCCTCGTGCTTTTGCCGTTCGCGCTCCTCCTTTCGCGCGCGAAGAAGCGCGTGAAGTCTGCGCAGTCCAAAACGCTCGACGGAAGTGCATCGTTGCTCGAAGCCGCAGACGAGGCGATTCGCCACGCGGATCTGTGGTCTTCTTACGCGGCGAGCGGACGCATTCGGGATCGTGTGGCGGCCGCGGGGGCGGCGCTTTCTCGGCGCGCGGCTCGCGCGGCGGCGGCGGTCGCGGGCCTCAGCGGAACGACCGAAGCGCTCGGCGCGCTCGCGCTCTTGCTCGCGCTCGCGTTTTCGGCGCGTGGAGACGGCGCTCGGCTGCTCGCGTTCGCGGTCGCGTTTTTCATGGCGTACAAGCCGGTGCGCGAGCTCGCCGAAGCGCGCATCGCGTGGACGCGCGCGGGCGTCGCGATGGAACGCTTGCGCCCTCTCGCGAGCGACGTCGCGTGCCCGCCGGCGAGGGAGAACGTGTCGGCGTCGGGCGACGTCGAGCTGCGGGGCCTCCAGCTCGTTCGCGCCAAGGTCGGCGCGATCGACGCGACGATTCGCGCCGGGACGATCGTCGTCTTGCGCGGGCCGACGGGGATCGGGAAGACGACGCTCTTGCGGACGCTGCTCGGATTTCTTCCGCCGAAAGCGGGCGAGATTCGGAGCGCGCGCGACGCGTTCGCGTGGGTGCCGCAGGACGCGCCGATCGTTCGCGGCACGCTCGCGGAGAACGTCGCGCTCGGCGGGGCGTGCGACGTGGGCGCGGCGATGGAGACGATCGGCGCGGCAGCGCTCCACGAACGCCTGGGCGACGCGCAGCTCGGCGTCGGCGGTCGCGCGGTATCGGGTGGCGAGGCGAAACAAATCGCGATCGCGCGCGCGCTCGCGACGAACAAACCGGTCTTGCTGCTCGACGAGCCAACGAGCGGGCTCGACGATCGCGCACAAGCCGCGGTGCTCGCGGCGATCGAGCGACTGCGCGGAAAGCGGACGGTGCTGCTCGTGACGCATCGGCCGGAGCCGCTCGCGATCGCCGACGAGGTGATCGACTTCAGCGAGGTGGCGTCAAGAGAACGAGCCGCGGCCCCGAGCGAATCCTGACCTCGCGCGCGGCGTGGACGTCGCCGTCGAGCACATAGGCGTCGCGCGACTCGAATCGAATGCGCGCCTCGCGCGCGAGGACGTCGACGTGATCGCGGCCGCGCAGTCTCTTGCCCAAGAGAACGAGCGGCATCTGCGGGCCGAGCATTCGCGCGCCGAGCGGGCTCGCGACGAAATGGACGCGGTCGGGATCTTCGGCGGCGCGATGCACCACGTGCATGTGCAGGCCGAGATCGCGCACGACGCTCGAGACCATCAGGCTGTAGCCGCGCGCGCGCTGGAGGACCCCGTCGATTTCGACCTCGCAGGGGACGGGCGTGAGGACGCGGCGCGCGAGGACGCCGCCGAAGGGCGAGCCGAGGAAGATGCGTGCGACGATGCGCGCGGCCCCCGCGTAACCGGGATGCGGCGCGGCGTAGTACGCGTCGAAGAAGCGTGCGACGAGACCCGCGCCCCAGATGAAGCCGACGCGATCGCCGCCTTCGTCGTCGCTCACGCGAAGCGAAGGGCGCTCGTCGCTTCGCGCGTCGCCGGACGCGATCGACGTGACGAGTCGCGCGGCGTAGCTCGGGAGCGGACCGCGAAGGCCCCAGTTGCGCGCGGTGGTGCTCACGGTTCCGCCGGGCGCGAAGGCGATCGGCGGGAGCGATTTCGACGCGCGCTCGCACGCACGGAAGAGCGCGCTGACGCCGGCGGTGTACGCGCCGTCGCCGCCTGCGAGAACGACCGCGCGTGGCCCGCTCGCGACGATCTGTTCGGCGAGGGAGGCGAGCTCCGACGGATCGAACGTCTCGTGGACGATCGCGCGCGCGTTTCGTGCCGCGTCGACGACGGCCTCGAGGAGCGGCGACGACGGGTCGCGCAGCCGCCGCGCGCGACGGTTCACGATCACGTGCACGACGCCCTCCGCCACGGCTCGCGAGTAGCACGCTCGTTCGAAACGGGCTACGACCGATGCATGAAGCGCCTCTCCCTTTTCTGGGTTTGCGCGGCGCTCGCGGGGTGCGCCGCTTCACCGGCCGTTTCGGCCGCGCGACGCGGAGACAACGCCGCCGTCGCGCGCGCAATCGAGCCGGAGCTGCGCGCCGGTCGCCTCGGGAATGACGACGCCGCGGCGATCGCGCGCGCGGTCGCCGAGCACGCCATCTCCGGCGGTGACGCACAAGAGCGCGTGCGCGAGCTTCGCACGTGCGCGAGCGCGCTCGCGTCCGAGCTCGAGGACCGCATGAAGACGCACGACGCCGCGGGTGCAGAAGCGGCGATGGCGCTCTACGAAATCGACGAGCTCTCGGCCGGCGCGGCGCGCGAATGGTTGCGTGATCCGAGCGACGACTGGCGCGCCGTCGGCACGCGCGGTCTGGTTCGCGAAGAGGACGCCGCGGCACGACAAAAGGCGCTGCTCGATCCGAGCGTGAAGGTGCGGCGCGCTTCGATGCGCGCGAGCGCCGAGGCCAAGGCGACCGCGGATGTGCCCGCGCTTCTCGAGGCCGCGCGCGTCGACCCGGACTTGATGGCGCGAACGGAAGCAGTGCGCGCCATCGGGCGCATCGACCCGCCTTCGTCGGACGTCGTTCGTCGCCTGCACGATTTGTGGACGTCGTCGGACGACGCGTTGCGCGAGGACATCGCGCACGCGTGGATCGCGCCGCACCTCGCGAGCGCCGGCGGCGCGGAGGAGATTCGAATGCTCCTCGCCGCGGGTCACGGGCCCGGTGCGGTCAGCGCCGCGGCGCTCGTCGCGATGGGCGCGCGCACGGCCGACGGAAAAACGAGCTTCGACGACGACACCAAAAAGAGCGCGATCGCGACGTTGGTCCGCGCGATCGACCGGGCGCCGCGACGTGAGCGAATGCTGGCGCTCGCGATGTCGCCGCTCTCGAACCCCGAGTTGCGCGACGCGGTGAACCGCGCCACGGGTGAAGCGAATGACCTCGAGACGCGCGAATCGGCCTGGTCGCGCCTGCTCGAGGTCCCCGCCGAGCACGACGCAGCGAAGAAAGCGCTCTTCGCCTTCGCGTCGCCCGAGTCGCCCGAGTCGCTCGCGCGCCGCGCGCGGATGGCGCTCGCCGCCGACGGAGAAATCAGCGTGCAAGCATGGATCGAGGCCGACCTCAAAAGCTCCGATCCGACGACGAAGCTCCTCGCCGCAAGCGCGCTGGCCTCACTCCACCGCGCCGCCCGCGCCGCCCCGCTCCTCGCCGACCCCGACGCCCACGTCCGCACCGCCGCCGCCTGCACCGTCCTCGCAGCCCGCTAAATTCTCCAGCCCGCAGGGCACACGAATGCGTCGAGGTCGAAACTCCCGGTGCAAAAACGCAGTCGAGTGAGTCTCGCCCCACCGGGCGACTTGCAAAACGCAAAGCTGAGAAACGGTAGTCCTGGCCGACTGCGAGCAAATTTGTAACGCGGCACCCTCGTTCAGGC
>DASXHD010000132.1:0-100881 GCA_036488725.1 Polyangiaceae bacterium | reverse complement strand
GTGACTTCGACGGAGACTATGTCCAGGACGTCGCGTTCGACACCACGGGCGACTCCACCGGCGCCTCGAGCGCCAACATCCAAATCGCGTTCGGCCGGCTGTCTTCCTTCCCGGTCGCGCCGCAATCAGTGGGCCGTCTCGATTCGATCCTCCAGCTCGCGCCCGCGTATTTCGATTGGGTCCTCACCGGCCAATTCGATTTCATCCAGACGATCTTCGCCATCGAGCGCGACGCGACCGACAAAGACGTCGTCGCGAGCTTGCTGCAGGGCAGCCCTGATCGGTTGATCGACTCGCCCTACTTTATCCAACCGTCGAAGCAGCAGGTCATCTCGTCGGCGGTCGTCGCGGCGCTCGGCGCGAGCACGCACCCGGGCATCGCGGGGGTCTCGACCGGTAAGCTCGGTAGCACCGGCCTCTGGTTCGTGCCGGCCGAAGGCGAGGCGCAGCTCGACGTGACCAACAGCGCGCTCACGCAGCTCGACATCGGGCTCGACCCGCTGCGCATCGACACGACCGAGGTCGCGCCCATCGACGTCGGCGGCGCGCCCGGCCAAGAGCTCGCCGTGTTTCAACCCGAATCGGACGACGGCCTCAAGCCGTCGTGCTTCCTCGTCGCCAGCGTGACCGGCACCACGTGGAACGTCCCGGCGTGCGAGCACGTCCCGAACGTGCGCGCGCTCCCGACGCGGCCGGCGAACCTCGAGCCGCGCGACGTCGACGGCGACGGCAAGACCGATCTCATCGTCGAATACACCGACAGCGGGAAATTCGCGGCGCGCGTGCTCTTCAACGACATGACAGGCTCCCTGTCTCTCGCCGCGGGCACGGAGCTCTCGCTGCCGGACGGCACGGTCGCGGTCACGACCATCCACTACGCCAAAGAGGGCGGCACCCAGCTCATCGCGCTCGCGCAAAGCGGTCTTTGGATCGCGCCGCTCACCGGACGCCAGATCGGCACTTTCGAGCAGGCGGTGACCTTCGCGGCCGACGCCGGAGCGAGCAGCGCGAACCAAGAAGAGGTCGTCACCGATTTGACCGTCGCGGACGTCGACGGCGACGGAGTCGAGGACGCGGTCGTCGGAACGAACCAGGGGTTTCGAATTCACTATGGCGTTCCGCAACCCTGAGATCGCGCTCGCGTGCGCGCTCCTGGTCGGCCTCTCGAGCGGGGCTGCGCGCGCCGACGACAACCTCGAGCAAGCGAAGATGCTCTTCGCCGCGGGCGCCGCGGCTTACGAGAAGCACGACTACGTCGACGCGATTCGCGCGTTCGAAGGCGCGCAGAAGCTCGCGCCGCGCGCGGCGATCTTGTTCTCGCTCGCGCAGGCTCACCGGCACCTCTATCAAAACACGGGGAAGGCGGAGGATCTCAAAGCGGCGGCCGACGGGTATCGCGAGTACGTGCGGCAGGTCCCGCAGGGACATCGTCACGACGACGCGGAGCGCGAGCTCAAGATGCTCGACGAAAATGCGCAGCACGCGAGCGACGAGAACGCGGCCAACGTGAGCATCAACTCGTCGGGCACGCCGGGCGCGCGCATCGTGCTCGACGACGCGGCGCCGATCGAGCCGCCGCTCATCGGGCCGGTCGCGCCGGGACCGCACCGCGTCGTCATCATGGCGGACGGCTACGTCACCGAGCGACGCTCGGTGACCGCGGTGCCAGGAAAGATCATCGCGATCGACGTTCCGCTGCGCGAAAAAATGGCGAGCGTGACCGTGGCCGCGCCGCAAGGCGCTCGCGTGAGCGTCGACGGGCGTCCGATGGGCGACGCGCCGCTCGCGACGCCGCTCGAGCTCGCGTCCGGCGTGCACCTGCTCGCGGTGACCGAGAACGGGCACGACGCGTTCTTGCGCGATCTCGATCTCGGGCGCGGCGAGACACGCCGCGTGGACGCGTCACTCGTCACGAGCACCCAGCGCAAAATCGCGATGGGGATGCTCGTCGGCGCGGCCGCTTGCGTCGTCGCCGGCGGCGCCTTCCTCGGCGTCACCGTGGTCGAGCAGACGCAGGCGCAGTCCTTCCTCGACATCCAGAAAAACCAAAAGCGCGCGCTCACGCAGCCCGAAGCGCAATCGTACGCCGACGATCGCGATCAGCGAATCAGCTGGGGCATCGCCACCGCGGCCACTTTTTCCGCGGGCGCGGCGCTCGCGCTCACCGGCGTCTTGCTCTACGCGTTCGACCAGCCGTCGACCAGCGGCGCCGCCCGTCGCGACAGCGCGCCTGAGACGAAACCCGCGCCGCGCAAAACCGAGCCGAGCGAGATGGGCTTCGCGCCGCTCCTCGGCCCGGGCGTCGTCGGCGCGATCATGGAGATGAAATTCTGATGCGCGACCGCGCTGAAATCGTCGTCGTCGGCGCGGGCATCATGGGCCTGTCGATCGCGTATCACCTCGCGCGGCTCGGCACGACCGACATCGTGGTCGTCGACAAAGGTTACTTGTGCGGCGGCGCGAGCGGTCGCAACGGCGGCGGCATTCGCGCGCAATGGTCGAGCGAAGCCAACGTGCGTCTGATGCAAGAGAGCATCCGCATGTGTCGCGACTTCGCGAGCGAGTTCAAAATCAACGTGTGGCTGCGACAAGGCGGCTATTTATTTTTGGCGCGCGACGAGGCGCGGCGGCGCGCGCTCGAGGCGAGCGTGAACGTGCAAAACGAGTGCGGTCTCGGCACGCGCATGCTGACGCCGAAAGAGGCGCGCAAGATCGTGCCCGAGCTCGACCCCGCGAACTTCGTCGCGGCGAGCTACAACCCGGACGACGGCGTCGTCTTTCCGTGGCCGTTCGTGTGGGGCTTCGCGCAAGCGGCGCGAAAGCTCGGCGTCGAGGTCGAGACCTTCCGCGACGTCGTCGGCTTCGACGTGAGCGGCAAACGCATCGACGCGGTCGTCACGCAGCGCCTCGGCGCCGACGGCTCGCGCGGCCCGCTCGAGCGCATTCGCACGCATCGCGTCGTCAACGCGGCGGGCGCGTGGTCGCCGGCGATCGCAAAAATGCTCGGCGTCGCACTCCCGAACGAGCCGCACCGTCACGAAATCTGCTCGACCGAGCCGCTCAAGCCGTGGCTCCGTCCGCTCGTCGCCGATCTCGGGGATGGTCTCTATTTCAGCCAATCCACGCGCGGCGAAATCGTCGGCGGCATCGGACAGAAGCGCGTCCCCGAGGGGCTCGATCAAAATTCTTCGTTCGCGTTCCTCGGTCTCTACGCGAGCGCGCTCGTCCGCGCGTGCCCGGTGCTCGCCAACGTCAAAGTGCTTCGTCAGTGGGCCGGCTGTTACGACATCACGCCCGACTCGAACCCGATCGTCGGCGAGGTCGACGACATCGAGCATTTCTGGCAAGCGAGCGGCTTCATGGGCCACGGCTTCATGATGGCGCCCGTCATGGGCAAGCTCATGGCGGAGCAAATGCTCGACCCGAAACCGCTTCCGCTCTTCGAGCGCTGGAACCTGCGTCGCTTCAAAGAGGGCAAGCTGCTCTCCGAAGCGATGATCATCGGCTAGAGTTCTTCTCATGCGCGCGACCTTTCGAGGGCTGGTCGAAAAGCTCGAGATCGCGCGCGGGCACGACGGGCTCTTTCGCGGCGGACCGGATCCCGTGTTGCTCGTCGGCGTTTACGGCGCGTTCGGCGGCGTCGCGCGGCTCCTCGGGCGAACGTTGCATCGTTTTCCGAGCAAGACCGATTTTCCGACCGAGGTCACGCCGGATCGCGCGGACCTTCCGGCGGTGCTCGTCGAGAGCGGGGAGCTTCATTTCGTCGTGCTCGCGATCGCGCTCGAAGAAGACGGCGGCGGAGACGTGCAGCGAATCTTCGGCACACTGGACCATCCCGAGGTGATCGCGATCTGGTCGACCGATCGCAGCGACGTCGAGCCGTTCGCGGTCGGCGCGTTTCCGCATGACGTCGCGCACGCCGTGCCGAACGCGATCGAAATCGTGATCGACGGGCAGACGGCATCGAACGCGTGCAAATCGGACAAGTGGATCGGCGCGCGGGCATGGTCGCTCGAAGCGCGCGCGCCGGCGACGTCGTCGCTCTATCGCGCGCCGTTCCTCGCGCCGAATCGCAAGAACGACTGGACCGCGGTCCTCACGATCGAGCACTGACCCATGCCCGACTTGCCCGACGTCCTTGCGCGGCCGCCGTGGCCACCGGCCCGCCGGCGGAACGTCCTCGCGCTCGCGGTGCCGGCGCGCGAGCCGCGCCTCGTTTGGGAGAGCGGTCAAGAACACGCGTGGGCGCATCCCGGCGGCGGCGCCGATCGCAAGCTCGAGCTCCGCGAGCGCGAAGAGATCCTGACCAAGCTCGAGACGAAAGACATCGTGCGCATCGACGCGGCGACCAACCTCGAGAAGAGCGATCTCTTGCGCGCGATGCAGACGTGCGAGCCGCGCTTTCTCGAGCACTACGGGATCGTGCGCGCCGCGCTCGCCAAATTCGGGCTCGAAGTGCTCGACGTGATCTTCGAGGTCGCCAAACGCGCGCCGTCGTGCGCGCTCGAAGCGTTTTTGCGCGTCGATTCGGTCGAGGTCGCCGCGCGAATCGAGGACGAGGAAATGCTCGCGCGTTGGGCGGGCGCGCACGCCGAGACCGCGGCGCTCGCATTTTTGCCGTCCGCGCTCGGCTCGGAGAGCGCCGAGCGAAAACGCGCGATGCGATTTCTCGCGCGCTTGCGACGCGAAGGTCACGAGACCGCGATTCGCGCGGCCGCCGCGTCGTACGGCGGGGCGGCGAGCGCCGAGATCGACGCGCTCTTCGCGCCCGAGCCGCTCCCGTCGCGCGCACCTTCGCTTCCGTCGTTCGTCGATCTCGCCTCGCTCCCGATGCCGAAAATTCGGGCCGACGCGATCGGCGACGAAGCGCGCGAGCGGCTCGTGCAGTTGCTCTCGCTTTTGCCGCTGGGCGCTGCGCGCGATGCGATCGCGACGGTGCGCGCCGTGTGCGAGCCCGAGTCGCTCGCCGCGCTCGGCGGTACGCTCGCCGATCGTTGGGCCCTCGCCGGCGCCGAGACGAAGCACAAGTGGGCGATCCTCGCGGCCGGCGCGCTCGGCGACGACATGGTGGCGCGCAAGCTCGCCGATTGGACGACGCTCTGGGCCAACGAGGGCTCGCACGCGCGCTCGCGGCTCGCGCTCGACGCACTCTCGCTCATCGCGACCGCGTCGACCATTCATGCCGTCCCGCCTTCGGCGGATCCGGCGTTGGGTTTTCGCGCCGTCCCGCCTTCGGCGGACCCGGCGACCGTCGCTCTCATGCACATCGACCGCATCGCGCGCACGATGAAGGGCGCGCTCCGCGCGAACGCGAACGCGACGCTCGAGCTCATCGCCAAAGAGCGAAACCTCACGCACGACGAGCTCGGCGATCGTCTCGTCCCGACGCTCGGGCTCGATCCGAGCGGCAGCACGTGGCTCGATTTCGGCACGCGCCGGTTTCGCGTGAGCTTCGACGAAGCGCTCCTGCCCGAGCTCTTCGACGAATCGGGCGAGCGTCTCGCGCGTCTTCCCCGTCCGACCAAATCCGACGACGCCGAGCGCGCGTCACGCGCGGTCGCCACGTTCAAAGGCCTCCAATCCGACGCAAAAAAAATCGCACCCGACCAAGTCCGCCGTCTCGAACGCGCGATGTGCACCCAGCGCGCGTGGAGCGCCGCCGATTTTCGCGGCTTCTTCCTCGAGCATCCGCTGATGCTCCACCTCGCGCGGCGCCTCGTGTGGCTCGGCGAATCGGGCGCCACGTTCCGCGTGACCGAAGACGGCGGGTTCGCCGGCGAGGACGACCGCGAAGTCCCGCTCGGCGAAGAGCGCGTTCGCATCGCGCATCCGATCGCGCTCGGCGCGCGCGCGGCGACTTGGTCCGCGCTCCTCGACGACTACCGCATCGTGCAGCCGTTCCCCCAGCTCGCCCGCGAGGTCTTCGCGCTCGACGAAAAAACCGCCGCCCGGAGCTCGCTCGACCGTTTCGAGGGGCGCGCCGTCGCCGGCGAGCGCTTCTATTCGCTGCGCCATCGCGGCTGGGGCTTTCATGATTACGCCATCGGCAAGCCGATCCGCGGCGGCTTCCTCGCCATGCTCGAAACCGAGCCGGGCCTCGATTTTCTGGCCTCGCGACCGCCGGACCAGACTTTGTGCGAGCTTTCGCTCCGCCGCGGATCGGGAGGACCCGCCACGTTCGGCGAGCTCGACCCGATCGACGCGAGCGAGCTCCTCCGTGACGTCGAGCTCTTGTAAGGAGGGGTGTGACCGCCCGTTGACACCCGAGGCGCCCGGGAAGTAGCGTCCTCCGCGCGTTTCGGCGTTTTTTTCACGGAGAGCCCCTCATGAAGACCGCATCCCGCTTCGTTGCATTTTCGATCGCGCTCGCCGCGGCCGCACCGCTGATGGGATGCGCCGATGAAAACGATCCGGCGACTTGGGTAAAGCGTCTCGACGACCCCGCCCAGCGCGGCACCGCGATCAAGCGACTCGGCCAGTTTTACGAAGACGCGCTCTCGAGCGCGAACAACAAGCGCGACGATCCGGCAGTCAAAAAAGTGCTCGACGTCATCGTCGACCCGCTGACCAAGACGTACACGGCCGGCGGCCTCGACGACAAAACGCGCAAAGATCTGATGAAAGAGCTCGCGGACATGCACGATCCGCGGACCGAGCCCGCGCTCGCGAAGGCGCTCAACGACTACGAGCTCGGCAAGACCGACGAGGACGTGAAGTTCGCGGCGGAGTCGGTCGGCGTGATGGCCAAGGCGGGCGAGAAGCTCGACAAGTCGGTCATCGACGGTCTCTGGAATTGTTTCACCAAGTACAAGCCGTCCAAGACCAACTCGATCCAAGGCACGCAGGCGATCCACGACGCGATCCTCGCGGTGAAGGATCCGTCGTACGGCGACAAAGCGATCGTCGCGATCAAAGCGCCGGCGATCCTCGACGACTCGCCGAGCGAGGCGGGCACGACGAAGGTCAACGATCAGCTCGATTTCTGGCAGACGACCGCTGTGCAAGTGCTCAAAGAGCTGAAATACAAGCCCGCCGCGAAGCCGCTCGTCGAAGTGCTGATGACGCGCAACAAGCTCAAAGTCGCGAACCTCGCGTCGGCGGCGATTCAGCAGATGCCCAAAGACGTGGAGCCGTTCCTCGCGGCCGGGCTCACCGGATCCGATCCGGATCTGGCGAAGCTCCAGGCCGATTGGGATCCGAAGACGAAAGAGTACGTGCCGATTTTGATCAACGTGCTCGCGTACACGTCGCTCGACTCGGCGCGCGACGCGATCATCTCGTACATCCCGCAGCTCGATAACGACACGAACCGCGCGGCCGCGGCGCAGATGCTCATTTGGTTCCCGACGACGCCGCAGCTCGAGGCGACGTACAAATCGCTCTACGCGAAGCTCCCGCCGATCGCCGACAAAGGCGACAACGACACGGGCTCGGAGCGCGCGCAGCTGCTCAACGTCGCGAGCGAGTTCTTCGATCCGGCGCTCGGCCCGTGGGCGCTCGCCGAAGCGGCCGGCGCGAAGGGCACGAACATGCTGAGCGCGAAGGTCAGCGCGATTCAATCGGCGATCAAACTGATGGGACCTGCCGACAAAGCGAACGTCGAGAAGGCGCTCACGAACCTCGAGAACAGCGGACTCTCGGTCAACGAGAAGAAACAAGTCGCCGACAACGTTCGCGCGGTCTTCAAGTTCGCGGCGGACGGCGTCGACCAGTGCCACGTCGACGCGGCCTGCTACGTGAAGATCCTCGACGAGCCGATCCCGCAGACGACCAACGCCAACTGGAAGGCGATCAAAGCCGCGTACATGGCGGGCATCCACGGCAACGAGCAGACGCGCAAGGACCTCATCGCGCACATCCCGAAGGTCACCAACCCGGGCGCGCGGCTCGCGATGGCGGTCGCGATCAATCACCTCGCGCCGAAAGGCGACGCGGCCGACGCGGCGGCGCTCGACAAGATCGTCGCCGACGACACGAAGCGCAAGGACAACGAGGCGCTCAAGGGCGACGACTCGGTCACGAAAGTCGCGCTCATGCTGCGCGCGCGCGCAAGCCAGTAACTCATTGCACAATACATGATTAGGATCGAAGTCGAGAGCGGCCAGAAGCGCGGCGCGAAGGTCGAGTCGTCGACCGACGTGCTGCGCATCGGGCGCGCCGACGGCAACGATCTGCTGCTCACCGACGATCACGTGTCGGGCGACCACGCGCGCGTTCAGCCGAACGACGGCGGCTGGGCGCTCCATGATTTGCGCTCGACCAACGGCACGGCGGTCATGCGGCGCGGCGAGCGTCACGCGGTCGAAGGCGCGCCGTTCCTGCTCGAGAGCGGCGACGTGATCGAGCTCGGCCACGGCGAGCAAGGCGTCCGCCTCGCGGTGACGCTGCAGGCCGACGAAGAGGACGAACGCACGGCGCAAGTGCTCGCGTTTCGCAGCATCGACGACATCCCGGCGCAGGCGACGCACGTCGAGCAAGACACGACGCGCCTCCGCGCGCTCTACGAAGCGCAAAAAAGAATCGGCGAGGCCGACGACTTGTCCGACGTGCTCGTCGCGATCGCCGACGCGGTGCTCGAGCTCGTGCCGCGCGCGACGCACGTGACGATGATCCTCCGCGACGACGACGTCGACCCGTCGGCGGGCGTCTCGGGCTACGTGCCCATCATGACGCGCGTGCGCGGGCAGCCGCAGCAGCAAGGGCCGATTCCGATCACGCGGAGCGTGTTTCGCAAAGTGATCACCGAGCGCGGCGCCGTGGTCGCGGCCGACGCGCCGCGCGAGGTCGCCAACACCGAGTCGCTCATGGGCGCGCAAATCCGCTCGACGATGGGCGTGCCACTGTGGAAGCGCGACGAAATCCTCGGGGTCCTCCAGCTGGACAATCGCGAGTCGGCCGGCGTCTTCACGTCGCAAGACCTCGAGCTCATCACGGTGCTCGCGCATCACTCGTCGCTCGCGGTCGCCAACGCGCGCCTCGTGAAGCGACTGAAAGCCGCAGAAGAGCGCCTCAGAAAAGAGAATCAGTTCCTCAAAGGCCGCGAGCAAGAGCGACGCACCGGCGGGCGCTCGGGGAGCAAACAAGAAATCATCGGCGGCTCCCCCGCGATGCGCACGCTGATCGGTCAGCTCGAGAAAGTCGTCGACACACGCGTGACCGTGCTGATCGAAGGCGAGACCGGCGTCGGCAAAGAGCTCGTCGCCGCCGCGGTGCATTATCGCTCGCGCCGTCGCGACAAATTGTTCGTCTCGCAAAACTGCGCGGCGATGCCCGAGAACCTCCTCGAGAGCGAGCTCTTCGGTCACAAAAAAGGCTCGTTCACCGGCGCGCACGAAGACAAGAAAGGCCTCTTCGAAATCGCCGACGGCGGCACGCTCTTCCTCGACGAAGTGACCGAGATGCCGATCTCGCTCCAGTCGAAGCTCCTTCGCGCGCTGCAAGAGGGCGAGATTCGTCCCATCGGCGCGACCGCCGAGCGCAAAGTGGACGTGCGCATCGTCGCCGCCACGAACCGCAACCTCGAGAAAGAAGTCGCCGAGGGGCGCTTCCGCGAAGATCTTTATTACCGGTTGAAGGTCTTCCCGCTCCGCGTGCCGCCGCTCCGCGAACGGCGCGACGACGTGCCGCTCATCGCGAATCATTTTTTGCAGCGCTTCTCGCAAGAGCTCGGAAAAGCGGCCGGCGGCTTCTCGCAGCAAGCGATGGAGCTTTTGCAAAGCTACGAGTGGCCGGGCAACGTGCGCGAGCTTCAAAACGAAGTGCAGCGGCTCGTCATCCAGCTCGACCCCGGCGGGTTCGTCACGCCCGACATGCTCTCGCCGCGCGTTCGCCAAGTCGAAGGCATGGTCGACCGCGTTCGCCCGACGAAGGGCACGCTCAAAGAAATGATGGACCAAGTCGAGCGCTGGCTCCTCATCGAAGCGCTGCGCGAGCACGGCAACAACAAGACCGCGGCGGCGCGGGCGCTCGGCATCACGCGCGAAGGCCTGCACAAGAAGCTCCGCGCCTACGGGCTGTGAGCTACGAGCTCGACACGGTCGTTCGGCGGCCGTTGTCGCCGGCGAGGCTGATCGCGATCGGCGTCGGGCTCTTCGCGATGTCGTTCGTGCTTCGGGGCGTGGCGTTCCTCGTCACCGCGCTCATCGCAACCGGTCTCTTCGCGCGGCTCGCGCTCGCCGCCGCTTCGAGCCGGCGCGTCCACATCGTCGCGTCGGAGCAAGGGCTTCGCATCGGGCAACGTCTCGTGCCGCGCGCCGCGTTCCACGGGGCGTTGCTCAAGCACCAAGACGGCCGAACGTTCGTCGCGCTTCGCGGCCGCACGAACCTGGACGTCGAGGTGCCGAACAACCTCGAGGGCGACGCGCTCGTGCGCGCACTCGGGCTCGACGCGGCGAGCTCGACGCTCGAGGTCGCGCTGACTCACGCGCCGTCGGCACGGGCGTGGGGGATCGTCGCGGCGACCTTGGCGGCCACGATCCTCGGCACGATCTTCGGGCCGTCGGCGCTCGTGAAAGCGGCGGCGGCCGGCGGCGGCATCGCGCTGATCGTCGCGACGATCTGGGCCGCGTCGCGGCTCGTTCTGCACATCGGCGCCGACGGGCTCGCGTTCCGCGGACCGCTCCGGCGCCGCGAGTTCATTCCGCACGAGAAGATCACGCACGTCGCGTCCGACGGCGACGCGATCGTCTTGGGCCTCGCCGGCGAGGACCGCATCGTCCTTCGCGTCGGCGGAATGCAAACCGGTCAAGGCGTCGAACGCCAGCGCGCGCTCGACGAGCAACGCGCCGACGAGGCCGCCGCCGTCGTGCGACGCATCCAACAAGCGCAGCGCGCTTTTCACGAGCACGCAGCCGGGGCGGACGCGCTCACGGCGGTGCTCGATCGCGGCCGGCAGAGCGCCCGCGAATGGCTCGATCAGCTCCGCCGAGTCGGCGAAGGCGCGGAGGGCGCGTTCCGCACGATGGGCGTCGCGCGTTCTCGGCTCTTCGAGCTCGTGGAGAGCACGAACGCGAACGCGAGCGAGCGAATCGCCGCCGCGATCGCGATCCGAACGCGCATCGCCGAAGACGAAAAACCGCGCGTCCGCGTCGCCGCCGAACGATGCGCCGAGCCCGAGCTCCGCGAACGAATGATCCGCATCCTCGACGCAGAAGACGATGAGCTCGAAAAGCTCGTCGAGGAGCTCTCGGAAGATCATCGATGACTTCGGCTCGACGAAGCGGTCGTCGAGCGCGCGTGAGAGCTACGGAACGGCGCGAATCCCGGCGCGGTCGAGCGCGATCTCGGCGTACGCGCGGCCCGTCGCCGGATCGCGCGCGCCGGGCGCGACTTCGAGCAACGGCACGAGCGCGAACGCGCGCTCGGTCAATCGCGGATGCGGCACGGTGAGCACTTCGCTCGCGAGCGCGACGCCCTCGATCCAAAGAACGTCGAGATCGATCGTGCGCGGTCCATTTTTTTCGGCGCGCACGCGCCCCATCGACGCTTCGATCGCGAGGAGCGCGCGCATCAAATCTTCTGGAGCGAGCTCGGTCTCGAGCGCGACCGCCGCGTTCAAATAATTCGGCGGCGGCGCGTCCACTGGATCGGTTTCGTAAACGCGCGAGCGAGCGCGCACGACGCCGAGCTCGCCAACGCGCGCCTCGGCCGCGCGCAGCGCGCCGACGCGATCCCCCAAATTCGCGCCGAGACCGACGACCGCGAGCATTCTCGTTTCAGGGCGCCGACGGCTCGAACACGAGCGGGTCGCTCAGCTTCGATGTCGGGAAGTTTCCGTCGATCTGTCCGTTCTGTACGAAGAAGAAGAACGAGCCGTCGCGCAGCCCGCTGACGGACAAATCAATTTTCAAATCCGCGCCCGGCGCGGCGTCGAAGTCGAGCTCGTCCACGGCCACGGTCGTGTGCGACGTCAAATCGATCTCGTCGGGCGTGGGCGAGCGCATCGTGTCGCCCGACTCGGACGGGTCGAACGTGCTCTTGCCGTTCGCGATCGCGGTTCCGCTCATTTTCACGGCGAAATCGCACGAGAGACCGGAGAGCGACGTGTCGCACGTCCAGCGAACTTTCCAATGTCCGCCGGCGGCGTACTGAACGAAGAGGCCGACGCCACTTCCGCCCGCGACGTGCGACATCGTTTGATTCGTGTCGATCGAGACGACGAGCGGCTGATCGTTTTGCGGGTCCGGCGAAGAATTATTTCCGTTCGAGTGATCGTCGTGCCCGATGAGGCACGCCGCGAGCATGGGAACGAGAAACGCAGTGGCGAAGAGCGCTGCACGCATCGATGATCTCCTCCCGGTGTCAGCGGTGATGACCGCCGCCCCCTCCGAAGTGTCCGCCGCCGAAGTGGCTCCCGCCGCCGAAGTGGCTCCCGCCGAAGTGCGACGAGGAGGACGCGTGCGACGACGGATTCGTATACGACTGCGTCGGCGCGGTGCCGCGATACACGGGCGAGGGCCGCCCGTAATTCATCGCCCCGCCGCGATAGGCCGGCGCGCTGCGATAGACCGGCCCGCCGCCGTTGCCTCGATAGACGGGTCCCTCCGCGCGCGCGTAGGGCGACGGCGCGATCCGATAGGGCGCGCGATAATACGGAGTCGGCGCGACGCCGCGATATTGCGGCGCCCGCACGACGGCATGGTCGTAACTGCCGAAGCTGCGCGTCGCGAAAGGCTCGACCTGCGGTCTCGTCGTGTACGCCGGAGCGCGCGCGCCGAACGCGACCGCCGTGCTCGGCCGCGCGAACGCACGCGCCCGAACGATCCCCGGCGTCGCCGGCCCTCTCACCGGCGGAAGCGCGAGCCCGTACTTCGAAGGCGTCGGGCCGACCGTCGGATGCGCCGGCGTCCGCTGCCCTTGATAGGGGTGGGTTCGTCCCGCGACCACGCCGACCTGCGGCCCCGCGAGCGTTCGCCCGTGGAGTGACGGCGAGAAGAAATCGCCGAGCCCGCAAAACACGTACGGATTGCCGACGGCCCAGCCGATGTCGTACGCGACGCCGTCGCGCCAGTACCAGCTCGGCGCGAGCGGTCCCCAGCCGATGTAGCCGTATCCGGGATCGCCGACGCGCCAGCTCACCCAAGCGCCGGCGTACCTGCGCCCCGGAATCCAGCTCCATCCGCGGCCCGCGATCCAAACCCAGCGCCCATAGTGAAACGGCGCCCAACCCCAGTCGTAGTCGCTCGCCCACGTGTAGTCGTCATTGTCGTACGTCCAGTGACCGGCGCTGACGTACGGCTCGAAATCATTTCCGACGACGCCCGGATCTGGCTGCCAGACGGTGCCGTACTGCGCGTCGTCCGCCCACTGACCATACGGATCGAGCGCCGCCTTGAAGTCGGTCAGCGCTGCCGGGTCGGTGTCGGTGTACTCGTCGGAAGGCTGATCGAGGCTGACTTCTTGTCCCGCGACCTGCGAAATTTGGGTCGTATTGTCAGCGACGCCTTGCTCTTGCGCCGTGTACGGAGCCGTCGGGTCCGACTGCCCGAAAGCAGGGACATCCTCGTAATACGCGCCGCATCCGGAAGCGAACGCGGCCGCGGCCGCGGCCGCCATGAACAAGAGTCGCATCGAGCACATCCTCCACACGTCCGAGAGCAAATCTTAGGCCCTAGCGGTTGGGCCGCAAGTCAGCCGGCCGTAACGGTTTGTAAATCGCCCCGCTCTCACTACGATGAAGCCCATGGCCGAATCGCGCACGTCGATGACCGAACGAATCGCGGGCATGCAGGACTACAAGCTCTACCGCGAGCTCCACTGGGAAGGGTCGTTCGAGGAATATCTCCAGATCGTTCGGGAAAAACCGCAGATCACGCGCAACGCGTACCAGCGGCTCTACGACATGATCATCTCCTTCGGCACCGAGGAGTACATCGACAACAAGAAGAAGCTTGTAAGATACAACTTCTTCAAAGACGAGCTCAACGCCGGGATGAACGCCATCTACGGCCTCGACATCCCGCTGATGCGGCTCGTTCACGTGCTGAAAGCCGCCTCCGAAGGGTACGGCCCGGAGAAGCGGGTCATCTTGCTCCATGGGCCCGTCGGGTCGAGCAAGTCGACGATCGCGCGGCTCTTGAAGCAAGGCGCCGAGTACTACTCGCGCTCGCCGGAAGGCGCGATGTACTCGTTCGACTGGGTGAACCTCGCGGGCACCGACCTCGCGGGCAAAGAGACCGACCGCTTCCCGTCGCCGATGAACGAGGAGCCGCTCCGTTTGATCCCGCCCGACTGGCGCGACAAAGCGATCGGGGAGCTCGGGCTCGGAAACGAGCAGTTCAAAGTGCGCGTCGACGGCGACCTCGACCCGGCCAGCCGCTTCATCATGAAGACGCTCATGACGAAGTACGACGGCGACTGGTCGAAGCTCGTCGCGAACCACATTCGCTGCCGGCGCGTCGTCCTCAGCGAAAAAGATCGCGTCGGCATCGGCACGTTCCAGCCGAAGGACGAGAAAAACCAGGACTCGACCGAGCTCACCGGCGACATCAACTACCGGAAAATTGCGGAGTTCGGCTCGGACTCGGACCCGCGCGCGTTCAACTTCGACGGCGAGTTCAACATCGCCAACCGCGGCATCATCGAGTTCGTCGAGATGCTCAAGCTCGACGTCGCGTTCCTGTACGACTTGCTCGGCGCCTCGCAAGAGCACCGCATCAAGCCGAAGAAGTTCGCGCAGACCGACATCGACGAGGTCATCCTCGGCCACACGAACGAGGCCGAGTACAAGAAGCTCCTGAACAACGAGTTCATGGAAGCCTTGCGCGACCGCACGATCAAGATCGACATCCCCTACATCACGAAGCTGACCGAGGAGATCAAGATCTACGAGAAGGACTTCAACACCGGCAAAATCAAAGGCAAGCACATCGCGCCGCACACGCTCGAAGTCGCGGCGATGTGGGCGGTGATGACGCGCCTCGAGGACCCGAAGAAGCACAACCTCTCGCTCGTGCAAAAGATGAAGCTCTACGACGGCAAGGTCCTGCCCGGTTACACGCAAGACACCGTCAAAGAGCTCCGCAAAGAGGCCAAGCGCGAAGGCATGGAGGGAATTTCTCCGCGCTACGTGCAGGACAAAATTTCGAACGCGCTCGTCAACGAGCAGGGCGAAGGCACCATCAACCCGTTCATGGTTTTGAACGAGCTCGAGAAGGGTCTTCGTCACCACTCGCTCATCACCAACGAAGAGCAGCGCAAGCGCTACCAAGAGATCATCGGGCTCGTGAAGCGCGAGTACGAAGAGATCGTCAAAAACGAAGTGCAGCGCGCGATCAGCGCCGACGAGGACGCGATCTCGAAATTGGCTGCAAACTACATCGACAACGTCAAGGCGTTCACCGTCAAAGAGAAGGTGAAAAACCGGTACACGGGCCAAGACGAAGATCCCGACGAGCGCTTGATGCGATCGATCTAGGAGAAGATCGACATCGCGGACAATCGGAAAGAAGATTTCCGCCGCGAGATGATGAACTTCATCGGCGCGCTCGCGGTCGAGGGCAAGAAGTTCGCGTGGAACACGAACGACCGCTTGCGCCGCGCGCTCGAGCTCAAGCTCTTCGAGGATCAGAAAGACTCGATCAAGCTGAAGACGCTCGTCAGCGCGGTCGTCGACAAGGACACGCAAGAGAAGATCGACGTCATCAAGACGCGTCTCATCAAGAACTTCGGTTACAACGAGGTGAGCGCGACCGACGTCTTGAACTACGTCGCTTCGATCTTCGCTCGTGGCGACGCGAAGGATTGAGCTCGTGATGCTGCTCGCGGCGGGTTGCAAGCTCGCCGCGAGCGGTCACGCGCAGGACGCGGGGGCGACCGCGCCGGTGATCACGCTGGATCTGCCGCACGCCACGCCGAGCGACGAAGTGCAGATCACGTTCAACGTTTCGATCGACGCGAGCGGGGCGCTCGCGGTGAACGGCTCGCCCGTGACGGACGCGGCGCACGTGACCGCGGCGGCGAGCGCCGCAGCGAAGGCGACGCCCGACGTGCGCGCGTACATCTTCGCTGACAAGAGCGTCCCCTACGGGCGCGTGATCGAGGTCATGGACGCGATCCGCACGGGTGGGATTTCGAAGATCGCGTTCGGCGTGGACCCGGCGCGCAAGCCGGTCACCACCGCGCCGCTCGGTCGCTGATGGCTTGGATCGAAGAGCCCTGTCCGACGTGCGGAGGGCCCGGACCTTTTCCGACCGAAGACCGCGCGCTCGATCCTTCGGAGCCGCACAGCCGTCGACGCGCTCGCGCTCACGCATTGCGATCGTTTTGGTCCCGATTTTCGTTTCGCACGCGCGTACCGCGAGCTCGCGCCTACTCGACGATCTCGGTTCGTTCGTACGGCCCGACCGCGAGCGCCAAGCGCTTCACGGATTGTGCGTGACCACGAACTCGATTTCCTGAGCTGACTTGTTCGTGACCGGATTGCCGTCGCCGAGATCGACCGTTCCCTGAAAGCCGCCTTGGACGGTCACGTCGCCGACTGACGGATCGACCGCGAGCCCGGCGTACGGCCACGGACCTGGGCTCGCCGATGACGAGACGATGCCCGTCGCCCAAAGCGCCGTCCCCGACGGATCGAGCTTGCCGATGCAGATTCCGCTGTGCGACGCGGGAACCGCGGGGAACGACATCGTGCCGAGCTTGCCGTCGGTCGACCCGCACTCTTGCGCGACGAAGACCTCGTCCCACGCATCGACGCCGACGAGCGCGCCTTGGTCCATGCCCGTCCCGCCGAACGTGAGCGCCCAAATCACGTCGCCGAAACCGCCCTTCAGCTTGGTGACGAAGCCGTCGTTGTTGCCCGCGCTCTTGAGCGTCACCGTCCCGAACGGCACCTGGCCGTAAATCTGGCCGCCGAAAATCACGTCGTCGTTCGAGTCGATCGCGACCTGACCGGGAGAAGTTTGATTGTTGTTGTTCGTCGTGCCGTCGGTGAACTGTTTGAACCAGATCCCCGCGCCGTTCGTGGACGCGAGCTTCGCGATCAGCGCGATGGCGCCTTTGACGCCCTGGTAGGTCCAGTTGATCGTGTTGGTGGGATCGTGCACGACGTCGGCGAACGAGGCGAAGGCGAGGACGGCCGCGCCCTTCGAATCGACGGCGAGTGACGTGGGGATCGTGTCCGCGTCGCCGGCGATCACGTTGGCCCAGTAAGCTTTGCCGTTCGCCGGGTTGATCGACGCGACATAGATGTTGTGGTGCTCGGGGTCGGAGCCCGAGCAGTCGAGGCACGAGAGGGCGAGCGGCGAGCCGTCGCTGTCTTTGGTCAGCGCGATGCCCTGCTGATACGACCAGCAGCTCATGCCCAGACGTCCGCCGCCGTACGCGAGCTGACCGCAGGCGAGCCAGTTGTCGCCCGTCGGCGTGTAGTCGGCGAGCCAAACGGCGGTGCCGTCGCTGCCCTTCAGCTTCACGAGCAGGCCGTCGCCGTTGGTGCCGACTTTGTTGTACGTGATGTTGTTGCCGAACGAGATCGTCGGGCTCTGCGTGAGGATGGTCGCGTAGACGTCGCCGGCCGGATCGGTCGCGAGCGCCAAGATCTGATCGCTCGACGTACCGCCGACTTGTTTGACCCACAGCACTTTGCCGGTCGGATCGAACTTCGCGAGGATCGCGTCCCACGTTCCGGCGTCGGTGTACGTCGTGCCGTTGAACGTGATGT
This sequence comes from Polyangiaceae bacterium, assembly GCA_036488725.1. Lineage (GTDB taxonomy): Bacteria > Myxococcota_A > Polyangia > Polyangiales > Polyangiaceae > DASXHD01. The sequence continues at coordinate 83,222 of DASXHD010000132.1, read as the reverse complement.
CGTAATACATCTGCCAGGCGAAGAAGAGATTGCCCTGCGCGTCGTACGCGATGGGCCCGCCGCCGACGCCGTCCGGCGAAGCGGCCCAGTCGAAATCGCCGACGGCCTTCGGGACCGGACGCGGCGCGTCGGCTTCGACGTCGGCCGATGCGTCCGCGGTCGCGTCGACCGCCGCCTCCGGCGCGCCGTCGGTGACGGTGACGTCGTTGCCCGAGTCGTTTCCGCCGTCGGTGGCCGCCGAGTCGTCGCCGCCGACGCAACGTACGAACGCCAACGCAGAGAGCGCACAAAAGCCCAGGATGAAGCGTGAACGCATCTACCGTGCATATCGCTCGAACGGACGGCCTCCCATCCGTAGTTTGCCGAGCGTCAAGCGGCCGGGCCGAGCATCGCGCGGGCGAGGACCACGAGCTCCGCGCGCGAGCGCACGCCGAGCTTGCGCGACGCGCTCGCCAGCGTCGTCGTGACCGTCGACACGCTGAGCCCGAGCTCGTACGCGATGAGCTTGCTCGTGCTGCCGAGCGCGGCGAAAGCGACGACTTGCTGCTCGCGCTGCGTGAGGCGACGCGCGTCGCCCATCGGGACGTCGTTCTTGTACGCGACGAAGAAGCGACGGCCGTCGCGATCGAAGCGGTCGACGAGCGTCCAGCGCGCGTCGACCATGGCCTTCCATGCGCCGAGCGCGTTGGTGCGGTGCTTTCGCGTGCGCACGCGGTCGATCGTGGCGGCCGCCGCGCGGAGCCGCTCGCGTGCGGCGCGGCTCGAGGCCGCGCGCTCGGCGTGCACCGTGCGACCCGCGGTATCGAGCACCGCTTCGCCGGCGTCGAACGCAGACGCGGCCGGCGCGATCCCGAGGGCACGCCGCAGCCGGAGCGCCGACGCGAGGTGCGCCGCGACGCGGCTCCACGACGAAGCCTCGGCGCGCGTGAGCCACCGCGCGCGTCGCATCGGCGCACCGAGCAGGCAGCCCTCGCCGTTCGGATTGACGGCGTTGATTTGCCACAAATCCTGGAAGCCGTTCGGCCGCCCGAAATCGCGAATCGCGGGCAAGCGCGACCACGCGCGCGGGCTCAGGCGAAGCAGCTGACTCGCGCTCGCCGCGCCCGGTCGATCCATCAGCGCCGAGAGGCGCTCCTGGCCGAGCGCGACGCCGATCGCGCCGACGATGTCGAGACGCTGGCCCAGCGCGCCGCAGCCTTCGAGGCCGAGCGTTCGACGTTCCGATCCGTCACGATCGTACGACAGCGCCATCGCGCCGAGCCCTTCGCCGAGCGCGCCCGCGACACTCTCGACGACCGCGCGAAGCCACGCTTGCGCATCGAGCTCGAGACCGTAGACCGTCTCGAGAACGGAAATCAGCTCACGTGCCATCGGCCTCGAATGCTACGATCGGTGAGTGAAACGCGGACGAAGCTCGCGACGCGTTTCGGAGTTTTCGGTGGGCGACGCGGCGTTTCTCGTCGTCAGCGTGGCGCCCGACGGTCAGGCGCTCGACCAGCTCACCGCCGCCGAGCGTCAGGTCCTCGCGCACGTCTTGTCCGGGCTCACCGACGGCGAGATCGCGCGACGCCGCTCGGTCTCGCCGCGCACGGTGTCGAGCCAAGTCGCGTCCATCTTGCGCAAGCTCGGCGTCGCCTCGCGAGGCGAGCTCGGCGCGAAGCTCATTTGAGCGCGCTCAGCGCGTCGCGCCGGCGGCCTTCGAAATCTCGGTGAACGCGCTCGGATCGGCGATCGCGATGTCGCTCAGGATCTTCCGATCGAGCCCGACGTTCGCCTTCTTGAGGGCGTTCATGAGACGCGAGTAGGTCGTGCCGTTGGCGCGCGCTGCGGCGTTGATGCGCGCGATCCACAAGCGGCGGAAGTCGCGCTTCTTGCGGCGGCGGTGCGCGTACGCATAAATCCAAGCTTTGCGGACGACCTCTTGCGCGTACGCGAAGAGACGCGAGCGGGCGCTATGGTAGCCCTCGGCGTGATTGAGAATGCGGTTGCGGCGGCGGCGCGCCTTGAATCCACGTTTTGCGCGAGGCATGAGAAAACTCCGAAATCAGCCGTAAGGAATGAGGCTCTTGATTTTCTTCTCGAGCGTCTTGTCGACCATGTCGTTGTTGCGAGCGCGGCGGATGCGCTTGCGGGACTTTTCCTGCATGAGGTGGTTGCCGCCAGCCTTGCTGCGGCGCACGCGGCCCGAGCCGGACACGCGGAAGCGCTTCTTCGCGCTCTTGTTGGTCTTCATCTTCGGCATGGCGAGTTTCCCAGGTGACTGCGGGGGCCGCGGTTTATGCCCGGCTAACTGGTGAAAGTCAAGGTGATCGGGTAATCAGGTGTCCATGAAAGGAAGCCTTTTCGGCCTGGCCGCGGTCGCATTGCTTTCCGCGTGCACCCTTCCGGAAGAGCGCCAGAAGCCGAAGGCGCCGACGGTCGTCTGTCCGCCCGAGCCGCCCAACAAGGGCATGGTTCTGGCGACCATCCACGAGTTTCATCTCGCGAACGCGAGCTTTCCCTTTTCGCGGCTCGGCGACGTCATGGATGCGTACCGCCCGGACATGATCCTCATCGACACGCCGGCCGACACGCTGAAGGGCGAGCACCCCGAGGACGCGTCGATCGAGCTCGAGTACATCAAATACGTCGCCAGCACGCGCTCGACCGACCTCGTCTCGATCGCGCCGGACCGCGAGGACGCGCCGCTTTCGCCCAAGCCCGCCAAAGGCGACGAGGACGCGCTCGCGCGCGAGGCCGGTTTCTTGAGCGATCCGCAGGCGAGCAACATGACGTTCGAGCAATCGAACGGGCTCGACGGCGCGCGCAAACTCGACGCCGCGCTCAACGCGCGCAAGCGCTACCTCTTCGGCGACCCCGATTGGGTGCGGCGCGAGGCGTGGCTCGAGCACACCGTCGACAAGATCCTCGACGACAAGCAACCCAAACGCGTTCTCATCATCGTCGACCCGGTGAACCGCGTGCCGCTCGAGGCGCACCTCTACGAGCGCGGCCTCGGCATGTCGAACCCGGTGAAGGTCGTGGCGCAATCGAAAGAGAAGCGCGACGAGAACGCCGTGCCTTCGGCGGTGCTGAGCGCATGGTCCGAGCATCTCGGCGCGTTGCAAAGCCGCTTGCACAGACTGCGGCCGGGCGCGGACCGCTCGTGGCTCGAATACAAAGTGAACGTCTTTCAGATCGCGGTCGACAAGCACGGCGGCTGCTGCGTCACCGTCGACATGCTGCAGCCTCCGAACGCGACGACGGGCGGCGACGGCGACGCGCACCCAATCGACCGACCGAAGAAGAAGCACTGACCTCGCAACCGAGCTAGCGGGGTGATACTTTTTCATAGCTCCGCGAGTGATCAAAAATCGAAGAGCGCGCCGAGCGCGAGCTGGACGCCGACCGTGCCCGCGTAGTTCGACGCGAAGCCCGGCTCCGACCAGATTTGCCCTAAAAACGAGGCTTCGGGCATCAGCGTGAAATGGCGCACGAGACGCCACGCGAAGCCAATCGAGCCCCCGAGAAACGCGTAGCCGAGCGGGCGCGAGAGGCCGGGCACGTCGAAGCGGAGCTGATAGACGACGCGCGGCGCGAGCACGATTTGATCGTCGTGGCCGACGTTCACGCCGACGACGAGCGGCAGCTCGAAGGCGAGCTTGTCGGGCGCGGTGAAGGCGGCGCCGGGCGCGAGCATCGCTTCGACGCCGAAGCGCGACGGATCGCGACGGAGCTGCACGTGCGCGGCGAGCGAGCCGCCGAGCGTCGTGACGCGGCCTTCGAGGTCGACGCGATCGGTCACGCCGATGCGCGCGCCGATTTCGCCGACGGGTCGCACGGCGACTTGATTCGACGCGGGGACGACGAGCGCCTCGGGCGCGGCGAACGCTTCGACGTGTCCGGCGCCGACGGTGTGCGCGCGCGAAAGCGTCGTGTACGAGTAGCAATGCGTCGTCGCGAGGAGCATGAGCGCGAGCGCGCGCTTCACGGGCAACCTGCGACGTCGAGACGCCACGCGTCGCCGTACGTTCCGAGACCGTCGCCGAGGCCGCCGCCGCCGAAGAGCACGAGCCGCCGCCGCGCGCGATCGAAGATCATCGAGGGGTGGTCGCGGGGCGGCGCGAGGTTCGACGTCGCGAAGAGCGAAAACGCCGGGGAGCTGCCGAACGAGAGCGCGCTCGTCGTCGCGACGTCGTAGTTGTCGAGATTGTCGCCCGCCGTGAGGATCAATCGATCGCACGCGTCGTCGAGCGTCCAACCGAAATGCGCCGCGGCGATCGGATCGCCTTCGTAATCGAGCTTCGTCCAGCGCTCGGCCGCGAGATCGTAGCGCCACGCGTCGCGCTTCACGCTCGTCGCGTCGTGACCACCGACGGCGTAGAGCGCGCCGCCGCGGTAGACGAGCGCGCCCGACGTTCGCGCCGGCGGACGCACGCCGTCGTCGGGCATTTGGCGCCATGCGTCGGTCGCGAGATCGAGCTCCCAGAGATCGTCGAGCGATTGAAGAAAATTTCCGGCGCCGCCGAAGACCCACATGCGCGTGCCGTCGGTCGCGCCGGGCACGTCGTGTCGCGCGGGCGGGCCGCTCGGAAGCTGCGACCATGTCGCCGTCGAAAAGGAGTACGCCCAGACTTCGTCGATCGAGGTGGCGAAGCCGACGCGGCCGCCGACGATCACGAGCCGGTCGCGCGTGTCGTCGAGGATGCCGGCGAGATCGGTGCGCGGCCCGGGCGCGTTGGTCGCGGGCAGCACGGTCCACGCGAGCGTGCCGAGGTCGAGCGCGAGGAGCTCGTTGGTCTGGCCGGAGCTCCCGTGGAACTCGGCCTCGTCGCTCGCGGTCAGGCCGTCGCCGCCGAAGACGACCATGCGATCGCGACACGCGTCGTAGACGGCGACCTGGCCCCAGCGTGGAGAGATGCCGTCGGTCGGAATCGGAATCCAAGCGGGACCTGCCGCATCGGTGACGCCGTCGCACGCGAGCGCGGCGAGCGAAAGAAGAAGCACAAGGAGCGGCCATCGGGCTTGCATGGTCAGGGACCGTACGCACGACGCCGGCGCCGCGCATGTGCCGGAAGTCACGGTCGCGATCTCTTCATCCGCTGCCGTGCCCGACGGCGATGGCGAGGATGATCGCCGCGGTGCCGAGCGTCGCGAGCGCCGCCGCGGTGATGATGAGCGCGGTTCCGAGACCATCGAGACGCCGCAGCTCGACGTGCGCATTGCGCGCGCCGGCGACGAGCGCACGGACTTGCTGCACGCTCGGGTGATCGAGCACGACGGGCGGGCGATCGTCGGCGACCACGCGCACGCGCGACGCCCCGCCGACGTCGCTCGGGTCGGCGACGGGCGCCCACTGCATGCACGCGGGAAGCGACGCGAAGATCAACGGGAGGACCACGTGACGAAATCGCATGGCGTCAGGGTGGTATCATCGGGGCGCGCCGCGCATGTGCCAGAAGTCACGGCTGCGCATTTTTTTTAGAGATCGCCGCGCTGAATCGCCTTGAGCACGGCGCGGGTGCGGTCGCGGACGCCGAGCTTCGCGAGGATCGCAGAAGTGTGGTTTTTGACGGTGCCCTCGGCGACGTGGAGCACGTCGGCGATTTCGCGGTTGCTCATGCCGGCGGCGATGAGACGCAGGACTTCGATCTCGCGCGCGGTGAGCGGTTCGGGTGATTCGGATGCGTCGAACTCGAGGCCCGCGCGGGCGACCTTGTCGCGCACGGTGCTCGTCACGATCGCGCCGACGCGCTCGCCCGCGGCGGCTTTGCGAATGGCGTCGACAAGGGCGTCGAAGGAGACGTCCTTGAGGAGAAAGCCGCTCACGCCGGCGGCGATCGCCGCTTCGAGCACGGCGTCGTCGTCGAACGTCGTGAGCAAGATCGTCTTCGGCGCGAACCCGCCGGCGCGCGCGCGCTCGAACGCTTCGAGGCCGGTGAGCTTGGGCATGCGGACGTCGAAGAGGGCGACGTCGGGTTTTTCGCGGCGCACGACTTCGACCGCCTCGGCGCCGTCGCTCGCTTGGCCGACGATCGCGATGTCCTTCGCGAGGCGCAGGAGACCGGCGATGCCTTCGCGAACGAGGCGGTGATCGTCGGCGAGCACGACGCGAATCACGCGGAGCCTTCGAGCGGGATGCGCGCGCGAACGGTGAAGCCTTCGTTCGGGCGGGTTTCGATCGCGAGCTCGCCACCGAGCTCGGCGAGCCGCTCGCGCAGGCCGTCGAGACCGTTGCCGCGCGTGACGTCCGCCGCGCCGACGCCGTCGTCGCGCACCGTGGCGATCGCCTCGGTGCCATCGCGTGCGAGCGAGACGCGCACGGTGCGGGCGCGCGCGTGCTTGACCGCGTTGGTGAGCGCTTCTTGCGTCGCGCGAAAAAGCGCGTGCGCGCGCGCTTCGTCGGTGACCTCGAGATCGGCGGCGACCTCGAGATCGACGCGCGGCTCGCGCACGCCGGAGCAAAGCACGCGAAGCGCGGTCTCGAGGTCGATGCCTCGCGGCGCTCGCGTCGCGATGACGAGCCCGCGGAGCTCGCCGAGCGTCGTGCGCACGGCTTCGCGCGCCGACTCGAGCGCGGCGGCGTCTTGCGTGCGCGCGGCGAGCTCCAGGTTCACGCTCGCCGCGGCGAGGCCGTGGCCGATCGCGTCGTGGACCTCGCGCGCGAGCCGCATGCGTTCGTGCGCACGCGCGCCGTCGGCCAAGAGCGCTTGCGTCGCAAGGAGCGCGGCGTGCTCGCGAGCGAGCTCTCGACGCGCGGCGGATTCCCGCTCGCGAAGGTACGCCGCGAGCCCGGCGAAGACCGCGAACGCGAGGTACTCGCCGGTCGCTTTCGCCGCGCCCCCGAGCGCGTGCGTCGGCAAGACGATGACGAACAGCGGAACCGCTTGCGCGACGCTCCACGCGAGCGCGACGCCGATCGGAACGACGGTCGCGACTTGCGCCGCGACGAGCGCCAGCAGCGCGCCCTCGAAATGCGGCATCCCAAGGATCGCGAGGACGATCGCCGCCAGCGACTGAAACGCGAGGAGCGCGACCCGCACGCGCCGGTCGCCGCTCGGACGCGTCGCCAAGACGAGCGCGATCGCGAACGCGACGTACATGACGAGCCAAAGCGGATTCGCATGCGCTTCGCCGCGCGCGACCGCGAGCCAAACCGGGCTCCCGACGACGAGCCACACGACGAGCCCGACGACGCGAAGCGCCGCATCCATTTTTTCAGACCCCAGCGAGCGCGACGAACGCGTCGGAGAGCGCCTTCATGCGCTCGCGCGCGCGCGCTTCGGCCGCGTCGAGCGATTCGCCCTCGGCGATGCGGTCGTTGACGTCGAAATAAAATTTTGCTTTCGGCTCCGTCCCGCTCGGACGCGCGATGACGCGGCTGCCGCCTTCGAGATCGAAGGCGATCATGTTCGACTTCGGCAAACCGCGCGCGCCTTGGGCGAAGTCCGCCTTCGCGACGACTTTGAACGGACCGATCGCGCTCGGGCTCGACGCGCGCACGCGGTCCATCATCGCGGCGATTTCGCTGGGACCTGCCGTTCCTTTTCGCACGACGTTGACTTGCCCGCTCACCCAGAGACCGAACTTGCGCGCGATCGACTCGAGCTCGTCGTGCACGGTGCGGCCTTGGCTTTCGAGCCACGCGACGAGCTCGGCGACCATCATCGCCGCGCTGATGCCGTCCTTGTCGCGCACCACGTCCGCCACGGTGTAGCCGAGCGCCTCTTCGTAACCGAAGAGGAACGACGCGCCCTCGCGCTCGAGATCCATCGCCCGGTTGGCGATCCACTTGAAGCCGGTGAGCGTCTCTTCGTACCGCGCGCCGAGCGAGCGCGCGATGTTTCCGAGCTCGGGCGACGAGACGATCGACGCGAGGAGGAGCGGGTTCTTCTTCTTCGGCCCGCGCACCAAAATGTGGTGACCGAGAAGGACGCCGACCTGATTACCTGTAAGTTGCAAGTATTTCGTGGCTGAATTTGGCTGCGGAATCGCGACGGCGAGGCGATCGGCGTCCGGGTCGTTCGCGAGAATGAGCTCGGCGTTTCGCGCGCGGGCGTGCGCGAGCGATAGATCCATCGCGCCTTTTTCTTCCGGGTTCGGGAAGGCGACGGTCGGGAACGCGCCGTCGGGCTGGGCTTGCTCGGGCACCGAGAAGACGTCGGTGAATCCGGCGCGCGCGAGCGTGGCGAGGGCGAGCTCGTTTCCGACGCCGTGCATCGCCGTGTAGACGATGCGCAAATCGCGCTTCGGCTTCCCGTCACCAAAGCGAAGCGCGTCGACCGCGTCGCGATAAGCGGCGAGCGTCGAATCTTCGACGTCGACGACGAGCCCCGCTTTGCGCGCCTCGTCGAGCGGTTTTCGGGGAACGTCTTTCGCGGCGGGCGCCGCTTCGATGGCGCGCGCGATCTGCGAGTCGACGGGCGGGATGATTTGCGCCGAGTTGGCCCAGTAGACTTTGTAGCCGTTGTATTCGGGCGGGTTGTGGCTCGCGGTGACCATGACGCCGGCGACCGCGCCGAGCTGTTTCACGGCGAACGACGTCGCAGGCGTCGGCGAGACGCCTCGGAACAAATGCGCGCGAATGCCGAGCGCCGCGAGCGCGCACGCCGTGTCCTCGACGAACTCGCGGCTCAGGCGACGGCCGTCGTAGCCGACGACGACACCGCGCGCGCGCGCGTCTGGAAACGTGGCCAGCAATGCGCTCCCGAGGCCGGCGGTCGTCCGCAAGACGACGGCGCGATTCATTCGCGATTCGCCCGCGCCGATCACGCCGCGCAGGCCCGCGGTCCCGAACTCGAGCGGCCCGGCGAAGCGCTCGCGCAGCTCGGCCGTCGCTTTTTCGTCGCCGCGCGCGAGGAGCGCACGCAGCTCGTCTTGGGTTTCTTTCGAGGGGTCGCCGTCGATCCAACGTTGGGCGCGTTCGCGCAGCTCTTCCGGAATCACGAGGCGTGGCTTAGCACGCCCCGCGCGTCGTGTAGAATCCTCGGCCGCGATGCTCCGTTACACGATTCGCCGCATTTTGTGGGCCATCCCCACGATCTTCGGGATCAGCATCGTGGCATTTTTGGTGACGACGCTGATTCCGGCGCCGCCGCGCCTCACGCTCGCCGAGCTCGACGACGCGCTCGCCAAAAATCCGGCCGCGTACGACGCGTACGTCGAGTCGCGCCGCGCGAGCGCGTTCGATTTGCCCGCGTTCGTCAACGAGTCGCCCCGCGACGTGCAGGCGATCGTCGCCGAGTGCGTGGATCATCTCGCAAAGAACGACGCCGGCGCGCGCGTCTCGGCCCACGAGCTCGCGCGCATCGGCGGCGCGGGCTTCCCGTATCTGCTGCCCACGTTCGATCGACTCGAGCCGGCCGCGCGCGAACGCGTCGCCCTCGCGCTCTTGCCGGTCGCCGAGCGCATGGGCCAAGCCGACGACCCGCGCGCGCACGACCCGGCGAGCGCGCCGACGTTTTGGACCCAGCTCTGGGAGGATCGCTCGCTCGAATTCACGGGACCTGCCGTACGGCGCAGCGTGCAACGACTCGCGCGCGGCGTCACCGCGGGCCGCGAGCGCGACTTGATCGAGGTCGACACGTTCGCGCTCCCCGAGCTCATGCGGGCGATGCGCGAGCGAACGACCACCGACGACGAGGTCGCGCGTCTCTCGCAAGTCGCTTCGCACGTCTCGGGGCACGCCGTCGTCGTACCGATCGCGATGACGCACGAAGCGGCGAGCCGCATCCGCGCCGATTGGGCGTCGTGGTGGACGACGCACCGCGAGGACTACGTCGCGCTCGACGCGGGCGAGCGAATCTTCGCGACCCTCTCCGACACGCGCTACGGACGCTGGCTGCTCGGCGCGGTCACCGGGGAGCTCGGCACGGTCACGCGCGACGGCGAGCCCGCGTCGCAAAAGCTCGCCGAGTGCGCGCCGGTCACGCTCGCGCTCACGCTCTCGGCGATGTTTCTCTCGTTCGCAATCGCGGTTCCCATCGGCGTCATCGGCGCGCGCCGCCGCGGCACGCGCGTCGACCGAGCGCTCGCGGGTCTCATTTTTCTTTTTTATTCGCTGCCGAGCTTCTTTTTGGCGGAGCTGCTCGATCACGCCGTCGGACCGAGAGCGGGCGGCGGTACGCGCGCGATCCTCGCGATCCTCGTGATGACCGCGTCTTCGGTCGCGACGCTCTCGCGGTTTCAGCGCGCGTCGATGATGGACGTCCTCGATCAAGATTGGGTCCGCACGGCGCGCGCCAAAGGTCTGCGCGAGCGCCGCGTGCTCGTCGTGCACGCGCTTCGAAACGCGATCGTCCCGATGGTGACGCTCGCCGGCGTGCAGCTCCCATTCTTGTTCGGCACGGCGATCGTCGTCGAAGAAGTCTTCCAGCTCCCGGGCATGGGCTACGAGACGATGCGCGCCGTCGAGTCGCACGATGCGACTTGGCTCGTCGCGACCGTGCTCGTCGTCGGTCTCGGCGCCACGCTCACGCTGCTCGCGAGCGACATCGCCTACGGCTTTCTCGATCCGCGCATCCGCGAGCGCCTCCTCAAGACGCGCGAGGTCGCCGAATGAGCGAGCATCGACCGGGCTCGCTGCGGCGCGCGATTCGCCACGTGAGGCGGCGCCGCTGGGCCGACGCGTGCGCCGTCTTGCTCGCGATGCTCGTGCTCGTTTCGATCTTCGCCGAAGAGCTCGCGAGCAGCCGGCCGATCATTTGTAAAATACACGGACACGTCCACGTCCTCGCGAACGTGGAGCACCCGCGCGAGCTCCGCGAGCTGACCCGCGCGAAATTCGAGAGCGAGCGCGAGCCGGGAGATTGGGCGGTGTGGCCGCTCGTCGCGTGCGGGCCGCGCGTGCCGTGCGGGCGCGCGGTCGTGCGGCCGCTCGCGTCGGCGATGCATCCGCTCGGCACGGACGGGAGCGGACGCGACGTCTTCGCGCGCCTCGTTTACGGCACGCGGTCGGCGCTCGCGGTCGCGGCCATCGCGGTCGCCCTCTTCATCCTCCTCGGCGCGGCGCTGGGCGCAGCGGCAGGCTTCTTCGGCGGAAGCGTCGATTTCGTGGTCGCGCGCGCCGTCGAGACGCTCTCGGCGTTCCCGGTTCCGCTCCTCGCGCTCGTCGTGCAAGCGCTCTTGCCGCGCGCGGGAACGTGGTCGCTCGTCGCCGTCATCGCGGCGCTCCGCTGGACCGAGGTCGCGCGCCTGGTCCGCGCCGAGGTGCTCGCGACCGAGCCGCGCGATTTCGTGACCGCGGCGCGCGCGCTCGGCGCCTCTCCATTACGTGTACTTTACAAACACGTCCTCCCGCTGACGATCAGCCCGATCGTCGTCGCCGCCGTGCTCGGGCTCGGACAAATCGTGCTGCTCGAATCGGCGCTGGACTTCTTGCGCGTCGGTTTGCCGGCGAGCGTCCCGACATGGGGCGAGATGCTGAGCGAGTCGCGCGAGCATTTCAGCGCGTGGTGGCTCTTGCTCCTGCCGGGCGCGCTCGTCTTCGTGTCGGTCACCGCGACGAACGGCTTGGGCGAGGCGCTGCGTGACGCGCTCGACCCGCGCGCGAGCACGCTCTCGATCAAAAACGAACCGTGAGCCCGTCGCCCGAAAGCGCGACCGCGTCGCGCGTTCGCGTGTGATCGCCGATCGCGATCACGATGGCGCCGACGGCGACGACCAGCGCGCCGGTCAAGACGGAGAGGACGCCGCCGATCAGCTCGCCGTGACCCACCGGCTCGGCGGTGCAGCTGCTGCCGTCGAACGAGCACGGCGGTGACTGCGGATTCGCGCCGACCGTGGCCGCGATGGCCCCGCCGAAGATGGCGAGCGATCCGACGATGACGAGCGTGATGCCGCCGGCAAACGCCGCGCTGTACGCAGGCGTCGTGTCCAAGCGAAGCACGTTCTTCGCCGGGATGAGCGCGATGGGCAGCGAAGGCCGCACGCCGCGTCCGCTCACGCGATACTGGCCGTCGAGCGGAACCTGCATGTCGCAAGTGCCGACGCAGATCGACTCCCAAAGCTGCGTGCCCTCGATTTTTCGCTCGAGGTCGAGCCCGGGATCGCCGGTGAGATGGACCTTCACCCGATCCGACTCGTCGGCCCACGCGCTCGACGACGCGAGCATCGCCGCGATCAGGAGGAGGCCGCGCGTTCGCACGGCTCGAGCGTATCATCCATCAAGCGACGTGCGTGCCGGTGGTCGACGGCGTGACGGCGTCGACCACGATGGCGCCGTCTTCGACGTCGATCGTGATGACGTCGCTCCGCGCGATTTCGCCGCGCAAAATCATTTCGGCGATCGGCGCTTCGATCAGCCGCGCGATGGCGCGTCGCATCGGACGCGCGCCGAGCTCGGGATCGTAACCGCCGGACGCGAGGAGCGCGTCGAGCGCGGCGTCGCTGATGTCGAGCTTGTTGTGGCGCGCCTGCGCGAGATCGGCGGCGAGCTGCGCGAGCATGCGGCGCGCGACCTCTTTGACCGCGTCGCGGCCGAGCGGCGCGTAAGCGAGCACCTCGTCGATGCGGTTGTAGAGCTCGGGCGGAAGCGCGGCGCGCGCGGAAGCGACGACCGCCGCTTTGTATTCGGAGCCCGCGGCGCTCGCCGAGCGCGTCGCTTGGAAGCCCACGCGCCCGCGGCCGCGATCGTGCGCGATCTCGGCGCCGAGGTTCGACGTCATGACGATGACGACGTTGGTGAAGTCGACCGTGCGACCGCGGCCGTCGGTGAGCCTGCCCTCGTCGAGCACTTGCAAGAAGGACTCGAGCACGTCGCGATTCGCCTTCTCGATTTCGTCGAGCAAGAGCACCTGATACGGCCGGCGACGCACCGCTTCGGTGAGCTGACCGCCCGCTTCGTGACCGACGTATCCGGGCGGCGCGCCGAAGAGGCGCGCGACCGCGTGGGCTTCGGCGTACTCGGACATGTCGAGCCGAGTCATCGCGTCGGCCGAATAAAAGAGGCATTCGGCGACCGCTTTGGCCGTCTCGGTCTTGCCGACGCCGGTCGGACCGAGCAGCAAGAACGAGCCGATCGGGCGACGCGCGCGAAAGCCGGACGCGTTGCGACGCAAGACCGCCGCGACGCGCGCGAGCGAGTCTTCGTGACCGACGACGCGCTCGGCGAGGAGCGACTCGAGGCGCAGCATGCGATCGCCGTCGCTCTCGAGGAGGCGCTCCATCGGCACGTGCGCGAGATCGGAGAGGACCTCGGCGACTTGCTCGACGGTGACCTCGGGCTCGCTTCGGCGACGCGTGCGCGCGCCGGCGAGATCCAAAATGCCGACGGCCTTGTCGGGGAGCGCGCGCGAAGGCACGTAGCGCACGCTCCACTGAATCGCCGCGGCGAGCGTGTCTTTCGCGTAGCGCGCGCCGTGATGTTTCTCGAGCGCGGGGACCATGCTCTCGAGCGCGAGGTACGCTTCTTCGGGCGACGGCTCGTCGACCTCGACGACCGAAAAGCGCCGCGCGAGCGCCGCGTCGGAGTCGATCGCGCGACGATACTCCTCGACCGTGGTCGCGCCGATGCACGGCAGCTCCCCGCGCGAGAGCGCGATTTTGAGCTCGGTCGACGCTTCTTCGCCCGCTTCGGGCCCGAAGAGCGCGTGGATCTCGTCGAAGAACAAAACGACGCGCCCGCGCGCCGCGCTCACCTCGGCGCGAAGCTCCGCCATGCGCTCGGCGAGGGAGCCGCGCACGCCGGTCCCCGCGAGGAGCGAGCCCGCCGCGATTTCGACGATGACGCGATCGTCGAGCCCCGCGACTGAGTCTCCGTCGGCGATGCGCTGCGCGATGCCGCGCACGATGCTCGTCTTTCCGACGCCCGCCGGGCCGACGAGACACGGACAATTCGCTTGGCGCTTCGCGAGCACGTCGAGCGTCTGCTCGATCTCGTGGTTTCGCGCGACGACCGGATCGAGCTCGCCTTGCGCCGCGGCGAGCGTGAGATTTCGCCCGAGCTGATTGACGAGCTTGAAGCGACGCGCGTCGAGGACGAAGCCTTTTGCATTTTTCGCCGCGTGCTTCGCAGGCTTTTTCTTCGGCGTCAGATCGACTTCGACGGCGCGTGCCGGCGCGGGCGGAAGAATCGTCGACGTGATCTTTTTCGGCGGTGGCACGGACGACGGCAGCGCGGGCGCGACGACCATGCGCGTCTCGCTCGCCGGTTTTCGAACGCGCGGCGCCGGCGCGATCCCCGACGCGAGCTGAATCGCCGACACGCGAACGCGCACGACGTCGGTCCCGCACTGCTCGAGCGCGCGCGACGCGGCGCACGTCTTGTCCTGGCAGAGCGCGTAGAGAAGATGAATCGCGCCGGGCTCGCGCGTCCCCGAACGCGCCGCGAACTCGCGCGCGCGCTGCATCGCGCGCTGCACTGCGTCGGTCGCGTCGTCGGTCAAAATGCGCGCGGCCTTGAGCAGAACGTCGACGTCGAGGCGCCGTTCGCTTAGCAAATCGGCGGCGCTGCTCGGCCCCTGCGCGATCGCCGCGAGCAAGTGCCCGGTCCCGGCCTTTTCCTTACGCCCCGCCGCGAGGTCCTCGGCGAGACGACGAAGCGCGACGAGCTCGCGCTCGCTTCTACTTACCATTCTGCCTTGCGTCGCACGAAGCGCGCGGCGCGGGCAAAATTACGGCTTATTGCAGAACGGAATCCCCTCGACCTTGTTCTGCGTATCGAACGGCGCGCACTTGCCATCGTCACTGTGCATCGCCTGCTGCTTGCCGCTCCTGAACGTGTTGTTCTTGATCGTCACCGCGTGGAGATCCTTCGCGCTCGTTCCATAGAGCGTGATCGCGCCGTCGGCGTTCGAGCTCGTCGAGCCGAAGTCCTCGAACGTGCAGCCCTCGATGTCGGTGCCGCTGGTCTTTTTGAAGACGAAGATCGATCCCCAGTCGCCGGGGCTCGGCGCGGGCGAGCCGCTCGTGAAGGTCACGTTCTTCGCGACGAGCGCGCCGGCCGCCCCGCTGTCGCCCACGCTGATGTACTGGTCTTGGCCCATCTTCACGACCGTCTTGTCGGCGATCGTGAACGTCGGGAGCGCGCTGTCGCTCTTGACGGTGATGTTCCCGTCGACGAACACCGGCACGTCGAACGGCGGCCACGTCGTCGTCTGCTCGATCGTGCTCTGTTTGACGTGGATCGGCTGGTTGAACTTGTTGCCCGGCCCGACCGACCCGAGCGTGTCGGCGACCACGTCGAGCGAGCCGCTCTTGCAGTCGGTGAACGTGTTGTTTTCGAATTTCGAAAACGTCCCGTGCTCGTCGGTCACGAGGCCGAACTGCGAGCTCGCGCGGACGGTCGTGTTGGTGATGGCGATGCGGCCGCCTTGTCGCATGTTTTCGAGCTGAATCGCGCCGACGCCGTTCGACGACTTGCTGCCGGCGTACTCGATGATGAGATGGTCGAGGCTCGTGCCGGTCATGGTCTTGTCTTTGAAACCGATGCCGACCCAATCGCCCGCGGCCGGCGACTTGTTCGCCGACGTGAACGTGACCGGCGCCGCCGCCGTGCCCTTGACGATCATCTTCCCGTACTCGACCCAGAGATAATGGTCCGTTTCGAACGAGAGCTTCACGCCTTCTTCGATCGTGAGGGTCGCGCCGTTGTCGAGGTGAAGGTCGTTCTTCACGGTGACCGCGCAACCCTTCGTGATCGTGATGTCGTGATCGCCGGTGTCCGGCCACGTGCAGCCAGTCTGCGGAGGCTTGGTCGGATCCGCGGCCTGCTCGGTCGTCGCCGCGGTCGTGTCCGTGGGCTTGGACGTCGTGCTTTCGGTCTGCGTCGTCGCGCCGGAGTCGGCGCTCTCTTTTCCGCGCTTGAGGAGGTCGCAGCCTGAGACGAAGACGACGCACGAACCGAGGACGATCACCTGGTGGATCCGCATGGCGGCCCTCTTACCATTCGCGCGAGCGGCTTGTCATCCGCGTGGGGAAGTGCGAAGACGGCGAGGATGCGCGCGCGCCGTATTTGTGCCGTTTTCGCGATCGCGGCGGCGTGCGGCGGGACGCGTCACCCGGCGCCGGCGAGCGTGCCGGCCGAGACTGCGAGCACCGTTCCCGCGCCGCCGCCGCTCCCGCACGACCGGGCGGAGAAGCTCGTCGCGTCGTCGACGGCGTGCCTCGCCGACCAGCTCTGGAACGACGCGGAGGGCGACGCCGCGACCGCCGCCCAGCGCTCGGAGACTTCGCGTCTCTGCGCGGAGGTGGTGCGCGCGGTCACCGGTCAGGAGGACCCCGGGCAAATCGAAGCGCTGCGGATGCTCGAGCCGAGCGTCACCGAGCCGCTCGTGAACAAGGTGAAGGACCTCGCCGCCGCCGATGGTCTCGACGCGACGCAATCGACCGCGCTCGAGCGCTTCGCTTCGAACGTGATCGCCGCCGCGCGCGAAACCGCGAACGCCGGGCGCGCTGCGGCGAAGCTCCGCGCCGACATCGAAAAGCTCGCGAGCGATCGACAGAAGCGAGCGGCACGCGAGCGCGTCGCCGCGCGCCTCACGGCGACCGAAGCGGCGGCCGCCGCGTCGCTCCGCTCGGCGAGCGCGCTCGAAACGCTCCTTCGCATGCCCGACGATCAAGCCGCCCGCGGCTCGCGCGCGACCGGTCTCGTCTTCGCCCTCGCACGCGTCCGCGCCGCACACGATTTGCCGCGTCACATGATGCTCTACGTCGCCGGCCCGCCGCTCGCCGCGGTCTTCGGCGTCCCCACGCCGCCGCTTCCCGATCGCGCGAGCGATCGCGTCAAACCCGGCGCATGGCTCGCCTACGCGACGTCCGTCGCCAAAGCCTGCGGCCATCCCTTCCCGTCGACCACCCCGCCCGCCGAACGCGAGCACGCGGCCTGGACCGGCATCCTCGCCGGCCTCGCCGACCGCCTCGAAGCCGAAGCCCCCGACGTCAAATCCCCCGCCCTCGCCGCCCTCACGACCGCCGCCGCCGCCCGCGCCAAAAACCCCGAGAAAAATTAACAGAACCTCAAAAAAAATCCTTCCTCTCCCCTTCCGCTCTTCCGATCTTCTGTTTCTCTCGGGGCGATCAGCGAGCCTCCAAAATGCGAACCGTGCGCGCCGGGACCGCGATTTCGAATCCGCCGGTCACGCGCGGGAAAATCGTAGGCTCACCCAGGAGCGAGACGAGCGACGCCGGCCCGGGCACGCCGATTTTGGCGACGATCGGCGAAGGCGTCGGGTTCATCACGAAGACGAGGCGCGCCGCGCCCGATGCGTCCTCGTGCACCGCGACGTGCGCGTCGGGCGGGTCGACCGGAAACGTCGGCAGCCCGAGCTCTTCGATGCGGCGCGCGACGAGCGCGTCGGCGCGCGCGATGTCTTCGAGCGGCTCGATCTCGAGCCCGCGAACGTCGGCCGCATGCGCGAGCGGTCGCCACGATCCATCGCGCGTCGGCACGACCGGCCCGAGCGTCACGCGGCATCCGCTTCGCTCGCGCGCGCGCAAATCGCCGATGACCTCGGGCTTGAGACCGTCGGCCGTCGCGCACAAGATCCACCGCGCGCCTTCGGTGCTCACGCCGAGCGTCTCGCCGCCGGCATACGCGAACGGCACCCCACGCGCGAGAAGCGCCCGCTCGAACGCGCGAATCCAACTCTCGGCCGAAGCGATCGCCGCGTTCTCTTCGAACGCGGCCTCGCGCGTCCCGGCGCCCATGATTTGAAACACCGCCGGCGTGATCGGCCCGAACGCATGCGAGATGCGCGCGAGCCTCCGCAAGAGCCGCGGCACGACGAGCCGCACCGGCGCGCGCCGCCGAAGCTCGAAGAACTTCACGCGATCGAGCGCCTCGCACAATTCGTTGTACACGTCGGCGAGCGGCCGCGGATTGCCGTGCGAATCGATCGGCGCGCCGATCCATCGGTCGCGCTCGACCGCCATGTACAAGTTGAACCCGCGAAGCCCGTACGCGAGCGCCGCGAAGAGCGCATAGAGCGAATCTTTCTCGTCGTGCGGCGCGAAGAACGGCGGAAACCCGACGCCCATCTCGGCGCCGAACGCTGGCACCTCGCGGCCCTCGGCGCGCGCGACGAGCTCGGTCGTGCGCCGCATGAGGACCGCGTGCTCGCCCGGCGTCGCGTGATGGTAATAATCGAGCCCGACCAAATCGATCGCCCCGTACAAACGCCCCGGGTTCAGCGGCGTCGCCGCCTCGCCGAGCGGGAAGTTGTGCATCGTCGGGATCCCGTCGAGCCCGAGCTCGGCGATGCGCTTGCCCATCCGTTCGAACGCGGTCGCGAGCAAATGCTCTTGGTACTCGGCCCAATCGAGGTGACGCGTGAGCGCCTCGGCCTGCTCGGCGTCGAACCGCACCGGCGGCGTCGCGGTCGAGAAGGTCGCGTCCGCGTCTCCCCACGCCGCACGCAGCGCGCTCGGACGCTTGTACTTTACACGTAAATAATCGCGGAAAAGCTGCAGCGAATCGGGGTGGTAATCCTGGTCGTAGGCGCCGTCGCGAAAGTAGAGCGCGCCCTCGTTGTCGACCTGCACCATCACGATCGGCCCTTCCGGATGCCGCAGCGGCGACAAAACGGGAATGCAGGCCTCGAACCAGCCCTCCACTTCTTCGTGGAACGCCTCGCTCGCGTAGCTCGGCACCGGAAAGCCCACCGGCACGAGCGGCAGCATCACGGGATTTCCCTGCGGGGTCTTCGCCTGACACGCGCTGTCCCAAACGACGCGCTCGGGCAAACCGAAGTACGTCAGCTCCGCGTTGATGTGCGGACCGGGCCGCACGATCGCGAGCATGCCGCGCTCGTGCACCATCCGAAGAAACCGCGCGACGTCGAGCCGCGGCCTCGTTTGCCCAAAATCGAACATGCCGCGGGAAACCTCATGGGCTCCCCACGGCACGTACGTCTCGACCACGCGCATGCCCATCGCACGCATGGCGTCGAGCCCCGGTCCCCACGACGAGGGCTCGAGACGCCAGTAGTGCATGGCGCCGCAGACCAGCGGCACCACCGTGCCGTCGCTCAGGCGAACGCCGTTCGGATGAAGCTTGGCGCGCGGTCGAATCGGTTTCGATTACTGGCAGGAGCCGTCGGCTTGGCAGAGCGCGTTCGGATCGCAGCAGTCGCTGTCCTGCGCGCATCCGATTTCGCCGGCCGCGACACAGCCGCACTTGTTGTCGCCCGCGCAGACGCTCCGCCCATCGACGGGCGATGCGCAGCAGTCGGAGTCGACGACGCACGACCCGAGGTCCGGCGTGCAAGCAACGCCACCCACGCACGCTCCGCCGACGCAGCTCTCGGTGCTCAAGCACTCGTTGCCGCAGGCGCCGCAGTTGAAGTCGTCGTTGCTCGTGTCGGTGCAAACGCCGTCGCACGTGTCGATCGGACAAGAAATGCTGACGGAGCACGCGGTCGACGACGACATCGCCGCCACGCCGAACGCAAGCGCGGCCCCACCCGCTAGTTTGCGCAAAGTCGAAGCCGTTGACTGGTTCATGGGATCAATCCTCCACAAGGTTGGTGTGCGATCTGCGTCCCGGCGGCGCGGATCATTGGACGACAGCTACTGCCAACTATTCAGCTCAAGCTACCGTCAAAACTGTCCCGCTTGCAAGGTGCGTCGCAACAATCGATCGAGCGCCGCCATGTCGGGATCGCGCACTGAGAGACGTTCGAGCGCCGCTTGCACCTTCGCGATGGTCGGTTCGACGAAACGCAAAAACGTGTCGTTCCCCTTCTTTCGCTCGATGAAAACGAAGCGACCGGCGTCTTTCAGCTTTCGTTGGACGGTGACGTAGTCGAATTGTTCGACCAATTTTTCGAAATCGTCTTCGCCTGCTTCTGTGGCGAAATCGCGCAGGCGGGCTTCGACGAACGGGCGGTCGAACGTCTGGTACGAATCGCTGAGGAGGGCGACGAGGTCGTAGACGCGCGGGCCGAGGAGCGCGTCTTGGAAATCGATCCAGCAAAGTGAAGGGCCGCGCGTCGTTTCGCGGACCATGAGATTGCGCGATTGGTAATCGCGGTGAACGAAGCCGCGCGGCCAGCTCGCGATGCGATCGGCGAGGCGCTGGGCGATCGCATCGAAGGCGGCGCGGTCTTCGGGCGAGAGCATGTGGCCGCGCGCTTCGAGGCCCCATTCGCGAAAATGATCGATTTCCCAACGGAGGAGATCGGCGTCGAACGCGCGACCGGCGACGATCGACTCGGACGGAAGCGCGGCGAGCGAGCGCTGCGCGCGTGCGAGATCGACGACCGCTTGACGATAGAGGGCTTCGCGCGATTCGGGGTGGCGCGCGAGATAATTCGCGAGCGTGTCGTCGCCGAGGTCTTCGAGGAGGAGCCAGCCGTGATCTTGATCTTCACCGTAGAGCGCGGGGACGTCGACGCCCGCCGACGCGAGGAGATCGCGCACCTCGAGAAACGGCCAGCGGCTGCGCGCGGCGTCTTTCGCGATTTCTTCGGGCTTGCCGCCTTCGGGCACGAACATCGCGATCGCCGTGCCCTCGGCGCCACGCTCCACGCGGAAGTAACGACGTGTCGAAGCGCCGCCGGGCATCTCGGTGAAGCGCATCGGCGTGCCGGCTAGCCGTTCGAGTCGACCGAAGTCGGGGGCTCGCATTCGTTTCTTTCCGTAGCACATCTCATATGATGCCCGCGAAATGCCGCTTCGGAGACCAGAGGCGTGGCCCGTGGCGGAGGTCGCGGAGGCGCTCGGCGCGGCCGTGCCCGACGCGGAGCGCGCGCGCGCGATCGGCGTTTGGCTGGACGCGCTCACCGCGTGGAATGCGAAAATCGACCTGACCGCTGCGAAAGACGCGCGCGCGCTCGTCTGGCTCATGCTTGCCGACGCGATGATGCTCGCGGGCGCGGTGCCGAGTGGGCTCGAGGTCGTCGACGTCGGAACGGGGGCGGGCGCGCCCGGGCTCGCGCTCGCGATCCTGCGGCCCGACTTGCGCGTCACGATTTGCGAGCCGCTCGGCAAGCGGGCGGCGTTCTTGCGAACGGTCATCGGTACGCTCGGTCGAACCGACGTCGCGCTGCGCGCCGAGCGCGCCGATCGGTTGCCGCGCGGCGCCTTCGACGTCGCGATTTCGCGCGCGACTTTTCCGCCGCCCGAGTGGCTCGCGCTCGGCGCGGATCTCGTGCGGCCCGGCGGAAGCGTCTGGGTGCTCCTCGCGCAAGACGATCCGCCCGCCGACGCGCGCTGCGCGATCGCCGAGACGCTCGCGTACGACGACGCGTCGACCGGCGCAAAAAAAAGACTCGTTCGCTACATGCGCGAAGGCGGCTCGGCGTGACCGACGCGACCCGCGTGCGCGCGTCGACGCTCGCGCTCTTCGTGCTCGGCGCGTGGCCGCTCCTTCTCTGCCGCGTGCCGCCGCTCCAAGATTTGCCGGCGCACCTCGCGACCGCGGTCGTGATTCGGCATCCGGAGGCGTATCCGAATTTCGTTTTTCACGGCTTCGCGAAGACGAACTCGTCGCTCTTCGTTTTTTTGCACGCGTTCGGCGACGCGCATTTGTTTTTGGCGGGCAAGCTCTTCGTCGCGCTCGTCGTGCTGGCGCACGCGTGGGTGTTTCCGCGCCTCGCGCTGGAGCTCGGCGGGCGCGGGCGCGTGCTCGTGGCGACGATGCTCGCGGCGCCGCTCGTTCACAACTGGTTCGTCGCGATGGGCATGCTCGATTACGCGCTCGGGTCGGCGCTCGCGCTCGCGTGCGTTCTTCTCGCCGCGCGGCAGCTCCGCGCCGCGAGCGCGTCGCGCGGCGTCCTCTTGGGCGCGCTCGGGATACTTGTATGGTACACGCACATTTTCGCGCTCGCGCTGCTCGCCTTGCTCGGCGCGATCGAGTGCGCGCGGACGCGTTCGGCGCGACCGGCTCGCGCGATGGCGCCGCTCGCCCCGGCGTTCGCCCTCGCGGCGTGGTCGGCGGGCGTCGAGCTCGTTCGGCCGCACGCGCCGGCACACGCCGTCGTCTATCGCCCGCCGTGGGAGACCGTCTACGAGCTCTGGGCGAAATATGCTTGGTCGTTTTCGAAGCTCGAGCTGGCGTCGCTCGTCGTGACGCTCGCGCTCGCGGTGGCGCTCGTGCGCGGGCGGCGCGACGACGTTCCGTTTCTTTCCCTTCCGGCGGCGATGGTGCTCCTCGCGCTCGTTTTCGTCGTGCCGAGCGAAGCGGCCGATTGGTTCGCGGTGAACTCGCGCTTTCTTCCGTTTCTCTACGCGGCGGCGCTCGTCCGCGCGCCGGCGGACGTTCCGCGGTGGGCAACCGGAGCGCTCGGCGCGTGCGCGCTCGCGTGCTCGATCGGCCTCGGCGTCGACTACGCGCGGCTCGCTCGCGATTTTCGCGAGGTCGCGGCCGGCGCGCCGCTCGTTCCGGAGGACGCTGATTTGTATCCGGTGATGTTCGACGCGAAAGGCTCGAGCGAGAACACCTGGGCGCTCGTCAACGCGTGGGGGCTTTACGTCGTCGACGCGCGAACGTCGGCGCCGCTTCTCTTCGCGCACTCGCCTTCGTTTCCGATCGGCTATCGCACGCCGCCGCCGAAGACTGCGCTCTCGGATCCTTCGTTCGCGCAGCGCGAGCACGGGCCCGAAGCGTGGCGGGCGTACGAGGGCGCGCTCGCCGAGCGCGGCTGGGTGCTCGAATGGGGAACGCCGCCGGCCGCGATGATCGGCCCGATCGCGCGCCACGAGCTCGCGTTCGAGAGCGGCCGATTGCGCTTATTTCGGCCGCTTCCATGAAGTCTTTGCATTCTGCATGGATTGCGGTGGGCGCCGGAGTCGTGGCGCGCGTGGCGTGGGCGATCGCGGCGCCGCCGGTCGTGCGTGACGACGCCGCGGCCTATCGCGCGCTCGCCCACGCGATCGCCGAGGGTCACGGCTACGGCATCTCGGCGCCGACGGCGTATTGGACGCCGGGATGGCCCGCGTGGATGGGGCTGATCTTCCAGCTCGGTCTCGGCGATCGCGGCGTCGCGGTCGCGAGCGCGCTCCTCGGCGGCGTCACGATCGCGCTCGTCTGGGTTCTCGCGCGACGCCTCGCGGATCGCGCGATCGCGTGGCGCGCGGCGGCGATCTGCGCGCTCGTTCCATCGCTCGTGCTTCTTCCGGGCGCGCTCCTCTCGGAGAACCTCGCCGTGCCGCTCGTCGTGCTCGCCGCGATCGCGCTCGTCCGCGCGCGTGAGCTCGGCCGGGCGCGCGACTACGCGCTCTTCGGCGTCGCGGTCGCTGCGGCCACGTTCGTCCGCGAGTCGTGCGCTGCGTTCTTGATCGCGGGCGCGGCGTTCGCGGTCGCACGCGCGCCGATGAAGCTGCGCGCGACCCGCCTGGCCGCGGTCGTCCTCGCGTTCTCGGTCGCGCTCGCGCCCTGGGTCCTCCGCAACCGCGCGAGGCTCGGCGCGACGACGCTCACGACGAGCGCCGGCCCGAACCTCTGCGTCGGCCTCGGCGACGGCGCGACCGGCGGATATCGCACCGTCCCAGGCCTCGTTCCGCTCGTGGCGGGCGAAGCCGAGCGCAACGCGAACGGCGTGCGATGTGCCGAGCAGGGGCTCCGCGATCATCCTTTCGAGATCGTCACGCTCGCACCCGCGAAGCTCTCGCGTCTGCTCGTTTGGGACGATTGGATCGTCGACGACTTCTACGCGCGCGGCACCCGATTTTCGCCGGTCGCGCTGAACGCGTTACGTGTATTCTGCAACCTCGCGTGGTGGGCGCTCCTCGGCGCGGCCGCGGTCGTCGCGTGGCGCCAGCGCGAGCGCGCCGCGGCTGTCATCGCCTTCGCGGCGTGCGTCGCGCTCGCCGTGCTCGTCACGTTCGGCGCGGGCCGCTTCCACACGCCGCTCCTCCCGCTCTTTGCGGTGCTCGCGGCGTGTTATCGTCGGCGGTCGTGACGCAGCCGCCGCGAGCCGTTCCCGAGCGCCTCGGGCCCTACGAGGTCGGCGCCAAGATCGGCGGCGGCGGGATGGCGGCGATCTACGTCGGACGCCGCGTCTTGGGCTCGCCCGACGGCGAAATCGTCGCGATGAAGCTCATTCGCGACGACCTCGCGCACGAGCCTCACTACGTCGACATGTTCCTCGACGAGGCGCGCATCCTCTCGCGGCTCTCGCATCCGAACATCATCGTCACGCGCGACTTCGGCGTCGAAGAGGACACGCGCTTCATCGCGATGGAGCTCTTGCTCGGTCGCTCGCTGATGGACGTCTACGATCGCGCGCGCGAAAATGAATCGCGCATGCCGCTCGACCTCGCCGCGTGGGTCGCGAAGCTCGTGGCCGAAGCGCTCGCCTACGCGCACGACTTGAAGAGCGAGACCGACGCGCCGCTCCACGTCGTTCACCGCGACGTGAACCCGACGAACATCTTCGTGACGTACGACGGCGACGTGAAGCTCATCGACTTCGGCCTGGCGAAATCCAGCTCGCGTCTCGCGAAGAGCGGCGAGGGCATCGTCAAAGGCAAGGTGCCGTATCTCTCGCCGGAGCAAATCGAGGAGAAGCCGTTCGACGGACGCGCGGACGTCTATGCGCTCGGCGCGTCACTGTGGGAGATGACGACCGGGCGGCGGCTCTTCAAGCGCGACACCGACGTGCAGACGATTCGCGCGATCCGCGCGCACGAGGTGCCGGACCCGCGGACCTTCGTCGAGGGGCTCTATCCCGAGGCGCTCTGGAAGATCATCGCGCGCTCGCTCGAGCCCGATCCCGAAAAGCGTTTCGCGAACGCGGCGGCGATGGCCGCAGCGCTCGGCGAGTTTCTGCAGAAGCACGGACGCAAAGCGGACATGCGCGCGGCGCTCGTGGCGTGGATCGAAGAGCTCTTTCCCGGCGAGCGCGAGAAACAAGAAGCGTGGCTCGCGGAGGTGAGCGCGATGGCCGCGCCCGCGCCGCCGAAGACGATGGCGCCGCCCGCGCCGCTCGCCGGTGCGCCCGCGCAAGACTCGGAGCCCGACGCGCCGAAGTCGGAGGCGCCCGCGTCCGAGCCGGAGAAAACGCCGGGGCCTCCCGCGCCGCTAGAGAAGCATCCGGTCTTGGCGCTGGTCGCGGCGGTCGGCACGCTCGGGTTCTTCGTGATCCTCGCGCTGGTGTTTCGGCGATGTTGAGTGCGCGCGCCGTCGCCCTTTGCGCGGCGCTCGTCGCGTGCCGCAACGACTCCGATCCGGGCTTCGAGATCGTGCGCGTGCCGCTCTCGGCTTACGCGGCGCCGGACGCGAGCACCCGCGCCGACTCGGACGCGGGCGCCGCCGGGCCCGGCGAACCGGAGCCGGTGGTGCTCTGCATCACGCCGGCGTCGAAGGGCGACGACGACGAAAACAGCGACGACGACACCGACTGCGCCGCGACGCATCACGGCCGCGCGTACGACTCGCACGCGACCGATCGTCACCGCAAGAAGGATGGCGAAGAGCACGTCTGCTGTTATCGGCGAGGCCGTTCGCCTCGATCGCGTCGCGACGAAGACGAGTGACAGCCGAAAGATTCAGCGGCAGCGAATCACGTCGCGTCTTACGTCGTAGTCCGATTGCCGACCGATCGGGCCGATGCTACCGGCCGGACCATGCGACGTTTCACACTCGTCGCCGCGATGTTTCTGCTCGCGGCGACCGGCGCGCGCGCGGATGGGTCCGGCGCGCTGGCCTCCGTTTCATCCCTCGATGCCGCCTCGCGCGCGCGCGTCGAGTCGTCGATTGCCCAAGCCCGGGCGCGCGAGCCCGGCACGTTCGACGCGGTGCGAAGCATCGTGGCGCGCGCCGACGGTCTCGACCGGCGTAAGCAAGGTCGGTTCGTCGCGATGGCGCCGATCCTTCGCGGCGTCGCGCGCGGGCACGCGGGCTCCGCGATGGCGCTGCTCGAGCCCATCGTCGCGCCGGAGCGTTTCGCGCTCCCGACGCGTGACAGCGCGCGCATCGCGCTCCGCGCCGGGCTCATCGAGGCCGCGGGCGATCAAAAAGATCCGTCGGCCGCGCCGGTCTATCGCGCGATCCTCGCGAGCGGGTCGGAGTTTTTCGAATTGCGCGCCGCCGCCGACGCGCTCGGCAAGATCGCGAGCGACTCCGACGTGGCGATGCTCTCGTCGCTCGCGACGACGCCGGGACCGAAACAAGACGCGGTCATCGCGGGCCTCGGCTCGTGCCGCCGCGTCGCAGCCGCGCATGCGCTCGCGTCGATCGCGTCGCAGGGCAAGACTGGAATGGCCGCGATTCAGCTGCTCCGATCGCTCTCGGCGATGGGCTCGGCTTGGACGCTCCAGACCGCTCCCGCAGCGGAGGCCCCCGCGATTCGTGAGACGACGGCGCGCGCCGCGTTCGCGATTTTCGTCGCGACGCGCGAAGACGACGTTCGAAACGAAGCCGCGACCGCGCTCGTCGTGATCGATCATCCCGACGCTCCGCAATGGGCCCTTACGGCGAAATCCTCTGCATCACCTGAGCTCGCGAGCGCGCTCGACGTGCTCGCGCGACGCCTCACGCACAACGCCACGAGGACGCGATGAAAAAAATAGTCTTTCTCGCCCTCGTCCCCGCCTGCGCGCTCCTCGCTCCCGGCTGCAGCAGCGGCCCGGACGCGAGCACGCCGATCGTCGATCTCCGCGCCGACACCAACCGAAACGGCACGATCGACTGGAACGACCCGACCGAGGATCAAAACGAGGACACGTGGGACGCGACCCACGGCGCGATCTTCCTCGCCAACATCGACGACGACGAGAACGCGTGCCCGAAGACCGCGACCACCGGCGCGATCTTGAGCGACGTCGATCTCGCGAAATGCAACGACGCGCAAGACACCGTCATCAACGGCGACTCCGACGCGCTCGACCTCGCGCCGCTCGGCGTCGCGGCTTGGCCCGGCGCGCCCGCGGGAACGACCGCGACCATCACTGCCGACGACGCGTCCGCGCCGTACATCCATCTCTTCATCCAACGCGGCGGCGCGCTCACCTTCTTCGATTGGCAAAACGGCGACGCGCTCTCGACCGACGAGCTCCACGCCGGCGCGACGCTCGCGATCGAAGGCACCGACGTCGTGCGCGATCCGGCCGTGTGGGACGGCTTCGTGACGCTCACGCTCACCGTCGGCACCACGACCGACACCGTCAAGATGCGCCTCGCGCCGATCGTGACGCGCCATCATCTCGCCAAAGAAGAACAAGTCTTCATCACCAAGCTCGCGACCGACCCCGGATCGATCGCGACGCGCTCGACGCTCTATTCGAACATGGCCGGCAACGGCGAAGGCGACGGCACGACGCTGCCTCCCACGCCGAGCAACGTCTACGAGGTCGACGGCGACAAGACGTATCCCGGCGGCGCGCAGCCCTTCGCCGACCAGTGGACGCAGGATTATTTCGAGGTCGGCTACATGTCGATGCCGATCGCCGGCGGCCAGCAGCACGTCATCGACGTTTATTTGCGGTCTGCAAACATCTACTACTCGAACGCGCAAAACCCGCTGCGCGACGCGGGCAAGGCGGTCTTCGCGCTCTTCCGCGGGCCGGACGCGGCGGGCGTCGTGCAGTACGACATGAAGAGCGATCCGAACATGGACTCGCTCAACTCGTTCGGAAACCTCGAGACGGTTCCGCCGTACTCGCTCGACGGAAAAAATTATCCGCTCGGGCGCCTGTTTCGCGGATCGATCGCGTCGTTCCATCCGGACGCGTCGTTCGAAAAAATGATGGAGTCGCAGGCGGTG
Organism: Polyangiaceae bacterium; assembly: GCA_036488725.1. Classification (GTDB taxonomy): domain Bacteria; phylum Myxococcota_A; class Polyangia; order Polyangiales; family Polyangiaceae; genus DASXHD01. The sequence continues at coordinate 55,599 of DASXHD010000132.1, read as the reverse complement.
CAGCCGCCGATCTACATCGACACGTCATGGCTCGACGTGGGGCACGTCGACGAGACGTTCAGCTTCGTCAAGGCGGCGACGCCGCGCGGCTGGGCGGTGCTCGTCGCCGATCCCGCGCTCGCGAAGAAGATGCTCCAAGATCAGTCGACCGCCGGCAACGGCAGCACGATCATGTTCGCGGGCAAAGACTGGGTCGACGACAACGGCAACCCGACGCCCGCGCAAATCACGATCGACGGCGTCCTCGCCGACACCGACGTGATGACCTCGAGCGACCAAGCCGCCGCGCAAATCGACGGGCAGATCCAAACGCTGCAAGCCGCGACCGGCCTCACCGACGCGGAGATCATCCACGTGCCGGTGCTCTTCGAGTCGACGCAGGGCTACCTCGTCGCGTACACGCCGGGCACGGTGAACGGCCTTTATTACGCCGACGACACGTTCGCGCCGCCGGACCCGCACGGGCCGATCATCAACGGCAAGGACATCTTCAAAGACAACCTCGAGCAATCGCTCGGCGCGCTCGGCATCAAGGTCGCGTGGGTCGAAGATTGGGACCTCTACCACGCGCTGTCCGGCGAGGTGCACTGCGGCACCAACAGCAAGCGCGGTCTCGCCGACGGCGAGCAGTGGTGGACCTCGGGTTACTGAAACTAAAACGTGTATCGAAGGTCGGCGGTCGCGTCCCACGCGAGCGGCAGGTCCCCGCCGACCTCGTACGCGACGTTCGCGAGGTAGCGCGCGCCGCCGGATAGACCGAGCCCGAGGTGGCGGTCGATCTGAAACCATTCGATGCCGAGGCGTCCGCCGACTTGGAAGCCGAGGCTCTCGGCCTTCGCGTAGCCGAAGTTCACGAGCACGCCCGATTGCACGTACGCGACGTCGCCGCCGGCGATGCCTTGGAGGTACATGCCGAACCGATTCGTGAATTGAAAGCCGAGACGAATGCCGCCGCCGAACGCGAGGATCGGAAACGGCCGGTTTTGCGTGGGCCCGACGCTCGACCCGGTGTCGCCGAACGCGAGATCGCCCTCGGCGAGGACCATGAGCTCGAACGGACAGCCGCGGAGATTTCCTTTGTCGTCGTGACAGCGAAAGAGCTCGTAGCCGAGGGTCGTTTGAATCCACGGGACCGGGTGGCCGACCAGGCCGCCGAATTTTCCGGCGAACCCTTCGGCGCCGAGGCTCTGCTCGAGGACGAGACCGTTGCGATGCGGCGGCGGCGGCGGCGCTTCGAGCGGTGCCTCCGGGAGCGTCGAAAGATCTTTGCGCTCGTCGGCCGTCTTGATCGCCGACTCGGCCTGCTCGGTCGTCAGCGGCTGCGGCTGATCGTCCTCTGCGATCGCGGGCGCGGCCGAAAGCATGCAGAATGCAACGACTGCAAAGGAGACCCGCACAGCGGCTGAGGTTACTTGAGAAGCCAGCCGAAGAGGAGCCGCTTCGTCGCTTGGCGCTGAACGACGGCGATCGAGTCGACGAGCGGGATCTCTTTCGGGCAAACGGCTTGGCAGTTGAGCGCCTTGCCGCAGCCGGCGAGCGCGTCGTCTTGCATGAGCGCGTCGAGCCGCTCACCCGCGTGCATGCTGCCGCTCGGGTGAATGTTGAAGAGACGCACTTGGTTGATGGCCGCGGCGCCGATGAACGTCGACGAGTCGTTGATCTGCGGGCACGCCTCGAGGCAGCAGCCGCACGTCATGCAACGCGAGAGCGGATACGCTTCTTCTTGCGCCTCGGGGCTCTGGCGCGGGCCGGGGCCGAGCTCGTGGGTGCCGTCGAGCTTGATCCACGCCTTCACTTTTTTGAGATCGTCGAACATGCGCGACCGGTCGACGACGAGATCGCGCACGAGCGGGAACTTGGTCATCGGCTCGAGCACGATCGGCGGCAGGTCCCCCTCGTCGCTCTTTTGGAAGCTGTCGACGAGCGCCGAGCACGCTTGCCGCACGCGCCCGTTCACGAGCATCGTGCACGCGCCGCAAACTTCTTCGAGACAGCTCGACTCCCACGCGACCGGCGCGACTTTTTTTCCATCGACGGTCACGGGATTTTTGCGGACCTCCATGAGCGCGGTGATGACGTTCATGCGAGGGAGCCAGGGAACGTCGAACTCTTCCCAGCGGGAGGACTCGCCCGGGCCGTCTTGGCGTTTGATTTTCAGACGGACGTTGCGGCTCATGCACATTCCCTGTTCCACATTCCACATTCCACATTTCTTCGGGCGTTCATGCCGTTTTCGAAGTGGCGGCAGCCGACGCTGCGCCGGCCGTATCGTATTTTCGCGCGCGCGGTTTCACGAGCGACGTGTCCACCGCGTCGGTCACGTGCACCGGTTTCCCGGCGCACTCGTAGTCGAACGTGCGAATGAACTCGGGGCCGCCGTCGCCGTGACGCGCGAGCGTCGTGCGGAGCCACTCGGCGTCGTTGCGCTCGGTGAACGCGGGCTTGTAATGGGCGCCGCGTGACTCGTCGCGCGCGAGCGCGCCCTCGGCGATGACGCGCGAGATGACGATCATGTTGCGGAAGTGCCGAACGAACTGCGCGCTCTGGTTGGCGCGCTTGCCGTGGTCGAGCGCGCTCGCCTCGCCGAGCTTCTCGGACGTCTCGTCGATTTTTTCGATCGCCTTTTTGATCGCGTCGTTGTCGCGCTCGATCGTGACGTCGCGCAGCATCGTCTCGGCGAGATCGGCGTGGAGGGCGAACGGATTCTCTTCGCCGTCCATCGCGACGATGGCGTCGAACTTCGTCTCCTCGCGCGTTCGCGCTTTTTCGAGCAAGCTCCGCGGCACGTCGGAAGCGGCTTTTTTCAGGCTCTTTCGATACGACGCGATGGCCGGGCCGCACACGAGCCCGCCGTAGATGCACGAGAGGAGCGAGTTGGCGCCGAGCCGATTGGCGCCGTGATACTGGTAGTCCGCTTCGCCGCACGCGTAGAGGCCGGGGATGCTCGTCGCTTGGTTGCGCGGCGAGTCTTTGACGAGCGAGCCCGTCGCCGAGCGCTCGAAGTCGACCCACAGCCCGCCCATCGAGTAGTGCACGGCGGGGAAAACGCGCATCGGATTTTCGTACGGGTCCTCCAGCGCGAACTTGTCGTAAATCTCGAGCACGCCGGCGAGCTTTTTCTCGAGCTGCGCGCGCGGCAGGTGCGTCACGTCGAGGTAGACCTCGAGCTCGTTTTTTTGCGTCTTCGGGTTGTAGACGCCGCGGCCCTCGTGGAAGCACTTTCGGAAGAGCGCTCTGGTAGCAATGTCACGCGGTACCAAGTTACCGTAGCCGGGGTACAGCGTTTCGAGGAAGTAGTCGCGATCCGGCTCGGGCACGTCGCGGCCCGGGCGTTTTTCTTTCGCATCTTTCGGCACCCAGACGCGGCCGCCTTCGCCGCGCACGCTCTCGGAGATGAGACGCAATTTGTCGGCGCCGGGGATGGCCGTCGGGTGGACTTGGATGAACTCGCCGTTCGCCCAAATCGCGCCTTGTTGGTACGCCGCGCTCGACGCGCTCGCGGTGCAAATCATCGAGTTGGTCGAGCGGCCGAAGATCATGCCGGCGCCGCCGCTCGCGAGGCACACCGCGTCGCCGGCGAACGACTCGATGCGCATCGACTTGGTGTCTTGCGCGACGATGCCGCGGCAGCGACCTTCGTCGTCGAGGACGAGCGAAAGAAAATCCCAGAACTCGAATTTGCGGACCATCCGCTCGCCGGCGATCGTGCTGCCGGTCGCGTCTTCGCAGTCGATCGTCTCGAATCGGCGGACTTGCTCGTCGAGCGCGTAAAGCAATTGTTGACCCGTCGTCGCGCCGGCGAACGCGGTGCGGTGGTAGAGCGAGCCGCCAAATCGCCGAAAATCGAGGAGACCTTCGCCGGTGCGATTGAACGGCACGCCCATGCGATCGAGCATGAAGATGATGCCGGGCGCGGCCTCGGCCATGCCTTTGACGGGCGGCTGGTTCGCGAGGAAGTCGCCGCCGTAGACGGTTTCTTCGAGGTGAATTTGCGGCGAGTCGCCTTCGCCCTTGGTGTTCACGCTCGCGTTGATGCCGCCTTGTGCGCAGACCGAGTGCGAGCGCTTCACCGGCACGAGCGAAAACAAATCGACCGGCACGCCCGCCTCGCACAGCTTCATGGTCGTGGTGAGCCCCGCGAGGCCGCCGCCGACGACGATCACCCGTCGAACTCTGCTGCTGCCCTCCGAGGACTTTTTGGAAGCCATGCGCGAGCCCGGTTTGTAGGGGTTATTTCTGCGGCGTACAAGGCGTGCTCGACTCGGGCGCGCTCGAGAGCTCGAGGCCGGTCGCGAGCGAGACGACGGTCGCCGACGAAACGACGAAGAGGAGCGTGCCGAGCGCGAGCGCGCCGAACGCCGCGCGACGTTTTTCGCGCTTGGTCGCGAGAAAGCCCGACGTGACGCCGTAGCCCCACGCGCCGAGCGCAAAGTGAAAAATCGTCGCGGCGAGACCGACGAGATAAAGCACCGCGCGCACCGGAAACGCGTGCCAAGTCGACGAGAGGTGCCACGCAAGCGTCGCGTAAAACGCGTGCGGGTCGAGGCCGCGCGCCGCCGCGACGCGATATGCCCAGACGTGCCACACGATGAACGCGAGCGCGACGATCGCCGACACGCGATTGGTCACCGCGAGCCTTCGACTGTACGGCGCCTGCGCGGGCAATGCGGTGCGCAAGAGCCAAAGCCCGTAAATCGCGTGGTACGCGAGCGGAATCCAGACGAGCAGGATCTCGAGCACGACGAGGAGCGGCAAATGCGTCAGCGCATCGACCGTGTGCACGTACGCTTCTTGTCCTCGAAGCGCCGACGCGTTCGCCCACGTGTGCGCGAGCAAAAAAAATCCGAGCGGGATGACGCCCGAAAACGAGAACAATCGCTTGCCAATGTTCTCGCGCGCCACGCGCATGGCTTTTACTATGTCGGGCGATGCAGCGCGCGCTCTTCTTCGGTTTGCTGGTGGCGTGCGGAGGCGCGCCCGAGCCCGCGCACGTCGAGATCGCGCAGCCGCTGCCGACCGTGAGCGTGACGGCGAGCGCCGCGCCGCTTCCGGCGCCGCCCACTTTCGTGAGCCAAGACGTCGGCGATCCGCGACCGCCGCCGAGACGCGCGGCGAGCTTGCTCGAGACCGAAGCGCGCACGATCGAATCGCTCGTCGCCGCGACGCCCGCGTCGAGCTCCGACTTGCCGCCGCTCCTCCTTCGGGTCGCCGAGACGTACGCCGAGCTTCGCAAGGTCGCGGGCGACGCACGCGCGTCGGCGAAAGCGATCGATCATTACACGACGCTCACGGCGCAGTTTCCGAGCTTCGCCAAAATCGACGATGCGTACCTCGGGCTCGGGCTCGAGTACGTCGCGCGCGGCGATTTGCCGAACGCGCGGCGCGCATTTTACGAGCTCATCAAGAACGTTCCGCAGTCGCATTACGTGCCTTACGCGTACTTCGCGTTCGGCGACATGTTCGAGCGCGAGGCGCGCAGCGATCCGTCGAAGTGGGATTTCGCGCAGCAAGCATTCGTCGAGGTGAGAAAGTACCCCGCGTCGCCGATCGCGGCCGAGGCGGTTTGTAGGCTGAGCATCGTCGCGGCCGCGCGAGGTGATCAAGGGCGAGCGTCCTCGTTACGCGACGAGCTCCGGCGCGACTATCCGAGCTCGCACGCGGCGGAGCAATGCCAAGGACCATGATGAAGAAGACGGTCGCGTTTGGAATGGTGCTCGCCGTCGCGTGGGCGTGCGGCGGCGACGGCGGCACGGGAGACGCTGGTCCCGACGCATCGACCGATGCGCCGTCCGACGCCCCGTCCGCGGCCGACTCACCGGGCGAAACCGGCCCGGCGTCCATCGCTGGATTACGTGCATTTTACACAGACCTCGTGAGCGGGCCGAATTCGGGCGGTCAGAACGGCAAGGGCGCGTTCGTCACGGTTTGGGGCAACGGCTTCGGCACCTCGCAAGGAAGCTCGACGGTCACCGTCGGCGGCGGCGCGGCGGACAATTACCCCGTGTGGACGAGCACGAAGATCACGTTCCAGCTCGGCGCCGCAACGACGACTGGCGACGTCGTCGTGCACGTCGGCGGAAAAGGCGACAGCAACGCGCTGCCTTTCACCGTGCGCGCGGGAAATATTTTTTTCGTCACGACGAGCGGCGACGACGGCCACGACGGATCGTTCGCCTCGCCGTGGAAGACGATCGTCCACGCGAAAAACAGTCTCCAGCCCGGCGACATCGCGTACCTCGGCGACGGCGTATCGCAGACGACGCTAGAGAATTACAAAGCGGCGCTCAGCATGGACGCGAACGACGCATCCAACTCGGGCACGGCGGCGATGCCGAAGGCGCTCGTCGCCTACCCGAACGCAAAGGTCACGATTGGCGTCGAGAGCGGGCTCGAGCGCGGCATCCTCACGCCGGCGATTTCGGGCACGTTCGACTACTGGGTCATCTCGCAGCTCACGCTCCGCGGCGAGACCGAAGCGCTCGACCTCGAGGGCGGCGGCGTCGGCTGGCGCGTCGTCGGCAACGACATCTCGTGTCCGAACGGCTCGGGTCTCAGCGGCTGCGTCACCGGTTGCGACGGCGACTGCACCGCGGGGCTCACGCTCTTCGGCAACGTCGTGCACGACGCGGCGGCGAACGTCTCGTCGATCACGAAGTACTACCACGCGATCTATTTCGGGTCGGACCACATCGAGCTCGGCTGGAACGAGGTGCGCGACGGAAAGACGTGCCGCGCGATTCAGTTCCACGACGCGACGGCGGCGAACCAATTCGACCTCGTCGTGCACGACAACCTGATCCACGGCACCGTCTGCGATGGGCTCAACTTCGCGAGCGTCGATCCCTCGAAGGGCGCGGTGATCGCGTACGACAACGTGATCTACGGCGTCGGCAGCGGACCGGACCCGAGCGACGGCGCCGCCGACTATGCGGGCATCTACGTCGCGAACATCACCAATCAGGGCTCGCCCGGCAGCGGCGACGTGCAGATCTTCGACAACACGCTCTACGATTGCGGCGCGCGCGGCACGAGCGCGGCGGGCGCCATCGCGCGCGCGGCAGGTCCCGTCGGGATTCGCATGGATGACAACGTCATCGTCGCGGTGTCGGGCGAAAATTATTTCAGCGGCGACACGAGCGCGATCGCCGGCACGAACAATCTGCTCTTCGGCGGCGCGGGCAGCGCGTCGTTTCTCGGCGGCACCCTCGCGCAAGACCCGATGTTCGTCGCGGCCACCTCGCACGACTTCCACCTGACGCCCAATAGCCCCGCCGTCGATCACGGTACGACGACGAACGCGAAGACCGACTTCGACGGCAACGTGCGCCCGCAAGGCGCGGCGTTCGACGTCGGCGCTTACGAGCTCGCGCCATGAGGCGCGCGATCGTCTTGGCGGCCTTCGCGATCGCTTGCGGCGGAGGCATCGGAGATCGCGTCGTCGCGACGCTCTCGGCATCTCCGCAGGCGGGCGCCGCGTTCGCCACGCTGCGAGCCGCGTTCGAGCACGACCCGCACGACGCCAAGCTCGCCGCGCGGTTCCAACAATTTTTGCGGGCCTATCCGAACGATCGCGCGACGCCGCTCGCGCGGCTCGAGCTCGGTCACGTCTTGCTGGACGAAAAAGACGTCGAGGGCGCGCGCGCCGAGCTCGCGCAGGTGCCCGAGCCGCCGCTCGGAAACGAGCACGATTTCTGGCTCGCGCTCCGCGCGCGTCTGCTTCGCGCCGACAAACAATCCGACGCGGCGCTCGCGATCCTCCAGCCGCTCGTCGGCACCGTCGTCGACACGCCGCTTCGAACGACGCTCCTCGAAGAGGTCGCCGTCGCGTCGATCGACGCGAAACGCTCGCTCGAAGCGGTCGCGTACCTCGACGGCTGGTTGCGCTCGGTCCCACCGCACGAGCACAAAGCCGCGCACGACCGCGTGCGCGATCAGCTCCAGCGCATCGCGCCGAGCGTGCTGCAAGAGACGATGCTCGCGATGCAAGGCGACGGCGGCGGCGGTTACTCGCCGGAGCTCCAGCGTCTCCTCGCCGAAGCCCTCGCGAAGCACGCGCTCGACGCGCAAGACACCCAGCTCGCGCAGCGACTCATCGCGTCGTCGATTGGAAAATATTTGACCGGCTCCGCGACCGGGCAAGACCTGCGCGATCTCGCGACGAGCCTTCGCGGCGCGCACGCGGTCGCGGCGCGCACCGTCGGGCTCGTGCTGCCGACGAGCACCGCCGAGCTCCGCGACGCAGCGGCCGACGCGGCGCGCGGTGCCGCGTTCGCGCTGGGCTTGCCGCGCGCGCACGAGACCGACGACGGCACGCGCCTCGTCACGCGCGCCGACTCGGGCGGACCGGCGGCGGGCGGAACGGGCACGCTCGAGGCGTCGCTCGAAGAAGTCGCGGGCGCCGGCGCGGCGATCGTCGTCGCAGGATTCGACGAGGCCGACGCCGAGCGCGCGTGCGCGTGGGCGGAAAAAAATCAGCTCGTCGTCATCACGCTCGCCGCCGCCTCGACGCAGAATCGCGAGTTTTGCTTCGTCGCCGGCGAGGCGCGCGACGCGAGCGTGACCCTCCTGGTCGCCGAGCTCACCAAGCGCGCGGGGAAGCGTCACCCGAAAGTCGCGACCGTCGCCGGCGAGCTCGCCGAGCCCGTCCTCGCGCGAACGAAGGCCGACGCGCTCGATCTCCTGGCGCCGTTCCGATGCGATCCGCCCTACTCGCGCTCGCGCCTGCCGCTCGCCGATTGGGCGAAAGAGAACGTGCACGATTTCTTGATCTCGTCGGCGCCCGCCTGCGTGCGCACGCTCTTGCCCGCGCTCCCGCAAGGCGCGAACGCCGGCCTCTCGATCGAGTCCGCGCCCGGCGCCGACGCGCTCCGCGTCGCCTCGGCTCACGTCTTCGCCGTGCAGCCTGTCGCGTCGCCCCAGTTCGCCGACTACGAACAAAAATTCGGTAGCGCGCCCGACTACTGGACCTCGCTCGGCCGCGACGCGGTGACGCTCGCCCACCTCGCGGAGGCCGACTTGCCGCTCGACACGACGTCGCGCGCGTCCGAAATCGCGCGCCGCCGCGAGATCGCACGAAAAGGCCTGCTCGCCGCGAAGGCCACGCTCTGGACGACCGACACGACCGGCTTCGCCGACGCGCACGCCCTCGGGCGAACGCTGCGCGTCGTCGATCTTCATTGATCGAAAGTGGCCTTCGGCGCGCGCGCGCCGTAGATTTCGTGCGTGCGTTCTCTTGGCTTTCTACTTTTCGCGGGCGCGCTCGCGTGCTCGCCCAATGAAGTGATGCCTCCGGGCATCGGCGACTTCGACGGCTCGGTGCAGCCGCCGCCCGGCGGAGGCATCACGGGCGGCGACGGCGGCGACGCGGCGATCCCCGACGGCGGCGCGGCGCTCGCGAACGCGTCGAACCCGGCGTATCTCGCGGTCTCCGGCACTTCGTTGTATTATACAAACTTCGGAACGGGGCCCTCGGACGGCACGGTGTCGTCGGTCCCGCTCGGCGGGGGAACACCGACGGATCTCGCGAGCGGCCTCGACAGCCCGTGGGCGCTCACCGTCGCCGGCAACACGGTGTACTTCACGATCTCGCGCGCCAACGGAACCGGCGCGGTCTTCTCGGTGCCGACGGCCGGCGGCGCGGTCACGTCGATCCAAGACAGCGTCACCGGCACGTTCGGCATCGTCAACGACGGCACGAATCTCTTTTGGACGCTCGACAGCGACACCAGCGGCGTCGGCGGCGTCACGATCGAAGAGGTCGCCCTCGCCGGCGGAACGCCGAAACAGCTCATCGGAAACGGGAGCACGTTCTTGCCCGACGGCCTCGCGATCGCCGGCACCGATCTCTACGTGCCCGGCCAAGGAACGCAGTCGGCGGTCTACCACGCGACGACGAGCGGCGCGGTCGCGCTCGAGCCTCTCGACACGCCCGAAGCGATCACCTACGCGGACGTCGCCGTCTCGCAAGACACGGTTTACGCGACGATCGACGACATCGCGCCGGCCGGCGCGATCGTCTCGTTCCCGCGGCAAGGCGGCGTCGCGAAGAACGTCGCGACCAACTTGAATCACCCGCAGCGTCTCGCGCTCGACGGCACGAACCTCTACTTCACCGATCCCGACGGCGGAAACGTTTGGGTCGTCGATCTCACGTCGTCGAACGCGCCGGTGCAATTTGCGACGGGCCTCGCGTCGCCGCTCGCGATCACGGTCGCCGACGCGGTTTACGTCGGCACGTCCACCGCGATCTATCGATTCGCCAAGATGTGAGGTGGACAGCGCGCCGCCGAGGTGTTTTGGTTTTGGCGTGGCAAAGGCCTTTCGCAAAGTCCTCGTCGCCAATCGCGGCGAGATCGCGGTCCGCATCACGCGCACCCTCCACGAAATGGGCATCGGCGCCGTCGCGGTTTACTCCGACGCCGATCGCGCCGCGCTCCACGTTCGACGCGCCGACGAGGCGTATCCGATCGGCCCCGCGCCCGCCGCCGAGAGCTACCTCCGCGTCGACAAGATCGTCGACGTCGCCAAAAAAAGCGGCTGCGACGCGATCGCGCCCGGCTACGGATTTTTGAGCGAGAACGCCGCGCTGCCCGAAGCATGCGAGCGCGCGGGCATCGTCTTCATCGGCCCGCCCGCGAGCGCGATGCGCGCGATGGGCAGCAAGACCGCAGCGCGCAAACGCATGGCCGAAGCCGGCGTTCCGATCACGCCCGGCGTCAACGACTGCGCGTCGGCCGACGACGCGATCGTCGCCGCGAAAAAAATCGGTTACCCGGTCATGCTCAAAGCGGCCTCGGGCGGCGGCGGCAAAGGCATGCGCCGCGTCGAAAACGAAGGCGAGATGAAGAGCGCGTGGGAGCGCGCGCGCAGCGAATCGAAAAAAGCATTCGGCGACGACACGGTCTACTTGGAGCGGGCCATCGATGGCCCGCGACATGTCGAAATCCAAGTCCTCGGCGATCAACAAGGCAACTGCGTGCACGTCTTCGAGCGCGACTGTTCGATCCAACGCCGCAACCAAAAAGTCGTCGAGGAGACGCCGTCGCCCGGCGCGCCGCCGGAGCTCGTCGCGAAGATGGGCGCGATCGCGGTGCAAGGCGCGAAAGCGGTCGGATATTTTTCGGCCGGCACGTTCGAGTTCTTGCTCGCGCCCGACGGAAATTTTTATTTCCTCGAGATGAACACGCGCCTCCAAGTGGAGCACCCGATCACCGAGCTCATCAGCGGTCTCGATTTGGTGCGCGAGATGGTCCTCGTCGCGCAGGGCGAAAAGTTGCAGTTTGCACAGAACGAAATCGCGCGCCGCGGCGCGGCCATCGAGTGCCGCGTCTACGCGGAGGACCCGACGACCGGCTTCTTGCCGTCGCCCGGGACGATCCACGAGCTCGAAGTTCCGGCAGGTCCCGGCATCCGCGACGACGGCGGCGCGTACGCGGGGTGCACCATCTCGAGCTTCTACGATCCGCTCATCTCGAAGCTTTGCGCCTGGGCTCCGACGCGCGAACGCGCGCTCGCGCGCATGCGACGCGCGCTCTCCGAGTACGTCGTGACGGGCATCCGCACGAACCTCGCGTTCCACCAGAAGCTCCTCGCGCACCCGGATTTCGTCGCCGGCCGCTACGACACGGGATTTCTCGAGCGTCGCAAAGACGAGCTCCTCGGCTACGCGTCACTGAGCGGCGACGAGCGAACGCGCGTGGCCGTGGCCGCCGCGATCGCCGCCTCGCGTCTCGAGCGCGCGACCGGCGCGCAAACCGCGCGAGCGAGCGAGGCACGCACGCAGCTCTCGCCGTGGGCCGCGTCGCACCGCGCCCGTTTGAAGAGCTAGCTCAGTCGCCGTCGGCTGCGTCGGCCGAGGCGTCGGACTTGCCGGCGTCGCCGCCGCTGCCGAGACACGCCCCCTGGCAGCTGCCTGCCGCGCAAGATACGAGGTTGACCAGATCCGCATTGTTGCTGCTGAGCGCGCCGAGGAAGCACGTCTGAGCCGCGCCGCCGTTCGCGACGCACGTCACGGCGTCGACGACGCCCTGACGGCAATCGCAGTCGTTGTTGCACGCGTTGATGTCGGTGCCGCACGAGCTCTTCAAACAGCCCGTGCACGCCGCGATGTCGAACCCGCCTGCGTCCACGTCGATCGACGCGTCGGCGCTCGGGAGATATTGCGTGAGGTCGACGTCGTTCTGGCAGCCGGCGTCGAGCACGTCGGGGCCGCTCTCGATCTTCGCGATGTCTTGCGTGACGTCGGTCGTCGCGTCGGAGCCGCCGTCGGTCGGCTCGTCGCTGCCGCCGCACGCCGAAAACATGGCGAGCGCAGCGAGAGGAAACGCGAGAAGTGCGAACGCAGTCGAAGGAAGTCGGGCGCGCATGCAGGGAGCCTACGCCAACGCCGCACGTTTGAGCTAGATGTTTCGGATGCCTTTTCGCCGCTCGATCCTTGTCCTCGCTTGTCTCGCGTGCAGCTCCAATCCGCAGCCCGCTGCGCAGAATCCGACGGTTCGATTCGTCACGACCGCGGCCGTCCCGAACTTCATGGACGTGCCGTTTCCGTCGGACGTTTATTTGCAGAACGGTCACATCGGAAATATCCCGGGGCTCGACGCCGTCCTCACGCAGAACTCGGACATGCTCGAGCACGCGCTCTCGGTCCACGACGGGTTCGGACGGTCGACGTTCAGCGAGATCTACGTCGACGATCCGTCTGCGCCGCTGAACGACGACGGCTCGCCCGGCGCCGCGCAAGTCGATCCGACGAGCCTCCCGGGGAGCGAGGACGCTTGCACCAAAGACGACAGCTCGGTTTACCTGATCGACTTGGCGACCAAGACGCGCCTCCCGTGTCGCGCTCGCTATCACGTCTCGCCGACCGGGCACGCGCGACCGACGCTCGCCATCGGTCCGGCGCGCGGGCTCGTGCTCGACGGCGGAAAACAATACGCCGCGATCGTGACGACGCGCGTGAAGGACAAGAGCGGGAAGAACCTCGCGGCGAGCGCCGATTTCACGAAAATCGCGACGGGCGATCGCAGCGCGCCCGGCGCCGCAATTTACGGCCCCGCGTACGACACGGCGCTCTCGGCGCTCTCGCTCGGGACCGATTCGATCGTCGGCATGAGCGTCTTCACGACGAACAAAATGGAAGAAGAGCTCTACACGCTCCGCGACGAGCTCGAGGCCGCGCCCGCGCCGACGCTCGCGTGGGACGCGACTTCGATGTCGCCGATGGGCGCGGCGAAGTTCACGAGCGTGTCGCCGCTTCCGACCGGTTTCACCGCGAGCCTCGACGACTGGCTCGGCGTCTCGAGCGCGCCGAAGCTCCCGGACGGCACCGACGATCCCGACGCGCTCCTCCCGGTCCGCGCGCACGACGCGATCGCGACGATCGGCAGCGCGGTGTTCGAGGCGATCAACTATTTGAACGTTCGTCCGACCGGCTACGTCGATCCCGATCACGCGAACTTCGCTCGCGACGCGAACGGAAAAATCATTCCGGCGCCCGAGCAGCCGACGAGCAAAATCTGGGTGACGCTCTTCGTGCCGAAGACGGCGATGCCCGCGAGCGGCTATCCGATCGTCATCGTGCAGCACGGCCTCTCTGGCGCACGCTCGAACGAGCCGTTCGAGCTGGCCAACACATTTTGCAAAAACGGCTGGATGGTCGCCGCGATCGACAGCGTGACCTTCGGCGCGCGCGCGCCCGAGCCGCAATATCAGGTCGATCAGCACTCGGTCTGGGCTAGCGCGCCCGGCGCGAAATTCGACGGGCCCGACGGGCTCGCCGATCCGTCGAACGGCTCGTTCAACGGCTCGGGCGATCTCTTCGGCAACTTGCTCAACATCGGCGCGCTCCGCGATCAGCTGCGGCAATCCGAAATCGACACGTCGCAGCTCGTGAAGGTGCTGCGATCGAGCCCGGATCTCTCGCCGCTCGACACCGGCGCCGGCGCGCCCAAAATCGATGCGGCGCACGTCGCGTACGTCGGTGACTCGCTCGGCGGGATCGAAGGCGCGGTCGCGGCGGCGATCGAGCCGAACCTCCTAGCGTGGACGCTCAACGTCGCCGGCGGCGGCGTCGCCCAGGAGCTCGCCGCGCGCTCGCCGGTCATCGGCGCGAGCCTCAACGCAGGCGCGCTCAACTTCGGCGACGCGGGCGATCAGCTCACCGACTCGCACCTCATCGTGATGCTCTTTCAGACGATCGCCGAGCCCGGCGATCCGCTGCTCTTCGCGTCGCGTCTCGTGACCGCACCGCACACGCTCGCGGGCACCGCGACCAAGCCGCGCAACATCCTCCAAATCGAAGTGCTCTACGACGAGCTCGTGACCAACGAATCCGACGAAGCGCTCGCGCGTGCCGCCGGGTTTTCGCTCGCCGGGCCAAACGTCGGATCGAACGCGGAGAACGGCGACCTCGCGAACCCCGCGAGCAACCCGTGGGCCATCCCGTTCGCGACCGTGAACGCCGACGCGACCGGAATCCATGACACGCCCGTACAAGGGACTACCGCCGTCGTCATTCAAGCGAGCCCCGGCGTCCACGGCTCGGACCTCGTCCAGTCGAAGGGAACGCGCTCGTTCAAAGCGCCTTGGGCGAGCTACGACTCGCTCCAGCCGTTTCCGAAGCTCGATCAAAACTACGAAGTCAGCTGTCCGTATCGAGAGCTGCAGACCGCGATCACCGGATTTTTCAGCTCGGCCTTTGCGGGGCAGACCCCCACGGTGGCCGGCTTCAAGCCTCCGGTCCGCGACCTCGACGACGATGGCACGCCCGATGCGACGGACCCCGATCCGAACGACCCGAACGTCCACTGACCTTCCTCGCGAAGGTCACGGGCGTAAGGCCAAAGGTCGAGGTGGATGCTAACGTCCATGGTGAGGATGGCGGTATCTCAGTTAAGTGTCCCGCTGGGTCCTCCGCGCTCGCGGGTGCTCGCGTGGCTTGCGCTCGCCTCGACCGTTTTGCCCGTGCCGTTCGTGCTCGCGCCGACGGCGCTGTTCGTCGCAGCCATCGTCGTTTCGGCGGCGCTCGCGATCGGTTTGGCCGTGGCGCATCGGCTCCGCACGCGCCCGAAGGGATGGATCGTCGCCGACGCGAACGGCGTCCGTCGTAAGTCGGCCAAGAAGACCGATGACCTCGTTCGCTTCGATGCGCCGTTCGGCGTGACGCTGCTCGCGAACCAAGCTCGCAGGCGCGCGCTCCTCGCGATCACGACGCCGACGGCGACGCGCTTCGCCGGCGTTCGTCTCGACGGGCCGGCGGCGAGCGTGCTCCTCGAAGACGCCTCGATCGTGGCGGACGGCGACGCCCTCGCTGCGCACGCCGCGGACGAAGACTCGATGTCGGCGGAGCACGCGCTCGCGATTCTCCGCTTCGTGCGCGAGCGAGCGCCGATGGCGCGCCAGCGACTTTATCTGTCGGGAACGCACGGCGAGCAGATCGTCCTCGAGGGCGCGCAGCTTCGCGTCGAGTCGCCCGCCGCGGAGAACCGCTATTTCGATTTGGAGTCGCCGGTCGAGTGGCGCGGGTTCTTGTTCCACGAAGCGCTGGGACCTGCCGCGTCGATTTATCAAGCGACGTGGGTTCGTCAGGGCTCGAGCGAGCTGGTCTTCGTCGCGCCGATGCCGACCGAGCTGCTCCTCGGCGCGCGTCGCGCGCACGCCCAAGTGCTCGCGCCGTCGGAGGGAGAGCCGCCGCCCGGCCACCTTCGCACGGGCATCGAGCGCGTCTTCATGCTCCCGGTGCGCGAAGCGCTGGCCAAAGCCCCGCGTCCGTCGCGCGCGCCGCTTCGCAAGCTTCCGTCGAGCCCCGATCTCGGCGCCTGAAACTTGCCGGCCGCGCCCGGTTTGGACAACATCGGCGCATGCACCGCGCTGCGCTCGTGGGATTCGCGACGTTGCTCCTCGCCGGCACGGCGAGCGCGAGGCCGCATCATCGTCGTGCTCGGGCGCATCGCGCGCCGAGCGCGTCGTACTTTCTCGCCGGCGATCCGCACGTGCCGCTCGCGGTGGTGCGCGGCGGTCGCATCGGCGATCGCGAAATCGCGACGCGTCGCTGCGGGTCGAGCGCGCGCTGGAAAACGATCGGCTCGCGCTGGACCGCGCTCGACGCGTGGGGTCAGCCGATCGGCACCTTCACCGCGACCGCGAAAGACGACTACGACGTGACCGGCTGCGCCGAGCTCGCGATGGCGCCGTCGCTCGCGAACGATCTCACGCACGTGCTCGTGTCGGTGGACTCGGCTTGGCGCCCGAGCGCGTCGGCCGCGTGGACGCCGCCGGCGCCGAAACGCGCGACGCTCGCGTGGATCGCGCGAAGCACGATCGACGACACCGGCGTGACGTACGTCTGGGAGCAGTGCAAGAGCATCTCGGAGCGAACGCGTTTCTTTCACGTCCCCGGCCGCGGTGACTGGGCGGTCGCGACGAGCAACGCCGGCTGGCTCGTCGCCCGCGACGACGCCCGCGGCTGGAACGTCCGCAGCCACGACCGCGTGAAGCCGACGCGCTTCGCCTCGCGCTGCTTTCGACCCGTCGCGATCTTCGACATGAACGGCGACGGCGTCCCCGAGATCGTCATGCGCGCCTCCGGCGGCGACGGCTGGAACGACTTCGTCCTCGCGCTCGGCCCGGACGACCAATGGCGCGTCGTCTCGAGCAGCAACGGCGGCTCGACGGCGTGATCGTGCCGTCCGGCGCTCGCCTCGGCGCGCGTCTGTGATAAGTCGAGCACCCGATGGCCCGTCCCTTTTATGTCACGACGCCCATTTATTACGTGAACGACGTGCCGCACCTCGGCACGGCCTACACGACGATCGTCGCCGACGCGCTCCGCCGCTACGAGCGCTTGCGCGGTCGCGACGCGCGGATGCTCACGGGCACCGACGAGCACGGCCAAAAAATCGAGCGCGCCGCGACGGCGCAAAATCAGTCGCCGATCGCCTTCGTCGATCAGGTGAGCGCCCGTTTCCGCGAAGCATGGCCGAAGCTCCTCGTCGAAGCCGACGACTTCATCCGCACGACCGAGCCGCGCCACGAAAAGCTGGTGCAGTCGATTTGGGAGCGCGTCGCCAAAAAAGGCGACATCTACCTCGGCGAGCACGAGGGCCTCTACTGCTTCGGCTGCGAAGAGTTCAAAACCGAAAAAGAGCTTTTGCCCGGCAACGTTTGTCCGCTCCATCAGCGGCCGACCGAGCGCCTCAAGGAGCCGACGTACCTGTTCAAGCTCAAGGACTACGAACAAGAGCTGCTCGATTTTTACGACGCGCACCCCGGGTTCATCCAGCCCGAGACACGACGCAACGAGGTCATCGCGTTCGTGAAGGGCGGCCTCCGCGATTTGTCGGTCTCGCGAACGAGCTTCTCCTGGGGCGTGCCCGTGCCGGGCGATCCGAAGCACGTGATGTACGTATGGTTCGATGCGCTCGCGAACTACTGGACGGCGCTCGGCGAGCAGCAGAGCAAATATTGGGAGCCGAACGGCGAGGTCGTGCACCTCGTCGGCAAGGACATCCTGCGATTTCACGCGGTCTACTGGCCCGCGTTTCTGATGAGCGCGGGTCTGCCGCTGCCGACCAAAGTTTTCGCGCACGGCTTTTTGACCATCGACGGCCAGAAGATGAGCAAATCGCTGCGAAACGCGGTCGACCCGGTGCGTCTCGCCGAAACCGAAGAAATCGGCGGCCCCGACGGCCTCCGCTACCAGCTCCTCCGCTACGTCGCGTTCGGCCAAGACGGCGACTTCGATCACCGCGCGATGATCGAGCGCTACAACGCCGACCTCGGCAAGAACCTGGGCAACTTGCTGTCGCGCACGCTCGGCCTCTGCGCCAAGCTCGCCGGTAACAAAGTACCAAGTTATCAACCTACCGACCTCGAGCACGAGTTCGAAAAGCAAGCGCACGCGCTCATCCAATCCGCGGCGAACGCTTGGACCGAGCTCGCGCCGCACCGCGCGCTCGAGGAGACGCTCGCGCTCTCGTCACTCGCGAATCAATACGTCGACCGCGCGGCGCCGTGGGCCGAAGCCAAAAAAGGCAACCAAGCGCGCGTCGACACGACGCTCGCGCTCTTGCTCGAAACGCTGCGCGTGCTCAGCGTTCTCGTTTGGCCGGCCATTCCGCGCAAAGCCGACGCGCTGCGCGCGCAGCTCGCGTTGGCGCCCATCGCGCCTCGCGTCGGAAACGATTCGTGGCCGACGAAGCTCGCCTTCGATCGCGCGGGCCAAGCACTCGGCGCCGCGAGCGCCCTTTTTCCGACCGTCGACAAGGACGGCGAGAAAGCGCTGCTCGAGCGCCTGCAGCCCAAAACCGAAGGCGCGCCCGCGGCCCCCGCAGCCGTGCCCGGCCACCCGTCGGCGGTGCCTGCCGTCGCGACGATCCCCTACGAGCAGTTCGCTGCAGTCGACTTGCGCGTCGGCCTGGTAAAGACGGCGACCAAGGTCCCGAAGAAAGACAAGCTGCTCCAGCTCGAAGTCGATCTCGGCGAAGAAAAACCGCGGACGATCATCGCCGGTCTGGCGCTTTCGTTCGCGCCCGAGCAGCTCGTCGGCCAACGCGTCATCGTCGTCGCGAACCTCGCGCCCCGCGACTTCGGCAAAGGCCTCGTCTCGCACGGCATGCTCCTCGCAGCCGGTCCGAGCGAAGCGCTGCAGCTCGCCACCGCCCCCGACACCGCCGCCCCCGGGGCCAAACTCAAGTAGCCCCTGGCACCTGGCCACCCAAACCTGGCCCGGCCAGGCCCCAAAAATGGCACCGGTTGTCCGGAACCGAACGATCTGCCGGATTTTTGCCCCTTGAACGGGGTGTTGCGCGGTCGGCACGCGGCCTGCTTGGGCGCCGTGCATGGATGCTGTGATGTTTCATCTGAAGGCGGCGCACTTGACGGCACAGCGGGTCGGGCGTGCGCTCGTCGGGAGATTTGGGCTCACGCCGGCGCGGTTCGATTTGCTGAATGCGCTCCGCGGGAAAGGCATGCGGCAGTGCGATCTATGGCGGCGGCTCAATGTCGTTCGCTCGGTGATTAGCGAGATGGTCGCAGCGCTGCTTTCGCTCGAGTGGGTGAAGCGGGTGCGCGCCGCCGATGGACGAACGTGGCTCGTGATGCTCACGCGGCGCGGGCGGGCGGTGATCGAAGCGGCTTACGCCGAGTGCGTGGACAACGGCGAGGCGACCGTTCACATGGACGCGGGGCTCACGAACGGGCACGTGGAGACCGACGCGCAGGCGAAGCGGCTCGAGCTCATCTACGCGTGCGGATCGATGCACGAGGTGTTTCGCGCGACGCCGTCGTTCCGGGGGCCTTGTTTGTACGGATGGCACCCTGAGGATTATTGGACGTGGTTGACCGACCCCAATGATCGAACGGGCGGAGAAGTGGTTCCGTTCGTCGACGAGTTGGACTTCTGATGGTCAGCCTTCGCTCACGATTCGGTCGATGAAGAGCGGGCGCGGCTCGGGCGGCGCGTCGGCGATGACGTAGGCCGCGCGGACGCGCTCTTCGATGGAGGCGTCGCGTTTTCGCAGGTGAAGCGTCGCGAGTGGCTGGGCGCGCTCGACGCGATCGCCGGGTTTCGCGAGCACCGAGATGCCGACGGCGGGATCGACCGTGTCCTCGGCGCGCGCGCGCCCTGCGCCCATCGCGACGGCGGCGCGACCGATCGCGAGGGCATCGGCGCGCGTGACGAAGCCAGCGCGATCGGCGGTTACGTCGAAGCGCTCCGGCGCGAGCGCGAGCAATGACGGATCTGCGGCGACGCGCGGGTCGCCGTGTTGCGCCGCGATCATCTTCTCGGCGACGCGCACCGCCGCGCCAGAATCGATTGCATTCTGCAATGATTTTTCGGCGTCTTTCACGCCGGCGAGCCCGAGCATTTCGGCGGCGAGCGCGAGCGTGATCTCGCGTAAATCGGCAGGTCCGCGGCCGTGGAGGAGCTCGAGCGCCTCGCGCGTTTCGCTCGCGTTGCCGACCTCGACGCCGAGCGGCGCGTCCATGTCGGTGAGTCGGGCGACGACGCGTTTGCCGGCGCGCGTCCCGACGCGAACGAGCGCGGTCGCGAGCGTGCGCGCGTTGGCGACGTCTTTCATGAACGCGCCGCTCCCGACTTTCACGTCGAGCACGAGCGCATCGATTCCCTCGGCCAGCTTTTTCGACAAAATCGACGCCACGATGAGCGGCACGCACTCGACCGTCGCCGTCACGTCGCGCAGCGCGTAAATCTTTTTGTCCGCGGGCGCGACGTCTTTCGTCTGCCCGATCATGCAGGTCCCGATTTCGCCGACGACGCGAATGAAATCTTCCGTCGACAAATCGGTGCGAAATCCCGGGATAGCCTCGAGCTTGTCGAGCGTGCCGCCCGTGTGACCGAGACCGCGGCCGCTCACCATCGGCACCGGCACGCCGCACGCGGCGACGAGAGGCGCGAGCGCGATCGAAACTTTGTCGCCGACGCCGCCGGTCGAGTGCTTGTCGACTTTGACCCCCGGCACGCTGGATAAATCGAGAACTTTGCCCGAGCGGAGCATCGCTTCGGTGAGCGCGACCGTCTCCGCATCGCTCATTCCGCGGAAAAATACGGCCATGAGCCACGCGGTCATCTGGTAATCGGCGACCTGGCCCGACGCGAGGCCGGCGACCACGCGCGCGATCTCGTCCCGCGAGAGCTCTTGCCCGTCCCGCTTGGCTGCGATGATCTCGACCGTCGAGCGTTGGATCATGGCGCGCAGGTTAGTATCTTTCGCGTCACGCATGAACCGGCTGCTGCTCATCGCATTCTTGCTCGCCGCCGCCTGCGATCAGAAGGACGACACCGGCGCCGACGCGGCCGCCGCCGCGCTCAGCGCGATCCTGCCGCCGATTCCGACTCCGTCTTCGTCTCCGTCTCCGACTCCGACTCCGATCCCGATTCATGACGCCGGCGTCGGCGCGTGCGACGCCGGGGACTGCCCGCTCCAAGGCTGGATGAAACAAATCTGGCCGCACATGAAAGCCAACGACTACGAGGGCACCGCCGAGCTCCTCGAGCGCTGCGCGAAGCTCGCACCCGAGAACGCGAAAACGGCGTACCCGAATTGGGTCTCGATCTCGCTCGACGGCGCGAACGCCGCGCGGGCCGCCGACATGGAAGCGGTCAAAGCGGCGTGCCGCGGCTGCCACGAGCAGTACAAAGACAAATACCGCGCCGAGCTGCGCGCACGGCCGCTGCCCCCATGAAGCGCTCGATCATTCCCAAGAAGGCGCGCGGGCCTGGGCGCCCGTCGGGCCGCTTCACGCAGCATCGGCGCATCGAAGGCATGCGCGAGCTCCTCGAAGCGCACGGGCAGGGCGCGACCATCGAAGAGCTCGCGACCGTGATGCGCGTCAGCACGCGAAGCGTGAAGCGCTACCTCCGAGACTTGAAAGAGCAGCTCGGCCTCGAGCCGGTGCCCACCGTACCCGGAGGACCCAATCGCTGGCGCGTGAAGCCGAGCGAGCGCGGCCGGTCGATCACGCTGCGGCGCACGCAAGCTTATCTTCTCCTCGCGGCGCGAAGCGCGTTCGAGCCGCTCCGCGGAAGCGCGCTTTTCGACGAAATCGACGTCGCCCACCGCCAGCTGCTCCAAGTCGCCGAACGCCCGCTTCGCACCGCGCACACAGTCGACATTCAACCGACCGCGCGCCTCGAGGACCGCGTCGTCGTCGTGCCGTATCCCGCGCGGTCGTACGTCGCGAGCGGCGGTGACCTCGACGAGATTTTTCGCGCGGCCGCCGAGCTCCGCGTCGTGCAGTTTCGTTTTCGCGACGAAGCGCGCGTGCGCGTCTGTCCGTACGTCATCGCGCTCCACGACGGCGCCGTTCATTGTGTCGGCCTCGACGTCGCGCGCGATGCGGTACGCGCGTTTCCGCTCGAAGGCATCCGCGACGCGACGACCGAAGCGCAGCGCTTCGAGCTTCCGATCGATTTCGATCCCGAGCGGCTCGTCCTCGGCGCGTTCGGCCCGGTCGAAACCGAAGACCGCCGCCGCGCCGTCATCGAGTTCGACGCGCGCGTCGCCGACGAGGTCCGCACGCGCAAGCACCACCCCGATCAGCGCGTCGCGACCTCGAAGGACGGGCGCGTCCGCCTCGCGATGCCCGTCGGCGACCGCACCGCGCTCGTGCGATGGGTGCTCGGCTTCGGCGCAGCTGCGCGCGTCATCGAGCCGGACGACGTCCGCGACCTCGTGCGCGAAGAGCTCAGCGCAGCGCTGCGCAAAAACGGCTGACCGCGAATCAGTGAGCCGCGCTCGGCGAAACGTAAAACCCGACGGGCCACACGTGACGCTCCGGCGTGACGCCGTCTTCGTTCGTCGCGCTGCTTCGAAGCTCGACGAGCGCCCACTGTCCCGGCGCGATGTCGCCCGCGTCGACCGTGAGCGTGACCGTGCCTCCGTTCGCGATCGTGCTCTTCGAGAGCGTCGCGGAAAATCCCGAGCCGCTTCCGTCGCCGTGGCGCGCGACGATCGCGGCCGCGAGCGACCACGCGCCCTTCTTCGCGCTCGACCATCCTTCGACCTTCACGGTCGTCGAAGAACCGGCGGCCACCGCGTACCAGTCGCGCGCCACGCTCACGTCGAAGAAGGCTCCCGCGTCTGCGGGCACGCACGGATTTTTCCCGTGCGCCGCGGCGGCGTTCGACCACGCGCGGTCGAAGTGGTACGCGCCTTCGACGATCGTCGGCTCGCTCTCGCACAAATCTCCGACTTCGCCGTCGCGCGCGCTCCACACGCTTCCCGTCCAAATCGGCGACGCGGCGCGCAGCTCGTATCCGTCGCCGCTCGGGTTGGTCGCTGACTCGATGATTTCGTGGCTCGCGATGGTCGGCGGGTTGCTCCCGCAACGTTGCACGCGCGCGACCGCGTCGCCCAGCTTTCCAAACGGGTGATGCGAGCCGCCACCCGAGCACGAGCTGATGGGCGGGAAGTAGAGAACGTAAATCGTCGAGCCGTCGGGCGCGAGCGACGCATCGGACGCGATCGCGGCCGCGACGAACGCGTCCACTTGTGCGTTCGTCATCTCGCCGGCGATCGGCTCGGTCGCGACGACGTGCTCGCTGCCGGCGAAACCCGAGATGCCGTATTCGTGCGCGACCGATTTCCACCACGCGCTCTTCGTGAGCGCGTCCGAATACGCGAAGAGGTCGGAAGCGAGCGAATCGTTCGAGGCGACGACGCTCACGAGGCGCGGGTGCGCGAGCACGACCCCGCCGCGCGCCGGGACTTGCGGAAACCCGCGATGCGCCGCCGGCTTGAACGGCGCGAGCCCATCACTCGACGCGCCATCGTCGTTCGCCGAACAGGCGACCGCCAGACACGCGAGTGAGAGTGCAACGCAGAGACGCGACACGGCGGGGGCCTCTTATCACGCGACCGCACAATTGTCGTGCTGCGCGGCTCGTGCGTTGCCCTCGGCGCACGGGTGTGGGAAAACGCAATCGTCCCATGGCCTCGCTGCCCGTCGTCAACCAACCCACGCCGATTCAACCGAAGAAACCTCCGGTCGACCCGGCGACGCTCCTCCACAAAGAGCTTCTCGACGGGCCCTTCTGGCAGCGCATCCCTGCGTATCGCGAGGTCGACGAAAAAACTTTTCTCGATCACCACTGGCAAGCGAAGAACACGATCACGAACGTCCAGAAGCTCCTCAAGGCGCTCGAAGGCCTCGTCTCGCCGGAGTTCGCCGCCGACGCGGAAGAAGGTTTCAAAAAAGCGCCGATGAGCGTGCGCGTGAGCCCGTATTTGCTCTCGCTCGTCGACTGGCAGAACCCGTACGAAGATCCGCTGCGCATCCAGTTCATTCCGCTCAAATCGCGGCTTCTTCCGGACCATCCCAAGCTCCACCTCGATTCGCTGAACGAGCAAGGCGACGCGCCGGTGCCCGGCCTCACGCATCGCTATCCCGACAAGGCGCTCTTTCTCCCGCTCGACACCTGCCCAGTTTATTGCCGCTTCTGCACGCGGAGCTACGCCGTCGGCATCGACACCGAAGAAGTCGAAAAAGTTAATCTCAAAGTCTCGGACGAGCGCTGGCGCGCGGCGTACGCGTACATCGCGTCGCGGCCCGAGCTCGAGGACATCGTCATCTCCGGTGGCGACGCGTATCAGCTGCGCGCGCAACAAATCGAAGAGATCGGCGAGGCGCTCCTCGCGATCCCGAACGTGCGGCGCATGCGCTTCGCGACCAAGGGCCCGGCGGTCATGCCGATGAAGCTCTTGACCGACGACCCGTGGATCGACGCGCTCACGCGCATCGTCGACAAGGGCCGCAAGCTCCACAAAGAGGTCGTGCTCCACACGCACTTCAATCATCCGAAGGAGATCACCGCGATCACCGAGCGCGGGATGAACAAGCTCCACGAGCGCGGCATCTTCGTGCGCAATCAGAGCGTGCTCCAGCGCCGCGTGAACGACACGCCCGAGATCATGACGCTCCTCGTGAAGCGCCTCGGTCACGTGAACGTGCATCCTTATTACGTTTACGTTCACGACCTCGTGCGCGGCGTCGAAGATTTGCGCACGACGCTCGACACGGCGCTCTATCTCGAAAAACACGTGCGCGGCTCGACCGCGGGATTCAACACGCCAGTCTTCGTCGTCGACGCGCCGGGCGGCGGCGGCAAACGCGACGCGCACTCGTACGAATATTACGATCGCGAGACGGGCATCAGCGTGTTCACGGCGCCGTCGGTGAAGCCGGGGCAGTTTTTCGTTTATTACGATCCGCTCGATCACTTGAGCGAGTCGGCGCGACGACGCTGGGCCGAGCCGCGCGAGCAAGACATCATGATCAACTTGGCCCTCCAGCGCGCGAAGGAGCGCGCGCGATGACCGGTCCGCGCGGTTTTCCGAGCTGGGACGAGCTTTATCGCAACGACGAAATCGAAAAGCTCCCGTGGTTTTTTGCGGAGCTCGATCCGGATCTCGCGAAAGCGCTCGCCGAAAACGGCGTCGCGCCCGGCGCGCGCGTCCTCGATCAAGGAACGGGACCCGGCACGCAAGCGCGTGAGCTCGCCAAACGCGGTTACGTCGTCACGGCGAGCGATCTTTCGCCGGCCGCGATCGACTACGCGAAGCGCCACGCGGACGGCGCGAAGATTACCTTCGCGGTCGACGACGTCCTCGCGACGAAGCTCGCGGGCCCGTTCGATGCGATCTTCGATCGCGGCTGTTTTCATGTGCTTTCGGTGGAGTCGCATCGCCCGTACGCCGCGTCGATGAAGCGACTGCCCGCGCCGCGCGGGTTTCTCTTCTTGAAGACGTTCAGCCATCTCCAGCCGGGCGAGCAAGGTCCGCATCGCTTCACGCGCGAGGAGATCCACGCCGCGTTCGACGCCGACTTCGAGGTGCTCTCGATCGTCGACACGATTTATCAAGGTCAGCTCGACCCGATGCCGAAGGCGTTTTTCTCGACCCTCCGCGCGCGATGAAGCTCGTCTTCGCCGCGAGCTTCGTCCTCTGCGCGTGCGCTCACGAGAGCTACGCCAGGCACGCGGCGATCGCCGCAGCGCAGAGCGACTGGAGCTGCCCGCAGCATCGGCTCGCGGCGAGCGAATCCGCGACTCCCCAAGGCGCGCCGGCGCCGCGGGCCGACATCGCGTCCGACCCCGAGCGCCTCGCGTTTTGGCGGCAGAGCCACGCACCGCCCGAGCACCGCGATCGCGATTTCGTCGTTTCAGGATGCGGAAAAAGCGCGACGTATCGCTGCACGTGGGTGTCGGTCGCGTCGGCCGAGTCGTTCGAATCGTACGGTTGCGTCGCGGCGCCGGTGCCTTCTCCGCGCGGAGCCGACGCGCTCGCGGAGCTTACTCGCTTGAAAGACGAGAGCTGCGCGTGCAAGGGCGCGTCGTGTGCGGAGCGCTCTGGCGCCGCGCTCGAAGCGTGGCTGGCGGCACACCGTGACGCGCTCGCGAGCGGCGGCGACGACGCGCGCCTCGCGCAAGGCGCCGCGGCGCTCGAGCTCACGAAACGAATCGTCGACTGCGTTCGGTCCGCGAAGAGCGCGACGCCGTAGAAGCCTCAGCGAATGCGCGCCAGCACGGCGCGCGCGGTCGACGAGAGGCCTTGCGCGTCGGTCGCCGCTTCGAGCGCGCGCTGCCGGAGCGTCTCGTCGAACGCTTCGATTCGCGCGGCTTCGTCCAAATCGTAAAACGCGCGATGCCCGCGGATTTCGCCGCGCGGGCCGCGCTCGCGGTGAGCAGTCGTGACCGCGGCGACGAGCGCTTCGCGTTCTTCGGGCGTCACAGCGCGACTCCTTTCGACTCGAGGCACTCGCCGAGCATCTTGCGCGCGCGCGAGAAATTCTGGAGGAACGTATTCGTCTTCATCCCGAGGCGCGCAGCGAGCGCCTCGTCCGGCTCGGCCCCGGCGCTCTCGATGCGCGCCGCGAGCGCTCGCGCCGGTTTGAGCGGGAGCTTGTCGCGACACTCTTCGATCGCGCGTCGCAAAAATGGATCCGGCGGCGCCGGCGGCGAGACTTCGGGCATCTCCGCGAGCGTCGCCGGATCCACGTCTTTCGCGCGCGCGCGGCGGACTTCGCTGATGGCGAGATTTCGCGCGACGCGCACCGTGAATCGCAAGAGCGCATTCGGCCGCCCGTCGGGCTCGACGCGCGGCGCGACTTGCCAAGCTCGCAAGAACGTCTCCTGCACGATGGCTTCGCAATCGACGTGCGCCGCGAAGCTCCGCAAGCTCTCGCGAACGCCGCGCTCGGCCCCGGCGACGAACCGCCCGAAGGCGGCGGTGTCGCCGAGCCGAATCGCGTCGAGGTTCGCGTCGAGATCGATCATGCGCGAACCGTCATCTCCACGCCCGCCATCCAAACTTCGCTCAGGTGCGAGACGTCGAAATCCGGCGGGACCTGCAGCACGAGGCGAACTGTGGTGCCGGATTCGTACGTGCCGTCGCGCGTCGTCCGTGCGATGTCGACCGCGAGCTCGCGCCTCACGCCGCCGACGAGGGCCTCCACGCGATGCGTGACTTTCCAAGCGAGGGTCGCGCCGTCGACCACGATCTCGAGGACGATCTCACCGGGCTTCGCGATCGCGATGCGTGCGATCCAGACGAGGGTCGTCTTGGCCCTTCCGGTGAACGCGCCCGCGACGCGCGAGAGAAAGGACGGTTCGCGCTTCGCGTTCTCATCTTCTTTTTTCGACGCATCGTCCGTCGAACGCGCGCTCGCGCGCGGGCGCGCGGGCATCGGCGGGACGCGCATCGCGGGCGGCGGCGGAGCGCCGGCAGCGGGAGGCGCGGCGCGGCCGAGCACGGGCGCCCCGTAAAATGCTTGGTGCATGATCGGTTGCGCGCCGCCGCGCAGACCGAACGACTCGACCGACGTGCCGTACGGAAGCGCCTGCGGCTGCTCGATGCGGCGCGTGGGATCGCGAGGGTCCACGCTCTTCGAAGAGTCGATCGCAACCCACGACGTGAGACGCGTCGCGATGCGATACGCGAGGCCTACCGATTCGATCGCGGCGTCGGCCGCGCGCGGCGCGAGACCCGCGGCGACGCGCATCTCGACGTCCTCGACGTGCTCGCGCCCGAAGAGCGTCGCGACAGCATCGCTGCCTTCGCCCGCGTGCGCGGCCGGGATGCGCACGCGCTCTTCCCACGTTCCGTTCGCCGATTTTCCGCGGAGCACGATTTCGCCGCCCTCGGGCCGCACGCGCGCCGAGAGCAAGACGGGCGCGCCCGCGAAAAGATCCGGCACCTTCGCAGGCGCGAGCTCGAGCAGCGCGCCGCCGAACGCTTCGATTTCGGTCACGACCGGGAGCGCGCTCCGCGCGACGAGGCGCGCGATGGCACGCTCGGGATCTTCGCCGAGCCCGATGACGACCTCGACGCCGCGGCCCGCGCGCGCGGCAGGTCCCGTGAGCGCGCGATTCACCGACGACCCGACGCCCACCGTGTGGAGGCGCGCGTCGCCCGGCAAGAGCGACGCGATCTCGCGCACGATCTCCTGCTCGAACCCGATGAGACCGTCGGTCACGAGGACGACTTGCGCGATCGCGTCGTCGCGTTTGCGCTCGCCGCGCGGACGAAGGGCCTCGAGAATTCCTTCGCGCATCTCGGTGCCGCCGCTCGCGCGGAGCGAGCGGATCCACGACGCGGCAGCGCGTTTGGCCTCGGCGTCGGCGATGCGCATTGCCGGCTGGAATCGGCGCGGCTCGTTCGAGAACTCGATCATCTCGAATCGATCGTGTTCGCCGAGCGAATCGATCATCGCGAGCGAGACGCGCTTGGCTTGCTCGAGCGGCGCGCCGCCCATCGAGCCGCTCGTGTCGAGCAAGAGCGTGAGATCGCGCGCGACCGCCGCCGCGATTGCGTCGCGCCGAGGCGGAACGATCGTGAAGAGCGCGTGCGCGTCCTTCAATCGCCCGTCGCGCGGGCCCGCGACGTCGACGGTCGTGTCGGCGCGATCGATCGCGACTGGCCAACGCACGACGACGTCCCGATCGAGCGCGACCGCGTTGCCCGATCCGAGCTCGACACGAAACGCGCCGCCTTCGGCGACCGTCGAGAGCGGGTGCGACGGCGACTCGGGCGAGCACCCCGCGATGAGATCGTCGCGAACGCGCATCGCGAGCGACGCGCGCGCCGAAATCTGCTCCGCCACGCCGAACGCGACCTTGCTCGCGTCCGCCACGCGCCCCGCCGCGCCCAAATAACGCGGCGCCGCCGCCAGCGGAAAACGCCACTCCCAGCTTCCTTCTTCGAGCCACCGGAGCTTTTGATCGAGCTCGATCTCGCAGACGACGTCCGCGCCGGGCGGGATGTTTCCGATCTCTTGCGTGAAGAGACTCGAGCGCTCTTGCTCGAGGAGCGCCGCAGTCTGTCCGCTCGCGACCGCCTCCTCGAAGCGCTCGCGCGCGCTCGCGCGCTTGTCGATGGTTCCCTCGATCGTCCGGTCGCCGACGCGAAATCGAAAGCCGGAGACCGCCGCGTCGGCCGGGAGAGGAAGCGTGTAGATTACATGCATCGTCTCGCGCAGCGGGTTCTTGAAGCGCTGGACGAGCACGACGCGAGCGACACCCGCGCGCGCGTCGCACCGGAGGGCGGCGCTCTCGAGCGGCAGGGCGGAGGTTTCGGTGACGAGCGTCGAGTCCACGAGCGGAGAGGTCATCATGCCTGACCAACGCAGCGACTCGGGCCGTAGTGACAAAGAATCGAAAATTTATTTTCGGTACGTTCCGCCGGCCTTTTCGCACCGCGCGGCACACGCGGGCTCGTCGCGATAACAGCGCTCGACGCGCTCCAAATCGGTGCCCGGCCGCTTGGTGCACGAGCCGACGACGCCTTCGCGCGGGCACGCTTTCGCCGCGTAAAACGTGTGCTGCCCGTGCATTTCGTCGCAGTACTTCGCGCCGTACTGCTTGGCGGTCGGGCCGACGTCCTCGAAGCACTGCGTCACGCCGCCCTCGTGCTCGATGACGCAGCTCGACGCGACATCGGATTTGGGGTCTTCGCTTCCGCGATGGCAGGCGACGAGCGCGACGACGAAGATCGCACGCCTCATTCGTGCGCCACGTCGGCTCCGGCGTCGTGCGCCGCGCGCTCTCGCTCCATGCGTTCGTGCGTGCGGCGCGCGAGCGCTTTCCCGCGCTCGTACGAGTTCACCGTCACGATGGCGAGGACGAAGACTGCGAGGACGACGATTTCGGTGCGATCGAGCTTCACTAGAATGAATAGGAGACGAGGGCCCGTCCCACGGGCGCAACTTGACCGATCTCGGGGCGAAACGCGAGCGCCGGCCCGAGGTCGATGAAGAGCCTGTGCCGCAAGAGCTCGAAGGTGCCGGTCAGACCGACGAACTGATGCACGCCGCCTTCGGCGCGTCCGGGACCGTCGTCGTCGTCGCCGATCGTTTTGCTCGACGCGAAAGCTTCTTCGATGTCTTGCGCGATGTACTCGACGCCCAGACGAAAGACCGGCGCGAGCTTCACGCTGGTGCCGGCGGTGACGAAAAGATCGACCGGATCGCCGCCGGTGCGCGCGACGTGCTCGCCGTGCACCATCGCTGCGAAGCGCACGCGCCCGACATCGAGGCTCGCCGTGACGCGCCCGTAAAAGCCGCTCGCGCTGTCGAGGTCGAGCAAATAGCCGGCGGCGATCGCGAGGCGAAATCCGTGTTTGGCCATGTCGAACGGCGCGAAGCGTGCGCCCGCCATCACGCCGCCGGCGACCGAATCGCCGAAACCGCCGAGCACGCCGGTCACGTCGACGGCGAACATCTTCACGACGCCGACTTGCACCGTCGCGTTCGCTTTGCCGCCGGGGCCGTCGTCGTGCGACGCGAACGCGCGGCTCACGCTGCGGTCGTTTCCCGAATAGGTGTCGCCGAGCGAAGCGACCACGTGGAGCGGCGACGGGATCGTCGGATCGTCGTTGTAGAGCCACGGCCGCGAGACGTCCTTCGATGCCTCGGCGTTCGGATCGATCACGCGATCTTGCGCGAGCGCCGAAGAAGCAAAAAGAAAGACCGGCGCAGCCGCCCACGCGTGACGAAACATGGGCTGCAGCATACTTCGAAATCGCGGCTACCATTCACGCGATGGTTGCGACCCCCACGACCGAACCGGCGGCGGTGCTCGTCGGCGCCGTGCTCGCGCGTCGCGTTCGGCTCGGCGCGCCGCTCGGTCAAGGCGGAATGGGGCTGGTTTTCGAGGCCGAAGCGCTCGCGCCGCCCGGAGGCCTCGTCGCGGTCAAGCTCCTTCGGCCCGAGCACATCGGCGATCCGCAAATCCGCGCGCGCTTCCTCGACGAGGGCCGCGCGTGCATGCGCCTCGTGCACCCGAACGTGATTCGCGTGTTCGAAGCGGGCGAGGCCGAGGACGGCACGCCGTTCATCGTGATGGAGCGACTCGTCGGCGACGCACTGAGCGCGCTCGCTCCCACCGGACGCGCGCTCGCGCCCGCGCGCGCCGTCGCGATCACCCAAGGCGTGCTCGCCGGTCTCGGCGCCGCGCACGCGCAGAACGTGGTGCATCGCGATCTCAAACCGGAGAACGTCTTCGTCACGCGCGACGGCACCGCCAAAATTCTCGACTTCGGAATCGCGAAAGTCATGGACGCAGCGGGCGGCATGGGCGCGCGCACGCGCACCGGCATGCTCCTCGGCACGCCCGCGTTCATGAGCCCCGAGCAGGCGCGGAGCGCGCGCGACGCCGACCACCGGAGCGATTTGTGGAGCGTCGCGGTGATGCTCTACGAGATTTTGACGGGCCGTCAGGCGTTCGTCGCGGCGACCGAGTTCGCGCGCCTCACCGCGATCATCACCGAGGAGCCGCCGCCGCCGAGCGCGATCTCGCCGGCGCTCGCGCCGTTCGATACGTTCTTTCGGCGCGCGCTCCAGAAAGATCGCGCGCATCGTTTTCAATCGGCCGCGGAGATGTCGCAAGCGCTCGCGGCGATTCCGGTCTCGCAATCGCTCCCGCCGCAGAGCGCGCGCGGGCCGGTCGTGCCCGTCGGGCCGACGCTCTCGTCCCCCAACGAGCCGGCCGCCGATCACTCGACGCTCGGAAGCACCGGCGTGCCGCCCGCGTCCGCGCGCCCGCCGCCGGTCGTCGTGATGCCGGCGACGACCAACGACCCGAACTCGTTCGCTGGCCCGCCGCGCGGCGTGTCGCAAATTCTCGTCGTGCTCCTCGTGTCGGCGGCGCTGATGGCCGGCTTCATCCTCGGGTTCGCGGTCGCGCGATCGATGTAAAATGCACGCACTTTTGGTCTTCGTCGACGGCATGGGCTTCGGCCGGCGCGGCCCGCAAAACCCGTTCGACGAGACACCGCTCGAGGTGCTCGCGCCGCTCGGCGGTGCGTCGCGCGACACTTTTCCGGGCGCGCATCTCGTCGCGATCGACGCGACGCTCGGTCATCCGGGTCTCCCGCAAAGTGCGACGGGCCAAGCGACGATCTTCACCGGCCAAGACGCGATCGCGCTCGCCGGCGAGCACAAGAGCGGCCACCCGACGCGCGCGCTCCGCGAGCTCGTCACGCGCGAAGGATTTCTCGGACGCGCTCGCGCCCGCGGGCAGCGCGCGTCGTTCCTGAACGCGTACGACGAGCGCCGCGCGACTCACCTCGCGAACGTCCTCGCCGGTCGCGAAGAACGAAACCGCCGATTTCCGCCGTCGACGAGCAGCGTGTGCGGTCTCGCGCAAGGCGGCACCCTCCGCACGTTCGACGACGTCGATCGCGGCGCAGCGGCGACGTTCGATTTGACCGGCGAGCTCCTCCGCGCCGCGGGCATCCCCGCGCCGACAGTTTCGATCGCCGGAGCCGCGCGCAACGTCGCCGCCGGCGCCGCCGAAAACGACCTCGCCCTCTTCGAAATGTTCCTCACCGACTCCGCCGGTCACTCCCAAGACACCGAGTGGGCACGCGACGAAGTCGTCCGCACCGACCGCTTTCTCGCCGAGCTTTTCCGCGCGATCGACCCGCGCGATCAGCTCGTCGTCGTCACGAGCGACCACGGAAATCTCGAAGATCTCTCGATCCGAACGCACACGCGCGCGCCCGTCCCGCTCCTCGCGTTCGGCGCCTGCGCCGCCGAGTTCGTGCAGAATACAACCAATCTCGCCGACGTCGCGCCGCGACTTCTCGCCGCTACGGCCCGATGATACTGTCTGCCGCATGACCGACGCTCCCGACCCGAAGTACCTCGAAATGTTTCCCGCGTGGCTGCGCTCGCTCGGCGAAGACGCCGGCGCCCTCGGCGCGATCGTTTCGGGTGACGGCTCGGAGCAGGTCAAACGCAGCGTCATCGCGGGCCTCAATTACATTTTCAAGTCGCTCGATTTGATCCCCGACGGCATCGACGATCTCGGCTTCATGGACGACGCGTTCGTGCTGCGCGTGGCCGCCTCGCTCGCCTGCGACGCCGACGGCGCTGCGAAGACCGGCGTGCTCGAGCGCCTCGCGACCGACGCCGGCGAAGTCCGCGCGTTTTTGGGTGCAGACTACACGCGTCTCGAGACGTACGTGAAAGGCCTCCACAAGGGCGCCGCCCGCGGCCGCACGGTCGACGACATCATCGAAGACGAGTCGCAGCGAAAAGAGTTCGTCCACGAGGTCGCCGCGTGGGCGAAGGACTACCAAGCCCCGAGCTTCACACGCGATCCGAAGACGCTCTTGAAGCTGAAGTCGTTTTTGAACGCGAAGCTGCCGTAAGTGGCGCTCAGCTTTCAGCTATCAGCCATCACAATGGGCGTCAAAAGCGGCAGATCGTTCGGATCCGAACGATCTGTACGATTTTTGGAGGCTGACAGTTTTCTCCTCACATCCCCGGGCCGCGGCTCTCCGAGCCCCCGCCGCTGCCTTTGTTCGTGATGGCCGGGCCGTGCATGTTCTCCATCAAGTCTTGAATGAGGTCGCGCGCCTCGGGCTTCGCCTTGAGATGGGTGAGCAAGGCGACCGAGACCTCGGTGAACGATTTTTCGAACGCGAGGCCCTCGCGCGTGCGGGCAGCGACGCGCTCGCGGCCTTGCGCCAGGTCCTCTTCGAGCGCTTCGGCGTACCGTGACAGCTGCGCGCGGAGCTCTTCGATTTGGCGTCGCAAGTCGCGCGCGTGCGCGTCTTTAACCGACGCTTTTTGTTCGCGTTCGGCGAGCTGCTCGCGCCGCGCTTCGACGAGCGCCAGCGCGGCGCCCGCGCGTTCGAACGCCGTGCGGAGCTGCGCGCCCGCGCCACCCGCGGCGGCTTGGTCGGCTTGCGATTTGGCGACTTGCGCGTTGCGCTCGGCGATTTGGAGCTGCTCGCGGATGCGCGCCGCTTCTTGTTGCTCGGACGCGGCGTCGCGGAGCGCGCGCGATTCTTCGTGCGCGAGCTCTTCGACTTTCCGTCCGATCTCGGCGCGAAGCGCGCGACCACGTCGCTCGAGCGATTCGAGCTTGCGCGTGTGGCTCGCGACCTCGCCCTCGAGCTTGGTCGCGCGCGCCGCGAGATCCCACGACGTCGCGAGCGCTTTTTGAATCTCCGGCGGCGCGTTCCCGGACGGGTACGCGCGCGACACCATGCGCGCGAAGAGCCCCGCGCGCGTCGCCCACTCGATGACGCCCGGCGATTGCGGCGGCGGCGGCGGCGGCGGCGGCGCGAGCTCGCCACCCGAGCCGACCTCCCACGCCGTGCTCGGCAGCGACCGCTGGAGCGCTTTCAATTCCTCGTGGAGATGGTGCGCGTCTTGAAATCGACGGCGGCGATCTTTTTCGAGCAGCTTGAGGACGATCTGCTCGGCCGCCGGCAGGACGTCCGCTTTGATCGATCGCGGCCGCGGCGGCGGCGCGCTCCGCTGCATCTCGAGCAGCGTCTCGCGATCGTTCGAGCGGAACGGCAGCTGTCCCGTCAGCATCTCGAAGAACAAAACGCCGAGCGCGTACAAATCGCTCTGCGGCCCCGCTTCTTCGCCGCGCGCTTGCTCGGGCGCCATGTACTCGGGCGTGCCAAAGACCGCGCCCTTCGGCGCGAGACGCGGGTCCATCGCGAGGTGCGCGAGCCCGAAGTCCAAAATCTTCACGAAGTCTTTTCGACCGCCTTTGGTCGAGAGCAAAATGTTGTCGCTCTTCAAATCGCGGTGGACGACGCCGAGGTCGTGCGCACGTCCGAGCGCCGCGCACATTTGCTCGAGGATGTCGACGCCGCGCGAGAGCGCCATCGGTCCGCGCGCGAGCTCCGAGCTCAGCGCGGTGCCGACGAGATATTCCATGACGAGATAGAGCTCGCCCTCCTCGGTCTCGCCGATGTCGTGGATGTCGATGATGTGCGCGTGGTCGACGCGGTTCGCGGCGCGCGCCTCGCGGAGCATCCACGCGCGAAGATGCGTTTCGCCGCGCAGATCAGGCCGAATGAGCTTGAGCGCGACGACGCGATCGATGAGCACGTGACGGGCGCGGTAGACGACGCCCATGCCGCCTTCACCGAGCCGGGACTCGAGCCGATAGCGCCCGGCAACGACGCGACCGATCATCGGGTCGGTGGGCTTGGACGCCATGGCCGGACGAGGCGCGGGATGATTCACCATCTCATCGCGGATGGTACCGAAACGAGATTAAAACGCGAGCTTGAACACGGGCACGCGCAGCTCGGTCGCCTGAACGACCCCGAGCTCTTTGACCTGCTGCGGCGTGTAGGCCTCGTGAACCTCGGGCACCGGGATGCCGAGCCGGAGCGTGCCCTGGTGCATGTCGACGAGCGACAGCGGGATGTACGGCGGCTGATTCCCGCCGTTTCCGCCGCCGTCTTTCGCCGGCGCCACGCTGCTGCCGCCGGCCGCGCCCGGGTTCGCCTCGGGACCGACATTCTTCGGCGCGCGATCTTCGACCGCGTTTTCCGCCGGATGGTAGCGCGTCGCGTTCAACATCAGGACGATCGTCGGGATGATGAGCGCCATGCCGCCGGCGAGCATGAACGCCGAGCCGTACGCGTTCGTCTTCGCGTCGTCGTAGGCCTTGTCCATGAAAAAACCGCCGATGACGCCGCCGACCGCGCCGAGCGGCGGAAACACCGCGTATGCCCAACCGGCGTGAACGCCGGCGATCGCCATCGGGATCGCGACGACCTCGGCGCCGAGGAACCCGCCGCCGACCATCGCTTTGGGCGTCCCCGCGATCTCGTCCGCACGCGCATCCGGAGCGTGCGCCGCGAGAGCCGCAAACCCGAACGTCGCCGCGGTGACGGTCAATGCCAAGCGTTTCGCCATCATGTGTTCCTCGGTGCCGGAAGGTATCATGCGGTTCACGGTCCAGCGCAAGCATGGAGACGACCCTGCACCGATGTTCAACGCCTCGGCACCCGCTTTCGGCGAGCGCAAGCCGTTCGGCGTGGGTTTGGTGTGGCGGGCTCGCGGTCGCCGCGCTTCTTGCGGGGGCGGTGCGCGTTCTTCCGTGGGTTCTCGACCCGGACGTTCCGGCGCGCGCGGCGCTTCCGTTCGCCCGCGGGGTCGCCGAGCTCGCGATCGAAGCCGCGGTGATGGTCGGGTGGCCGATTGGGTGGGCGCTCGCCGCGCAACGTTTCGCCGAGCGGGGCGAGGCGCGCGCGATGATGCTGCTCGGCGAGTCCCCCGCGAAGACGGCGCTCGCCCAGTGGCGAATCGCGTGGCCGCTCGCCGGCGTGCTGGCGCTCGCTTCGGCGCTCGGCGCCCTCGACGCGAGCGCGCCTGGACGCATGGCGCAAGATCTCGTCTCGCAAGCTCGCGCTGCGTGCGCAGCCGCGACGACGCCGCGCACGTACTCGGTTCCTTTCGTCGACGCGACGTGGCTCTGTCATCCGGGGTCGCCGCCGATTCTCTACGGCTCGGGGCCCGGCGCGCTTCGATCGGTCGCTTTTTCAGCCAAAAGCGCGACGATCGCGGGCGACATGCGCCGCATCGATCTGGACGACGCGCGCTTCTCTTCGGCTTCGATGAACGCGAACGTCCATGCGAATCACGTCGTCCTGCACGGCATGTCGCCGTTCACGCACGCGTCGAACGTTCCGCCGATCGAGCGCGCGATCATCGCCGTGCTCGCCGCGGCGATCGCGGCTGCAGCCGCGGTTTGGGCGTGCGTCACCGGTCGCGCGCGTGGACAGCTCGTCGCGATCGCGATCGCAGCCGCGGGTCCGCTCGCCGCGCTCGGGCTCATGCGCGCGCTCGAACGGGCCGAAGCGCCCGCCGCGTGGTTTCTTTTGACGCCGATCGCCTCGGCCGTATTTCCGGCGGTGCTTGCGATGATGAAGCGTGGCTGCTAGCACCTTAACCAAGATAGAAGGTTGACCCATGGGCAACATCGGACCGGGCGAGCTCCTCATCATCGGCTTGATTGCGCTGCTCCTCTTTGGCGCCGGGCGAATCGCCGACATCGGCAAGGGACTCGGCCAAGGCATCGCGAATTTCAAGAAGGGTCTGCGCGAAGCAGACGATGACGACGACAAACCGAAAAAGCTGGAAGCGTCGTCGTCAGCGAAAGAAAAAGAAGAAGAGAAAAAAGAAAAGTTGGCCTGAGTCGTGCACCACCTCCGCGTGAGGTGACGACATGGGCAACTTGGGACCTGGTGAGCTGCTGATCATCGCGCTCGTCGCGATGCTTCTCTTTGGAGCCGGCCGAATCGCATCCATCGGAAAAGGCTTGGGAGAAGGCATTCGGAATTTCAAAAAGGGTCTGAAAGAGGCCGAGACCGAAGACTGACGCGCGCGCGTCCAGTGGTTGAACGGCGACCGGTCCACTGGATCCGCCGGTAGTCACCGACGACGCTTTGCGTTAGAGATCCGCTGTGCCCAGCGGCTTCGCGCATCGCTTGTCGGTCGTCGTGCCGAGCGTGACCCTCGCGGTCAACGCGAAGGCGGCGGCCCTGCGCGCGCAGGGAATCGACGTGTTCGGCTTCGGCGTCGGCGAGCCGGATTTCGATCCGCCGCCGTTCGTGCTCGAAGCCGCCAAGCGCGCGATCGATTCGGGCGCGCACAAGTACACGGCGGTCACCGGGATCGCGCCGCTGAAAAAAGCGATCGCCGACGACCACGTGAAGCGGCGCGGGCAGACGATCAAACCGGAGAACGTCGCGGTTTCGGTCGGCGCGAAGCACGCGCTCTTCAATTTGGCGCTCGCGCTCTTCGAGCCGGGCGACGAAGTGATCATTCCGAAGCCGTGCTGGGTGAGCTACCCGGAGCAAGTGCGGCTCGTCGGGGCCGAGCCGGTGCTCGTCGACACGCGCGAAGAAGACGATTGGCTTCTCTCGGCCGAGTCGCTCGCGAAGGCGCTCTCGCCGAAGACCAAAGCGATCATCTTGTGCACCCCGTCGAATCCGACGGGCGCCGCGTATCCCGAAGAACGGACGCGCGAGCTCGCCGAGGTTTTGCGAAAGCACGACTGCTGGATCATCGTCGACGAGATTTACGCCGAGCTCGTCTACGACGGGTTTCGTCATGTTTCGCTCGCGCACGTCGCGCCGGATCTCGCGGCGCGCACGATCGTCGTCGACGGCGTGTCGAAAACCTACGCGATGACGGGGTGGCGCATCGGTTGGACGATCGCGCCGAAGGCCGTGATCGACGCGATCGATCTCGTCCAAGGTCAGAGCACGACCAACGCGGCGGCGGTCGCGCAGCACGCGGCGGTCGCCGCGCTCACCGGGCCGCAAGACGCGGTCCGCGCGATGCAGAAAAAGTTCGAGCACCGGCGCGGCGTGATGGTCGAAGGCCTCAACAAAGTGCCGGGCATTCGATGCCGCATGCCGGAGGGCGCGTTCTACGCGTTCGCCGATTGCCGCGGGCTCTACGGTCACGACTTCGGCGGAAAGAAAATCGCGAGCGACGACGACGTCGCGTTTTTCCTGCTCGAGAAGGCGCACGTCGCGGCGGTTCCCGGCGGCGCGTTCGGCGCGCCCGGCTACGTGCGATTCAGCTACGCCGCGAGCGAAGAGCGCATCGCCGCAGGCCTCGAATCGATGCGCCGCGCGATCGCGTCGTGACGAGCCGGCGCTTCGATCTCGCGTCGAAGGCGATCGCGGCGGCGCTGCTGATAGTTGTAGGATACAAGCTTTGGGCGGGCGGCGGCGCGGCGGCGCCGCAGCATCCACACGAGACGACGGTCGCGTGGCGATGCGATCCGAAAATCGCGGCGACCTGCCGCGTGGTGAGCGAGATCGAGCGCTGCACGACGTGTCACGAGGCGATCTCGCATCCGTCGCGCGCGATGCTGATCGATCGACACGCGGCGCTCGGGTGCGTCGCGTGTCACGGCGGCGACGGGCTCGCGAGCGAGAAAGCGGCGGCTCACGACGGGCTCGCGTCGCGCGCGCCGGTGCCCGCGGTGCAAGCACGCTGCGCCGCGTGTCATACCGAGACGCGCGCTGCGGCGAGCTCGCCGGCGAAAGTCGCGTGGGCCGCGTGGAGCGCGAAGCACTACGGCGTCCCCGCGCCGGAGGCGCCGCCCGCGGTCGATACGACCGAATTCGCGCCGTCGCTCGCGAACGGGCGCGCGCTCTTTCGCGACTTGCGGTGCGGCGCGTGTCACGCGGCGAGCGAAATCTCGCCGAGCGCGACGCCACTCGCCGTGCTCGGCCTGCGTGGCGCGCCGAGTGAAATCGCTCTCGCGTTGCGCGATCACGCGACGCGCGGACACACCGATCTCGGGCTCGACGAGAACGCCCAGGTCGCGGTCGCGACGCACCTCGCGGCGATCGCTTCGCCCGAGGAGTCGACCGCGATGGTGCATCGCGCGAGCGTGACCGGCTCGTCGGCCGAGGACGGCAAGACGCTGTGGGATCGTCTCGCGTGCGACGCGTGTCACGGCGCCAAAGGCGAGGGGCGCATCGCGATCGATCTCGGCTACGTGGCGACCGCGCGAACCGCCGATTGGGTCGCGCATTACTTGAGCGATCCGGCGCGGGCGAACCCGGCGGCGGCGATGCCGAACGTCGGGCTCACGCCGCGCGAGGCCGCGAGCCTCGCGGCGCACCTCGTCGGCAAGCAAAACGCCGACGCGCGCGGCGCGAGCCGCACCGAGATGGTGACGTGCAAGGTGCCCGGCGGCGAAACGAAACAGCTCGCGCGCGACGCGTGCGGCGAGGCGATCGTCGCGTCCGAAAAATGCGGCGCGTGCCACGCGGACGTGATCGCGCCGGGCGGACCGTCGCTCGCGCGTTTCGGCGACGGTCACGACGGCGCGTCGGCGCTCGCGAAGCTCGTCGATCACGCGGGATTCAAGCTCGATGCAGATTCTCGTCGCGATCTCGCGACGTATTTGCTCGCGCAGCGCGACGTGCGCGTGAGGCCCGATTTGCGCGTCGCGGCACGCGCCGGCGAAGAGTCGTTTCGGTCGCGCGGGTGCGCCGGATGTCACGCGCTCGACGACGTCGCCAAGACGACGCCGGGGCCGTCGCTCTTCGGCGAAGGGCTCCGCACGCAGCCACAGTGGCTCTTCGAGTATTTGCGCGCGCCGCAGCGTCACCCCGTGCGGCCCGCGTTCCATCCGGAGCTCGCGTATCGCGATCTCGTCGCGCCGGATCACGAGCAGCCGCGGATGCCGACGTACGCGCTCGGCGAAGAGGAGACGACGAGCCTCGTTCGATTTTTCTCCGAGCGCGACGGCGCGGCTTTTCCGTACGCTGCGGTGCCGAGCGTGCAGCTCGCCGGCGACGCGCGCAGCGGGGCGCTCGGCGATCTCGAGCGAAAAGACCGCGGGGCCTGCACGTCGTGCCACACGGTCGCGACGCCCGACATCGTTCGCGCGCGCGACGAAGGACCCAAGCTCGCGCCGCCGCTCGCGCTCGCGCACGAGCGTCTCCGGCCCGCGTGGATCGACGCGTGCATCGCCGAGCCGGATGTGTGGGTGCACGGCATGCCCGCGTTCGCGAAGGCCGAGCCCGAAATCGAGCGGCTGCGCGATCTCGTGCTCTTGCTACGCGAGCGCACCGTGCTGCCGCCTGCGGGGCAGGAGGGGAGCGTGCCGGCGCTCGGCCTCGGGGACCTGCCGTGAATCAGCGCGGGGACTCGGCGAGCTGGCGCGCGAACGACGTGTCGTTCGATCGCAACGTCACGGTGCGTTCGTAGAACGGCACGGCGGCGCCTGCGAACGCGCTCGCGACGCCGCCCGTATCGACGAGAAGCCAGACGTCTTCGATTTCGCCCGCCGCATCCTCGAGCACGCGACCGCTCGCGAGGTCGGCCGCAGTCACGACGACCTCCGGCGACGCGGCCGGACCAAGCCGCCGCTCGAGCGACGCGATGCGCGATGGAAGCGTCGCGAGCGCGCGCGCGAGCTCGGGCGAGAGCGGCGCGCGACCCTGAGCTTCAGCGATGTGGAGCGAGCTCTCGAGGATCTTGGATGCGGCGTCGAGCACGCGCGCCGCGGCGCCGGTCTCGTGAAGACTTCCGAGCGACGCGAGCCCGCGCTTGGCTTGCCGAACGAACGAGACGAGACGAGCGATGGCCTCGGGCGCCGGCTCGATCGCTCCGCGCGCGTCGTCGAACGCGATCTCGGGCTCGTCGATCGCTTCGCGCGCGGCGCGGCGTGCGAACGGAACCTCGGCGTGACGAAGCTCGGCCCACGCGGCGAGCGCGACGTCGATCTTTCGTTTGCGAAAAGCCTCGCGCGTCGACCACGGCGCGCCGGCTTCGATCGCAGAGGGCGCGAGGTAAGTAGCGATCGCGTCGAGCATGCTCGCGTGAAGCGACGCGTGCCGACGCGCGGGGTCCTCCGCGAGATCCGTCGCACCGAGCGCCGCGCCGACGTCGAGCGCTGAAGGCAGCTTGCCGGGCGTCGCCGCTGCGGCGAGCGCACGCGCGTCGGCCGGCGCGCTCGGCGAGAGCAAACGAAACGTCGCGATGCTTCCGCCCGTGTCTTCGACGGTGGGACCTGCCGCGCGGAGGAGCGCCGCGCGGAGCTTGTCGATCCGAACGACGTTGCCGAGCCCTTGCTCGTCGCGCAAATCGAAGCCCATCGCTTGCGCGATCCGCGCGAGCGCCTCGGGTCCGGGATCGTCGGGCTCGCCGCTCGTGAAGGCGCGAAGCCGCGCGAGGTGGGTCCACGCGTCGTTGGTCGCGCGCGTGAGAAGCACCGCGGCGCGCGCCTGCGTGCGCGCAGTCGCGACGTCCAACCCGTCCTCTCGTGCGAGCGCGAGCGGCGCGTGCGCGACCCAAGCGGCCGCGCGAAAACGCGGCAGCCGCGCGTCGCCGAACGCGAGCCCCGCCTGCGTGTCGAACGCGCCGTAGTCGAGCACGCGCCCGAGGAGCGGGCTCTTCGCCGGTCCGGCGTGCGCGAGAATTTTTGCGAGCTCGGCGTCGGCCGCGGGCGTCGTCGGGCCGACGTCGATGCTCGGATCGAGGAGCTTCCGTCCGACCGCGACGATCCCGCGCGCGAGCGCGTAAGCGTCGGCGGTGTCGGAGCGCGCCGCGCGCGACTCGGCCGTGAGACGCTCGCCGGTTCGTTCGAGCGCGTCGGTCAGCGACGCAGCCGCGAGCCCGTCGTCGACCTCCGCGAGCGCGCACTCGACTGCACGCACGGCGATCGAGAAGAGCGCGTCCATCGTGACGACGAACGGCACCCGCTGGCGCGCGAGGGCGACGTAGCGCGCGCCGAACGAGCGCTCGTGGTCGTTTCGTGGAGCGACGGCGACGCCGTCCGGCCCGACCTTGTCGCTCGGCTCGACCTTGGGCGCCGACAGCCGAACGCCCTCCGTCGGCGTGTCCTCCCAAAATGTCCCCGGCGCGATCGCAGGCGGCGCGTGCCGGGCCACGACGGGCGACGAGGCCGCCATCGGCGCGGCCCCGCCGCAGGCGACCCACGCGATCGCCGAAACGAGGGCCAAACCACCCGTCAGCGGTTGACGCACCGCCTCGCTTCTACCAACTTCCGCTTGCCCATGGGATTCGGAACGCCCATCACCGAAAAAAAGAAGCGCAAGGCCGAGGTGCGCAACATCACCGGCGGCAACGTGCAGGCCCCGCGCCTCGGCGGGCTCGTCCGCATCGTGCTCCTCGCCCTCCTCGCGATCGCGGCGGCGGCGTACGGGATGTATTTGTATTATACACACGCATTCACGGCGCAAAAACCTCGTCCGGCACCGTCGGCTGCGCCGTCTTCTTCCGAGGTCTGGATCGACGTCCAATGAAAGACGACTCACTCGTCATCCACGAAATTTACGCGAGCATCCAAGGCGAATCGACGTTCGCCGGGCTGCCGTGCACCTTCGTGCGGACGACGGGGTGCAACTTGCGCTGCGCGTGGTGCGACACGCCGCAAGCCTTCTACGGCGGCACGCGCATGTCGCGCAGCGAGGTGCTGGGCGCGGCGCTCGCGAAAGGAACGCCGCTCGTCGAGCTCACCGGCGGCGAGCCGCTCCTGCAGCCGGCGGTGCTCCCGCTCATGACCGAGCTCTGCGACGCGGGAAAAACCGTGCTGATCGAGACGAGCGGCGAGGCCGACGTCTCGCTCGTCGATCCGCGCGTGCACAAAATCATGGACCTCAAAGCGCCCGGCTCGGGCGAGTCGCATCGCAACCGCTGGAGCAACCTCGAGCGCATCACGCCGCGCGACGAGATCAAATTCGTCCTCGCCGATCGCGCCGACTACGAGTGGATGCGCGCGGTCGTCCGCGAGCGCGACCTCGCCGCGCGCACGCCGAACCTCCTCGCGAGCACGGTCTTCGGCAAGCTCGCCGCGCGCGAGCTCGTCGCGTGGGTCCTCGAAGACGCGCTCGCGGTGCGCGTTCAACTTCAAATGCACAAGTACATCTGGAGCCCGAACGCGACGGGAGTCTAGTGCGGCATCCCGTGGAGGCCGTGCATGCCGCCGAGGCCCTTCATCATGTCGCCCATGTTCATCGTCTTGTAACCGGCGGGGACTTCGAAGCGCGATGCGTCCTCGGTCTTCTTTTCGATCTTCGTGACTTCCATCTTCGACTTCTCTTTGCCGGCCGAGTCGGTCGTCACGACGCGCAACGGGAAGAAGCCTTCGCCGAGCTCGCCTGCCCACGACGGCGCGCTGCGCCCCATCGACGGAAACGAGATGCCCTTCGCCGCGCAAAGGTCGGTCTTGTCGCCGTTGGGCTCGGTGATCTTCCATTCCTCGCACGAGTAGCCGGCGACGGTGTCCGTCTTGCCGGTCTTTTCGACGTTCGGTTTCGCCGCCGCGTTCGCCGCGGCAGCCGCGGCCATCGGGTTTCCGGCGGCGTTCATGTCCATCTCGAACGCCATCTTCTTCGAATCGGTGACGGTGACCATCTTCTTCGTGTCGCCGT
The DNA here is from genome assembly GCA_036488725.1 of Polyangiaceae bacterium. Lineage (GTDB taxonomy): Bacteria > Myxococcota_A > Polyangia > Polyangiales > Polyangiaceae > DASXHD01. The sequence continues at coordinate 11,890 of DASXHD010000132.1, read as the reverse complement.
CCATGATCGCGTACGAGTCGCCCTCGGCGCCGCGGCCGGGCACGTCGAAGCGCATCTTGTTGCCCTTCACGGCGTAGAGCATCGTGCGCGGCGGCCGGCCTTCGTCGGTCATCTGCATCGTGATTTCGCCCTCGAACGGGCCGCCGGTCACGAAAGAGAGCGCCTTGTCGAGGAGGCTCGGCGTCGCAGCGGTCGTCGCGGTCGTCGCGGACGCGGACGCGGAGGCAGCCGACGTCGCAGCGGAATCGGTCTTGTCCTTCGAGCAGGCGAGCGGGAGCGTCAATGCGAGGATGAGCGCCAATTTCTTCATGCGCCCCATCTACTCAATTATCGCGCGCCGGTCGAGAAGGCGCGATACGCCTCGACGTCCTCCATCGAGCCGAGAATCAGCGGCGTGCGCTCGTGCAGAATCGTCGGCGCGATGTCGAGGATGCGGTTCTCGCCGTCGATCGCGGAGCCGCCGGCTTGCTCGAAGATGAACGCCATCGGGTTCGCCTCGTAGAGCAAACGCAGCTTGCCGTTCGGGCTCTTCTTGTCGGCCGGGTATGCGAAGATGCCGCCCTTCAAGAGCGTGCGATGCGCGTCGGCGACGAGCGAGCCGACGTAGCGATGACCGTAGGGACGTCCCTCGTCTTTCGCGTCGCCTTTGATCCAAGCGTTCCATTTTTGAATGCCGGGCGACCAGCGCGCGTGATTGCCTTCGTTGACCGAATAGAGCGCGCCGCGCGGCGGGCAGCGAACGTTCGACTGGCAGAGAAAAAATTCTCCGACGTTCGGGTCCATCGTGAAGACGTGCACGCCTTGTCCGGTCGAGAGGACCATCAGCGTCGACGGCCCATAGAGCGCGTAGCCGGCGGCGATGAGATCGCGACCGGGCCGCAGCGCTTCGTTCACCGAAGGCGGCGACGTCGGATCTTGCCGGCGAAGCACCGCGAAGATCGTCCCGATCGAAACGTTCAAATCGATGTTGCTCGAGCCGTCGAGCGGATCGAACAAAACGACGTATTTTCCCGGGTGCCCCGCGGTCTTCGCGCCCTCGAGCTCCTCGCTGCCGATGATGCCGCAGTGTCCGCTTCGCTCGAGCACGTTGACGAGCACTTCGTTGGCGTACGCGTCGAGCTTTTGAACCGCTTCGCCTTGGACGTTGATCTCGCCGGTGTAGCCGAGCAAATCGGCGAGGCCCGCCTGGCGAACGCGCGACGCGATGATGCGAATGGCGAGCGAGATGTGACTGAGCAGCGACGTGAACTCGCCCGTCGCGCCCGGCGCGGCGCGCATCCCGGCGAGCACGTGGTCGCGCAGCGTGGTGCCGTGCGTTTGCGAAACCGGGGGCGGGATGTGTGAAATGCTGTCAGCCATCGCGAATGCACATCCTATGATCGCGACAATGAGCATCGCAAGGACGCCGGAGCCGCCGTACTGGGCGGCCGTCTTCACCTCGCAGCGCTCCGACGCGGAACATGTAGAATACAACCAAATGGCCGAGGCGCTCGAACGGCTCGCGCCCGACCAGCCCGGCTTCCTCGGCATCGAGAGCGTGCGCGACGCCTCCGGCCTCGGCATCACGGTGAGCTACTGGCGCGACGAAGCGTCGGTCGCCGCGTGGAAAGCGAACGCCGTCCACCGCGAAGCGCAATCGGCCGGCCGAGCGCGCTGGTACGTCGACTACATGCTCCGCGTCGCCCGGGTGGAGCGCGCTTACGGATCGGGCGGCAAGTGAGAGAACATGCGGAGGTCGTGGTACGCGGCTTTCCATCGCCCGTAGCCGCGCAGCAGCCCTTCTTCGCGAAAACCGGCCTTCCGCAGCACGTTCGTCGAACGCTCGTTGCCGATCATGACGACGGCTTCGATGCGATGTAGACCGAGCGTCGCGTGACCCCACGCGACGGCAGCCCGGACGGCTTCCGTGGCGACGCCTTTACCCCAGTGCGCGCGAGCCACGTCGTAACCGAGCGTCGCGCGATCAGCCGACGCGACGAAGGCGTTGTAGCCGATGGTGCCGACGACGGCGCCGTCGGACTTCGCGGCGATCGCCCAGCGAATGCCGAGACGGTCCTCGCGCCGCTTGTTCAGCGTCGCGATCAAGACGCGGGCCTCGCCGAGCTCGAGAATCACGCCGCGATCGTAAAAGCGCATCGCTTCTTCGTCGCCGAAGACCTGTAGCAAAGCGTCTGCGTCTTCGGGCACGAGCGCGCGAAGCCGAAAACGTTCGGTCTCGAGCAACGGCGGGCCTCCGAGCGCGTCCAGGTTCACGGCGTCACGGCGTAGGACTGGCCGGAGCGTGGCGCAAGCCCTACGTGGCTTGCATGGATTCGACGGTGCGCGAGGCGCGCGACGCCTACTTGGCCGAAAATGGGTTCACGGTCGACGAGTACGACGCCAAGTGGACGAAGGCGTCGTTCTTCGGGATCCGTTTCGCGGTGCTGAACACGCGGCGGCATCGCGTCGGGATCATGCTCCATGACCTTCATCACGTCGCGACCGGGTTCGGGACCGACCTCGCCGGCGAAGGCGAAATTTCGATGTGGGAAGCGCGCGGCGGGCTCGCGGCGCTCGGGCCATACGTCGGCGGCATCGTCGCGTCGGGGAGCCTCCTCGGGCTGCTCGTGGCGCCGCGGCGCGCCATTCGGGCCTTTCGCGCGGCGCGCGGTGCGTCGCTTTTTCCGCTCTGCCGTTTGCCCAAAAACGAATTCGACGCGCGCTACGAAGAGCTCCTCGCGATGAGCGTCGCCGAGCTCCGCCGCATGCTCGAGGTCCCCGCCTCGGGCGTCGCCGATCGCCCTCGAAAGCTCCACGCCTACGCCCCTAGACCCGCCGCGGATCGTCAAGTACACCAGGCGCATGCCGCTCACTGACCGCGTCAAACAGATCCTCTCCTGGTACTCATCCGATAGCCCCGGCGTTCGCGCCAACCTCGCGCGCATGATGAACCACGGCGCGCTCGCGGGGACCGGCAAGATGGTCATCCTGCCCGTCGACCAAGGCTTCGAGCACGGGCCCGCGCGCTCGTTTCAGCCCAATCCGGACGGCTACGACCCCGATTACCACGCGCAGCTCGCCGTCGACGCCGGGTGCAACGCGTACGCCGCGCCGCTCGGATTTCTCGAGGCGGTCGCCGATCGCTACGCGGGCCACTTGCCGCTCATCTTGAAGCTCAACAACTCCGACACGCTCGCCAAGGTCGATCAGCCGTGCTCCGCGGTGACCGGCTCGGTTGACGACGCGCTCCGCCTCGGCTGCGCCGCGATCGGCTACACGATTTATCCCGGCTCGGGCGCGCGCAACCAAATGTACGAGGCGCTCCGCGAGCTCATCCTCGAGGCCAAGACGGTTGGACTTCCAACCGTCGTCTGGGCGTACCCGCGCGGCGCGGGCATCTCGAAAGAGGGCGAGACCGCGGTCGACGTCTCCGGCTACGCGGCGCAAATCTCGGCGCAGCTCGGCGCGCACGTCATCAAGATCAAAGCGCCGAAGGACCACATCGAGCAGCCCGAGGCGAAGAAAGTCTTCGAGAAGTACTCCATCCCGACCAAGACGCTGAGCGACCGCGTGAAGCATTGCGTGCAGAGTGCATTCAACGGCAAGCGCATCCTCATTTTCTCGGGCGGCGAGACGAAGGGCACGGACGAGGTGCTCGCCGAGATCAAAGAGATCGCCAAGGGCGGCGCGTTCGGCTCGATCATGGGGCGCAACGCGTTCCAACGGCCGCGCCCGGAAGCGCTCAAGCTGCTTGCGGACGTCATCAAGATCTACAAAGAAGCCTGAGTGAGGATTTTTCCGGCGGTCGCGCTCGTCATCGTCGCGTGCGGCGGGACGGGCGGTAGACGCGGCGTCGCGCAGAACGCCGCGGCGACGCCGGGCGATCCGCACGAGCTCCGGCGCGTCGACCTCGAGTTTTCGATCCACGAAAAACCGTTTCCGCTGCCGGTCGTGCACGGGACGGTCGCCGGCGTGCCGACTTTATTTTTGATCGACACCGGCGCGAACGCGCACATCTTGTCCGGCGCGATCGCGCGCAAGGCCGAGCTCACGACGCGCGCGTTCGGCGACGTGGGCGTCGACCACTCGGGCCGCTCGATCGAGACGCGGCGCGCGCCGCACCCGCAAGTCCACATCGACAACTGGGGGGACCTGCCGGACGAGCCGATGCTCGTGACCGACGTGCCCGAAGCGGTGACGCGGCTCGGCATCGGCGGATTCATTTCGCCGCAGCAGCTCTCGGGCGACGACGTCTCGCTCGTTCTCGATTTTCAAAAATCCGAGATGCGCCAAATGCACCGCGGCGACGCGCTCGACGCGTCGGGGAGCGCGCTCGCCCTCGACCCGCCGCGCGTCTGTCTCGACAAGGACAGTCCGCTCCGCGGCCTCGCGTTCGTCGTGAAGGCGCAAATCGAAGGTCACGACGCCGAGCTCTTGATCGACAGCGGCGCGCACCACTCCGATTTGCTCTCGGCGTCTGCGCCGGCGAAAGCGCTCCTTCCGCGCAGCGAGGCGAGCGGCGAGCCGGTCTACGCCGCGTCGGGCAAGGTCACGCCGAGAACCGTGCATGATGCACACATTCGCGTGGGCGCCCTCGAGGCGACGCGCGACATCGACTTGATCCCCGGTCAGCAAGACGAGTTCTGCCCGCGCGACGGCGTCCTCGCGATGGACGTGCTGAAGAAGTGCGTCCTCGTCTTCGATCGGCAGAGCGTCAGCGGGGTCTGCAACAGCGAAGACGCCAAGAAGTGAAACTGGCGCTCGGTGAGTCGGCAATTCGCGCCGGGCTCGGCGCGCTGGGTTATCGCTCGCGCGACATGCGCGGCGTCCGGCTGATCGAAGCGGAGGGCCGCGGGGATCTGCCGCCGATTGTTCTCTTGCACGGCCTCGGCTCGCGCGCGGCCGATTATCTGCCGCTCTTGCAGCGCCTTCGGCCGCACGTGCGGCGCGTCGTCGCACCGGATTTTCCGGGGCACGGCGCGAGCCCGCGGCCCGAGCCGTTCGACATCGGCACCTCGACGCGCGCGCTCGTCGACGCGCTCGCCGAAGCCGTCGATCCGGCCGTCGTGTACGGAAATTCGCTCGGAGGTTTTTCGGCGATTCGCTTCGCGTCGCTCAGGCCCGAGCGCGTCCTCGGCATTTTCATCGCGTCGCCGGCCGGCGCGCCTTCGAGCGCCGACGACTTCACGCGCTTCCAAGCCACGCTGCGCGTCGATACGCACGGCGACGCGGTCCGCTTTCTCGAAAAGGTCATCGACATCGACTCCGCGCCGGCTCGGCACGCGCTCGCGTGGCTGATGCGCCGCCGCCTCGCGCCGGTGCGCCCGCTCGTCGACGACATGCCCCGCGCGCCCGGCCTCACCTCCGAAGAAGTCGCCTCGCTCGCGATGCCGGTGCACCTCTTTTGGGGAAAAAACGAAGGTCTCTTGCCCGTCGAGCATCTCGAGTTTTTCCGAACGACCTTGCGCGACGCGACGATCGAAGAGCCCGCCGGCTTCGGTCACTCGCCCCACACCGACGACGTCGACGCCATCGCGCGCAAGCTGATCGACTTCGCGCGATCGATCAAGCCACGACGTTGAGCCGGATGCGCTTTCGCTCTTCGCGTTTCTCGGCGTCGCGCTTTTCCATCTCGACGGCCGATTGCGGCATGACGATCGTTCCGATCGACGGCGGCAGCGGCAGCTCCTGGTTCTTCGCGTAGACCGGGTGACGGCCGCGCGTTTTGTACCAGTCGGCGACCGACGCGTTCGCCTTCATCTTCTCGATGACGTTTCGCCACCCGACGCCCGTGTTGTACGCGCAGAAGCTGATTTCGCCCATCTGCGTGCCGTACGGGATGATGCACATCTCGGTGCGGCGGAAGTCGTAGTTGAACAAATCTTGGAACCACATGCCGGCGACGAAGAGCACGCGCCACTCGAACTCGTCGGCGTCGCTCTCGTACTCGCCGATTTTTTTCCCGCGCGTGCCGGTCTGGCTGCGGAACTGCTTCAAGAGATCCGCGAAGCCGTAGCCGCGCGGCGCCTCTTCGGCTTTGAAGTTCTTGAGCAGCGCGAGCGCGACCTGCGCCAGCGTGATCGCCTTCGGCTGCGCGCCGTCGGTGATGTCGCCGATGTCGCGTAGCAGTTGGTCCATGTCGAGGAACTGGCTGAGCGGGACCATCTGCTTCGTCTTCTTGTTGACGAAGAGGATGGTGCCCATCCCGCAGTTGGGATGGCAGCCGCAGTTGAGCGCGCCGAGGTTCGACGTCGGATCTTGCATGAGGTCGGCGAGATCGCTGAACGGGCCCATCGCCGAGAGCGGGAACCAGTCGCGCATCGGCTCGGTGACGCCGGTCTGCGACTTCACGTCGTGCGCGAGGTGCGAGAGCGTGTAGCGCTGGCGCGTGCGGTCGCTCTCCGAAATGTCTTCGTCACGACCGGTGAAGCTCACCGGCTGGAAGCTCACGACGGTGATTTTGTCGGCGTTGGCGATCGCGAAATCGAGGATCGGGCCGACCTGATCGTCGTTCACTTCTTTCACGACCGTCACGACCAGAACGACGTCGATGCCCGCAGCGTGCAGATTTTCGATCGCGCGCTGTTTGACGTCGAAGAGATTTCCGACTTTGCGATGCGAGTTCGCTTCGTTCGTGACGCCATCGAACTGGAGGTACGCGAGGCGGAGGCCCGCTTCTTTCGCTTGCCGGCAAAACTCGCGATCCTGGGCGAATTTGATGCCGTTGGTTGCAGTCTGCACGCAAAAGTAACCGACGTCGCGCGCGTATTTCACGGCGCGAATGAAGTGCGGCGAGAGCGTGGGCTCGCCGCCCGAGAACTGCACGCTCATCTGCCGGCGCGGCTTGATGGTGAGCGAGTCGTCGAGGATCTGCCGGACCTCGTCCCACTCGAGCTCGTGGACGTAACCGACTTGGTTCGCGTCCATGAAGCACGGGTCGCACATCATGTTGCAGCGGTTGGTGAGGTCGACGGTGAGCACGCTGCCGCGGCCGTACTTGACGCTCGACGTGCCGTGGTTGCGGAGATGCGAGAGCGGCGCGAGAAAATCACGGCCTGGATAGAGCTTCTCGATGCGCGAGGTGAACGCGGGGTCGACGCTCATCACGTCTTCGAAGCGGCCGTGCTTCTTGCAGTCTTTGACCATCCACAATTTGCCGTCGCGCTCGCAGATGGTCGCGCGCACTTCGCCGGGCTTGCCGTCGACGAGCGTCGAGAGATCGCGAATGCCGTCGAGGATATCGGCGCGAACTTCTTTGACGCACTTCGGGCACAGCGAGTCGGTCTCGCGCGGCCAGCCGAGCTCGGGCTTGGTCTTCTCGCGGCGCTTGAGGAGCGGCGCGGGCGCCCACGCGGGTTGCGGCGAGGGACGTTCGAACTTGCGATTGAAGCGACGAACGAGCGGCCACGCGGCCTCCGCGGCGCGCGCCGCTGCACCGGTCGCCTTGCGCGTGAGAAGCTCGTTGAGGACAGTTCGCATGAGCTGACCGTTTTAGCCGGCCTGCGCCCTGATGCAAGAGTGGTATGAATCCCGCGTGAAGTCGCACACGGAGTACTTGACCTTCGACACCAAGAAGAAACGCGAGCTCGTTCATCTCACGCCCACGGTCGCGGAGATCGTGGCAAAAAGCGGCATTCAAGAGGGTTTCGTGCTCGTCTCGGCGATGCACATCACCGCCGGCGTCTTCGTGAACGACGACGAGAGCGGGCTTCATCGCGACATCATGAAGTGGCTCGAGGAGATGGCGCCCGAAGGGCCCGATTACGAGCACCACCGAACCGGCGAGGACAACGGGCACGCGCATTTGAAATCGCTCCTCGTGCACCACGAGGTGACGTTGCCGATCACGAAGGGAAGGCTCGACCTCGGGCCCTGGCAACGCGTGTTTTATGCCGAGTTCGACGGGCAGCGGCCCAAGCGCGTGATCGTGAAGGCGCTCGGGTTTTGAAGCGGCTCGTGCTCATCGCGCTGCTCGCGGCGTGCGGGCCGGCGAACGTTTCGGTCGCGACGCCGGCGCATTCGCGCGCGCGGCACCCCGAGATGGATCGGTTCGTCGCCGACGAGGAGCGGATTCTCGTGACGGTCGCCGCGACCGACCCGCGGATCGCGGCGCGCGGGATCGCGGTCGACGCCGACACGCTCCATCACGCGACGATGCGCGGAATTCTGGCGGAGGACCCGACGCTCGGCATGGAGGGCGATCGGCCGGACGTATTTTCGTTCGATGCGCGCGGGCGGGCGCTCGACGCAGCGAGCGCGATCGTCGCGAAGTGGAAGGTGCCGCCCGACGATGCGGATCCGTCGTCGGTCGCGCAACCCGGGCTCGAGCTCGAGCTCCTCCGCCGGTTCATCGCCTCGGAGAAGCTGCGTCTCGCAGGCGAGCGCGCGCTGCCGCGTTCGGCGAGCACGCTCCTCGCAGCGACGGCGGCGACGTGGCGACCTCTCGAGGTGAAGGACGTGAGCGATCGCGACGATTGGCTCTCGAAGCGCCTCGGCGACGTGACGGCGTCGCTCGCTCCGCAGTCGCTGACGGCGCTCGAGCGCGAAGAGCTCGAAGACGCGATCGATCCGCTCGAGCGCATCGTGGGCGACGCGCTTCCGAAGAGCCGCGCCGCGCTCGTGGACCTTCGCATCGCGGTGCAGCGGCTCGATCCCGCAGCAAAGAACGCCGATCGTTGGGCGGAGGTCGCCGCGCGGCTCGCGGCGGACACGGGCTCGAAGCTCTCGCCCGAGACGCTGCTCGCGTTTTTGGGCGCCGAGGCCAAAGCGATTCGCGAAGAGGTCGGGCGGCTCGTCGGCGTCGAAGCGAACGAAGCGGTCGGGGCGCGCGCGGGCGAGTGGCTCGCCGCTCCGCCGGAGTCGTGTCACGCGGCAACGCCGGGGTCGCGGATGCGCGCGCTCGAGCCGCCGCCCGAACGCGCCTTCGCGTGCTCGCTCCGCGCGCGCGTGATCGCGGCCAAGACGTCGGCCGACGAGATCGAGGTGCTCGTCGCGATGCACGACGCCGTTCTCGCCGCGACGTGGGCGCTCGTCTTCGCGCGCGGCGGGAGCGACGAAACGCTCGCGCTCGCCGCGCCGAAACCGCTCACGCCGATGTCGCCGACGGTCGAAGGCCGCTTGCGCCGCTTCGCCGCGGTGCACCCGGTCGAGGCGGTCTCACGCGCGCTGTCGATCGAGTGGCTGATGCGCAACGGGCTCGGCGAGGCCGCGCTCCGCGCCGAAGCGTGGACCACGTTCGGCGACGCGCCGCTCGACGTCATCGAGCACGAGCTGCAGCCGCACCCGCGCGCGAAGAGCCACTTCCGTCAATCGACCGAGCACTGAGCGCTCACTTCTTCACGGCGCCGAGTCGCTCCTCGACCATCATGTCGGCGACTTTGTGCGTGGGCGCGCTGAGCTTTTTGCTGCGCTCGAAGATCTCGGTCATCGTGTCGTAAATCCTCAGCGTCTTTTCGCGCGAGACGGCGGCGTCGTAGCCTTTCACTTCCTGCGCGACGTTGACGAGACCGCCCGCGTTGATCGCGTAATCGGGCGCATAGAGAATGCCGCGCGCGTGAAGGTCGTCGCCGTGTCGAACTTCGGCGAGCTGGTTGTTGGCGGCGCCGGCGACGATCGGCGTGTGCAAATTCGGAATCGTCGCGTCGTTGAGCCCGGCGCCGAGCGCGCACGGCGCGAAGACATCGCACTCGACGTGCGAAATCTCGTCGATGGGCGTAGTCGTCGCGCCGAACTCTCGCCGCGCACGCTCGGCCTTGAGCACGTCGACGTCCGCGACCGTGAGCTTCGCGCCCGCGGCGTGGAGCTCTCTGCACAAGTGATAACCGACGTGCCCGACGCCCTGCACCGCGACGCGCAGCCCGGCGAGCGAATCTTTTCCGAGCTTGAACTTCACCGCCGCCTCGATGCCGCGCCTCACGCCGAGCGCCGTGAACGGCGACGGATCGCCCGAACCGCCGTGCGACGGATCGATCCCCGTCACGTGCTTGCTCACCGTGCGAATGACCTCCATGTCCTCGAGGCCGGTCCCACTGTCTTCGGCCGTGATGTAGTGCCCGCGCAAATCGTCGATGAATTTTCCGAACGCGCGAAACAGCGCGACGCGATCGAAGTGCGACGCCGGCCGCATGATGACGCTCTTGCCGCCGCCGTGCGCGAGCCCGGCGAGGGCCGCCTTGTACGTCATGCCGCGCGCGAGCCGCAACGCATCGACGAGCGCCGCCTCTTCACTGTCGTACGGAATGAATCGACATCCACCGAGCGCCGGCCCGAGCCGCGTATCGTGAATCGCGATGATCGCGCGCAGCCCCGTCGCCTTGTCGAGCTTGAAGTGGACTTCGCCGTAATCGTAAGACCCGAGCCTGTCGAAGAGCTCCATCGAGCATTTCTATAGTGTCTACTCGACCCAGGGTACATCCGGTTCGTCCTCGAACGACGCAAACGCGGCTGCAAGCTCGTGCGGCGCCAGCTCGTAAGCGCGCGGCACGACGCCGCGCCCGAACCACTCACGAAGGCCCTGCGTCAAATCCAAGTACCAACGCCGAAGCTCGCCGCCGCCCATGAAGGATCGCTTGCTGGCAAAACACGAGTCCACCGCGAGCGTGACCTCGCCCGAGTCGGTCCACTTCGCACGCACGCGCTGAAGAACGGCCCGGCCGAGCGCCGTGAGCCCCAGAATCCGCGTGCGCATGTCCCACCAACAAGGCCAGCGCTTGACGAGCCCCGCCCTCTCGAGCGGAACGATCATCTCACTCAACGTCGCCCGCGCGACCCCAAGTACCTCCCGCAGCGCCTTCTGCGTCTTCAGCGGAAGCCCCTCGAGCGCCGACAACAAATCAAACCGCGCCGGCGTGAGCCCAACATCGCGCAAAAGCGGCCGCATCATCGCCACCCCAGCGTAGTGAGCCCGCTTCGAAGCAAAAAACACAGCATCCATCCCAAACCTCCGCCCGCCCCCCAGCAACCCCCATGCCCAAAAATGAGGGGGGCTAAATCTCGTCGATCGTTCGGATCCGAACGATCTGCCGCCTGGCCGGGCCTGGCTTGGGGGTGGCCTTGGGCCGGTTATTTTTTGCCGGCGTCGGGTTTGGTGGCGGGTTTGGGGTGGGCCGGGGCGCCGCTGTCGGGGGCGCCCGCGTCGGTGGGCTGCTCGAATTTGGATTCTTCGCCGGTCGCCCATTCATAGGGCGCCGCGCCGACGGTGTAGATCGTCGCGTCGCCGTCTTTTTGCGCGTAGTGGGAGTTGTTCTCCGCGGACTTCCCGATCTTGAGGACGTGGGTCGCGCCGTCTTTCATTTTGATCGTGACGGTCGCGTCGGGCGCGTCGAGGCCGGTGTCGGTGGCCGACTTGCCGTCGCCGAAGTCCACGGCCATGAGGTCTTTGAACGCGCCGACTGCGCTCTTCGCTTTTTGCGGATCGAAGTGGGGGATCGGCTTCTTGTCGTCGGTGCCGGCCCAGTCGGCCGCGCCGCCGTCTTTGCTGTCCTTCGCGAAAACGAAGTGGCCGTTTTTGCTGGCGAGCTCGAGGCCCGTGATGTCGTTCTCCTCGAGCTTGAACATCTCGCGGTCGCGCCAGTCTTTCGGCTCTTTGCCGTACATCCAGCTCTGGTAGCCCTTCACGAGATAAATTTCGGGCTTGCCGTCGAGCATCATCGCGTCGCCGAGCGCGCCCGATTTACCGAACGTCGCGTCGAGTTTCTTGTCGGCGCCTTTGAAGACGGTCACGTGCACGGCCTTGTCGGGCATGAGCTCGTAGGTCTTCTTCGACTCGTCGTCGGCGGTGTTCGTGGCGACGTCGTTCACCTTCAAGTCTTTGAGGTTGTCGACGAGGCTCTTCACGGTCGTCTGGTTCGCGGGTGCGTCGACGGGCTTGGTGAGCTCCCACTTGTCGCCGTGCTTTTCGAGGACGACCTCG
>DASXHD010000107.1:0-46728 GCA_036488725.1 Polyangiaceae bacterium | reverse complement strand
CCGACGCGTCGAGAAGAGCCTCTCCTCGCGGCCCCGGTGACGGCGAAGGCGCAGCCTGCTTGGCGCGATGCGTCGCGGGCGATCGTGGCCTCTCGCGATGCGATCGTGAGGGCTCGCGCCGATCGGCCTGATTTTCCCGCGTTTCGACGTGGCACACGACTGGCAGAGACGCGCGCGATGATTCGCCGCGTTTTTCTTTTTTCGGCGCTCTTGCTCCTCGCGTGCAGCGACACGCCGGCCGACGACGGCGATGCTTCTCCCGAAGACGCGAGCATCGACGTGACGCGCGCGCCCGACGCGAGCGACGCCGAGCCCGATGACGCCGACGCGGGCCCCGCGCTGCCGTCCCCGATTCGTTACGTGCTCGTGCTCGTGAAGGAGAACCACACCTTCGACAACTACTTCACCGGATTCCCCGGCGCCGACACGACGACGACCGCGAAGCTCTCGACAGGCAAGACGTACACGCGCCCGGTCGCGGCGAGCGCCGACCTCAAGTCGGACATGTGCCACGCCAACAGCTGCGGGTTCGACGCCTACGACAACGGCAAGATGGACGGCTTCGACACGACCGGCACCGGCACGCAAGGCTTCGCGTACTACACCGAAAAACAAATCCCGAGCTACTGGCAGTACGCGCGCAACTTCGTCCTCGCCGATCACTTTTTCTCGACGACGCTCGGTCCGAGCACGCCGGGCCACACCGTGTTTTGGAACGGCAGGTCCCTTTCGATCGCGAACGCCGCGTGCCCGCTCGGCGGCGACTGCAACGGCTTCGGCTGCACCGCCGGAAAAGACGTGACGATCGCGTCGCAAGATTCGGAGACGTGCGAGACGGCGATGGTGAAGCCGTGCTTCGACGTACCGATCCTCTCGGACCATTTGCCCGAAGGCTTCACGTGGATGGACTACGGCGGGCCGATCGCGATGATGACGAAGTCGGTCGTCGCCGACCCGAACTACATCACGCACTTCGCCGCGCAGAAACAGCTCGTCACCGATCTCGGCAACGGCAAGCTCGCGAACCTCACGATCGCGCACCTCTCGAGCGGCGACACGTCCGAGCACCCGCCGAGCTATCCGTGCGCGGGCGAGAATTTCACCGTGCAGATCGTCAACGCCGCGATGCAGTCGCCGCACTGGAAGGAGATGGCGATCGTCATCACGTGGGACGACTGGGGCGGGTTCTACGATCACGTCGCGCCGACGGTCCACAAATGCAAAAACGGGAAGATCTACCGCAGCGGCTTCCGGCTTCCGGCGATCGTGATCTCGCCGTACGCGAAGAAGGGCTACGTACTGAAGACGCCGACCGAGCAAGCGTCGGTCCCGCGGCTCGTCGAGGAGCTCTGGGGCATGCCGTTCATGACCGCGCGGAGCTCGCTCGCGCGTGACGGCGTCGCGGGCTCGTTGATGGACGCATTCGACTTCGCGCAGGCGCCGCGCGATCCGCTCATTCTACAGACGCACACCTGTCCCTAAGGCGTCGACGCGTCGGCGCAAAAATCAGCCGCGCAAGCCACCTGACCCGCACATCCCTCGCACGCCGCGAGACACATCGTGAGGCACGAGTTGCCTTCGCACATGTCGTAGTTGGAGTCGCAATCGTCGGCGCAGTTGCTCGCTTGATCCAGGCAGCTTTGCGCCGGACAACCCGCTTCGGCGGGCGCGTCCGGACCGCCGTCGACCGCCGCGACGACGTCGGGCGCGGCCTCGAGCGAGGCATCGGAGCCGGCGTCTTTCGAGTCGTCGCTGCTGCAAGCGACGAGACAGAGCATGGCGAGGACGGCGAGCTTGGTCACGGTCGAGATCGTACTGCGTCAGGCCTTCATGACGCTGCGCGTCCTCCCTGCTAAGAAGGGCGTGCCATGGATCGGAAGACCCCTCGCGAAATCCTCAGCGAACGCGGACAGCTCGACAAAGACGTCATCGCGGTGAATGCCGGCGGACGCGCGGTCGATCTCATGACGCCGATCGATCCGGCGACCCCGTTCGAGCCGATTCACGCGAAAGACCCGGCGGGTTTGCGCGTCATTCGTCACTCGACCGCGCACGTCATGGCCGATGCGGTGCAGCGGCTCTTTCCGGGCACCAAGGTGACCATCGGGCCGGCGATCGACGACGGGTTTTATTACGACTTCGACAAAGCGGGCGGCGGCACCTTCAGCGAAGAAGATCTCGGCAAGATCGAAAAGACCATGCTCGAGATCATCAAAGGCGACTCGCCGTTTCGGCGCGAGGTCGTCTCGCGGCAAGACGCGATCGATCAGTTCACCAAGATGGGCGAGACCTTCAAGGTCGAGATCATCCACGCGATCCCGGCTGACGAAGAGGTCTCGCTCTACAAACACGGCGCGGCCGGGCACGAGTGGGTCGACGTCTGCGAAGGGCCGCACGTTCCGCGCACCGGCTTTCTCAAAGCGGTGAAGCTCACCTCGGTCGCCGGCGCGTACTGGCGCGGCGACGAGCGCAATCCGATGCTCCAGCGCATCTACGGCACCGCGTTCCCGTCGAAGGAAGCGCTCGAAGAGCACCTGAAGCTCGTCGAAGAAGCCAAAGCGCGCGATCACCGCAAGCTCGGAAAAGAGCTCGATTTGGTGATGTTCAGCGAAATCGCGCCGGCGATGCCTTTCTTCTTGCCGAAGGGCGCGTACGTCTACAACCGGCTCATCGACTACATGCGCTCGCTCTACGTGAGCTACGGCTACGAGGAGGTCGTCACTCCCCTCGCCTACGACCCGAAGCTCTTTCGTCAGAGCGGGCACCTCGGTCACTACAACGAGAACATGTACCGCTTGTGGACCGAGGACCTCATCGCGGAGAAAAAAGATCTCCAAGAAGAGTCCTTCGCGCTCAAGCCGATGAACTGTCCGAGCCACTGCATCATCTTCGGCTCGAAGAAACGGAGCTATCGCGAGCTGCCGTGGCGCGTGGCCGATTTCGCGCGGCTCCATCGCTACGAGCGCGGCGGCGTCGTTCATGGGCTCGCGCGCGTGCGAAGCTTCGCGCAAGACGACGCGCACATCTTCTGCGAAGAGAAAGACGTCGCGCGCGAGATCGAGCACTTCATCAAGATGCTCTACGAGGCGTACAAGGCGTTCGACTTCAAAGAGATCGACATCAAGCTCGCGACTCGCCCCGCGCCCGATGCGCGCCTCGGCAGCGACGAAGATTGGGACGCGAGCGAGGGCGCGCTCGCCGCGGGCCTGAAAGCGGCTGATTTGCCGTTCGCAATCTCGCCGGGCGAAGGCGCGTTCTACGGACCGAAGGTCGAGTTCCACGTCAAAGACGCGCTCAAGCGGAGCTGGCAGCTCGGCACCATTCAGTTCGACAAGAACCTGCCGAACCGGTTCGAGCTCGCGTACGTCGGCGAAGACGGCAAAGAGCACATGCCGGTCATGCTCCACCGCGCCGTGCTCGGATCGATCGAGCGATTCTTCGGCGTCTACCTCGAGCACTGCGGCGGCAACTTCCCGGCGTGGCTCGCGCCGCGACAAGCGATCGTGCTCACCGTGAGCGAGAAGAGCGACGAGTTCGCGAAGGCCGCGCTCGCACGCATGCAGAATGCAGGTATTCGCGCCGACCTCGACGCGAGCGCCGACAAGCTCGGCGCCAAGATCCGCAACGCGCGTCTCCAGCGCTATCCGTACTTGTGCGTGGTCGGACCCAAAGAAGCCGAGAGCGACTCGCTCGGCGTCCGCTCGCGCGACAAGGGCGAGCTCGGCGCGATGAAGGTCGACGACGCGATCGCGATGATCCAAAAGGAAAGCCGCCTCGGGTGACCGATCTCTTCGATTGGCTCGTCGCGGGCGCGCCCGGCGCGCGCTCGTCGGAAGATGTCGTCGAACGTCTGGCTCGCGGCCTCATCGCCGACGGAGTTCCGATCGATCGATTGTTCGTCTTCGTGACGACGCTTCATCCCACCGTGCTCGGCCGGCAATTTCGTTGGTCGAACGACGGCCAGGTCGAGACGCTGCTTCTGACGCTAAAAATCCAGCGCTCGGAAGCGTTCTCGAAGAGCCCGCTGACGACCGTCGCCGCGACCAAGCGCGAGCTTCTTCGCCGCGTCGACGGGCCGCTCGCCGCCGACGACTACGGCGTGCTCCACGATTTGAAGGCCGAGGGGTGCACCGCGTACTTGTGCGAGCCGCTCGAGTTTCTCTCCGGCGAGACGCACGCGATGACCCTCGTCACGCGCGCGCCGGGCGGGTTCGACGAGACGCACCTCGCGAAGATTCGCCACATCTTGCCGCCGCTCGCGCGCGTGAGCGAAATCTTCGCCCTCCGCCGCGTCGCCGGAAATTTGCTCAGCACGTACGTCGGGCGGAACAGCGGCGACCGCATCCTCGCCGGCCGAATCCTGCGCGGCGACGTCGAGACGCTGCGCGCGGTGATCTGGTTTTCGGACTTGCGGGGTTTCACGGAGCTGTCGGCGCATCGCGCGCCCGCCGCGATCGTGTCGGTGCTGAACGAGCTCTTCGACTGCCAGGTTCCGGCGATCGAAAACCACGGCGGCGAGGTCCTCAAGTTCATCGGCGACGGACTCCTCGCAATTTTTCCGGTCGACGGATCCGCCGGCGTCGATGCGCGGTGTCGCGACGCGCTTGCTGCGGCGGCCGAAGCTTTCGCGGCGCTCGACGCGCGCAACGCGAGCGCCGACGCGCCGATTCGCTTCGGCCTCGCGCTCCACGTCGGCGACGTCGCGTACGGCAACATCGGCGGCGCCTCGCGCCTCGATTTCACCGCGATCGGACCGGCGGTGAACCTCGCCTCGCGCCTCGAGGGCCTCACGGCCAAGCTCGGGGTCCCGCTCGTGCTCTCCTCGGATCTCGCGCCGCACGCGCACGTTCGACTCCAGGATCTCGGGGAGTTCGACCTCAAAGGCGTGCCGCGAAAAGAGCGCGTCTTTGCGCTCGCGCGAGAGGCCTGAGCCGGGTCGCGCGCTGACTCAACGTGCCGTCAGCGACTTGCAGAACGCGACGGCGCGATCGCGGCGCTCGGCGTTCGGCTGCGAAATCGTGCAGAAGTAAGGATTTCCGCCGATGACGCGGTACACGTTGCCGAAGAAGACGACGTCGTTGTCGAACGTGAACGCCCAGCCGTCGGGGAGCGACTCTGCGCGGTCGTTGTGTCCGCTGTAGGAACGCGCGTGCGCGCGCGCTTGTTCGATCGTCTTCGGATCGAATTGGCCGGGCGCGTTCACGTCGACGTTGAACGCGTCGGTATCGACGGTCGTCGCGCCGCCCGCGCCGGGGTGGACGTTGATCGATCCGACTTTGCCGACCGCCGCGCCCGCGAGGTGAAGCTGCGGGATCGCGATCGGCTTTCCGCGGACCACGGCGACGATGCTCGGCGACGCCGACGGAGACTGACTCGGAGCCGGCGTCGTCGACGGAGCCGGCGACGTCGATGGAGTCGGCGCGACCGATTGGGTCTCGACGACAGTCCCGCCGCACGCGACGATCGCGAGAAACCCGAGCGTGACGAGCTTCATCCCGCTTTCATATCACCGGATCAGCGGTTCTTGTGCTCGTGGTGATGCTCGCTCGACGTGTGCGAGTGATGCGAGCCGTGCGCCGACATGCCCGCGCTGGCGCACGCGCAGGCGAGATCGGTGAGCGCGGAGGCGACCTCTTCGGCCGCTTCGTCGTCGCCGTCGCTCGCTTCGTTACGCGCGATCGACGCGCGCGTCGCGTCGTCCGACGAGCACGCGCCGTCGTCCTCGCACGTGTACGTCCAGTCTTTGCCGCAGCCGGTCGCGAGATACTCGTTCGCGCCGGTCGCCATCACGCTGACGCTGTTGCACTGCATCTCGCCCGCGGCCTGCGCGGAGAGCTCGTCGCGCGACGCCTGGGCAGACGCGCTCACGAAGACGAGCGCGAGCGCGGGCACGATCCACTCGCGGCGAAAAAGCCTCACGCTACGTCGTACGTCCGCTCGCGCGATTCCTTCCTCGGAGGAGCGCCTTGGCCTCGATCGACTGGGTTTTCTCGGCCCATTCGGCCTTCTCGCCTTCGGTCGGGTTCCACATCGTGAAGTGGCAGGTCGGCGCGCCGCTCGGGATGGTCGTGTCGAAGCGCACGTCGAACCCGAACTCGCTGGCCTTCTCGCGCGCGGCGTCGAGCATGCCTTGCACGAAATAACGCTGCACGCGGCAATCGAACGCGCCGTAGTGGTCTTGATGCGGGCACCACAAAATGTCGAACGTCGCGGTGCCGTCGGCTTCGATGCGCGGCGCCTCGAGCGAGGCGTAGACGATGCGGTTGATGACCGTCGCATAGAACGACGCGAACTCGGCGGGCGTGAGGCCGGGCGGAATCGTGACGCCTTCCAAAATCTGCCGGCCGATGTCGAGACCGATTTTCTTGAGCGAGTCGCACACGAGACGCTGCCCTTCGGCGCCGAATTTTTCTTCGCACGCGCCGAGGATCTCGATGAGCGCCATCGCCTGCATCGTTCCCCACTGCCACAGCGTCGCCGGATCGAAATCAGTCTTGCCGAGGACGTCCTCGCGGAGGCGCCGAAGGCCCTTTGCGTACGGCTGGTTGAACTTGAACTCTTTCCATTTCGGTTCGTCGCGGTGTTCCCAGTGCGCCATGCGCGCATCATCGCTCATTGCTATGCTCCGCGCATGCGTTTGCTGGCTCTAGCGGTCGTCGCCTGCGCGGCGTGCTGTCCGTACGAAAACGCCGGCTACGAGTGGGTGCCCGTGCGCGTCCGCGTCTACAACGGGGAAGCCGCGGTCGCGACGGTGGCGCAGCGCTCGCCTTCGGCCGACCCGTGCGACGCCCCGCGGCCGGACATCGCGACTTGCACGCCCGTCGCGACCGTTCGCGTGCGCGACCTCGAGCGTGACCCGCGGTGTTACTATGATACCAAGGTAACAGAGGGCGAAATCGGCCGGCTCATGCAATGTCCGAGCGGCCAGATGATCGTCTTCGAGCGCGCGAGCTTCGTGGGTCCGCGGGCCGGCGGTTTCGTCGACGCGTGCACGACGTCGACCTACGATTTGCCGCAAGGCGACTCGTGCACGTGGCGCACCGAGCAGCGCATTCAAGGCTCGCTCTCGACTGGGCTCACGTTCTCGTACGTCGAGTCACCGGTAGCCGGACGCGAGTGCACGCTCGCTTGCCGGCAGCGCGGCAGCCTCGACGTGCTCCGGTGATTTCAAGAACGCGTCGATCTCGCTCGCGAGCGCGCCCGGCACTTCGTTCGCGAGCGAGTGGCGCGCGTCTTTGAAGACGACGAGCCGCGAGCCCGGAATCAGCTGCGAGAGGCGCTTCACGCCGGTGCCCATGTCGAGCCCGTGGTCTTGGTCGCCCCAACCGAGCAGCGTCGGCTGTTTGATCTTCGGCGCGACAGGGAAGAGCGACGTCGTCACCTGCTCGTAGCCGAGCTCGCAGTACATCCGCAAAAATCCCCGGCAATAAATCTCGCGGAAGTGCGCGAACGCCGACTCGAGCGCCTTCTTTCGGCCGGGCCACTTCGGGTGATACCAAAAGCGCGACTGGAGACGGAGCGCGGGCCAGAAGATGAGCTTCCACGGAAGGAACCGGACGATCTGCGGCCAGATGCGATGCGGGGCCCACGCGCCCGCGGGCGCCCACGCCGCGAGACGCTCGAAGCGCTCCGGCTGACGAAGCCCGAGCCGAAGCGTGAGATTTCCGCCGAGGCTGCCGCCCGCGACGTTCGCCCGCTGGATGCCGAGGTGATCGAGCAGCGCGAGCGACGCGTCCTCCATGAGCTCGAGCGAGTACGGGCGATCCGGTTTGTCCGAGTAGCCGTTCCCGGGCAGGTCGACCACGATCATGCGGCGGTGCTGCGGGCCCAGCGCGCCGATCAGATCTTCGTACTCTTCGATTCGCGAAGCGAGACCGTGGAGCAGAAGCAGCGGCGGCTCGCCGTTCTGCATCCCGACGTCGACGTAGCGAAGGCGGATGCCGTCGAGGACGGTGACGTGTTTCTGGGGGTGCGCCGTGAGCTCGGCCACGCTTCAATTGTGGTCACGCGATCGCGCGCGCGCCAATTTCATCACGGAGAAATGACGTCGCCGAAGCTCCACTCGACTGCCGGCGCTTTTGGCTCGTAGCGTTTTTTCTCGTTCTTTTCTGCCGCGCGGCGAACGTTGGGGTCGCCGGCCCGCGCCGCGCGATAGCACGCGAGAGCTTCGTCTCGGCGGCCGAGCGCGTCGAGCGCGCGTCCGCGCCACAAGTGAAACGCCGCCACGCGCTCCGGGTGCTCGTGACCGAGCGCCAGCGCGGTGTCGAACGCCTCGAGCGCCGAGCCCGCCTCCCCCGCCGCGACGTCGAGCAGACCTGCGACGAACGCATACACCGCCTGCCTCGGCTGGAGCTCTCGCGCGCGTGCGATCTTCGCCCGCGCGGCCGCCACGTCGGCCTTGTTGAAATGTGCCTCGTAGGCGTCGCGGTACGCGTCGAACGCTTCGATCGCCTCGGGCGAGCTCCGCGTGCCGCCGACGACGCGCGGCAAATCGGTGCGCGCGCGTTTTTGAGCGAGGTCGAACGCGACATACGGACGATTGCAAACCGGCGGCCGCCCCGTCGCGACGTAGACGAGCCCGCGCCCGGCGTCGAAGACGACCGATGCCACGGTGGTCAGGGCCGAAATTGCGGAGAATCTACACGCATAAGCCTCACGGACGTCGCCGAGGATGCTCGCGATGACGTCGGCGTCGATCGTGCCGAACGCGGCGTGCAGCCGCTCGTTCGCGCGATGGAAGCGCTGCATGTTGTTGCGCCAGTACGACGGATAGAAATCCACCTCGGTCTGATGCAGGTCTTTGTGCAGGTAGACGTTCGAGTACCCGAAGACGCCGCCCGCGCGGCTCGCGGTGTGCCCGTTCGCGGGCAAATGCTCGGGCCGCACGATCGCGCGGCGGTCGCTCGTCACTTCGTAGGCCATCGCGAGGCTCTCGCGCGCCGAGGTGATGACGTAGGTCCACGCGCCGTTCGGCGTGTGAGCGTCGAGGATGCGGCGCGCGTCGTCGAGGGTGCGCGCGTAGCGCATGATCTCGTCGCCGACGACGCCGATGGGCAAGCCCTCGAGATCGAAGTCGGTGCAGGCGAGGTGCTGGTGCACGACGAGCGAGAGGCCCGACGCGTTCATCGCCGTCACGCCGCCGAGCAGAACGCCCGCCGCCGCGATCGACACGTACGGCTGGCCGCCTTTCGGCTCGTGGAAGACGACCGCTTGCTCGCGGTCCCACACGCCGACGCCCTGATAATCGAAGTTGCGCCCGTGGAGCATGCGGCCGTGGGTCGTGGCGTTTCCCCACGCGATGGCGCTCGTGCAACCGAGGACCGGCACGCCGTAACGCTGGCCCATCGGCGCGCGGAAAACTTTTTTGTAGACTGAGCCGACCCACAAATACGTCTCGGGCATCGTGACGGCGCGCGTGATCTCGGCGCGCGACATGCCGGCGCCGTCGGCGAGCCCGGCCATCGCCTCGCGGATGCGCGGCGGAAACCGCTTCGCGATGCGGCGGCCGACCGTCGCCGAAAGCGCCCCGCCGATCGCGCGCGACGTGACGCCGCCGAACGGGCCGAGGAGGCCCGCCGAAAGAAGCTTCTCGACGTAATGCGCGAAGTACGGAAGCGGCCCGCGCGGGATCGCCTCACGCAAGAGCTGGCCGTGCTGATGGCCCATTTCGTAGTCGGTGCCGCGCACGCGAAGGACGTGAATCCCCTCGACGCGGGTGTACGGCTCGACGTTTTCGGCGACGGAAGCGGAGGCTGTGGCCACTGTCATGGAAGTCTACGCGGAAGATAGGCATTTGGCCGCCCGATGCCATGAGCAGATCATCTACATGAACGACCACCCCATGCCGCGGTAGGTGGTCACGCGCTCGGAGATGCGTGCATTCTGCAACAAGAGCACGTGGGCGAAGCGCTCCATGAGCTCGCCGGCTTTGGCGTGGCGGAAAACGACCGGGGCGCCGAGCGGGAGCGGGTGGTCGGAGCCCGAGATGTCGAGCGGCGTTTGGACCTCGCCGGCCATTTCCATCGGCAAGAGCCGAAGGCCCTCGGGCAGCCACGGGATGGGCGCCTTGTCCGGCCCGACCGAGCCCGACGCGACGTAGCCGCCGCCGCCGCACGTGACGATTTTTTCGGACGGCCGCCGCACGACCTCGAGCACGAAGAACGCGGCGGGCTCGAGCTCGCGCATGTAGGCGCTGCGGTAATGATCGAAGAGGTGCGATTTGAAGACGCCGCTCCCGGCGGCGACCTCGGTGACGCCGCTCTCGGGCGTGGTCGAGTCGAGCGAGCCGGTGCCGCCGCCGTTGACGAGCGCGAGCTCGAAGCCGTCTTTTTTCAGCGCGTCCACGATCGCGACGCGGCGCTCTTTCACGTCGGCGGCGCTCGCGCGGCGAATCCACGCTTTGACGGCGTTCTTGCTCGGCTCGAACGGGCTGTCGTCGCCCATGCCGGCGACTTGGGCTTCGTACGCGAGGATGCCGTGGAGCTTCACGCCGTGCTTTTCGCGGATCGAGCGCGCGAGGGCGAGGACTTGATCGGGCGTTCGGAGGGGCGAGCGGCGGACGCCGAGGTGCACGCGGCCGGCGACTTTTTCGAGCGCCATGTCGAGGCACAAAACCGCGCGGAGCGTCGTGCCGCGCGCGAGGCCCGCGCGGTCCATCGCCGCAGCGGCGTCTTCGGAGTCGATCGCGAGGCTCACGTTTTTTCCGCGATGCGAGAGCTCGGCGAGCGTCGCGAGCTTGTCCGGCTGGAGCGTCGGGTACGCGACGAGCAAATCGTCGAAGCCTTCTTTCGCGAGCGCCGCGGCTTCGTCGACGTCGAAGCACATGAGCCCGCGCACGCCATCGTGCTGGAGGACCCGGCGGATCAGCGCTGGGACGCGCACCGATTTGGTCGCGAGGCGCATCGGCGTCTTGCGCGGACGCAAGATGCGTAGCTGTCGCTCGAGGTTGCGATCGAACGCGTCGAGGTCGACGATCGCGCACGGGAGCTTCTCGCCGTCGATCGCCGCGCGGATTTGCTCGTAGCCGAGCGCCATGCGTGTAGAACATACGCCATCGAGGCCGGTGTCATTGAGCGGATCGAGTCTTGAACCGACGCGGCATGCGCCAAGCGGCAGCGAGACCTCGCGGCGAGGCCCGGCAAGCTCGAGCGGTCCGTGGAGTAATGCATGATTCGTTCGCTACGGACCGTCCGCGCTCCCGCGCTCGCTGCGTCGCTCTCCAACGCCGCGCTCATCCACACGCGCCTGCGGCTTCACGCGGTCGAAAACGAGCGCGTCGTGAACGAGGACATGCTCCTCCTTCGCGCGTACGGCCGGAGCGGGCGCGTCGAACGCCCGGTCATCACCGTGCTGCTCGAGGGCGAAGCGCGCGTCTCGGCGCACGGCCGAAACGAGTGGCTCTCGCCCGGCGACGTGATCGCGGTCGACTCGAAAGGCGAGGTTCGCATGCGCCAAGCCGGCGCGAAGTTCGCGAGCCTCGCGTTCGAGTGGGAGCCGGGTTTCGTGGGCGGTCGCGGCGGGCCGGTCGAACGTTGGCGCGCGCCCGATCGCGCGCTCGCGCGTTTGCGCGAGGTCTGGACGGGCTTGCGCGGCGACGGCGATCCCGCCGCGCTCGTCGAGGCGCTGCTTGCGGTCCTCGCGGAGCTCGGCGCGCCGGTCGAGCCGAAGCCCGCGCGCGAGCTCGACGAGCCGCCGGCGCCGCACGCCCAAGACATCACGCGCGCCCTCGACCGCGTCCTTTCGAACCTCGAAGGCCAGCCGATGATGCTCGACCTCCAGGATCAGCTCCACCTCTCGCCGCGCCAGCTCAATCGAGTCATTGCAGAATACAACGAACGTTACGGCTTCAACTCGAGCGGCTGGATCGACACGCGAAATCGGAGGCGGCTGATGTTCGGAGCGACGTTCATGACCGTGCCCGACGCGGTCGCGCGCGAAGTGGCGGGCGTCGTCGGCTATCGGTCGGCCGCCGCGTTCACGCGCGCGCTGCGAATGGCGGGTCTGCCGCCGCCGAGCGCGATCGCCGCCGAGGTCGAACAAATCGCGCGCGCGTTGAAGTAGCCTCGGCCCATGAAGAAGACGGCCCTCATCACCGGCGCGTCGGCCGGCCTCGGAAAAGAATACGCGTGGCTCTTCGCGGCGGACGGCCACGACGTCGTGCTCGTCGCGCGGCGCAAGGACAAGCTCGACGAGCTCGCGCGCGAAATCGAAGCGAAGCACACCGAGGTGAAGGTTCACGTCATCGCCGAGGACCTCGCCGCGCCGGGCGCGGCCGAGCGCGTCGCTTCGGCGCTCGCGGAACGTAAAATCGAAATCGAGTTCCTGGTGAACAACGCCGGTTTCGGCGCGGCCGGCGCGTTCGCCGACGCCGATCTCGCGCGGCAGCTCGAGATGATTCAGGTGAACGTCGTCGTCCTCACGACGCTCACGCGCAAGCTCTTGCCCGGCATGGTCGAGCGCAAGAGCGGCAAGATCCTCAACATCGGCTCGACGGCGGGCTTTCTGCCCGGCCCGTTCATGTCCGTGTATTATGCAACTAAAGCTTACGTGAACTCGTTCACCGAGGCGCTCTCCGTCGAGCTCGCGGGCACCGGCGTCACCGCGACCGTGAGCTGTCCCGGCGCGACCGCGACCGAGTTCGCGAGCGTCGCCGGAAACGACAAGTCGCCGCTCTTCGATTCGGGCGTGATGACCGCCGCCGAGGTCGCGAAAGACGGCTACGACGCGATGATGCGCGGCGAGGCGCTCGCGGTCGCCGGATTCAAGAACAAGATGCGCATCGCGTCGCTCCGCTTCGCGCCGCGCGGCATGGCCCGCTCGGTCGCGGCGAAGCTGAACCAAAATAAGTAGTGTATCGTCGCCCGATGCGAATCCTTTGGGTGGGGCTCGTCGCGACGGCGGCGTGCGGAGGCGCCGCGGCGCCGGCGGTGACGGTGCATCACGAGGACGTCGCGGTGACGACGTCGCCGGTCGCCTCGAGCGCGCCGCTCTTCACCGGCGCGTTCGAGGTCGAGAGCATGACCGACGGCAAGCAGACCGCCGTCGTCGCGGACTTGATCCACAAGCTCAAAGGCCACGATGGCCGAATGACGTGGGAGATCGGCGCCGACAAATTCAAGATCGGCATGTGGACGATGTCCGAGCCGGAAAAAATCAACGCGTCGGACGCCGACGATGCGACCAAGTTCGCCGAGTTTTGCGCCGCAGCCGGCGAAGTCTCGGCCCACTGGGAGGGACCGGTGCTCGTGCTCGGCTCGACGATCGCCGCGTCGGGCTCGGGCGGCCTCGTGCGCATCCACGAAAAACACGCGCGCGGAGAGACGACGCGCCAGCAAGCGACGCAAATCAGCCACTGCAGTGCGTCGTTCGCGGCGACGCGCATCACGTTCCGAATCGTCGAAAAAGACGACGCCGGGCCGACGGTGCTTCAAGCGGACGCGCCCGGCGTGACGCTCACGCTCCGCCGCGGCCAGCCGATCGGCGACGTGGACGCGTCGAAAGTTTTCGGCCACTAGAACCGTGACCCGAGGCGCCATGTCGTCGCGGCGTTCGATCGAGTCGACCGACCAGCGCCGCACGGCTCTCTTTCGCCGAGCCGCAAGCGTTCTCGAATCGCAACCGCCGATTGCCGCGCCTTCGTTCAAGTTCAACGCGACGCTCGCAAGCGCGCGCTGCATTTGATCAGCGAGACCCCGATCGTGCTTGGCAATGTCGCGCATGACCGGAGCAAGTGACATTTCGCTCGGCTGTTCTCATTTTCATCGCGAGCACGGGATTTGCGGGCTTCGCCACGGCCACGGCCACGGCTCTTGCCTCCGCCCCGCGTCCGCCTTACGTCATTCTCCTCATGGCCACCGCATACATCCTCGACGCCGTCCGCTCCCCCCGCGGCCGCGGCAAAGCCGGCAAGGGCGCCCTCTCGGGCATTCATCCGCAGCGCATCCTCGCGCAGGTCCTCGTCGGCCTCGCGAAAAAATCCGGCTTCGATCCGAAGAAGGTCGACGACGTCATCATCGGGTGCGTCTCGCAAGCCGGCGAGCAAGGCGCGAACCTCGCGCGCAACGCGGTGCTCGACGCGGGCTGGCCGATCGAAATCGGCGGCACCACGATCAACCGCTTCTGCGGCTCGGGCCTCCAAGCGATCGACTTCGCGGCGATGGGCGTCATGTCGGGCTTTCAACCGCTCGTCGTCGCCGGCGGCGTCGAGTCGATGTCGCGCGTGCCGATGGGCGCCGACGGCGGCGGCATCGACGGCAACAACATGCACCTGCGCAAGCGGTACATGCAGGTCCCGCAGGGAATCAGCGCCGACCTCATCGCGACGCTCGAGAAGATTTCGCGCGCCGACGTCGACGCGTGGGCGCTCCGCTCGCAGCAGCGCGCGGGCGTCGCGCTGAAAGACGGGCGCTTCACGAAGAGCCTGATCGCGATCGAGAACGACGAAGGCAAGGTCGCGCTCGACAAAGAAGAATATCCGCGACCCGAGACGACGATCGAAGCGCTCGGGAAGCTCGAGCCCGCCTTCGTCTCGATGGGCGCGATGCCGGTCGGGCCCAACGGCGAGACGCTCGATCAAATCGCGCAAGCTGCGTATCCGCAGGCAGGCGCGATCAATCACGTGCATACTGCAGGTAATTCGAGCGGCATCGTCGACGGCGCGGCGGCGGTCGCGATCGCGTCCGAAGCGGCGGTGAAGGAGCTCGGGCTGAAACCGCGCGCGAAGATCCGCGCGATGGCGACGATCGGCGCCGAACCGGTCATCATGCTCACGGCGCCCGCTCCCGCGTCGCAGAAGGCGCTCAAGCTCGCCGGCATGACGCCGAAAGACATCGACCTCTGGGAGATCAACGAGGCGTTCGCCGCGGTCGTGCTCCAGACGATCCACAAGCTCGACATCGACCCCGAGCGCGTGAACGTCAACGGCGGCGCGATCGCGCTCGGTCACCCGCTCGGCGCGACCGGCGCGATCTTGCTCGGCACCGCGCTCGACGAGCTCGAGCGCACGAACAAGACGACCGCGGTCGTCACGCTCTGCATCGGCGGCGGTCAGGGCATCGCGACGGTCATCGAGCGTATTTGACGGCGATCACGCACTCGGCGTCGCCGCGGTGCATGCACGCTTTTTCGGAGATCGACCGTTCTCGCCGAAGTGCTTCGCGACGCCGCGCACGATCCCGCGGGCGACCGCGCAGAGGCGGCGCGGCGAGTCGTAATGGATCGCGACCTCGTCGGGCGACGCGCGATCCACGCGCAGACGCGGCGGCGCGGCGCCCGGCTGCCGCATGCGAACGACGCGGTGAATCGTCTCCTCGGTGTGCTGAATGACGTCGAGCGTTCGCCACTCCGAATCGAGGAGCGGTCCGTACACGGACAATACGTCGGCACGAGGAACTCGCCGAACGCCTCGAGGATTTCGTTCGCGGGTTTCTTCGTCATCGCGACCGCGACCTCGACGACCTTCACGACGTCTTGGTCCGGATACGCCTGCATCGGCGTGTAGAGGCGATCGGTGAGCCCCGCGCGCTCGACGATTTTTTCCCACGCGTCGCGCCCGAAATTCTGGACGACGAACTTCTCGAGCTCGAGGTGGATGATTCCGTGCATGCCCTACCCTAGCGCGCCGCCGAATCTTTGACAGGCGCGAGTCTTTCGCCAAGTCTGCGGGGCATGCTGCTACGCGTGCTCCTCGTGTGCTTGGCCGGCGCCGTCGGCACCGGGCTTCGCTATCTCGTATCGCTCGGCGCCGGAAGGCTGTTCGGCGCGAGGTTTCCGTACGGCACGCTGATCGTGAACCTCGTCGGCTGCTTCTTCATCGCCGCGATCGTGCACGCGTCGCTCACGACGTCGCGCGTCTCGGACACGTGGCGCCTCGTTTTGACGACTGGCCTGATGGGCGGGCTCACCACTTACTCGAGCTTCAACCTCGAGACGACGACGCTCCTTCGCGACGGCTCGTACGGTCTCGCCGCGCTGAACGCGTCGGTCACGCTCGGCGGATGCTTCGTCGCCGGCTTGCTCGGTCTCGTCGCCGCGCGCGCCGCGTTCGGCTCATGAACAGTGCGCTTTGTCGCCCATGCCGGAGCGATCGCTGTCCGGCTGCGCGGTCTTGCCGCCGTCCTTCGCGTCGACGGCGCTCTTCGCCGGCTCGTCGCACGCGGCCGCGCCGAGGATGATGCCGAGCAGCGCGGCCTTCGCGATCCGCTTCACGCGTTCGTCGTTCATCCGCCCTAGCCTACGCTGAATACGTCGCGCTGAGATATCGCACGATGTCGCCCGACTCGAACATCGCCTTGCCGGTGTTGTCGTCGACGAGATACGGCACCATCATCTTGCCCGAGCGCGCGACGAAGTCCTTGCGCCAGCGGCTGCGCTTGCCGACGTTGTGCAAGACGTACGGGATTTCGAGCTCGCACAACGCTTCGCGCGCGAGCCGACAGTAAGGCGAGCTCTCGAACGACCACAGATCGAGCGGTTTTTCTGGCAGGGTGCTCTTGCGCGCCGCACCGCCGTGCCCCGCTCGAAACGCGCTCGCGATCGAGCTCGAGAGCGTCGTCACCGGTCCGAGGCGAAGGCCGAACGGAAGCGAGCCGTCGCCGTACGTCTTCGCGAGGTAGCGCGCGATGTCCATCGACTCGTACATTTCCGCGCCGGTGTTCGGGTCGACGAGAAACGGAAATTGTTTTTTGCCCGGACGAAAACGTGCGCCCCCTTTGGGGCAAGGTTTGATCAGCGCTTCGAGATCGAGCGCGGTCAGCGCCTCGCGCGTCTTGCGACAAAACGGGCACGCCTCGAAGTCGTAGAGCTCGAGCCGCTTCTCCGGCGCGCGCGCCGAGTGATGCACGGCGAGCCCCGAGCCGAGGCGCGCGACGGTCGCCGCGGACGAAGTGACGACATCGAAGGCTCGGCCCACGGCCCGGAGAATGTGCGATGCTCGCGGAGCATGCAAGCTCGCTTCTCGCTCGTCGCGCTCGCGCTCCTCGCGCCCGCCGGCTGCAAAAAAGGCTTCGGCTCCGACTTCGAGGGGAGCATCACGATGCACGTGCGCTCGCAAGCCGGCGAGAGCGACCTCGTCGTGAAGACGAAGAACGAAAAAATGCGCTTCGAAAATCGCGGCAGCTGGATGCTCTACGACCCGAAGGCGAGCACGGTGACGATGGTCGACGACGCGAGCAAGACGTTTACGCCGATCGACTTCAAGAGCGCGAGCGCGCCCAAAGCCAACACGAGCCCCGACACCGCGAAGATCGAAAAGAGCGGGCAGCACGAGACGATCGCCGGCGTCGACTGCGAAAAGTGGACGGTACACGACGGAGGCAAACGCTCCGAGGTTTGCATCGCGCAGGGCATCGCGTTCTTCGACATCGGGAGCTTGAAGAGCGGCCAGAGCAGCGCGCTCGCGAAGGAGCTTCGAGAGCAAAAGCTCTTCCCGCTGCGCGACGCCGAGTACGACGCGGACGGCAAGGAGCTCTCGCGCATGGAGGTGACGAAGGTCGAGAAAAAATCGATCCCCGACGCCGACCTCGAGGTGCCGAAAGACTACAAACAGCTCGCGGTGCCGGGAAATTAGCGCGAACGGACGAGCGCCAAGACGTAGACCGCGACGCCGATGCCGAGAACGAGCGCGGCGAACGCGAGGAGCACGAAGGGGGCGCGAGATTTTTTTTGCGGCACGGGGCGCGCGACGCGCGATGCGCCGTGGGGACCGCTCGCGTCGGCGTGCGCGTGAGGGAGCGGCGCGAGGGCGATCGTCGCGACGCGCTGTGAAGGCTGCGACGGGAGCGCCGCGAACGGGCCGCTGCTCGCGTCGGGGCTCGGCAAACGCGGCGCCGATTGAGGCGGCGCGATCATCGCGGGCGAAACCGGCGAGCGAATGTCCATCGCGGTGAACGCGTTCGCGGGCAAGAGCCGGCCTTCGCGCGGCGCGATCTCGACGATCGCCGAGAGCATCTGCCACGCAGACAAGAATCGCCGCGCGCGATCGCGCGAGAGCGCACGCGCGATGAGCTTGGCGACCTTGGATGGCACCTCGGGCTGGAGCGCGCGAACGTCGGGCGCGTCGGTCGTGCAAATCGCGAGGAGGATCTGCTCTTGCGTCGTGGCGACGAACGGCGGGCGCCCCGCGAGACACTCGAACATGATCGCGCCGAGCGCCCAGAGGTCCACGCGTCCGTCGACGTCCTCGGCCGCGCGCGCCTGCTCGGGCGCCATGTAAAACGGCGTGCCCACGGCCATGCCCTTCTTCGTGAGCGCGAGCGCGAGCGTTTGATTTTCGCGCGGCGCGAGCTTCGACATGCCGAAGTCGAGCAGCTTGCACGCGCCGTCTTGGTTCGTGAGAAACACGTTGTCCGGCTTGAGATCGCGGTGGATGACGCCCGCTTCGTGCGCGGCGCCGAGCGCGACCAAGATCTGCGCGGCGATGTGGAGCACGTCGCGGAGCGGAATGCGCCCTTCGCGCCGGAGACGCTGGCCGAGGTCCTCGCCTTGGAGGAGCTCCATCACGAGATACGGTCGCTGATCGCCGGCGCGGTCGTCGCTGCCCGCGTCGAGCACGCTCACGATGTACGGGCACTTGAGCGCCGTGACCGCACGCGCTTCACGCGCGAAACGACCGGCGATGCGCGCGCGCGCCGCGGGATCGGCGACGCTGAGCACTTTGACCGCGACCTCGGCGCCGCCGCCCACGGGCGTCGCCGCGTAAACGCCGCCCATACCGCCCGCGCCGAGAAGCCGCGAGAGCGTGTACTTGCCGCCGAGCGTCGCACCGACGAGCTCGAGCAGCTCGACGTGCCGATCGGGAGACGCGATCTTGTCGGTGCGCGGACGCACGCGAGCTTATTCTACTACTTGGCGAGCTTGTGCACTTGAGCCGAAAGGCGCGCGATGGTGCGCGAAGCCGCCTTGCGGTGGACGGTGCCTTTGCTCGTGGCCTTGTCGATCTCCGAGATGGCCGCTTGCAGCGCCTTGGTCGCGCCCGCCTTGTCCTTGCCCGCGATCGCGGTGCGCACGCGCTTGACGTGCGTACGGACGGTGCTGGAGACGGCGCGATTGCGCGCCGTGCGCGTGACGCGCTGACGGTTGCGCTTCTCGGCTGACGGGTGATTGGCCATGGTCGGGCGGCGAACTCTATGCGAGAAAAGCCTGAAGTCAAGCCGGAACGGCGAGCCGGAACGACGCGCCGCCGAACGGACCTTGCCCGAGCGCGATGCTCCCGCCGTGCGCCTCGGCGATGCCTTTGGCGATCGCGAGGCCGAGCCCGGCCCCGCCGGCGGTGCGCCCGGTCGCGCCTTGGCGATAGCGATCGAAGATCGTCGCGCGCTCGGCCTCGGGCACGCCGGGGCCGCTGTCGCTCACCTCGAATGCGACCGTGCCGCGGCGGGCCTCGACCGCGACGCGCACGCGCCCGCCGCGCGGCGTGAACTTGAGCGCGTTGGCGACGAGGTTGTCGATCGCTTGCCGGAGCTTCACCGGGTCGGCCGAGAGGTGCGTGTCGAGCTCGCCGTCGAAGGCGATCTCGATGCGCCGTCGCGCGGCGACCGGTCCGAGCGACGCGATCGTCGGCTCGAGGATCGCGCGCGCCGTGGTCGTGCGTTTGTCGACTTGGAAGACGCCGGCTTCGAGGCGGCTCGCGGCGAGGACGCCATCGACGAGACGCGCCATGTCGGCGCAGAGCGTTCGAATCGTGACGACCGAGCTCTTGCGTTCGTCGGGCGAGAGATCGTCGGCGGTGAGGACCTCGGCGACGAGGCCGAGCGACGCGAGCGGGTGTCGCAAGTCGTGAACGAGCATCGCGATGTGATCGCGCCGCTGCGATTCCATCATGCGCCGGAGGCGATGCGCTTCGAGCGCCCCGCGCACGCGCGCGAGCAGCTCACGGCTCTCGATGGGCTTGGTCATGTACGCGTCGGCGCCTTGGCGAAGCCCGTGCTCGATCGCATTGGGATCGCGCCGCGCCGCGGTGAGCATCAAAACCGCGGGGCCTCCACCGCGGCGCGCGCGCAAACGCTGGAGCACTTCGTAGCCATCCATGCCGGGCATCGACACGTCGAGCAAGACCACTTCGGGCTCGCGCTCGTCCACCAACGTGAGCGCGATGCGCCCGCTCCGCGCGGTGCGGACGCGGTGCCCGTCTTCGCTCAAGAGCTCGGCGTAGAGCGCGAGCGAGTCCGGAAAATCGTCGACGACGAGGATGTCGCCGCTATCCGGCTGGAGGGAGTCGCGCGGCGCTTCGGTCGTCATGTGCTCATGTCATAGCGCACGGTTCGGGCGGCGCGCAGCGAGCCAGCCGGCGAGGCCGCGGCCGCGCTCGAACGCCTTTCGTCTCGCGCGACCGATGTCGTAATAGTTTCGCGCGAACGCCCAATCCTGCAGCTCGAGCGGGGCGAATCGGACGAGCAAGCGGACCTGTGGGGGCATCCAGTCCGGCGGCATCTCGGCGATGAGCCTCGCGCTCGCGACGCGAAAGATGTCGGCCATGCGCAGATAGTCGGCGCGAAGCCTCACGTAGTCGCAGCGGCCGCGATAATGATCGAGCCAGACCTCGGCGAGCGCGCGCGGGAGATCCTCTTCGATGTGCGCGCGGACGCCGAGCATGAGTCCGCGGATGACGCCCTCGGGGTCGTCCTTGCGCGCGCGGTCCATCGCGCCGAACGCGACGCGCCACGGCGCTTCGACGTTGCGGCCCGCGCGGTGCGCCTCGAAGTTGCCGAAATAAAATCGGTGGAACACGGGAAGTAGCCGAAGCACCCAGACCGGATGCGACGCGCGCTCGCGGACGAAACGAAGCTGCTCTTCGGTGACGTATTCGTACACGCGCGAGAACCAATATTTCGGATCGCCGCGGAGCGATTCGGCGAGCGCGCGCTGGTCGCCCAAGATTCGCGCGCCGTCGCGTTCGAGCTGCGCGAGCGCGCCCTCGTCGTCGGCGAAGCTCGAGGTGCCCGGCGACGAGCTCGGCGCGGCTTCGCGGACGACGCGCTCGAGCACGTCGAGGCTGCTCCGCATTTGCGAGTCGAGGAGACGCGACGCCGCGAACCCGAGCGGCGAAGCGATTGGCTCGAAGCGCACGCGCCAAACGAGACGCGAGCCGCGCGCGCTCGCCTCGAGCGTCTGAACGCCTTCGTGCTCCCGAACCGGGAGGCCCCGAACGACGCGATAAACCAAACGCGCGGGCGCGGCGCTCTCGGCGATGACTTCTTCGAACGAGCTCTTGCGTCCGAACGTGTCGAGCGTCACGCGACGAAGCGCGCCGACGCCCCACGGCACGCCGCCGTCGCCCTCGTCGACGAGCGCGATCGGCGCGCGCGACCAGACGCTCATTTTTTCAGGCACGACGAGGTGCGGCCAGACGACGGCCGGCGCCACGTCGAGGTCGCGCGTCCAGACGAGCTCGGTCACTGGTAGCCCCGCTCGAGCAGCATGCGAGCGGCCTTCGCGAATTCGGCTTCGCTCGGGATCGTGAATTTCAGCGCGTCGGCGTATCGCGTGACGATCGCGAAGAGCGTCCCGACTGCGACGGCATCGGCGAGCGCCGCGCGCGACACGCCGCTCGACAAAACGCGCCGCGCGTCTTCGCCGCCGAGGTCGTTCGGTCTCGTCGTCATGACGTGGAGAAATCGGAGCGTCGCGCGGAAGCCCTCGTCGATCGCCGCGGTCTCGAAATCTGCGAGGACCGCGTCGACCGTCTCGCGGCTCAGTCCTTCGACCGCCACCGCGCGATGGGCGCCGATGCAAAACGCGCAGGCGTTCCACTTCGCGACGAGCGCCGCCATGAGCTCGCGCTGCCCGACGCTCCACGCGCTCTCGCCGCGCATCGTCTTTTGCGTCCAAGCGCCGAGCGCCGCCGACACGAAATCCTTGTGATAGAAAGCAACGCGCGCCGCGTCGGGCAAGCGCATGCCCGAGGCGAGCGAGATGGCGCCGATCAACGCGCGGGCGCGGAGCGTGTCGCCCCGCTCGACTTCATTCAGTCGCATCGCCGCTCTCCTCGATCGCGCGCATCGCCCGATCGAAACGCCTCAGCCCCGCGCCGATCGCGGCGGCCATCACGATTTCGAAAGCTGCCTTGTCGCTGCCGAGCGCTTCGCGAACCGCGGCGACCTGGTCGTCGGTGACTCGCGCAGCGGCCTCGTCGATCTGCGCGACGAGCGCTCCGAACGGCTCGGCGAGCGCCGCGCGATTCATCGCGGCCGTCCGCAACGTCGAATCCGTTTTGCCTTTGGCTTCGGTCACGCGCGCTCGCAGCGCGTCCGCCAACTCGCGATGCTCGGAAGGTTTCATCGGTTCGCGATTTCGCGGCAGGTCCCAAGCTCGAAGCCGAACGTGCGCGGGCCCATCGGGTTCATGAGCACGCCCTGCGCGACGTCCTGCACGATGCCGAAGAGCTGATCGCCGTCGACGATCGCGAACCTCACCGACGCGCGGTTCTCCTCCGAGCCTGCGGCGAGGAAGGCGTCGATCGCGTCGGCCGCGGTGAACGCGGCGAGCATTTTCCCGCGCTCCGACGGGAGCGTGATCAAGTTGTGGCCTTGCCCGAGGACGCCGAAATACGGCACGGCGTAACGCTCGAACGCGCGCACCGCCGGGTAGTCGCGCGCGGCCATCGCGCGCTCGACGCGCACGCCGTGAGCGAGCTTGCGAAACGACGCGAGCTCGTCGGTCTGAATGTGGAACGCGATCGGCGAGGCGGGGTCGATCGTGAGGCGCACGACGCGCGGATCGTCTTCGACGAGCGCGTCGTCGAGCTGCGTGAGCCGCGCGATCGGGCCGATGGCTTCGGCGCCGGTCTGCGCGCACGACGCGCGATACGCGTCTTCGGTCGAGAACGCCCAGATGCTCGGTGTCATCGCCGCGTCGTTCACGATGATCGTCGGCCGCGAGGCCCTCGGCGGCGTCGGTACGCGCCAGTCGCCGTGAGCGAGGAGCGCGCGAAAAAGCTGATGGTGCGCGAGCTGACGATTGGCGAAAGCGAGGATCGCTTCTTGCGGGCTCATGGCGCCGGAGAGTTTCGCACGTCCGCGACGATCGTGTGAAACACCGTTCGACCCGAAAGCACATCGACCGCCTCGATGTAACGGCCCGCGCTCTCCCAACCGAAAACGACCGGGCGCCCGCCCTGAATTTCGAGCTGCACGGAGTTCAGATACTCGCTGTGCGCGATGGACCCCATGCCTTCGAGCGGCCTCGACCAGCGCACGCGGCCGCTACGCGCATCGAACGCCCAGAGCGTGCAGCCCGTGGAGATGTCCGAGAATCGCGCCGCGTAGAGCGTGTCGCCGTCGAGCGCGAGCGCCGCGTCCTCGACGAACGCGTGCGCCCAGTCGTGACGCCAGAGCTCGCGACCATCGCTGCCGGCGCACGCGAGCCACGCACTGAACGGTTTTTCTTCGTACGTGAAGCTGCACGAGAGATCGCCGCGCGCGACTTCGCGCGGGGACCGATAGAACGACTTTCCGAAGCCCGGCGCATCCCCGACCCAGCGCCACGCGTAGCTCGCGGGCGGCGGCGCAACGAGCGAGCCGCGCACGGGCACCGCGTGCGACGCCGGCGACGCGAGTGTGACCGCGCTCGGCGCGTGCGCCGCACACCCGGCGATCAAGAGGACGACGGCGACGCGCATGTCCTCATTAACGTACGCGCACGGCCCATGGATCTACCTTGGCCGCGTGCTTGCACCCGAGCGCGCTCATGACGAAGTCACTGATCGGGATGGCGCTCGCGGCGTGCTTCGCGGCGGCGTGCAGCAACGGAGCGGACGAGGCCAGCGCGAGCGCCACGCTCCAAAGCGCCTCGACCGACGCGTGGCAAGACGCGCTTCCGCCGAACGCATCGGCGCCAACGCTCGGCGACTCGGTCCGCTTGCGCGGCTGCACGTACGCTGTCGGGACCGCGGTCGAGGAGCCGCCTTTCCCGCCGCAGTACATCGCGTTCGTGCAGCGCTCCGGAAATGCGCGCCGGTGTTCATTGGGTTACGTCGTCATCGGTTCGTCGTTCGCCACGCCGTCGGTCGCGATCGCGGCGGGAGAAGGCGCGCTCGTCGCCGACGCGAGCTCGAAGTCGACGCCGAGCGGCGAAGCGCACACGCAGCTTCGGATCGTGCAGATCGATCCAGCGAGCGGCGATTTCGTTCGTCAGACGACGCTCGCCGCGCAATCGCCCGGTCCCAATCAACCGCAGCTCGGCAACGTGACGACCGGCTCGCTTGCCATCGAGCACGGCGGCGACCTCGTGGTGCAGGGACAGAAGGACGGCATCATCCCGGGCGAAACCGGCTCCGGCGACAATTACATCGCGACGTACGACGGGTTTCTCCACGGGCCGGAGAGCCCGGCGCCGACGACCGTCGTCGCCTTCTGAATCAGGAGAGCTGGGTCGTCACGTCGACGCTCGACGCGACCTCGCGCTTGGCGCGCGGGAGGACGAGCGTGAAGGTCGAGCCTTGACCGACTCGCGACTTCACTTCGATTTCGCCGCCGAGCGCGTGCGCGAGCCGCCGCGACAGCGCGAGCCCGATGCCGGTGCCCGCGTAGCGCTTGCCGTCGCCGGTCTCGAGCTGGCTGAACTCTTTGAAGAGCTCGGGCAGGAGATGCTCGGGAATGCCGAGGCCCGTGTCGCTCACCGCGGCGCGCACCTCGCCGTCAGCCTCGGCGACCGAGACTTTGACCTGACCCTCCTCGGTGAACTTGATCGCGTTCGAGAGCAAATTGAGGAGGATCTGCCGAATGCGCTGCGCGTCGCTGACGAGCACGAGCGCGGCCGGCGCGTCGACGACGAGCTCGATCGATTTTCCTTCGCGCAGGCTGTCGACCTCGGCGACACACGCGCGCGAGAGCTGCCCCATGTCCACGTCGGCGAGCCGCACGTCGACGCGGCCAGACTCGGCTTTCGCCAGGTCGAGCACGTCGTTGATGAGCGTGAGGAGGTGCGTGCCGTTTCGGCGAATGCGTTCGAGCGATTCGCGCGCGCGCGGGCTCAAGTCTTCGCGCTGCGACGCGAGCAACAAATCGGCGAAGCCGATGATCGCGTTGAGCGGCGTCCGGAGCTCGTGGCTCATCGACGCGAGGAACTCGGTCTTCACGCGGTTGGCGCGTTTGAGCGTGTCGCCTTGCTCGGCGAGGATGTTCGTCTTCTCGCCGAGGCGCGCGTGCGTCCACGCGTTGTGCAAGCCGACCGCGAACTGGCGCGTCGCGTCGCGAACGAGCTCGTCGCGTTCGGGCGTCGGCGGCGTCGTGCGCGCGAGGAGCACGGCGCCGGCCGCTTCTTCGCCCACCGCGACGGGCTGCGCGAGCACCCAAGCGACGCGCACTTTGCCCACGCCGATGTCGATCTCCGGCGCGTCTTTGCCGAGCGCTTCGCGATCGAGGACGCGCGGCTCGCGCGTCTCGACGACGCTCTGCACGAGGCCCTTCGCGCCGAAGATCTCGGTGTCGAGCGTGCGCCCGTCGAGCGCGCACGCCGCGGCCGGCACGAGGCGATCGGCGGAATCCAGCAAAAATACGGCTCCAACGTGCGCGTCGGCGAGGCGCACGAGACCGCGGAGACCGGACGTCGTGAGCGCGCCGACCTCGAGCGTCTTCAGCTCGCGCACGAACTCGGCGTACGCGCGGCCCGCTTCGTCGCGCGCGGCGAGCGCCGCATTCGCGCGCGTGAGATCCTCGACCGTCGCCTCGCGCTCGGCGAGCGTGCGCTTGAGGCTCGAGTCTTTTTCGTGCAGCAGCTCGGACATTTTCACGAGACTTCGCCCGACCGCGCCGAGCTCGTCGCGCCGATCGGGAAGCTGCGGCAGCGGCTCGAGCTTTCCGGTCGCGACGAGCGCTTCCTCGAGTCGCGACGTCGCGCCGGCGAGATCGCGCGCGATCCAAATCCCCGACGCGAGCGCGAGCACGATCGCGACGAGCAAAATCCCGGTCGTCTCGCGACGCGATTGCTCGACCGAGCGAAACGACGAGTTCTGCTGATCGCGCGCGTCTTTGATCGCGTCGTTCCTGAGCTCGGTCAAAATCGCGCGCATCTCGTCGGTGCGCACTTTGCCGAGCGCGACCTCCTCCGACTCGACCGGCGTGCCATGCTGGCGCGCTTGAATCTGCGGCTCGCTCACGCTGCGAATCCAGTCGTGCACGAGGCGCCCGAACGCCGCGACGCGCTCGTCTTCTTTTCCGTTCTCGGCGGTGTCTTGCGCTTCGATGAGGACGCCTTCGAGATCTTGGCGCGCCTGATCGTACGGCATGAGGAACGTGCGATCGCCGGTGAGGAGATATCCGCGCTTGCCGGTCTCGAGGTCGGCCATGAGGCGCAAGAGCACCTCGGCGTCGTCGGCGAGCTTCAGATCGTGCTGAACGAGGCGATCGAATTTTTGCTCGAGCTCTTGGTGCGCGAGCGACGCGCGATAGAGCCCGACGCCGAGCACGCCGACGACGAGCAGCGACGAGAGGAGGATGCGCCAGAAGAGGGCGCTCGAGAGGAGACGCACTTCATCGGAATCCTATCACTGATGACGGAAGACG
The DNA here is from genome assembly GCA_036488725.1 of Polyangiaceae bacterium. Lineage (GTDB taxonomy): Bacteria > Myxococcota_A > Polyangia > Polyangiales > Polyangiaceae > DASXHD01. The sequence goes on along the minus strand of DASXHD010000107.1, from coordinate 20,230 downwards.
ATCGGAACGCGCGCGTGCGCACCTCTGCCGCCGGGCGCGGAAAACGAGGCTCCCCGCGCTCGTTGCAGAATGCAACTTTCGACCGCGGCAGAGAGTCCCTCGCCGCTCACCTTCGTGACGTCGGCGACGTCGCCGTTCGGCGCGATCGCGATGTCGATGGTGACTTTGCCTTCCATCGCGGGGTCCATGTCGAGGCCCTTGTGGACGTAACACGAGCGGAAGCTCGGCCGTAGCTGCGCGATCGTTCCGGAGAAGTCGGTGACGCCCGTGGGCTGCTCGGGCATCGTGATCGCGACGTCCACATGAGGACCGGCGGTCGCGCGCTCGCGGCCGCTGTGCTCTTCGCCGCCGCGACTGTTGCCGAGATCGCGCAGATTTCCGGAACGCATCGTCGGCGCGCCGCCGCTGTACGTAATCTCGCCGCCCGTCGGCACGGCGCCGCGCGGATCTTGTGCGACGCGCGCGAGGTCCGGGAGCGGCACGTCGCTCCGTCGCAGCGCGGCTTCGACGGCAGGTCCCCCCGTGAACGCGCCGAGGATCGAGAGCTTCATCGTGTCCGCATCGCGCGCGAGCGACGCCGCGCGTGACGCTTCGCTCGACGTGTGCGCCGGCCTCGCGATTGGAACCGCATGCGCGACGTGTCGATCGGCGAGCGCACCCGTCGCCCCGCTGGCTTCTTCGACGACTTGCGGCGCGCTCGGGGCGCTCTGATCGACGAGCCGCACGGCGGCGCCGCCGTCCTCGGAGACGATCGGGTCGAGCCAATCGGAAAAGCACGCACCGACGACACCGAAGTGAAACAAGAAGCTCATTGCCGCGAGGATCGTGAGCGGCCAGTCGACGTCGCGCTTGATGACCGAAAGCGGCAACATCGGACGCGACGCTTTCGGCGGTGCGAGCGCGAGCTGAAAAAGAATCGTCGTCGCGCCGACGATGATCTTTCCGCGCGCCGACTCGTCGAGGACGACGCGCACCGCGTCTCGAACCGCGACGCGGTCTCCGCGCAAGACGACGTGCCCAATCGCGCCGCGCGGCGCGCAGAGCACCCACGCGCCGCGCTCGACCTCGAAGCGAACGTCGCCCATCTCGGCGCGCGTTCGAGACGAAAAGACACGCTCTTCGACGATGCGCCCCGCGACGACGACCGCGACGCGCAAGACCCGCGGCGCATTCGGAGCGGTCGCCGCCCGCATCGCCGCGGTCATCCGCCCGACGTCACTGCGCGCGCGCGCGCGTGCTTGGCTCGTATTCATGGGCCGTCGGTCGAGACAGCAGCCGGGCGAAGAAGTTCCCGACGTGCTTCCATTCAGAGATGGGCGTCCGCGTTTTCGTGCTCGTCGTCGCGTTCACCGCCTGCGGTCACCCGGGCTCGACGGACGATGCTGGCGCGGGAGCGGAAGCAGGCTCGTCAAAGATCGGCGTGCCATGCTCGAGCGATGTGGACTGCCCCTCCGAAGGGCACCTCTCCCTGCGCTGCGTTTACAAGCTGAGCGACGGATGCGCCGCCGACGCGGGCAAAACGTGCGAGCACCACCCCGCGTGCTTTTCGATGGTGAGCTACTACGACTGCGACGGCGGCGTCGTGCCCGTCCAGTGCTCGACGGACGGTTTTACCGAGCAGCAAGTCGCGGGAATGGTTCCGTTCGACGCCGGCGCCGTCCGATGCTTCGTCGACGACGAGCAGCCTCGATGGGACCTGGGTTGGGTACGTCGAGAATTACAAGTTCCCGTCCGGCTCGGACGCGCTGACGCTCACGTTGTCGAACAGCGGCGGTGTCGTCACGGGGACGGCGACGTTCGGGAATGCGCAACCGCCGCCCCCTCCGACCGATCCGAACGGCGCGTACCCTCCGGGGCTGACCGCCGATGCCATGCAGGCCCCAGCCCCAGCCAATTACATCGAGGGGTTCGTCTTCACGATCCTCGGAGGCACGTTCGACGGCTCACGCGCGAAGCTCGGCGTTCAGTCGACCGAGGTCTTCAAAGCGTGGTGCGAGCTCCAGCCGGAGGTTTGGGGAAACGGCCCGGACGGCGGCGCGCCCTACAGCTGCCTGCCGAACTGGGGTTTCAGCTCCAACGGCGCGGCGTGCACGTCCACCAATCCGCAGAACTCGGCGCAGACGATCGACTATTCGTGCGAGAAGCTCGGGCCGTGCGGTCCGTTCGGGGGAACCTGTCAATGCACCGCGGCGTCCTGCACGGTCCCGGTCGCCACGCCGAGCATTCCGTTCGATCTCGTATTTTCATCGACGAGTCTCGACGGGAGCATCGCCGGCGACCTCGGCGACAAAAACGTGCATCTCAAGAAAGCGCCGTGAGCGCCACGCCGATGGACTGCGGGCCCGTCGATTCCCGACGTGCTGCATTCCCGGGCTCGACGGATGCCGGCACCGACGCGTGGGCGGAAGGAGGCTCGTCAGAGATCGGCGTGCCATGCTCGAGCGATGCAGACTGCCCCTCCGAAGGGCACCTCTTCCTGCGCTGCGTTTACAAAGATGTTCTACTTTGCGCGACAGAATCTTTTCGGAGAACGCGGGACCATCGAAGTGGCCTGGCACACGCCGATCACCGGCGAGCTCCAGTGGATTCGCGGCGTCAGATTCACACGACCGGTTCCGCACGAGACCTTGGAGCTCGACCCCGCGTACGGAACGAACATGGCGGACATCTTCGACACGTCCGTACCGCTGCTCTCCGAGAGACTGCTCACTTTCATTCGCAGCCTCGGACTGGACAACGTGGATGCGTATCCCATGACATTGAAGCGAAAGGACACGGGAGCGCTCATCACGGGCTACTCCGCTGTCAATGTGATAGGGCGCGTCGATGCGGTCGATCTGTCCTCATCGGCCCATCGGCTCCGATTCGGGAAGCCTTACTTCACGGGGTCGGTCACGATCGATCCACAGCGATGCTCGGGTCTCGAGATGTTCCGACTTGCGAGCGGGCCCGGATTCATTGTCGTTAGCGAGCGCGTTGCGCGCGCGCTCGCATCCGGCGGATTCGAGGCGCTGCTCGTCCAACCGACCGTGGCCTACGAAGGCGCGTGACGCTCACTCGCTAGTCGGTCACGTTCAGCACCGCGCCGTCGAGCTCGGCCGGCGTGGGCGCTTCGTAGGCGCCCTCGAGGAGCTCGAACATTTCAGGGGTGACCTCCGCGGCGAAGGTCTCGCCCTTGGTGGTGTTGCGCGCGGCGATGCGCGCCCGGCGGACGTCCTGCGGCGCGTCGACGAAGTGCCACTTGAGCGACAGTCCCGCAGCCTGGGCCATCTGGCGCACGCGCTCGCGCTCGGCCCGGCGCATCAGGCCGCGGTCGAGGACCACCGGGGCGCCGGCGGCGAGCACGCCGGTCGCGGTCGCCCAGATCAGCGCCTCGCAGCGGCGAAGGCGCGCCATCATCCACCCGAAGTCGAGCGCACCCTTCACGTCGGGGCCGAAGAGGCGCGCGCCCCATTCGTCGAGGATGAAAGGAACGGCGCCCTCGCGCTGAGCCAAGGCGTGGGCGTAGGTGGTCTTTCCCGCACCGCAAGGTCCGAAGATGACGTGGAGCGTGGCCGGCATGATGTCGACTTACCAGGCCGCGAGGCCTCCGTCGATCACGACCCTTTCGTTCGCGTATGACCGAGGCGCTTTGCAATACGAAGAGCGCAAGCGCCGACGGAGGGCACGGTCAACGTCGCCGGAGGAGCCCGCGCTGCAAGCGCCCGACTTCGACGCTCAGGTCGCCCACGCGATCGATGCTGGCTTGGCTTCGCTCGCGCGAGAGACGACGCGCGTCATCCGGAACAAGTTCCTGTTCCGCGGCGAACGCTTGGTTCTCTGGTTCGAGCAAGACAAGGACAGCGTCCGCTTCGACGGGCCCGTCGACCGCGGCCGCGAAGCTCACGTGCTCGCGATGGTCGCCGGCTGGCAAGTCACGTAAGCAAAAATATTTTCATCGGGCCTCTTCCTCGCGTCCCACGAGCGCGCCGAGCGCCGAGAGCCCGAGCGCGATCGGCGCAAGCGCGAGCGCGAAGACCACCGCGACCGGCGCCACCACGCCGAGCACGACGAGGATCGCAAGGAGCGCGAGGCTCGCGCTCGCCGCCGATTCGAAGAGCGACGGGAGCTCACCGGCGCGCGCGACGAGATAACCGGCGACTGGAAATCCGGCCAAAATCCCGGCGACGAGAAGCGCGACCGGGCCGGCCGTCGAGACGTCGTGCTCGTCGACGACCGAAAAATCGACGTGGCCGACGTGACCGAGAAGGATCGCGCCGGCGACGCCGAGGAACATTCCGCCGAGATGAACGACCGCGCCGTACGCGACCCAGCGCCACACGATCGGCCGCTGGCGCTGCTTCAGCGCATCGCGAAACGCGCGCAGCGACGGCGGCTTCGAGAGCGCCTCGAGCGACGCGATCGAGAGCGTCGTGATGCGCGAGCGATCGCTGATGACCGAGCGCTTCCGCAAGTCGCGCGCGAGGAAGAACGCGACCGCGCCCATCGCGAGCACGAACGGCAGCGCCGCGACGAGCGCGGTCGGCCCGCGCCCATAAACGATGTGCGCGTAGAGGCCGTGCCCGGCGACCGAGAGCAAAAAGAGCATCGGGAAATACGCGCCAGGCTCACGCAGCTGCCGCGCGCGCCCGAGGCCCCATCCCCACGCCGACGCGAAGAAGACGTGCGCCGGAAGCGCGAAGAGCACGCGCGCGATCCAAACGCCGGTCGCATGCGGATGCTCGTGCAGGAGGAGCGCGCTCTCGATCGTCGCGAAGCCGAGCGCCGCGGCGCTCGCGTAGACGACGCCGTCGTACGGCTCGTCGAAATGTCGCGACTGAAACGCGGGCCAGCACGCCGCGACCTTCGCCGCTTCGCCGACCGGCGCGTACCACGCGAACATGTAGACGAGCGCGAAGCCGGTGCCGACTGTGTGAACGTCGACGTCGAGGTGCGTGAACTGGGCGACCTTCTCGCGGAGAAAAAACGCGACGCCGCCGAGCACGAGCCCGAGCAGCGCGGTGCCGATCACCCACGCGAGCGGCTCGCGCTGCCGATCGGTGCGCCACACGAGCCACAGGAGTCCCGCCGCAGGCAGCAGGACGACGAGGATCGCGAGGACGCTCACGCGCGTATTGTCCCCTCAACTCGCGACGAAGCGAAAGAAACTACAAATGCAGAGCCAGATGCGCCGACGCGAGCAGGCTGATGCCCGCGGCGTCGCCGGACTTCTGGTAGAGGTCGTTGCTCGTCACGGCGGCGCTGCACGTCGGATCAGCCGAGCACGCCGCGGGGATCGCGAGCGGGTCGCGGTGCAAGAAGAGAAACTCGAACGCGACGTCGACGCCGAACGAGAGCGCTGGAACGAAATAATAATCCGCGCCCACCGCGAACCCGACGTTCGCGCCGCGCGTCGAGAGCTGGTTCGCGGCGTCTTGGCTCGAGCAGCCGCTGCCCGAGCAAGGCGCGACTTGGCTCACGTCGAAGCTCTTCGGGTCGAGCGAGCCGATCGCCGAATAGCCGCCGTGAATGCTGACGTACGGGTCCCACTTCCCCGCGGGAATGTGAAAGCCAGCGACCGCGTCGAGCTGCCAGATGTTGAACGTCTGCAAAAAGTCGTAGCGAAAGCGCATGCCGAGCGTGAACCACACGAATCGCACGCCCGCTTCGCCGCCGATGAACGCGCCGCCCGCGTTCGTCTCTTTGATGTTCAACGTGTTCGAGAAGGTGCCGAGCGCGTCGAAGAGACCGCCGCCCTGCGCGTTCATGTAGAAAAATTCGAGGCCGCGACCGCTGTCTTCTTTCTTCGACTCATCGAGCTTTTGCTCGGTCGGCTGCGGCGGTGGCGCTTGCTGTTGCATCGGCGGCGGCGGCGCGAGCGTCTGCGACTGCGTTGGCTGCGGCTGCGGCTGCGGCTGCGGCTGCGGTTGCGGTTGCGCCTGCTGCCCGTCGCCGGTCATCGGCGGCGGAGGCTGGAGATCTTGCGCCGCCGCGATCGGCGCGACGAGCAACACGGAAAGCACCCAAAGCAGTCGTTTCACGAAGGCTCCTTGCGGTTCCCGGCCGCAAGCATCTCGTTGGACGGATCGTCGTCGTCCGCATTCGCAGGAATGCGATATTCGTCGTTCAACCACTTACCGAGATCGATTTGCCTACAGCGCGCGCTGCAGAACGGAGCGCTCGGGTTGGTCGAACGCGGCGCGGGTTTCGCGCAAATCGGACACCTCCCCGACATGCGCTCGGTATAGCACACGGACGCTCCATGACCCGGCGCAAGTACGTCGCGTTTTTTCTGACGCTCATCGGGTCGACCGGGGTCGGGCACTTTTATTTGGGGCGCCGGCGTCGCGGGCTCGCGTGGGTCGTGGTGCCGCCGGCGTGCGTCCTCGCGTTCGGCGCGGGCGCTGCTGCGATCGGTCCGCACCTCGGATGGAGGCTCACGTTCGGCGCCGCGATCGCGCTCGCCGTGAGCGCCTTGATCATTTGCGTCGTCGACCTGTGGAAATTGGCGGAAGGTCCGCCGCCGCCGCTCTGGCAGACGGCGCTCGTCATCGTGCTCGGTCTCGTCGCGACGCCCACGGCCGCGGCGGTCTCGGGCGAATTCTTCATGCAGTCGTTCGTCGTCCCGACGCGATCGATGGAGCCGACGCTTCTTCCCGGCGATCGAATCTATGCGTCCAAGCGCGGGGACCTGCCGCATTACGGCGAGATCATCGTCTTCGATTCGCCCGAGCATCCGGGCGAGACGCTCGTGAAGCGCGTCGTCGCGCGGCCGGGCGACGTGCTCGAGATGCGACGCGGACGCCCTTCGATCAACGGCTGGCCGGTGCCTTCGTGCGCGCTCGGCGAAGCTCGGGTCGGCACCGCGCGCGGCGAGCTCGAGGTCGAGTTTCTCGGCGACGCGTCGTATCTCGTCTTCTACGACGCGGGCGCGCCGGTCGCCGAGCATGCGGGCCCGCTCTACGCCGCGAAGGACGCGGTGCTCGTCCTCGGCGACGACCGCAACGACAGCGCCGACTCGCGCGCGTGGCACGAGGGCCGCGACGGCAACGTGCACGCGGTGGCGCTTCGAGGTCGCGTTCTCTTCGTCGGCTGGCGCACGAGCCCGGTCGACGACGCGCGCTTCGCCATCGACGTCGCGCGCGCGCGCCTTCCTTCTTCGCTCGCGAGCCTGCAGTCGGCGCTCGACCGCTGTCTCGCCGCGCGCCCGCCCGCGACACCTCCCGCGGGACTCGTGCGATGATGGCCGCGTGCGACGATTCGTGATCGCCTTCGCCGCCGCGCTCGCGTGGACGACCGCCGCCCGCGCGCAGCCCGACACGCAAGGCGCCGCATGCGAAGCGTCGTACGACTGCGGCGACCTCCGATGCATCGGCGGCGTTTGCGTCGCGCTCGACGGCGCTCGGCCGCGCGCGCTGCCGCCCGAGTCCATGCCCGTGACGGCGGGCACGTCGGCGATGCTCGGCGACGGCAAAGGCTACGTTCCGGTCATCATCGGAGTCGACGCCACGGCGACGCTCGCGGTCGGCGTGCTCGTCGGGCTCGCGGTCGGAACCGGGCAAGAAGGCTTCGCGATCGCGGCGCTCTTTCCGACGACGCTCGCGGCGCCGCTCTTCCACGCGGCGTACGGCCGGCCCATCCCGGCGCTGATTTCATTTCTCGCGTGGGCGTCGCTCGCACCGACGAGCGTCTTCTTCGGCGCGTTCGGCGCGCTCGGCTCGTTCAACGGCGGGCTCGGCATACTGCTCGGCGGCGCGGTCGCCGCCGGCGGCGCGATCGGCCTGACCGCGCTCGACGCGTACTTCGCGCGCTCGGTCCGGTTGCACCCAGACGCGCGCCCGACGACGTGGTCGTGGTCGCCGTCGCTCGCGCCGACGCGCGACGGGCTCACCGCGTCGATCGTCGGGACGTTTTGACTTTGCTCTCGAGCTTGCCGCCCACGGCGCGATAAACGACCATCGCGCGCGCTTCGGGGTCGTACGCGCGATACGACGGCGCGCGCAGCCAGCGGAGCTGCTTGGCGGGTCGCTGCTCGCCGTGCACCGAAAAAACGCCTTCGTTCGGGCGCGACACGATGCCGGCGCGCGCGATCACGCGACCGGCGACGACGAGCACGTCATCGCCGAGCTCGAGCTTCTCGACGTCGAGATCGCCGCACACGACGACGACCGATCGCGAGTCGCCCATGCGGAGCTTCCCCGTCACGACGAGATCGCCGTCGAACAAAACGTGCCGGCCCTCGATGCGCAGGTCCCCCTCGATGCGTCCCTCGCGCACGTGCTCGACGATGTCCGCGTAGCCGCGAAACCAGCGTCCTTTCGCTTTCCGATCCGCGGCCGCCGCGGTGAGCTCGCCATCGCGCGGTTCGCGCGGCCGCTGAGCGTGCTTCCGCCACGTTTGCATGCTCGCGAAACCCGCGAGCTCCCAAATTGCCTTGGCCAAGCTCAGCTCTGCGCGACAGCCGGCTCCGCGGGCGCTTCGACGGGCGGCGGCAACGGCGCTTCTTCGATCTTCTTCTCGGCGCACGCGAGGTCGAGCATCTCCGCGACGTCCATCTGCTTGATCTCGTCCTCGAGGCTCTGACTCTTGAGCCCGTCGGTGAGCATCGTCATGCAGAAGGGACAAGCGCTCGCTATTGTATTGGCATTCGTGTCAACCAATTGGAGCGTGCGCTTCACGTTCACGCGGTTCTTGTTCTGCTCCTCCATGAACATCTGCCCGCCGCCGGCGCCGCAGCAGAGTCCGCGCTGCTTGGTCCAATAATTCGGCTCGACGAGCTCCACGCCCGGGATGCGCTTCAAGATCTCGCGCGGCGACTCGTAGACCCCGTTGTACCGGCCGAGGTAGCAGCTGTCGTGATACGTGACGCGCCCCGCGACTTCGTTCGTCGGCGTCAGTTTCTTTTCGGCGAGGAGGCCGAGCAAGAAATCCGTGTGGTGAACGACCTCGAGCTTGCAGCCGAAGTCGGGGTACTCGTTCTTCAGCGTGTTGAAGCAGTGCGGGCACGCCGTGACGACGGTCTTCATGCCGCCTTTTTCTTTGTAGCCGTTCAGCGTCGTCGCGTTTTCCTGCGCGAGCATCGCGAAGAGCAGCTCGTGCCCCGCGCGTCGCGCCGGGTCCCCGGTGCAGGTCTCTTCCGTACCGAGGATCGCGAAATCGACTTTCGCTTGCTTGAGAAGGTTCGCCACCGAGCGCGCGATTTTCTTTGCGCGCGGGTCCGTCGCCGCCATGCATCCAACCCAATAGAGGACCTGCGCGTCGGGCTTGTCCTTCATGAGCGGCACGCCGAGACCGTCGGACCACTGTTCGCGATCCATGCGCGACACGTTCCACGGATTGCCGTTGGTCATCATCGCTTCGAAGACTTTGTTGAGCTCGTTCGGGAACTCGTTGCGCACCATCATCAGGTTGCGCCGCATGTCGACGATCTTGTCGACGTACGAAATGAAGACCGGGCACTGCTCCTCGCACGCGCGGCACGTCGTGCACGCCCAGAGCACGTCCGGGTGGATGACGTCGGGCGCGAGGTTGATCGCGGGGTGCTTCGCGTCCTTGCCGTCCAGGAACTCTTCTTCACGCTCGTAGAGGTTGTTCCGAAGATCGAGCGTCAAATGTTTCGGGCTCAGAATTTTTCCCGTGCGATGCGCGGGACAATTCTCCGAGCAGCGACCGCACTCGGTGCACGTGTAGAAGTCGAGGATCGCTTTCCACGAGAGGTGCTCGGCGCGCGAGATGCCGATGGGCGCAGCCGTCGGATCGTCGAGCTCCGACGCTTTCGTCATGAGCTCTTCGATCTTCTCGGGGCTGTCCGCAAGCGGCACGAGCCTTCCCGGCGGATTCAGATTCCGGAAGAAGACGTTCGGGATGCCCGTGATGACGTGGAAGTGCTTCGAGTGCGGCAGCAGATTCAAGAAGAGGAGCACGAGCGTCGAGTGCGTCCAGAAACCGATGCGCGCGAGCCACACGAGCGCCGCGGGGCCGAGCGAGCGGAACATCACCGCGAAGAGCGTCGCCGCGGGCGCCGGGAACGGCGACCACTCGATCTTCGCCGCGGCCGAGCCGTCGATGTGCTCGCCGAGCGGCGCGACGATCGTTCGAATCGCGTCACACTGCGAAGCGGTCGCGAGCGACGCCTTGCCCATGCCGCACATTTCGATCTTGCGCATCAAGAGGACGTGCGCGGCGCCGTCGTACGCCATGTCGGCGATCATCATCGTCGCGATGATGCCGAGGATGAGCAGCGCCTCGAACGACTTGGTCGTTCGTTTGAGCGGCTTGACGAGGCGGTAATAGAAAAAGACGAGCGTGCCGCCGACGACGAGCGTCGCGACCGAGTCCTTCGCGAACTCGTAGACGCGGCCGAGCGGTTGCCACGGCGCGAGGACCCACAAGCTGAACGTCGGCGAAAAACCGCGGCCCCACAGCATCAGCGTGCGGAGGAGGAGCACGACGAACCCGAGGAAGATCAGCTTGTGAGCGATCCCCGCGGGTTGGTAGTAGTCCATCCGCTCTTGCTTGAACGCCCAGCGGTAGGTGCCAAGCAGACGCTCGCCGATTCGGTCGAAGCGCGGGGACGGAGCACCGCCGCGCATCAACTTCCAGCGACGGGCCGCCGACCAACCGAAGGCGGACCACGCAATCACGAGAAGCGCGAGCATCGCGTACGGGCTCATGGCTCCTCGCTATATAGAGCCGTGACCGCGCGCGTCAAAGCGCGAACGCGCGAGAGCTCAGCGCTTGCCTTTTTTCTTCGCCTTGGCGGGCTTGGCCGCTTTGGCTTTCTTCGCCGGCTTGGCGGCCTTCTTCTTCGCGGCCGAGCGTTTCGCCGGCGCGGCTTTGCGCGCTTCCCAGAGGCCGAGCGACGCACCTTGCGGATCGACGATGACGCCGAACGCGCCCATGCCTTGACCGATCTCGGTGCGCTCGACGACGACGTTCGCGCCCGCGGCGCGAGCCTTCGAAAGCGACGCGTCGACGTCCGCGACCTCGACGTAGGGAAGCCACGCCGTCGGCTGTCCCGACATGTGCTTCTTCATCATGCCGCCGCCGGTGCCTTTGCCGACGTTCAGCATCGTGTACGTCATGCCGCCGCCCATGTCCGAGTCTTTGAGCTTCCAGTCGAAGACCGAACCGTAGAATTTTTTTGCCGCGTCGACGTCGTCGGCCGCGAGCTCGATGTGAACGAAGGGATTTGCCATGGCCGAGCGAGGCTACGCGGCAAGGCTCAGCTCGGCAATCCCCAACGCGCCTTGAAAAGACATTGCGGGTCGGACCGCCCGCGACACTTCGGGTGCTCGACGAGGACGTTCTTTGCGCCGACGAGCTCGAGGACGCGCGTCAGGTAGGCGACGACCTCGCGGCAGAGCGCCGCGTCCACGACGCCCCAGCCGTCGAGCACCGCGGAAACGCCGTGATCGGCGCGCGTCACGTTCCACGTGCCGGTGTCGTGGAAGCGGCTCCAGTAGTCGCTCGTCTTTTCGACGATGAACGCGGGGTTCGTGAAACGCAGGAAAACCCGGTGGATGGTCGTCAAATCTTGCTCGGCCTCGAAGCGCCCGAGCTCTTTCACGAGCGCGAGGTCGCCCGCGCCGTGAATCGTGTCGAGCGCCCGAATGAGGCGCGCGTAGAGCGGCAGCGAATACCAACCCATCGGGATGATCGCTTGGAGCTCTTCGCGATCGTCCTTCGACAGCGACGCGACGACGCTCGTCCACCCGCCGTCGCCGAAGCGACCGACGGTGAACTTCTTGACGTTCGTGAAGCCGACCCCTTTGGTCTTCGCCTCCCCTTCGGCCATGGCACGCGATGCTACGCCACGTGCGCGCTCGTCGTCGAGCAGCGTTCTGCCACGCGCCGTCACCGCGGTCTCGCGCACTTGCGAATGGAGCGCATGTTGCTCGGGCCGCGCCCATGAACTGGAACCACATCAAGGCGGACTGGAAGCAAATCAAAGGTCAGGTCAAGTCGCAGTGGGGCAAGCTCACCGACGACGACATGACGCTCATCGAGGGAAAATGGGATCAGCTCGTCGCCAAGCTCCAAGAGCGTTACGGCTATCAAAAGGACAAAGCCGAGCGTGAGGTCGACATGTACCTTCGCAAGCTCGACGCGCAAAACCAGAATCAGGCGCAGCAGCAAAGGCACGACGGCCAGCCGCACCGCTGACTGAGTCGTCGGCTCGAGGCCACGCGATCAGTCGCGCGGCCTCGGGCTGAAACGCTCGGTGAAGCGGCGCGCGAGCGGAAGCGCTTCGAACGCGGGCGCGTAGAACGGCGGATAGATGACGCGCGGCGCGCCGTGCCGAAGCGCGCGGAGAATCGCGCGCGCGAGGGCGTCGGGCTCGCCGGTTGGAATCGCGCGCGACGCGAACGTCGCGGGGACCTGCGCTCTCGCGCGGCGCTCGAGGTCGGACGCGACCGGCCCGGGATACACGGTGACGACGTCGACGCCGTCCGGCGCGAGATCGATTCGCGCGATCTCCGACGCCATGGCGAGGCCCGCTTTCGCGGCGCCGTAGAACGCCGCGCCGCGGAGCGGAACCAGGCCCGCCATGCTCGACACGTTGACGATGGCGCCGCGCCGATTCGCGCGCATCGAAGGTACGGCGAGCGACATGAGTCGCAGCGGGCTCACGAGATCGACGTCGAGCAGCGCCATTCCGAGCTCCCACGGCGTCGTCGCGAAGCTCCGCAGCTCCATGAAGCCCGCGCAGTTCACGAGCAGGTCGACCGGCGCCTCGGGCGTCGCGTCGCGCCATTTTTCTTCGAGCGCCTTCGGCTCGCGCAAGTCCCAAGCGAGCATACCGGCGGTCGCGTTCTTGTCGACGCGCGTGACGCGTGCGCGCGGAAACTCGTCCGCGATGCGCGCGGCGATCGCCGAGCCGATCGCGCCGGCCGCGCCGGTCACGAGCGCATGATCAAACGTGCGACGCATCGAGCGCGAACCAGAGAACGAGCACGGGCGTCTTGCCGGCGCGTTTGACGCACGCGGGTCCGAGAAAAATCTTCGGCGCGACCTCGCGCACTTCGTCGTGGATCGCGCGAATCGCCGCGGGGTTGTCGCTCAAGTCGTAATCGAGGACCAGGGCCGGGCGGCCGTCGAGCACCGAAGCGCCGACGAACGTCTCGAACGGAAAGAGCCGATGCCGCCCGCCGAGCTTCACGCGGTTGATGCCCGTCCCGCGGCGCGCGCTCTCGGCCCGGAAGCTCTTGCCCGCCCACGGAAACCGCGCGCTCCCCGAAAAGGACGCGAGCGCTTTCTCGATTTTCCGGACGGCGAGCATCCGCCCGACGAGGTCGCCATCGAGCGCGGAGAGCTCGGGCACGGTGCCGCCCTCGTAAATCGCGCCGAGCTCGCGCGACGAGAGACGCGCGAGGTCGTCCAGCGTGCGCACGCGCGCGCGTTTTTGCGTCGTTCCGTTTCGGTCCGCCTCGTAGGCCTCGTTCATTCGCCGACTTCCTTTCACATACGGATTCGTATGTGAGCTTGAATTTTCACATACGACCGCGTATGTCAAGACGGGCGGTGCCGAAAAAGAAGATTTCACGCGACGAGACGAAACAAAAAACGCGCGACGCGCTCGTCGCGGCGGCGACGCGTCTCTTCGCCGAGCGCGGGTTCGACGCGCCGAGCCTCGACGACATCTGCGATCGCGCCGGGTTCACGCGCGGCGCGTTTTACGTGCACTTCCGCGATCGCGACGATCTCGTGCGGGCGGTGATGCAGCGCGTCGGCCGCGCGTTCCTCGACGGCCTCCTCGGCGCGGCGAACGACGATCTCGCCGGCATCGCGCACCGCTTCGTCGCCGCGATGACGAGCGGCGCGTACCCGCTCACCAAAAAAGGGGGCATCCGCCCGTATCAGCTGCTCGACGCGTGCGCGCGCTCGCCGGCGATTCGCAAGGAGTACGTCGCGCTCGTCGAAGAGACGATCGGCCGCCTCGCGGAGGCGACGGCCAAGGCGCAGCGCGAAAAGAAAATCCGCGGGGACCTGCCGTCGAAAGGCGTGGGACTTTTCCTCGTCGCCGCGGTCATCGGCGTCCAGACGCTGATGGACCTCGAGGTCCCGATCGACGTCGGCGAGAGCGCGAGCTTCGCGCTGAAAATTCTCAAAGCGTGAACGCGAAGTGTTTCTTGTCGCCCTTGGCGTCGAGCGTCAGGTCGGCGCCGTACGAGCGGTTTCCGATGCGCGCGCCGAAGCGGACTTGCACGGGCAGCGTCGCGCCGTGCGGGTCGGTGAGGATGACATCGACCGTGTACGTCCCGCGCGGCGGGTCGAGCCCGGCCCACAAAACGTTGTCGACGTTCTGGCCGTAACAGGCGTCTCGCGGACAGTCGCGGTCGAGACGCAGGCGCTCGGCGCCGTCGTTCGCGTGCGTCGGCTCGACGTAACCGCCGGTCGGATCGGTCACGCGCAAGTCGACGTCGGCCGGGTTGTCGCCCCACGCGACCTCGAATTGGAGTGGGCCGGTCGTGAGCCCGCAGCCTTCGTCGAGCACGCCGTTGCAGTTGTCGTCGACCGCGTTGAAGCAAATCTCCGGGCCGCTCGGCGTGCACGCTTCGACGAGCGTCGCGCCGACGGGCGCCTCGATGTGCGTCGCGACCACGCCCGATGCGCCCTTGCCTCCGACTTGCGTCGCGCTGCACGAGGCGAGGACCGTCCAGAGGACCCACTTCATCGGAGGCGGAGCTTACGGCGTCGTCACGCAAATTGCAGCTCGGGCCGGCGATGATTCGTGACGTCCGAATTTTCGCGGCGGCGCGCGCGCTCCTCGCGGCGAGCTGCGCGCTCCTCGCGATCGGCTGCGGGCCTGGATCGGACGAGCCCCCGCCAGACGACGCCGACGCCGGCGCAGACGTGGCCGTGACCGACGACGCCGCGCAAGACGACGCCACGCCCGAAGCCGATGCATCGACGCCGAAAGACGCGAGCTCGCCCAACCCGTGCCCCGCGCTCACGTACCCGTCGGGCGTGAAGATCCAGACGTTCCAAAACGCGAAGATGACCGCCACGTATGCGAACCACCTCGCGAGCGGCGAGAAGGCGCCGAAATGTTTCCTCGACGTCGACAACCTCGTCGACCCGGACACGGGCGAGGTCTACCCCATCACCGTCGACGTCGCCGCGCACTTCGAGCTCGAGGAGCTCGTCGGCACCGAGGTCTCGCAAGGCTACGGCTCGTTCGTCCTCGCGACGCCGGCCGCGGTCGAGTCGCTCGAGAAATTTCGCGAGACCTTGAATACGCCCGTCGACGTCATCAGCGGCTTTCGCAGCCCGAAGCATCAGGAAGACGTCTGTCAGTCGCTCTGCGGCAACCCGCTCGGCTGCTCGGGGACCTGCGCCAACAATTCGCGCCACATGTTCGGCGACGCGTTCGACTTGCCGCTCGAGTTCTACACGAAGGCCGACGAGCAAATCGCGTGCGACGTGGGATTCAAGTTCGCGTACCTCGAGAGCGGCACGCACCTGCACGTCGATCAAAACCCCGACTACAAGACGTGCGTCATCGAGTGAAACGCGCCGTACAATGAGGGCGTGCTAGCCGAGTCGCACCGCGCGGCGCTTGCCGGACAGTTTGCATTCTACAAACGATTCGGCGACGCGGAACGTCGGCGCTTCGAGGAGCGCGTCGCGGGCTTCGTCGCGACCAAGCGCTTCATCTCCGACGGCGCGCCAGTCGACGAACGAACGAAGCTCTTCATCGCTGCGCTCGCGTGCAGGCTCTCGATGAACTTGCCCGAGATCGAGCTCGGACGGCTCCGAACGATCAACGTCGTCGACGAGCTCGACGAAAGCGTGCTCGGCCAGATGGCGCCGGGCATGCTGCAAACGGTGACCTTCACGCGCGCCGCGCTCGCCGACGCGTTTCGTGACGACGACGACGGGCTCAACGTCGTCTATCACGAGATCGCGCACGTGCTCGACGCGGCCGACGGCGTCTGCGACGGCATTCCGGTTCTCGTCGACCCGCGCGCGAACGCGACGTGGCGCGAGGTCATCGCGAGCACGCTCACGCGTTTGCGCGCCGCGTGCGAGCTGAAAATTCCGACGGCCATCCGCGCCTACGGCGCACGCAAAGAATCCGATCTCTTCGCGACCGCGACCGAAGCGTTCTTCGAACGGCCGGAAAAGCTCCGCAACGCTTACCCCGAGCTCTACGCGTTGCTCGCCGCGTTTTATCGCCAGCACCCCGGGGAATGAACGGACATGGGGACCGACGACGCCGAGACGAGAGCGCGCGAGCGCTGGAACGAGCCGACGCAGACCGACGACCAGAAGTGCGTCCGCGTTCGCGCGTGCGCCGACCCGACACTCGAGAGCTACACCGCAAGCGGCTGGGCGCCGTTCGAGATGTCGCCGCCGCGCAAGATCAGCGAGCACCTCATTTGGCGCTTGAAGCACATGGCCGAAATTCCGGTCGACGCGGCGCTCGCCTGGAACGGCAGGATTCGGCTCATTCTCGGACCTGCTCCGCGGCGCACCGAGAAGGACTTCGACGTCCATTTTTCGCGCGGCAAAGACGGCTTGACGCTCGTGATGGCGCTCGTGCCCGTCCCCGAAGACAAGCCGCATGACGCCGAGCGATGGCGGCGCGCTTCGGTCCTTCTCAACCACGCAGAGGACGCTCCGACGCGCGACGCAGTCCTCTCGCTCGTTCGCGAAGCGACCACCCTCGTGCCCGACGGCGACGACGCGCGCGGCAGCGTGCTCCGGCGCGCCGCTTGGGTCTGCGTGCAGTCCGGGCTCCACGCCGAGGCACTCGCGCTTTTTGGGCTCGCGCTGTCGGACGCATCGAACGTACGCGTGCGCGCCGACCTCGAGCACTGCATCGGCGCCATCCACGAGGAGAACCGGCGCCTCGTCGATGCGAAGGCTTGGTACGCGCGTGCCCTCGCGACGGCGCAAGAGGCGCCTCTTCCGCTGCTCGATTCGATCGCGCCGCTCTTCGACTTCGCCGACGTCGCGATGAAGGAGAACGATCTCGCGGCGGCCGAGGAGTGGCTCGCGCGCGCCGAGGCGCTCGTCGCCGACGTGCTCGGCCCCACGAGCGCGGCGTTCGTCGTCACGCGCGCCCGGCGGGCGGAGCTCCTCCAGCTGCGGGGCGAAGTGAGCGAGGCCGAGCGCGTCGCCGCCGAAGCGCTCGAAGATGCGTCGCGTTACCGTCTCGACGACGAAGCGCACGAGCTCCGCCGTCGGCTCGCCGAGCTCGCGCTCGTGCGGGGCGACGCAGCCTGCGCGGTCGCGCACGTCCGCACGATTCTGGGCGCCCCCAGCCGCCACCCGATGCGCGCACGCGATTACTCGGTGCTCGCGCGCGCCCACCGCGAGCTCGGAAAGGACGACGAGGCGCTGGCCGCGTTGCGCTCGGCGTCGGCGCTCGTCGAAGGCGCCTTCGCGAGCGACCACCCGCTCTGCGTCGAGATCGAACGCGAGCGCGCGCAGCTCACCGCGCGCTCGCCGTACCGCAGCTAGGGCGTCGTCGTGCAGTTCACGCCGGTGCACTGGCACGTCGCCGCGCCGTTGCAATTGAGCGTGCAGAAGCCGCCGGTGCAATTCGTGATCGTGCACGACTGCGCGCTGTGACACGTGAGCATGCAGTCGCCGCCGGTGCAGTCGATGGTGCAGGTCCCGCCGGTGCAGTCCGAGTTGCAGTCACCGCCGGGGCAATTGGTGATCGCGCAGGCGCTCGTGTTGGTGCACGTCTGAATGCAGTCGCCGCCGGGCGCGCAGTCCATCGAGCACGAGCCGCCGGTGCACGTTTGCGTGCAGTCGCCGCTCCCGCAATCGCTCGACGTGCAGGTCGCGTTCGTGCAGTTTTGGTGGCAGTCGCCGCCGGGGCACGTGTCGCTGCACGTGTCGCCCGTGGTGCAGTCGTAAATGCAGTCGCCGCTGCCGGGGCACGTCGAGCTGCAAGTCGTGCTCGGCGGGCAAGTGCAGGTTTGGTCGGAGCCGCTGTCCGGCACGCACGAAAAGCCCGCGCTCGGGAGCGCGTCCGCGCCGGCGTCGCTCGCGGCCCCGTCCGTCGCCGCGTCGCTGCTCGCGTCGTTCGCGGCATCCGCGCTCGCGTCGCCGCCGGTCGCGTCGTTCGCGCTGCCGTCGGGTCCGCCGTCAGCGCCGCCGTCCGAGCTTCCACACGCGACAGCGAGCGCACAAAGCCCTATGAAGAGAGTCCGCATCGAGCAGTCGTATCATGGCGACGAGCGACGAACGCCTTCGACCTTGTCGACGACCCAGTCCTCGAACGTCTGCTCGGTGGGCGTCGCTGCGTCGTTGTCGCTCCACGGGCTCAGCGTCTCGAGCGTGCCTCGCACGTAGACTTCGCCGGTCCGCATCTTTCGTCCTTGCGCGAACACGCCGTGCTCGCTCGGCGGATGAAGATCGACCGACGCGACGCACGCGCCGGCCTCGTAGTACCCGAAGTGACGGAGCGTGCCGTCGTCCCAAAAAGCTGCGGCAAACCCGTCCGCGACAGGCGGCTGTCGGCGCGTCGCCACGAACGCATGCGACTCCGAGCCGTCCGCGAATTTTCCCACCACGACGAAGTCGGTGACGAGCGCATCGCGCGCGACGCGCGCGTGTTTCACCGACCCGAGCAACGATTCGTCGAGCCGCCTCACTTCACGGCGGGACGACGTTGCCGGCGCCCGTCGCGCTCGCCGCGGCCGGAAGCGGCTGCCCAGGCATCTTCGGGTTCATGACCTCGAAGAACGCGCGCCGCGCCATGTCGCCGAGCGCGCCTTGCTCGTTGCGGAACGCCATCAGCACGCCCTTCTCTTTCATGAACTTCAAAATCGCGACCGCTTGCTTCTGCTTGTTCGGATCGCTTCCGAGCGCGTCGTGCATCAAACGCACGCGGAACTGCACGCGCGTGATCGAGTGCGGCCCGTTGTCGAACACGATGCCTTGAAGATCGCGCTCGAGGATGTTGCGCGGCCAATCTTGGAGCGCGTCGTTCACTTTGACGAAGCGCATCCCCTCGGCGTTGACGATCCACTT
Source organism: Polyangiaceae bacterium (assembly GCA_036488725.1). GTDB lineage: Bacteria > Myxococcota_A > Polyangia > Polyangiales > Polyangiaceae > DASXHD01. The sequence continues at coordinate 1,255 of DASXHD010000107.1, read as the reverse complement.
CGCGACGAGACCCTTCTCGTAGTCCTCGGCGCTCCAGTAACCGAAGCTCTTGTCGTAGAGCTCCTTCAGCGCCTCCATCGCCTCGGGTCCCGACCCGGTGTACTGCGCGAGCGCGCGGCCCGCTGTGTCGGGGTCCGACCCGATGAGCAGCGCGAGCATCGCGTAGTTGCGCATCGAGTTGTCCTTCATCATGTCCATCAGCTTGGGCACGATGCCGGTGTCGACGCCGCCGAAGCCGATCGCGCGCGCGGCCTGCGCGGCGACGCCCGGATCCGTCGTCGGCGTGATGAGATCGAGCAGCCCCGCATTCGCGCCCGAAACTGGACGGTGAATGAGCGCCTCGAGGTAGCAGCTGCGAATGAGCTGCGATTTTTCGTCCGGCTTGTTGAAGTCGTGAACCTTCTTCACGACCTCTTTCATCTCGTCGTCGGTCGCGACCCACGAGAGCGCGAAGCACGCCTCGTAGCGCGAGTCTTCGTTCCCCATCGGATCTTCGATGTGCTTCACGAGATCCGGATACGCCTTCGGGTCGCCCCACTGCGCGAACCCGTCGGCCGCGCCCTTCGCGAGCGCCTTCACCGACATGCCGATGATCGCGAGCCCGCCTTGCTGGAGCGACGCCATGCTGACGTCGAGCTTCGCCGGGCGGCGCGCGATTTGTTTCTCGAGCACGTTCCACGCCGGCGGATCCTGCATCCAGCCGATGTAACGAAGCGCGCTCTGCGCGGTCGCGAACGAGTCGGGCATCGGCGGCGGCGAGCCCTCGGGCGGAAGCGGATCGGTCGGATCGGCCCAGCGACGGAGCTTCGGCAACACCTTGGTCGACTTCATCACCGCGAGCGCGCGGAGCCCGTTGGCGTGCGGCTGCGGGTGCGACGTGATCCAACCGAGCACCGCGTCCTCCGACTCGGCGCGAATTTGATCGAGCTTGTCCGGATACAAAATCGCGAGGTCCGCGAGCATGCGCGCCGCGATGGTGCGTTCGTCGTCGTTCAACGCGAGCCGCTGCATCTCTTCGAGCGCGTCGTTCTTGTAGAGCTTGACCGGGTCCTGCGTGAGCCGCCACGCGAGGAACGGCACCGCGCGCACGTCGCCGATCTCGGCGAGCCGCAGCGCCGCTTCGGTCTTCCAGTGCGGGTGCGGGTTCGATTGGATGTATTTTACAAGCATGTCCCCGCCGCGCGGATCTTCGAGGTCTTTGAGCATGTCGAAGACCTGCTTGGTCTGGAAGAACTCGTGGCCCTTCTGAACCGAG
>DASXHD010000064.1:0-10250 GCA_036488725.1 Polyangiaceae bacterium | reverse complement strand
CAAGGCTTCTGGCGGTGAACGACCGTGACGTGGCTCGACTGCGGCTCGACGACGACGCGCGCCGAGGGCCCGCCGCGCGCGATCCACAGACCCGCGCCGACGATCGTCAAGACGAGCCCGAGGACGAGAACGAACGGCGGACCGTAGCCGCCGTCGAACGACTCGTCTCCGCTCGAGAGCCACTTGTCGAATCGCGCGGCGAGCGCTTCCTCGTCGACTTCTTGGATTTGATCCGACGCGTGCCCGAGCGCGACGTGGCCCTGCGTCGTCGCGAACGCGAGATGCGAGACGGGTCCGGAGCGCTCGACGACGAGCGCGCCGATCGTAGACACGCGGACGCTCCCGTGCTCGGCGCCGGGCCCGAACGAGCTCCACTCGCATTGGTCCGCGGCGCGCGAGCACGTCACGTGGACGCGGATCCCGAGCGGCCCGAGGAAAAACGCGAGCACGATCGCGAAGAGCGCGGGCCCGAACGCCCCGCGCTGCCTGAAACGAAACGTGCGGGGCAAGACCGATCGCGCGCTATGGCGATAGACGCTCACCCCACCAGATTACGCGACGTGTAAACTCGGCGCATGCGGCTTTGGCATTGGGCGGCGGGATCTTTTTTGGCGACGGCTTTCGTTCTGGGTTGCGTCGGGGACGACTCGAACGCTCCTCCCGACGGCGGCGGCAACGACGCGACGACCGACGGCAGCGCGCCCGTGGAGAGCGGCTCCGAAGCGGCCGTCGACGCGCCGGCCGATGCGCCCGCGGCGTTCACGCCCGCGTCGTTCGGAACGGATCTCGCGCTCTGGCTCGTCGGCGACAACGCCAGCAACACCGCGGGTGCGGTCGACACTTGGTACGACCAGAGCACTTACAAAACGAATCTCGTGCAAGCCGGTGCGAGCTCTCGTCCCCTCTACGAGCAGGCCGTGCTCAACGGTCACAGCGTCCTCGACTTCAACGGCAACGGCTTTCAGCTCTATGTCGCGCCCGATCCCGACGCCGGCACGACGCCGCCGAATCTTTCTTTCGGGCAGACCGACGACTTCGTCATCGCGGCGGTCGTGTCGGAGAGTCCGACCATGCCGGCCGGCTACATCTTCGCGAAGACGCAGTTCAAGTGCACCGGCGGCTGCGCACCGGGCGACGGTCTCGTCTTCGACATCAACCAAGACGAAGCGGCGGTGCGCGAATCGAGCGCCGACTCCTTCCTGACGACGACTGGCGGGACGTTCTCGGACCACGCCTATCACGTCGTCGCGGTGCGCCGCATCGGTGAGACGACGATGCAGCTCCGCGTGGACACCGTCACCAAAAACGCGACGATCACCGGGTTCGACGTCAGCGAGCCGCAGTTCGGGCTGATGATCGGCCTGGCCGGAGGCACGTTCAACGGCACGTTCGCGTTCCGCATGGCGGAGCTCGTGGCCGTGCACCGCACGACCGGCGCCATCAACGACGCCGAAGTCTCGAACATCGAGGCGTACCTGAAGGCCAAATACAAGACGCCTTGAGCTTCGCCCTTCGCGGCACTAAACCATGGCCACAAACATGGCCAACCGAAAAAAGATCGCACTCATCGGGGCGGGAAACATCGGCGGCGAGCTCGCTCGGCTCTGCGCGAACGCGGAGCTCGGCGACGTCGTCCTCTTCGACATCGCGGCGAAGGAAAACTTCGCGAAGGGCAAAGCCCTCGACCTCGAGCAAAACTCGAGCGTGCTCGGCTACGACGCGAGCATCACCGGCACGAGCAACTGGGCCGATCTCGCCGGCGCCGACGTGCTCATCGTCACCGCGGGCATCCCGCGCAAACCGGGCCAGTCGCGCGACGACCTCGTCGCGACGAACCTTCCGATCATCCGCGACGTCGCGAACAACGCGAAAAAACACTGCGCCGGCGCGTTCACGATCGTCATCTCGAACCCGCTCGACGCGATGGTCTACGAGTACAAGCGCGTCACCGGCTTCCCCAAAGGAATGGTCGCGGGCATGGCCGGCGTCCTCGACAGCGCGCGCTTCCAACTCTTCCTCGCGCGCGAAGCCGGCGTCAGCATCAAAGACGTCCGCGCGATGGTGCTCGGCGGCCACGGCGACGACATGGTCCCCGTGCTCTCGATGTGCACGATCAACGGCGTCCCCGCGACGCACTTCATCGGCAAAGAAAAAATGGACGCGATCATCGCGCGCACCCGCAAAGGCGGCGGCGAGATCGTGAACCTCATGGGCACGAGCGCGTACTACGCGCCCGCGTCGAGCGCCGTCGCGATGGCGACCGCGTTCCTCCACGACCAAAAGCGCCTCCTCGCGTGCGCCGCGTTCCTCGAGGGCGAGTACGGCTACAAAGATCTCTTCATGGGCGTCCCGGCGATCGTCGGCAAAGGCGGCATCGAAAAGATCGTCGAGATCCCGCTGACGTCGGAAGAGAAGGGCATGCTCGAAAAGAGCGCCAAGAGCGTCCAGTCCGTCGTCGAAGTCTGCAAGAAGTCCTGACGCAATGAGGCTGGCGGCGCTCGAGCTGCCTGCCCGTTTCGCTGGCGTCGCGCAGCAGCTCGCCCTCGTCGACGAGCTGCTCGCCGCGCCGACCGATCTCGCGCTCCTCCCCGAAGCCTCGCTCACCGGATACGTCTCCCCGCAAGGCGATTTCGATCTCGCGCGATTCGCCGAGCCGCGCGACGGGCCGACGGCGCGCGCGCTCGCCGATCTCGCGAAGCGCCACCGCACGCGCCTGGTCGGCCCGCTCGTCGAGCGCGCCGGCAATTGCTTGTACAATGCAATGATCGGCTTCGACGCCGACGGTCGCGAATTTCTCCACTACCGAAAGCGCCACCCTTGGTACCCCGAGACGTGGGCCACGCCGGGCGACGCGCCGCATCCGGTCGTCGAGGTCGAAGGCCTCCGCGTCACGATCGCCCTCTGCTTCGACATCCAATTCGCGAGCGAGCTCCCGCCCCACGACGTGCTTCTTTTCCCGAGCGCGTGGGTCGAAAAAAGAGACACGCGTCCCGCGCTGCTCCGCGCGCTCGGGACGCACGTCGTCAACGCGAATTGGGGCGTCGGCGAGCCGCGTGTCGCGGGGCAGGGTAATTCGTGCATTCTGCACGCATCGGGCGAGGTCCTCGCGCGCGGCGGGCCTCGCCTCGACGCCGTGCTCACTGCATCGACTGACCGAGCTGACCGTAAATCGCGACCGCAGTGACCGCGAGGACGACGACGTAGAAAAGCTTTCGATAGGATTCCATTTCGCTCCTCACTTCGTGCTGCAGGTCTTCCCGCAGAGCTGTTTCACGTCCTCGAAGCACGAGAGACCCCAGTACGTGTCGCAGCAGTACGGGTCTTGCGCGCACACTTTCATCGTGCACGAGTCGCATTGCTGCCCGAGCTTGTCGCCCGCGGTGCATTCGTCGTGCGTGCAGGTCCCCGCGATGATCGGCGAGCCCGAGTCGCCCGAGCCCGACGTCGAATCGCTCCCGAAGCACGAGCTCGGATCGGCCGGCGGCTTGGGCGGCAGCGAATAGTCGCCGCCGCCGAGCGAGCACGTCGCGCTCGACCCGCCGGGGAGCACGAAGGCATCGTCCTTCTGCAGCTCGGTGTTGAAGTCGAAGAGCGTGCACTCCTTTTGCCACTTGTAGAGACCGAGGAGGTCGACCTTCGCGAGCACCGTCGCGGACACGCCGGCCTCGGCGTCGCCGTGCATCAAGCCGAGCGAGTTGCCGCTGCCGTCCTTGCCGCCGCAAACGACCGACCCGCCGAGCCCGGCGTAACCCTCGGCGGTGAGCTGCGCCGAGGCGACGCCGAAGAAATTGAGCTGAAGCGTCGGCTTGATCGAGCAGTACGCGCGCGTCGCGCCGTCGATCGTCCAGTTCGGCCCGGTCTGCGTGAGCGAGCCCGACTTGTCGAACACCGGCGAGATCGAGCCGTTGTCATACTTGATGCCGGCCGTGATGCTCGCCTTCGCGGTTCCGCCGACCTTCACCTCGACGGGCCCGCCCCACGCGAAGTCGCACGAGAGCGTCGCCGTGAAGTGCGCGCTCGACGGCATGTTGAACGGCCCGACTTTCAGGCTGCCGAGCGAAACGTTGTAATCTGCAATCGTCGAAGTCGGCGAGCCGAAGATCTTCTGCGCGACGAGATCGGTGAACGTCTGGTTGTCGAGCGTCGTCTGGAGCTGCACGCCCGCGTCGACGAGGAGCGTCGCGTCGAGCTCGCCGGTCGCGGTCGCGTGAAACCCTTTGATGCTGAGAAACCCGAGGTCGATGCCGACGTCGTAGCTCGGCGAAAAGCTGAGCGTGCCGGTCGTGATGTTGGCGAACGCGTGATAGCCGATGGTCTTGCTGTCGACTGTGACGTTGCCGGTCGTGTCGAGGAGCTTGGTGCCGGAAAAATCGAGCAAGCCGATCTTCGTGCTGCCGGTGAGATCTTGAAAGTGCGCGCCCGCGCTCTGGGTCATCGGCCCAGTGAGCCCGAGCGGCGGGACCTGCAGCGTGCCCTGCACGTGGAGCGCGTCGACCGCTTCTTGAAGCGTCGCCTGCGAGGTCGTGACCACCACCGTGCCCGCGTCTTGCGTGATCGATTGCACGCGCCGCAGATATCCGTCCGGGTTCTGACCCGCGCTGTCCGCCGACTGACGATCGCCGAGTAGAATGTCGCCGTTGGTCGCGTCCTTCAGCTCATCCCACGCCGAGGCCGGGTAGACGAGCTTGTCGTCCGAGACGACGACGAGGTCGTTCAAATCTTGCGAGACGACGTGCGTGCCCGCGTGGAGGGTCGCCGACCCATCCGCCGCCGAGCCGCTGGTTCCGTTCGGGTTGTCGGTCGGCGAGGAGCTGCAACCGACCGCGACGAGCAATGCGCCGAGCGCTGCGAGGGCTTTCACAGGAATTGCGCCTGCGTCATGTCGCCCGCCATGCGGACGTTCTTGCCGACCTTCGTGTAAACCGCAGCCGCCGCGACCAGCACCAAGAAGAGAAGGATCGCGTACTCGACCATCGTGGCGCCGCGCTTGTCGGCGAGAAGCTTTCGGGCTCGGCAAGATTGCATGCCACATGTAGGTGCAGCCTTCGTGCCGACCCGTGAGCGATCCCTCTGGATCGCCATTTCGCGGGATTTCGCGGGTTTGACGGGTGGGACAGGGCCTGTCGCTGGGATCGCGTCGATCCACCCGGTGAGTAAAACCGATCCTCAGAACATGGTCGCGGGCTGCGCGAGCTTGAGCGAGAGCGGCTGGTACGTGGGCGCGAGCGTCCCCGAGCACGCGGGCTCGACGGATTGATAAATCGCGGGCGGCGGCGCGGACGGATCGTTCGGATCGTTGTAGGCCGGAAGCGGCGTTCCGTCGGGGCACCCGCATCCGCCCGGCGCCGGGTTCGTGCACCCGAGGACGATTTGCTGACCGAACATCGTGAGGTCGGCGTCCTTCGCGTACGTGCCCGCGCCGTTGTACGTCATGCCGAACCACTCGTTGTTGGTTTGGCTGCCGGCCATGTTGTTGTCGTCCCACGCCCACGCGAGCCAGCCGATGCCGTTCTGTTCGGCGGCGGTCACGATCTCGAGCGGCGTCACGAGCGTCGGGCTCGGCCCGATGTTTCGCCCCGGCCCGAACTCGGTGATCGCGTACGCGGCGCCGGTCGCGGCCGGCAGCGTCGCGAGCTTCGCGATGCGCAGATTCACGTTGCCGTTGCCGTCGACGACGCTTCCGCCGCTCGTGTACGCGGCGAAGCTCGTGCTGTCGACGTTCAGCGTGATCGTCCACGCGCCCGATGCGCCGCCGACGTTTTGCGGCGCGGCCTGCATGCCGTTGATCTGCGTCATGCCCTGAACGCCGCTGATTTGGTACGCGGTGATGCCCGAGTAGGTGTTCGTTTTTCCGAGCGTCGGGCAATAATTCGGCGCGAACGGGTGGCACGTCGAAGTGCCCGTGAGCGTGACGACGGTCGTCGTGCCTTTCTGAATGCTCGCGATCGACGACTGGTAGTCGTTCACGCTGCCGTAGAGATGGAGCGCGAACATCACGTTTTTCTGCGGGTCGGCCTCGAAGACGTCTTTCGAATAAGTCACGAGGTCGTCGAGATCTTGTCCGCAGCCGCCCGCGTCGACGAGGAGCGTGCCGAGGTAGCCCGCGCCGCGCATCGCACCGATCGCGGCGACGTACGAGTCGCGCCACGTCGTGCTGCTAGTCGGGCCCCACTCGTTGGCGATGTTGACGATCGAATATTTGTCGAGCGCGGTCCAAGTCGACGCGGGCGCGACCCACGAGTTTGCGACGACGTCGGTCAACGTCGCCGCGTCGGTGTTGCAGCTCGTCGCGGTGCCGCTCGTCGTGGAGGGCGCCGTGATGATCGGAACTTCCTTGTTCGCGACGTGATCGTTCTGGACGATCGATTCGAGCTCGGGGAACGTCTTTCCGTAGTTCGTTTCGACGAAAATTCGGACCGCGTTGGCGCCGCTCTTCGCGAGGCCCGCGGCCGAAGACGAGTCGTAGTGATTTCGATTCACGCCGCGCAGCCGAAACTCGTGACCGTTCGGGTCGTAGAGCTTGCCGTTCAAGACGAAGAAGCCGGGACCCGTGTTGTACGAAGGTCGCTTCACGGTCGTGGGGGCGCCGTCCGACGCGTCGGCTGCATCCGCGCCGGCGTCGTTCACCGGCGATCCCGAATCGGTGCCGCCATCGGGTGGGACGGCCTCGTCGTTCGAGCACGAGCAAACGATCGCGAGCATGAGAACGTGCCTGAGCATCGGAATCACGGAGCGCCTCCATCTGTGAAAATGCTCGCAGGTTTGGCGAGCGCCTTGAGCGAGTAGCCGGAATAGACGGGCGCGGGCGTGCCCTGGCAACCGGGTTCGACGACGGTCATCGCGGGCACGGGCGTGTCGGGACATCCGCAGCCGCCCGGCGCCGCGTTCATGCAGCCCTCGACGACTTGCTGCCCGAAGAGCGTGAGGTCCGCGCTCGACTGGTAGTCGGATTCGTACGAGAGCGCGAACCAAGTGTTGTCGGCTTGTGCGCCGGTGAGATTGTCGTCGTCCCACGCCCAGGCCATCCAACCGATGTCGTACTGCTCGGCGGTTTGAATGATTTCTTGAGGCGGCAGATTCGTCGGCGAGGGACCGATGTCGCGACCCGGCCCGAGCTCTCCGAAGAAGATCGGAACGCCGAGCCCGCTCAGCGTGGCGGCCGCCTTGCCGAGCGCGCCCACGTCGGGGAACGCGCCGTAGACGTGCACGTCGAAGATGACGTTCTTTTCCGGATCGCCGTTCAGCACGTCGGCGGCGTAGGAAGCCAGGTCGACGAGATCTTGTCCGCAGCCGCCCGTCGAGACCGAGATCGTCGCGTGGTAACCCGCCGCCCGCAGCGATTGGATGGCGGAGATGTTGTCGTCGCGCCAGACCGAGCTGCTCGGCGGGCCCCAGTTTTCGGCGAGGCTGAGGATCGAATAGCGCTCGAGCGTCGTCCACGAGGACGCCTGCGCGACCCACGCGGAGACCGCAGCATTCAGCACGGCGGGATCGGTCGAGCACGCGAGCGCCGCGAGCGGCGTCGGCATCACCACGGTGCGATCGTAAACGGTGCCGGCCGGGCTGCTCGCGCTGCCCTCGAGCAGCGCGACATTATTTGCCGCGGGCTGCGTGAAATCGATCGCCCAGCGCACGGTGTTCGCGCTCGTGCCCGTGAGCCCTTGAACGCCGTTGTCCCAGTGCACCTTGTCGATGCCGCGGATGCGAAACTCGACTGCGTTGGCGTCGTAGAGCTTGCCGTTCAACACGAAAAACCCCGTTCCCTTGTTGTATGCGGGACGCGCGATGCCGCCGTCCTGTCCGCCGTCTGGCGATGCATCGGCGACGTCGACGATGTCGTCGACGCCATCAGCGTCGCTTGGGCCGACGGTCGCGAGCCCGTCGAGGTTCGGGAAAAGTTGACAGCACGCGAGCCCTGCGGCCCACGCAAAAGCGAAGCGCCTCACTTCCGTTTGCGAACCGTATCACGCGCGAGCCGCGCCGACGCGCGCGGGTCGCGCGAATCATGACAAGGCAGTTGTCGTAATGCGTAGCGCCACGATGCGCCGTTTTCGAAACGCTTGCGAATCTCCGCGAGAAGTTTCGCTGCGGCGGCGAGCTCGTCGGGAGGCAGACCGCGCGCGACGGCCGCGAGCACCGTCGCGTCGACGCGGTCGAGTCGCTCGACGAGCTTCGCGCCGGCCGCGGTCGTTCGAACGAGCGGCGAGCGAACGTGCTGCGGATTTTCGACGAAGGTCGCGAGCCCGTCCTCGACCAAACCCGCGACGACGCCCTGCATGTGCTGTCTCGAAACGCTTCGCACGCGCGCGAGCGCCGCGACCGTCTGAGGCCCGTACCGAACCAGGCCGCGCAGCACACCGCGCCGCGCGACCGAGCGACCCTCCTCGCCGTAAGCTTCTTCGGCGACCCAACGCAGGCGATGAAAGAGCGCCACCGTTTCGTCGACGACCGCGCGCAGGTGCCCGCCGCGGTGCGGCTTGCGGAGCTTGCGCGGCTTGGAGTGCACGAAACGACGATGCCGCGAGTTTCGACGGGGCGGCAAGGCCGTTCGAAGGCGAGGGTGACGGCCGCGCGGCGCCTGTGGTAGCGAAGGTCACGTGAAAATCCACGAGTATCAAGGCAAACAGCTCTTCGCGAAATACGGCGTGCCGATTCCGAAGGGCTATCCGGCGTTCAGCGTCGACGAGGCCGAAGCGGTCGCCAAGAAACTGATCGACGAGACCAAGAGCAACGTCGTCGTCGTCAAAGCGCAAATCCACGCGGGCGGTCGCGGCAAAGGCGGCGGCGTGAAGGTCGCGAAAGGCGGCGCGGCCGAAGCGCGCGAGCTCGCGTCGAAGATCCTCGGCATGCAGCTCGTCACGCACCAGACCGGGCCCGAAGGCCAAAAAGTGCGGCGGCTCTACATCGAGCAGGGCCTCCCGATCAAACGAGAGCTTTATCTCGGCGCGGTCATCGATCGCGACAAGCGGCGCATCGCGTTCATGGCGTCGACCGAGGGCGGCGTCGAAATCGAAAAGGTCGCCGCGGAGACGCCGGAAAAAATTCTCACCGTACACGTCGACCCCGTCGTCGGCATCGCGGGTTATCAAGCGCGCGAGCTCGCGTTCGGTCTCGGGCTCGATCCGAAACGCTTCACCAAAGTCATCGCGGCGCTCTACGAGCTCTTCGTCAAAGAAGATTGCTCCCTCTGCGAGGTGAACCCGCTCGTCGAGCTCGAAGGCGGCGACATCGTCGCGCTCGACGCGAAATTGAACTTCGACGACAACGCCGATTTCCGTCACGCGCCTTGGAAAGACTTGTTCGACAAGGACGAAGAAGATCCGGTCGAGATGGAAGCAAAAGAGGTCGGCCTCAATTACGTCTCGCTCGACGGCAACGTCGGGTGTCTCGTCAACGGCGCCGGCCTCGCGATGGCGACGATGGACATCATCAAGCACGCCGGCGAAAAACACGGCGTCGCGCCCGCGAACTTCCTCGACGTCGGCGGCGGCGCCAACCAAGAGCAAGTGACCAAGGCGTTCAAGATGATTTTGCGCTCGCCAAAGGTGAAGGCGATCTTCGTCAACATCTTCGGCGGCATCATGAAGTGCGACGTCATCGCGAGCGGCGTCGTCGCCGCAGCGAAGGAGCTCGGCCTGAAGGTGCCGCTCGTCGTTCGGCTCGAAGGAACCAACGTCGAGCTCGGGAGAAAAATTTTGAGCGAGAGCGGTCTCGCGATTCAAGCGGCCACCACGATGGCCGACGGCGCGCAAAAGATCGTCGCGGCCGTGAGCGGAGGTGCGAAGTGAGCGTCCTCGTCGGAAAACAAACCAAGCTGCTCGTTCAAGGCATCACCGGAAGCGCCGGGAGCTTTCACGCCAAGCAGTGCATGGAGTACGGCACGCAAGTCGTCGCGGGCGTGACGCCCGGGCGCGGCGGCGAAAAGTTCGAAGGCAAAGTTCCGGTGTTCGACACCGTCAAGCAAGCGGTGAAGGCTACGGGCGCGAACGCGTCGGTGATTTTCGTTCCGCCGCCCGGGGCGGCCGACGCGATTTTGGAGGCGTTCGACGCCGAGATCCCGCTCGTCGTGTGCATCACCGAGGGCATCCCGGTGATGGACATGATCAAAGTGCGCCGCGTGCTCGAAGGGCTGAAAGGCACGCGTCTCATCGGACCGAACTGCCCGGGCATCATCACGCCGGGTCAGTGCAAGATCGGAATCATGCCGGGCCACATCCACAAGGCGGGAAACATCGGCGTCGTGTCGCGCT
>DASXHD010000079.1:0-4639 GCA_036488725.1 Polyangiaceae bacterium | reverse complement strand
GCTCGAGCGGAAATTCGGCCACGTTCTTGGCCTTCATCCCGCGCACGATCGAGCGAATGTCCTCGCCGTGGACGTGCTCCATCGCGATGAAATACAAACCGTCGGCCTGACCGACGTCGAAGATCTGAACGATGTTCGGGTGCGAGAGCGTGGCGGCGATGCGCGCTTCGTGCAGCAGCATCTCGATGAACGCGCGGTCCTGGTTCATCGACGGCAAGATGCGTTTGATGACGATCAGCTTCTCGAAGCCGGCGACGCTCTTCTGAATGGCGAGAAACAATTCCGCCATGCCGCCCTTCGCGAGCACGCGGAGCAGCGTGTATTTTCCGAAGCGTTTCGGAAGACCGTCTTCGTTGGTCGGCACCGGGCCCGACGCGTGCGCGCCGACGCCGGGCTTGGAGATCCCAGGCTTCGACCCGCCCGGTGCGGACACACCAGGAGACGAGCCGCCACCCGGCGGAGAAATCGGATCGGGATCGACCATTGAAAAACTGCGACGCCTTGGCGACGCGCGCGTGAATTAAACGCTAAACTGCGCCGCCCGAGGAAGCAATTCGACTCATGACGAAGATGCGACTCATGTACGCGAATGTGGGCGCCGCTACGGTCGCGGCAGCGCTCGCGTGGAGCGCGACGGCGAGCGCACAAGCCTCCGTTTTCGAGGAGGGCCCGTACCTCGCGGATCTGTCGTCGCACTCGGTCGTCGTTCGCACCGAAACCGAAAACGCAGAGACGCTCACGCTCACGGTCGAGCCGGGACATCACAGCGTCAGCGACGCGACGGCGACCGACGGCGTCCACACGCTCTCGATCGACGGCCTCGATTCGAAGACGACGTACCACTACACGGTCCGCTCGAGCCGCGGCGGCAAGGAAGAGGGCGCGTTCACGACCGCGCCGTCCGACGGCGACGTCAGCGACGTCCGCTTCGTCCTCTACGGCGACGACCGCGGCGGCACCGCGACGCACGAGCTCTTGGTCAAGCGCGTCACCGACGAGCCGTTCGACTTCATCCTCGACAGCGGCGACCTCGTCGCCGACGGACGCATCGGCTCGCAGTGGGAGGGCTTCTTCGACATCGAAGGCCGCCTCCTCCGCGACCATTGTCTCTTCACCGCGATCGGCAACCACGAGCTCGTCCAGGAAAACGGCGCGTCCTTTCTCAAATATTTCGGCACCGCCGAGCAGCGCGAGAAACATGTATTCTACACGACGTTTCGCTGGGGTTTTCTGCGGGTTTTCGTCATCAACGGCGAAGGCAATTTTCTCGGGGACGACCGCACGTGGCTCGAGCGCGAGCTGCAGAAATCGGACAACGAGCCGAACCTCCGGTGGCGCATCGTCCTCGTGCACGACGGACCGTTCTCGTCCGGCACGCACGGCGACAACCCGAAGCTCCACGGCGCCGACATCCCCGAGCTCTTGCGCCAGCACCACGTGGACTTCGTTCTCTCGGGTCACGACCACGTTTACGAGCGCGGCGCGAGCGACGGTCTTCGCTACGTCGTCAGCGGCGGCGCCGGCGCTCCGCTCTACAAGCTGAAGCATCTTCGATCGACGACCCGCAAGTTCGAGTCGACGTATCACTACGTCCTCTTCGAGATGTCGACCGATCGCGGGCGCGTCATCTCGAAGCGGCTCGACGGCTCGGTCATCGAAGAGGTCGGTTTCACGAAGACGAACATGTGGAACGACGACGGCCCGGTGATCGCGCCCGCGAACGCCAACGCGGCCGCTCCGGCGCCGGTGAGCGCCACGCCGGACGTCGTCGCGACGCACGCCCCGGCAACGCCGAGCGGACGCGGCGCATACGTTTTCGTCGGCGTCCTCCTGGCGATCGGCGTCTCGTGGGGGCTCACGCGTCTCCGCGCGAAGAAGCCGGTCGAAACGGAACGCGTCGCCAAAACGCGCTCGCGACCGTGATACGCTCGCGCTCGTGCGAATCGTTCTCGCTTTGATCCTCGGCTCGGTCGTCGCCGGCTGCGCGACCTATCACGACGAGCTCGTGCGCGGCGAGCAAGACTACGAGAAGAACGAGCACGAGCGCGCGCTCGCAGTCTTCCGCGCGCTCGAGCCGGACCAATCGCATTTCGACGTCAGCGAAGAAGCCCGCTACGCGTACCTCCGCGGCATGACCGACTACCGCATCGGTTACCGCGCCGACGCGCGTCACTGGCTCATGATCGCCAAGGCGATCGACGACGACACGAAAGACGCGATCCCCTCCGACTGGAAGAACCGTCTCGACAGCGCGCTCAAAGAGCTGAACGACGAGGTCTACGGCGGAGGCATGGCCGCCCTCGGAAACGACGGAAAACGGCCGAAAAAAGAGGCGCCGAAAGACTGACGGAACTTTTCCCGGCGCTGGGCCACACTACGCTCATGAGGAAGTGGCTCGCCTTCGCGCCGGTGATCCTCGGTTGCGCGAGCACGCCCGTGGCGCCTCCGGTGAAGGTTGCAGTTTCCACGCAAATCGTGACGCAGGATCGCGACACGACCGAGCCCGAGCTTTTTCGGCGCGCCGAAGCCGAATTCCACGACGCCGAATGGCTCGCCGCGAAGCGCGATTTCGAGCTGCTCGTGAAGTCGAATGCGTCGGACGCGATCTTGCCGACCGTGCTCTTCGATCTCGGCGCGACGTACGAAGCGCTCACGGATCGCGAGGCGGCGGCCGGCGCGTACCACGCGCTCGCGACCAAGTTTCCCGCGCTCCCCTCGGCGAAGCTCGCGCTCGTTCGCTGCGTTTGGCTACACGCGTTTCTCGAGCAATGGACGCCGCTCGGCGAGACCGGCGACGCGCTCCTCGCGCGCGCGGATCTCGATCCGCTCGATCGCATGGCGGCGCTCGGCGCGCGCGGTCTCTCGCACGCCGAAACGGGCGACACCGACGTCGCGCTCCGCGACATCGAGAAGGGAATCGACATTCTCGAGGACTACAAATTCGGCGAGACCGGCAAGATGCCGCCCGCCGCCGCGCAGCTGAAATTCGCGCTCGCCGAATCACGCCGCATCGCGACCGAGCGCATCGCGCTGATGCCCGTCGGAGCTGATTTCGTCCAAAAAGTCAGCGAGCGGTGCGCGGGTTTGCTCGAAGCGCAGCGCGCATACGCCGACGCGATGCACACGACCGACGCGCACATCGCGATGATGGCCGGCTACCGCCTCGGCGCGATGTACGAAAAGCTCCACGCCGATCTCATGGCGATCCCGCCCGACGGCTTCGCGAAGAACGAGCACCAGCGCCAAATCTTCTACGGCATCATGCACGTGCGCTACCGCGCGCTGCTCGACAAGGCGCTCATGATGCTCAACGCGACGCTCGACGTCGCCGACAAGATCGCCGAGAAGTCGGCGTGGGTCGATCGCGGTCGCGCCGCGAAGACGCAGATGGAAAAAGATCTCGCCGACGAAAAGTCGACCATCGCCAAGCTCCCGTGGACCGAAGGCGAGATCGAAAAGGCCCTGCGCATCATGCAGGAAAACGCCGAAAAACAGGCTCGCTCGCGTTAGTCACGGCCCGAAACAAATGCCGCGGAGGTCGGTCACCGCGCCGCCGTCTTGCGCCGGAACGACGACGCTCGCCGTGTTGAACGCGGGCGCGTCCAGCATGACGATGCCGCGCACCGCGTCGGCCACGCCGAGCGCGCCGTTCGGCGCGAAGCGCAGACGCGTCGGGCTGGTCAGCACGGTTCCCCCGACCGGCGTCGGCACCGTCGTCGATTGAATGGGCACCGCGAGGTCGTCGACGACGCTCGCGCTGAAGTTGCTGATGAGAAGCGCTTGATTCGTGTACGCGATGCCCGTCGGCGCCGCGATGTTCTGATTGTCGAGGCCGCCGTCCGGGTACGCGCCGGCGTCGGTCGGAAGCGTGAGGTGATAGAGGTGCCCGTTGCCGCCGACGAAGAGCTGGTCCGAGCTCGTCACGTTGATGCCGAAGAGGTTTCCCGTCGGCATCGTGATCGTCTGCACCGGCTGTGACGACGTCGTCAGCGGAAGCACGAGCTTCTCGAGCTTGTTCGCGAAGCCCGCGAGCCAGAGGTTGCCATCCGTGTCGAACGACGCATCGATCGCTTGAAAGTCGAGCGACACCGCAGTGACGGGCACGCTCGACGCAGTGATGGGCAGGTCGAAGACGAAGAGCTTCGGTCCATTGCCGCCCGCGCCGTCGACGACGAGCAACTGCAGTCCGCCCGGCATGATCTCGATGTCCGACGGTTGCTTGAAGTTGGACGTCAGCACGACCGTGGGTTGCGACGCGCTCGTCAGCGGCATGTCGAAGACGAGCAACGAGCCGCTGAAATTCGCGGCATACGCATGTTTGCTCGCGACGTCCGCATCCGCGTCGCCGCCTGCATCCGTCGGAGCCGCTTCGGTCGCCGCGTCCGTGACGACGACGTCGGTCGTCGCATCGCTCCCGCCGTCCGACGGGCCGTCGCTATCTCCAACGCAACGCACCCCGAACGCAGTAAGTGCAACACCCACCCCGAGAAGCGCAAACCGCGATTTCATAGGCGATTTATACCCCAACCGTGGCGTAGTCGGCTGGCTTTGGTTTTGCTTGCGGGTCGCAGGGTCCTGGGCTAGCCTTCGCCGCCCATCTTAGGAGACAGCCCCATCTCCTTGGAGACCACTACGTCCA
>DASXHD010000003.1:0-233926 GCA_036488725.1 Polyangiaceae bacterium | reverse complement strand
CGAGCGTGCTTCGCCGCGATGGCGACGACGTTCGGCGTGGCCAACGTGCGCCGCTCGATCCACGCTCTCGCCGTGCCGCCGCGCTTCGTCGCCAAGGCCGAGATGGGCGAGGGCTTCGCCGAGATCGCGCGCGCCCTCCTTCGATGTAAAATGGAGTGAACATCATGTCGAAAAGCTCGGAGCTGCTCGAGACCGCGAAGAAACATCTTTATGGAAATTACCGGCCGTCGCCGTTCGTCGTCGCGCGAGGGCGCGGGTGCGAGCTCTTCGACGTCGACGGCAAGCGCTGCCTCGATCTCTCCGCGGGCGTCGCCGTGTCGTGCGTCGGGCACGCGCATCCAGCGTTGACCGCGGCGATCGCCGAGCAGGCCGGCAAGGTGATTCACGCGTCGAATTATTATTGGAACGAGCCCAACATTCGGCTCGCCGCCGAGCTCTGCGCCCGGACGGGTTTCGAGCGCGCGTTTTTTTGCAACTCGGGCGCCGAGGCGAACGAAGCGCTGCTGAAGGTCGCGCGACATCATTTTTACGCGCGCGGCGACCAATCGCGGCAGCGCATCGTCGCTTTTCAGAACGCGTTCCACGGTCGCACGATGGGCGCGCTCTCGATGACGGGCACGCCGAAGTATCGCGAAGGGTTCGGCGAGATGGGGCCGGTCACGCACGTGCCGTACGGCGATCTCGCGGCTGCGAAAGCTGCGATGGGCGCGGACGTCGCAGCGGTGATCGTCGAGGCGGTGCAAGGCGAGGGCGGGGTCTTCGTCGCGCCGGCGGGGTTCATCGCCGGGCTTCGGAAGATTTGCGACGAGCACGGCGCGCTTCTCTTCGTCGATGAAGTGCAGACCGGCGTCGGGCGGCTCGGACGTTTTCTCGGCCACGACGGGTGCGGCGCGCGCGCCGACGCGATCGCGCTCGCGAAGGGCCTCGCGGGCGGCGTCCCCATTGGCGCGATGCTGACGACCGAAGCGCTCGCGGGCGCGCTTCCGCCCGGCACGCACGGCTCGACGTTCGGCGGAAATCCGCTCGCGTGCACCGCGGCGCTCACCGTGCTGAAAATCATCGACGACGAAAAATTGATCGCGGGCGCGAAAGAAAAAGGCGAAGCGCTCCAAAAAATGCTCGACGCGCTCGTCGCCGAGATGCCGGGCGTCTGCGAGTCGGCGCGCGGCGACGGGCTCCTTCGCGGGCTCGTGCTTCGGCCGGGAAATGTCGCGCGCGAGATTTTGCCGAAAATCCTGGAGCGCGGCGTGATGCTCACCGCGGCCGGCGAGCGCGTCCTTCGCTTCTCGCCGCCGCTCGTCGTCACGGTCAGCGAGCTCGCCGAGGGCGTCGCCGTCGTGCGCAAAGTGCTCGGCGAGATCGCGGCGAAGTCGGCCGGCGCGGTCGCAAGCGTTTGATGTCATCGACGTGTCCGGCGTGCGGACGCGAAGTCGATCCGCTTCGCGCCGGACAGGTCGCGTTCGTGGGCGGGAAGTTCATTTACTTTTGCGATCGCGATCACAAGGTCGCGTGGCTCGAGTCGATGGCGACCGCGGCGAACGACGACGTCGTCACCGCCGAGCCTCCGCGCGTCGAGCCGGCGATCGAAGCGCGCGAGGAGCCGCCGCCCGAGCCTGCGCCGGCGGAAGACGAGCCGCGGTCGATGCCGATTCGCACGTGGGCGCGCCGTGAGGAGGCCGTGCCTTCGATGCGGACCCCGAAGGCGCGCACGTCCGAGGGCGCTCCGCGCTGGACGTGGGCGGTCGCGTACGCGGGGCTCGTGTCGGGCGCGCTCGCGGTCGGCGTGTCGCTCGTCGGGCCGAGCGGGGACGTCGCGAGGTTGCCGCTCGCGCTCGTCGCGGGCGTTTGCGCGCTCGTCTATGCGCTCGCCGTCACGCCGCGAACCGTCGTGCGTCCGCCGTGGACCGGCGCGGCGGCGGTCGCGGTCGGGTGCGCGTGTGCGCTCGCCGCGCGTGCGACGGGCTCCGCGGCGCTCGGGTCGATCGCGTCGTTCGCCGGAGTCGCCGCCGCAGCGTTCATCGCGGTGTGCATGGCGATGGTTCGCGCGGCGGAGCCGATTTGGGCCGCGCGCGGCGCGATGACCGAAGCGCTCGAGGTCCCCGCAAAGACGGCAAACGAGGGCGGCGCGACATCGCAGACGCGCGGCGCTCGCGACGTGCGCGCGGGCGAGCAAGTGATCGTGAGCGAGGGCGAGGTCGTTCCGGTCGACGGCGTCGTGAGCTCCGGCGAAGCGATCGTGAGCCCGTGGCTCGACGCCGAGGCCGACGTGCCCAAACGCGAAGGCTCGCCGGTCGTCGCCGGCGCGCGCGTGCTCTCCGGATCGCTGCGCGTCATGGCGACGTGGACCGGTGACGAGCGCGCGTTCGCGAAGCTTCTCGTGTCGTCGCGCTCGCGCGCGGCGCCGCTCGTTCAGCTCGCTGCGCTGCTCGATGGTCGCGCGGTGGCGCCGCTCGGCGTCCTCGTCGGAGGCATCGCGTTCGCGAACGGCGCGAAGCCCATCGAGTCGATCGCGTGTGGCGCGGCCGCGCTCGCTGCGTTCGCGACGCCCGTCGCGTCGTTCGCGGTCGCGCTCCTCCACGCCCGCGGAAACTTGCGCGCGCTGCGGCACGGCATCGTCCATCGCGACGGCAAGAGCTTCGATCGCGCAGGCCGCGCGCAAATCGCGGTCGTGTGCGCGCGGGGCACGGTGCTGCTCGGCGAGCCGGAAATCGTCGCGATCGAAGCGGTCGGCTCGAACGAAGCGGCCGCGGTCCTCGGGCTCGCGTCGGCGGTCGCGACCGGGTCGACGCATCCGTTCGCCGCGGCGATCCTTCGCGCCGCGCGCGCGCGCAACGTGCGGCCGGAGAACGTGCGAAACCCGCTCCACGCGGGCTCGGGCGCGACCGCGATCGACGCGCAAGGCGAGCGCATCGTCCTCGGGCGACGCGCGTTTTTGCTCGGCGAGCGCGTGAGCGTCGCGGTCGCCGACGAGCTCGTGACCGAGCACGAAGCGCAAGGTCGCAGCGTGCTCCTCGTCGCGCGCGGCGGAAAAGTCGTCGGTCTCGTCGCGCTGCAAGACGGCTTGCGCGCGGGCGCGCGCGCGGCGATCCAAAAGTTGCATGATGCACGCATGGAGCCGGTGCTCCTCTCGGGCGAGGCGCGCGAGACGTGCGAAGCCATCGCGCGCGCGCTCGACATCGAGCACGTGCGGCCCGAGGTCGACGGGCCGGATCGCGGCGGAGAGGTGCGCGCGCTTGCGGAAGGCGGCGAGATCGTCGCCGTGCTCGGTCACCCGTCGGCCGACGACTCGGCGCTCGGCGCCGCCGACGTCTCGGTCGCGCTCGACGCGGCGGGCGCGAGCCCCGGCGAGTGGGCGGTCGCGCTCGCGTCGGACGACGTGCGTTTCGCGGCCGAGGCGCTGACCATCCCGCGCGCGGTTCGCGAGCGCAGCATTCGCGCGATGGTCGTCGCGCTCGGCCCCGGCCTCCTCGTCTCGCTCGCGCTCGCGTTTCAGCTCGTGCCCACGTGGGCCGCGCCGCTCGCCGCCGCGCTCACCGCGTCGATCGCGCTGCTCTACGCCAAAGAATAACCGGCCTTCGCGATCGCTTCGCGCACCGACTCGAGCGACTGCGCCGATTCGTCGAGGTCGAGCTCGACCGCGCCGATCTCGACCTTCGACGACTTCACACCCGGCTGCCGCGCGAGCACGTTCTTCACCGACGCGACGCAGCCGCCGCACGTCATGCCTTCGACACGGAGCACGAGGTGCTTCATGCCTTCGACATAGGAACGCCGCGCCGGTTTTGCAAGGCCGCGCGGGACTCAGAGTGGTATGCTGCGCGCTCTGCGCGGCTGGTTCGGCCTCGTCGAGGGGGAAGCCAATCGCGCACGTCCACGTTGCGCTGTCATGGCCGATCCGATCCCGACGCGAAGCAAAGAAGAAGACGCCGCAGCGTCGCGCGTCGGCTCCACCGTGCGCGGGAAATGGCGGCTCGACTCGCTGCTCGGCGTGGGCGGCGTCGCGGCCGTCTATGCGGCGACGCACCGTAACGGCCAGCGCGCTGCGCTCAAAGTGATGCACCCCGAGCTCGCGCGCGACCGCGGCATCGTCGAACGCTTTTTGCGCGAGGCGTACGTCGCGAACAAAGTCGGTCACCCCGCGTGCGTGCGCGTGATGGACGACGACGTCACCGAGAGCGACGAGCCGTTCCTCATCATGGAGCTGCTCGAAGGCGAGACGGTGCGCGACTACTGGCGCCGCACGGGCCGCACGATCCCCCCGTCGCAAGCGCTCCACATCGCCGAGCGCGTGCTCGATTGTCTCTCGGCATGTCACGCGGTCGGCGTCGTTCACCGCGATCTCAAACCGGCCAACATTTTTCTCGTGCGGAGCGGCGTCATCAAGCTGCTCGATTTCGGCGTCGCGCGCGAAGAAGGCACCCGTCACGAAGGCGACAAGACCGTCGGGCTCGCGCTCGGAACGCCCGCGTACATGTCGCCCGAGCAGGCGAAGGGGCAGATCGATCGCATCGACGGCCGCGCGGATCTTTTTTCAGTCGGCGCGCTGCTCCACGCGCTCATCACCGGGCGGCGCATTCACCGCGGGAAAAACGAGAAAGAATCGCTCCATCTCGCGGCGCACGAGCCGGTGCCTTCGGTCGCGACGATCGATCCGGGCCTGCCGGGCGAGCTCGTGCGGCTCATCGACAAGGCGCTCTCGTGGGAGCCCGAGCGGCGATATGGGTCCGCACGCGAGATGCAGAGCGCGGTCATCGCGGCGATGCGCGTCGCGAGCGACACGACGCGCTCGGCGCCCGACGGCGCCGAGGTCGTCGACGACGCGGCCGACCTCACGCCGGTCCACGAGGTCGTCGCGCGGGAGGACCCACGCGTTCGCGAGATCGAGACGATGCTCGGCGCGTGGGAAAACGCGCTCGCGGCGGGCGTGCTCGAAGGCTTCGACTCGGGCGCGGCGGAGCCCGCGCTGCGGCGCGCGTTCGACGCGTGCATCGAGGTGCATCGCAAACGGACTGCGGCCATCGCGCTGACGGTGCGGCCGTTCGGGCTCGCCGCGTTCGATCACGTCGTTTGGGAGCCCGCGCGGCCGCTCGCGGCGGTGCCTCATCGTTTGTTCGAGGCGGGCGTGCGCGTGCTTCGACTCTTGCCGGGGCTCGCGTACGGCGAGATGAAGACGCTCCTCGCGTCCGTCGCGGCGCCGGGCGACGTCGACGTCGGCGCGACGCTCTGGGAGGCGACGCTTCCGCACGTGCGCATCGAGGCGTGCGTCGTCGCCGGGCTCGGGGACATCGCAACGCGAGAGAAGTTCGGCGCGGAGTCGCTTCGCGACGAGACGCAGGCGGCGCATCGCGTCCACGCGGCGCGTGATGCGGGCGCGGCGTGGAGCGACGAGGCTTCGCCGCTCGCGCCCGACGACGTGATCCGCGCGGTCTACGCGTCTCAGCTCGGGCTCGATCGTTGGGACGAGCGTTACGCCGAGCTCTACACCGACGCGCTCTTGCAGGGCGCGCGGACGCGTAACGTCGGCGCGGTGCTCGGTGCGATTCGGAAGGTCGCGGCCGAGCTCTACACGTCGCGCCGTTACGATGACGCGCGGTCGCTTCGCGAGGCGCTCGTGGAGCGCGTCGCGCGCCGCGTCGGACCGAAAGACGCGCCGAAGCTCGAAGCGGCGGTCACCGGCGCGATGCTCGGGCGAGAGGCGCTCGAGACGCTTCTTCGCACCGCGTCGCAACACCCCGAGGACGTCGCGCGCGTGTCGCCGCTGCTCGAAGCCGTGCCGGCCGGCGAGATGCCGACGCTCGTCGCCGCGGCCGAGCGGCCGATGCCGATCGAAATGCAACGCGCCGTCGCCGCGGTCGTCGCGCGGCACGCGGGGCCTGCAGCGGCCGAAGCGGTCGGTGATCGTCCGTCGGCCGTTCCGACCTTGCGCAAGGAGCTCTTGCCCGACGCGATCCTTCCGCGCGACGAGCACGCCGAGCGGCACGCGCGCATGGTCGTCGCGCTCGCGACGCTCCTCGAAGAGGCGAGCGGTCACGAGAGCGCCGCGACCGAGCTCGCCGCGGATCTCGCGCGCGAGACGAGCGAGAAGCCGTTCGAAATTTTCTTCGCCGAGTCGGCGACGTTCGTCAGCGACCGCATGCTCTACGCCGATCGCGCGGTGCACGAGGCTGCGCAGACGGTGTCGTCGCTCCTCGCGCGATGCGGCGCGCACGCGTTCGTGTGCACCGCGGCGCCGACGACCGAGCAAGTGCGTGCCTTCGCGACGCAGACGCGCGCGCTCCTCGATCGCGCCGCTCCGCTGCCGTCACACGGCCCGCTCTCGCTGG
Organism: Polyangiaceae bacterium; assembly: GCA_036488725.1. Classification (GTDB taxonomy): domain Bacteria; phylum Myxococcota_A; class Polyangia; order Polyangiales; family Polyangiaceae; genus DASXHD01. The sequence goes on along the minus strand of DASXHD010000003.1, from coordinate 227,603 downwards.
TCGCGCTGAGTCAAGCCGCGCGCACGCGCGGCGTCGCGATGGAGAGGCTCGCAATCGAGCCGCGCGTGATGCGCGTGCACGCGTCGGCGGTCGGCGTCTTGCGGGCGCTCCACGCGGGCGAGGCCGATGTGCCGCGCGCGGTCGCGCACGTCGCGCGATCGATCGTCGACGTCGCGAGCGCGCCGCCGTGGCTCCTCGCGGCGGTGACCGAGCCGGATCTCGACGCCGACGAAATTTCGCTCGCGGCCAGCACGGCGATGCTCGCGACTGCGATGGCGCGGCTGCTCGTAGAAGATCGGCGCCAGCTCGTTCGCGTCGCGCTCGCTGCGCTCACGGCGCCGTCGCTCCGTGGCGACGACGTGTTGCCGCGCGTCGCGTTGCTTCTCGCGTCGCAGTCGAGCGGCGAGCGTACCGCGCTCGCGCGAAGCGTCGTCGCGTACGAAACGGTGTGGCTCGCGCGCGCCGATCGCGACGGCGCGGTCTATCGCGGCGCCCGCGCGCCCTCGCTCCACGCGCGCATCGTCGCGTCGGCGCGCGATTACCTCGCGCGCATGGCCGATCGCAGCCCGCCGCCTCCGACGCCGGAGCGAATCGTCGCCGCGCTCGCGCAGCGCGCTGCCGATACGGCCGATCGAACGGTGCTTCGGTTGCTCGTCGCGACGCTCGGCTTCGTGCCCGCCGGCACGGTCGTCCGTCTCTCGTCGGGCGAAACGGCCGAGGTCATCGCGTCCAATCGCGGCACCTCGCGCGGTCCGTCTGCGCGGCTCGTGCTCGACGAGAGCGGCGAAGAATACTCCGAGCCGTTCGAGGTCGAGCTCGCGCTCACCGGTGACGAGGGCCTCCGCATCGAGAAAGTGCTCGGCGTCGATCAGTGGCGCAAGGGCGAGACGATCTCGGCGCCCAAGCCCGCGCCCGTCGAGCGCCGCGCGCCCCCTCCGCCTCCCGCGCCGGATCCGCCGCAGGCGGGACGGCGAGAATACGCGATGCCGGATCCGCGTCGCGAAGAGCCCGACGCCGGCGAGCTGGTGAGCGGCGCCCGCCCTGCGTCGGCCCATCCGACTCCGAGCCCGCCGCTCGCGCCGACGGGCACGAAGCCCACCGCGAGCGGGACGCTCGCGACCACGCCGCTCGTCAACACGCTCGTCTACATGCTCGATCACGGTCTCACCGGCACGATCGAGCTGCGCGAGCCCGACGGCACGCGACACGAGCTCTACTTCGTTCGCGGCGCGCCTGTCCGCGCGCGAACGGGCCGTCTCGTCGCGCCGCTCGGCGCGCTCCTCGTCGCGGCCGGACACTTGAGCGACGCCGACGCGGCCGACGCCGTCTCGCGCGCGAAGAGCGCGGGAGTCAGGCTCGGGCAGTTCCTCGTCGAGCGCGAGTCGCTCGCGCGCGTCGATCTTTTGCGCGCGCTCGAGATCCAGGTGACGAAAAAAATCGAAGCGCTCGTCGATCTCGATCCGGCGACGTCGTTCGCTTTTTATCGTGACGTCGATCTCTTCGGCGACGACTCGCTCGACAAGCTCGAGGTCGACGCGCTGAGCACGATCTTCGCCGCGGCGCGCGCGTGGAAGGATCGCACGCGCATCCGCAAGCTGGTCGAGCGCGCGAGCGGGCTGTTGCTAGCGATCCACCCCGACTCGACGCTCGAGCTCGCCGACCTCACCGACGACGAGCGCGCGCTCCTTCGCGAGCTCCGCGCGCAGCCGTCGCACTTCATCGAGCTCGTCACGCGCTCGGACGCGACGCCCGACACGCTCGATACGTTTCTGTTCGTCGCGCTCGTGACGCGGCAGCTCCTCGTGCCCGGCCAAGCGAAGCCGCCGATGGGCGTGCGGCCGTCGAGCATGCGCGTTCGCAACCCGCCGCCGTTTCCGACCGCGAGCACCGCGCCGATGCCGCCGACTTCTCTGCCGCCCAACGAAGCCGTGCCGCCGCCGTCGATGCGCGCCGCCGGCAAGAAAATTTCTTGGAGCGATTTGCTCGCCGTTCGCCGCCCGCCGTCGACCTCGGCGATGCGCGTGCAGCCGCCGACGTCACAAGCTCCGCGGCAAACGCCGATGCCGCGCGCGACGCCGCCGCAACCTTCGACGCAGCCGAAGTCGGCGACGCCCGCGCCGCCGCGGCCCAAGCCAGCGCTCTCCGGAAGCGCCGCGGACGCAGTCGCGACGGTTCGCCGCGCAGAGCAATCGCTCCTCCACAAAGACGTGGACGGCGCGCTTCGTCTCGTCGAGCGCGCGCGCGAGCAAGACGCGAGCGTGCCGCTGGTGCAAGCGTTCTACGCGTGGGTGCGCGTCCTCGCGGGCCTCTCGCGACCGGCCGAGGGGATCGCCGCGCTCGACAAAACGCTCGTCCTCGACGAGTCGTGCATTCCGGCGCGGCTCTTCCGCGCGAAGCTCCTCAAGCGCGACGACCGCGCGCACGAAGCGATGCGCGAGCTCGAGACGGTCCTCGCGGCGGAGCCCGAGAACAAAGACGCGCAGAACGAGCTCAAGCTCCTCATGCTCACGGTCAAACCCGCGCGGTGACGAGGCAACGATGATCGCTGGCCGGACGATCATCGTGGCTGCCGCGCTCGCGATCGTCGCGTGCTCATCGACCGGTCCTGCAGGTGACGCCGGAACCGATGCGACGACCGACGCCTGCACGGTCGCGAGCCCTTGCTGTCCGGACTACGCCCCGACGGCGCGGGTCGACTGTCCATCGGGCGCCGGCGCCGCGACGTGCTCCGTTCCGGCTGGTCTCTTGCCCGGCGTTTCGACCGTTCCCGCGGGCTGCACCGGCACGTATCGCTGCGCGCAATGCACCTGTCAGCCGGGCACCGACGGCGGCGCGCCCACGCTCATCTGTCCCGAGTAGGCATGGGCGCGGTCCGGTAACGCGCGACGACGATGTCGCGGAGCGTTCCGAGCCGCGCGGTGCCGGATGGGATCGGCGAGCGCGCGTGGTGGGCCATCTCGGCGAGCGCGCGCCACTCGTCGCTCTCGCCCTGGCCGAAGGCGGCGCGCGCGGCCGCGCCCATCGCGATCGCGTCGGGAAATCGCGCGTTCGCATCTTTCGCAAGCGCCCGCTCGAAGAACGCGTCGATCGCCGGCGGGAGCTGCGCGAAGATGGAACGAATCGGCGGCGCAGGCATCGCGAGCTGCTCTTGCCGCACTTCGATTTCGGATTTTCCGCTCGGCGAAATCGGCGTGCGCCCGGCGAGCGCCTCCCAGAGCACGATCGCTGCAGAATACGAATCGCTCCGTCCGTCGAGCGGCGCGCCGACGACTTGCTCCGGCGACATGTAGATGCCCGTGCCCGGCGCGATGCCCGCTTCGGTCACCGGTCGCGAAGCCGCTTCGCCGAAGCCGTGCTTGGCGATGCCGAAGTCGGTGAGCTTCACGATGCCGTCGCGTCGCACGAGCACGTTCTGCGGTTTGACGTCGCGGTGAACGATGCCCATCGCGTGGAGCGCGGCGAGCGCGCCGACGAGCTGCTCGAAATACGCGAGCGCGCGCAGCGCCGGCATGCACGGAATCGATCCGGGCGTCGCGCGCGCGCGGTGGCGCTTCACGATCGCCGAGAGCGCTTCGCCGTCGACGAGCTCCATCGCGAGCACCGACGCGTCCGCGTGCTCGAACATCTCGTCGAACTGCACGATGTTGGGATGCGACAGAACCCGAAGCGCCTCCGCTTCACGCCTGAAGTATTCGCGGACGCGCGCGCTCTGAGCGCGGTGCGCGCGGAGCGCCTTCAGCGCCAATGGCTTGGGTCCTCCCGCGCCGCGCGGATCGCCGGGCGGGAAAAAGCGCCACGCGCGAAACACCACGCCCATGCCGCCTTCACCGATTTTTTCGTCGACCACGACCTTCGAATCCCCGCGATCGATGGTGACGCCGGGCGCGAGCGCGCCGCTCGAATCGAGCGGAACGAGCGCGTGGCAGCGCGGACAAACGCGCACACCGGGCGCGACTTCGGCTCTGCACTGCGTGCACGTCGGCACGATGCAAGCGTACACTATGGCGTGGACGACGAACCCAGCTTGGCCGTGCCGCCGGATTTCCGGTACGTCGGCCTCGTGCCTGCGCAAGAGCTCGGGCCGCGCGTCGCGGCGAGCTTGTTCCTCGCGGGCGGCGGCGTCGGCGCGGGGCTCTTGCGCGAGCTCGGCCTTTTTCATGCTGCGATCGGCGCGCTCCTCGCCGCGACCGGCGTCGCGCTCGTTTGGCGTCGCGCGGCCGCGCCGATGCGTCGCGTCGGCATGACCCACGCGCCGTTCGCGATCGTCCCGTGGGGCGTGCTCGTCGATCACGCCGATGCGCCGCGTGTGCTTCGCTGGGCGGCCGTTCGATCGCTCCACGTGCACACCGCGTACGGACGCGACGCCGCCGCGACGCCGTCGACCCTCTGGAGCTTCGTCACGCTCGAAACCGATCGCGAGCTCTTCGCCGGGCGCACGGCAGGCGCCGCGCCGCTCGAACGTTTGCTCGTCCACCTCGAAGCGTACGCACGCGAGCAGAGCCGCCGCGTCGCGCTCGATTTCGACGAGACGGCGAGCACGTCGGGCCCGCTCGATCCGGAGTTCGATCGCTTGCTCGGCTCCGCGCGCTCGGCGTTCGCGTCGCCGTCGCGGTCGCAGCGCATCGGGCTCGAGCCTTCGTACCGCGCGACCGGCCGAGGCGCGGGGAGCGACGCGATCGCATTTTTGCGCGGCGTGCTCGCCGATCGGCGCGAGAGCACGGTCGATCAACGGCCGCTCGCGGCGATCATCGCGGGCGAGCTCGGTCTCGCGGAGCTCGTGCCGGATCTCGTTCGTCTCGTTCAATCGCCGCACCCGATGGTCGCCGCGACGGCCAAAGCCGCGGCGCTCCGTCTCGGCGCGTCGCGCGCGCGCGTGGGACACGTCGACGAGGTCGCGCCGTTCTTGCCGCCCGAGGACGTTCAAGGTTTGCACGATTGGATCGCCGCGGCGACAGACCCGGTCGCGCGACCGCGCCTCTTTGAGGTACGCTCCGCCTGACATGAGCGAAGGCGAGCGTTACGTCGTGCCCGCGGAGCTCGACGGCGCGCGTCTCGACAAAGCCGCCGCGAAGCTCGCATCCGGTTTGTCCGTCGCGCGCGTGAAGCGCGCGATCGAAGGCGGTCACGTCCGCGTCGACGGTCGCCGCCGCGCGAAAGGCGCGCCCGTCAGAACGGGCGAGACGATCACCATCGCGCTCGAAGAAGTGCCCGCGCCCGACGCGCCCGCCGTCGCGGATCCCGATGCGCCGCTCGTCGTGCGCTTCGAGTCGCCCGAGGTGCTCGTCGTCGACAAGCCCGCCGGACAGCCGACCGCGCCGCTCCGCGCGAACGAATGCGGCACGCTCGTGAACGCGCTTCTCGGCCGCTTCCCGACGCTCGCCGGTATCGGCTACGGCCCGCGCGAGCCCGGCGTGCTTCACCGTCTCGACACGGGCACGTCGGGTTTGGTCATCGTCGCGCGCAGCGCCACCGCGTTCGACGTTCTCCGCGCCGCGCTGCTCGACGGTCGCATCGAAAAAAAATACTTGCTCGTCTGCGAGAGCGACGGCCTCGCCGATGAAGGAACCATCGCGCATCCGATCGCGAACCACCCGAAGGATCAGCGCCGCGTGCTCGCGTGCATCACCCCGCGCGACGTGATGCGCTACGCGCCGCGCCAAGCCGCGACGCGCTACCGCGTCATCCGGCGCGGCGCGGCCCACGCGCTCGTCGAGGCGACCGTCGAAAAAGCGCTGCGCCACCAAATCCGCGCGCACTTCGCGTCGATCGAGCATCCGCTCGTCGGCGACGCCCTCTACGGCAGCACGGAGAAAGTCGACGGAAAACGCCACGCGCTCCACGCGTCGTTCGTCGGCTTCGGGGGCGAAAACGATGTGCCGGCGTTCGCGGTCGAGTCGGCGCTTCCCGCCGAGCTCGAAGCGCTCATCGGATGACGTCGACGAGTAGCGCCGCGCCCTCTTCGAAATCTTTCTCGGGCGCGAGCAAGCTGACGACGAGATAAGCCTCGTCCTCGAAGCCGAAGAACGATCCCGGGTGAACGTAGACGCCGCGGTCGAGCGCGAGGAGACACGTTTCCATCTCCGAGCGAACGCGCGGCACGCGGAGCGTCGCGTACCAACCGGCTTCGAGATCGAGCCGCGTCGCGGCGGTTCCGGCGACCAGTCGATCGAGCGCGTCCAAGTTTCGCCGCGTACGCGCGGCGATCGCACGTCGCGACGAGCGCCCGCACGCGACGAGCGCGCCGAGCGCGTGCTGCACCGGCGTCGCGAGCGAAAGGTACGCGTCGGCGATCCACGCGAGCCGTTCGATCGCCGGAAGCGCGAGCGCGGCGGGCCCGCCGACGATCGTCCACGCGAGCTTCATCTGTGGAAGCGCCGCTTCCTTCGAGAGCCCGCCGAGCGAAAACACGAGTCCGCGAGTCGCTTCCTTCGCCGCGCACCCCACCGAATCGCGCCCTTCGCGAAACGTGTAAGATGCAAACACTTCGTCGCAAATCACCGGTAAATCGAGCTCTTCCATCGCCGCGAGCTCGGCGCGCGCGAGCCGCGAGCCGGTCGGATTGTTCGGGCTGACGACGAGCACGGCGCGCGAGCGCTCGCTCTTGCCCGCGCGCAGCGACGCGAGATCGACGTGCCACGCGCCGTCGTAACGAAGCCGATACGGCACGAGCTTCACGCCCGCGAGATCCGCGAGCTCGGCGAAGAGCGGATAGCTCGGCGCCGGCGCGAGCACTTCGTCGCCGGGATCGCAAAAGAGCGCGAACAAAAAAGAATACGCCTCGCTCGTGCTCGCGGTCAGCATGACGCGCGCGGCGTCCACGTCGAATTCGCGCGCGACGACCGCCCGCGCGCTCGCGAGCCCGAGCGGCTCAGGCTCGTAACGCATCGACGCTTCGCTCGCGAGCGCCGCGAGGATGGTCGTCTCGTACGGAATCCCCGCGCGCGTCGGGTTCGACTCGGTCAAATCGATCACCCGTTCGCCGCGCGCGCGTCGCTCGGCGAGAGCCCGCGCGAGCTCGTTGGGCGTCGCGTCGTACGCGCTCCGCCGCGAGAAGCTCATGGTTCGAGCGGGCTCCAACCGATCTGCAGCTTGCTCTTCGGGATGGTCCCGAAATCGCCGCACCCACTTCGGTGCGAGTCCCCGGCGCCCGCGCGCTGCTCCTCGGCGAAGACGAGATACTTCCCGCAAGTCCCTTTTCCCGACCGACGCGCCGCGACGAGGAGCAGCGCAAGCCACGCTCTCATTTCTTTTCGAGCTCCACGCCGTCGACGGTCATCGCGTTCGTTCCGTTTTTGTTCGCGTGCGGCGGCGTGTCCAAGTGCAGCTTCTTCTTCGTGACGACGGCGTCGAGGACGATCTCGTTTTTGCCGAAGCTCACCGTCCCGTGCACGTCGGTCTTCGCGCCCGAGCGCGTCTCCGACCAATCGCCCTGACCGCTCGGATCGATCGTGAGCGTCTCGAACCCGTTGGTCCACGTGCCGACGTAGTCGGTCTTTCCTGCGAGCGTCGCAGCCGTTCCAGTCGCGCTCGCCGCGCCGCTGACGGCTTCCTTTTGCAGCACGCGAACTCCGCGCCACGCGACCCAGAAGAGCCCGACCCCGCCCACGATGAGCAGGAGCGCCATCACCGCGAGCGCCGCGTTGAGCGTCGATTTCTTCGCCATCAACTGCCTCGGCGCACGGCCTCGTCGACGAGCGCCGCGTTGAACGTCGTCCCGCGCAAGCGCGCGCGCGTCTCGGCGAAGAGACGATTCCACTGCGCCGTCTCGGTCGCGGTCGGCTCGTGCACCGTCATGCGCTGTCGCCGCCGCGCCATCGCCGCGTCGTCCTCGTGCCGAATCGTCGTCGTGAGCGCCTCGCCGGCGACGCGTCCGGTGTCGAGCACCGCGCTCTGCGCATCGGCCGGAAGCGACGCGAGCCGCGACGACTTCACGACGAGCGCGCCGATCTCGAAATGCGTCGGCAGCGTGTTCAAGTGATCGAGCCGCGACGCCCACTGGAGCTGCTCGGCGACGAGCGGCGGCACGTTGACGACCGTGATCGCATTCGACGTGAGCCCGGGCAGCACCTCGGGGATCGGCACCGGCCGCGGCGTGATGTCGCCGAGCACGGAATAAAACATCGGGTCGATCGGATCGCTCGGCTCGTAAAACGTCGCCTTGTGCTTCAAGTCGTCGGGCGAGCGCACTTCGTATCCGGAGGACATGAAGCGCCCGGTGCCGACGTCACCCCAGCCGACGATTTTGAATCCCGCGCGCTCGAACTCGGGATCCATTTGCGGCCGAAGCGCGTTTCGCGCGGCGTCGAGCTTCTCCCAGCTCGCGAAGATCCCCGGCAGCTGAAAGAGAAGCGCCTGCTTGTAAATCTGCCCGAGCCCGAGCGCGGTGATCGCCGCGCCGTCGAGCTGACCGGTTCGGATTTTTCCGACCATCGCGCCCTCGTCGCCTTGTGTGCCGTTCCAAAAAAATTGGATCTGCACCGCCGAGTGCGAGCGCTCGTCGGTCGCGCGCGCCCACACGCGAAAGACGCGACCCCACGGCGACGCAGGCGGCGCGAGCGTCCCGAATTTCAAAACGATCGGGTCAGCGTGCGCCGGCGCAGCGCAGAGCGAGATCAAAAATCCGAAAGCAAGAGCCCGCGTGCGCATCGCATCGACAGTAGACGATGCGCGCTGCGGCTGTCACGCGAACGCGCGCGCGTTCTCCGCGACCCAATCGGCGAACGAGCGCGCCTTGCGCCCGAGCAGACGCTCGACGTCGGGCTTGGTCTCCTCCATCTTTCCTTCGCGCACCATCCGGTAAAATCCGAGCACCGGCTCGAGCACGAACGCCGGCAATCCCATTTTCGTCATCTGATCTCCGAACGCCGTCTCCGGCGTGTCGACGTACCGAAGCGGCTTGCCGATCGCTTTGGCGAGCGTCTCGACCATCTCGGCGCGGCCAATCGCGACCGGCCCGGTGAGATCGTAGATTTTCCCATCGTGCCCTTCGCTCACGAGCACGTGCGCTGCGACCGCGGCGATGTCGCGCGGATCGATGAGCGGCGTCTTGCCATCGCCCGCCGGCTCGAAGACCGAGCCCTGCGCGCGCACCGTCGGAATCCACCGGAGCGCGTTGCTCATGAACTCCCACGGCCGAAGGATCGTCCACGCGAGCCCCGACGCGCGAAGGATCTCTTCGCCCGCCGCGTGCGCAGGCCCGCCTCCGACGGCGAACGGAACGCCTCCGGACGAAAGCATCACGACGCGCTTCACGCCCGCTTTCTTCGCGCTCTCGACGAAGCTCGCTTCTTGGGCTGGCGACGCGCACAGCATGAACGCCGAATCGACCCCGCGCGTGGCCCGAGCGACCGCGGCCGCGTCGTCCAAATCGCCGACCGCGACTTCGACGTCGGGTGGCGCCTTCTTCGCGTCGCGCACGAGCACGCGAACGCCCGCGCGTTTCTCCGCGAGCTCGCGAACGAGCGGTTTTCCGATGTTTCCCGTTGCACCAGTGACGAGGATCATGCGCGCCATCGTGCGACCCGCATCCGCCGCCCGCCATGTTCGCGCGTCCGGAAATCTTGTCCGATCGTCCGTTACGGAAATCCGCAGTCCTGCGTCATCTTCGGCGACTCCATGCGCGCCGCGCGCCGCTTGGCGAGCGTGTTGTTCATGCGCTGATTCGGATCCGGATCGTCGGCCGCGAGGATCTCGTGCACGAGGGAGTCATAGAGCTTCCGGTCGGCGATGGTGCAAGCGAACTGCGCATACGTGAGCTGCACCGTGAGCGCGCCGCGCTTGGTGTTCTTCAGGGCTTGCTCGAAGAGCGCGCGCGCTTGCTTCGGCTCCGCGTCGACGGTGCGTCCGTGATACGCGGCCATCGCGACCATCGGCGACGAGCCGTAGTACGTCGGCTCGAGCTCGAACGCCCGCTGCATCATGTCGACGCCGACATAGAGGTCCGCGACCATCGCCGGATCGTCCTGCATCAAATCGACGCGGCTCATCCACGCGTACGCAACCCAAAATAAATTCTCGGCGTCCTCTTTCGAGTCGAAATTTTTCTTGAGCCACGCGGTGAGCGTCGCGTCGTTCTTCTTCGCTTGGTCGAAGCCTTTGTCTTCGTGCGAGAGGAGCTCGAGGCCGTAAAAAATCGCGCGGTCGTAAGCCGCCTTCGCGCGCTTCTTGTGATACTCGGCCGCGCCCATGTCGCCGCGCATCTCGGCTTCTTCTTTCGCGTCCTCGGCGAACCCCCACGCGTAGCCGCCCCAACCTTGAACGAGCATGAAGAGCGCGTGCTCGTTGTCGGGCGCGAGCCGATGCATGCCCTCGAACTGCGCGAGGCCCGCCTCGGTCGACGACTTGGCGACCTCGAAGTCGCCGACCGTATCGAACGCTTTAGCCGCCTCGCGCGTCGAGGCGATTTCGCCGTTCGTGAGGATCGTCTCGATGCAACCCGTCGCCAAAAGACAAACCCCGAGAAGTGCCACCCGCATGCAAGCGTTTCTACGAATGCGCACCCAACAGGGCCAAGATCTTGACCCTCGGCTCGCGCCAACGTAGTCGGGTTTCAAGTGCACACCGCGCCCATCAGCGAACCGCTCGTGACCGAGCCCAGCCGTGCGCTCCACGTGCGCATCGCGCAGGCGATTGGCCCGCGCTGGCGACCGCTCGCGTTCGTCGGCGCGTGTGGGCTCTTTGCAGCGGCGCTCCGCGGCTCGCCGCCGGACAACGATCCGTCGTCGCTCGCGCGCGCGATCGGCACCGCGACCGGCGGCACGGTTCAGCCACGCGACGTCCGCTGGGAGCCGTCCGGCGGCGTCCTCTCGGACCTCGTCTTCGGTCGTTTCGCGCTCGCGCTTTCGAGCGAAACCCCGGGAGGACCCCGCGACGTCTGGCGCGTCCGCGTTCGTCTCACGCCCGAGGGTCACCCGCTCGCAGTCACCGGCGCGCACGATCTCACGCAGACCCCGCTCGGCGACGATCACGCCCTCGTCGTTCGCGGCACGCGCGCCGCGTTCGCGACGTTCGCGTACGGCCAAGAACAAAGCGTCACCGCGCTCGATCTCGCCGGCGAAGGTACCGAAAACCAGGCGACGACGACGCTCGAGCGCCTCACCGCCGCGATCACGAACGTTCAGCAAACCGGCACGACCGACGGCGTCGGCCGCATCGACGTCGGCTTCGACGCTCCCGGCGAACGCGTCGGTCTCGCGCTCGACGACGCGTCACTCGCGATCGATCTCGGCGACCCGAGCGGCGAGCGCCACGCGACGCTCGACTTGGCGCGCGGCGATCTCGAACGCGAAGTCCCCGGCATGCACGCCGACGTCGCGCGCCACCTCCCGAAGCGCTTCATCTTCTGGGCCGTCGACACGGTGCGCGCCGTCACCGGCCCCGGCCCGATCGCATGGCTCGAAGAAAAAGTCTTCGCCCTGCGCGACTCGCTCAAACAAGCCACCTTCCACCGCGAGGGCTCGCAAGACGAGCTCGCGACGAACCCCCCGCAAATTCTCGGCGGCGGCTCCGGCGACGACAGCGCCAGCGCGTGGCCTCCGCCCGCGGTGCCCTCGATTTGGAAATCCACGGAGCCCGGCGAAGGCGTCTGGAAAGCCTACTCGCCGGCGTGGATGCGAAAGTTCGGACCCGCCGGAAACCCGCCGCCGACTTTCTACACGACCTTCGTTCGCCCCGACCAAGACCGCCCGTACGCGCACGTCCTCCTCGTCGCGATGGACACGCGCCAAGTCGACCTCGACATGGAAGCGGGCACCGAAGATCCCAAACCGCTCACCGGTCAGCACGGCCCCGGCCGTTTGCCGCGCGATCCTGCCGTGCTCACGCGCGTCGTCGCCGCGTTCAACGGCGCCTTCAAAACCGAGCACGGCGAATACGGCATGATGGTCCACAAGCGCGTCCTGCTCCCGCCGCAGCCGAACGCAGCGACCGTCATCGTCCTCGCCGACGGCCGCGCCGGCTTCGGCACCTGGGGCCCGAAACCGATCATCGGCGGCCTCGCGGGCATCCCCGACGACGACATCGTCTCGTTCCGCCAAAACCTCGACGCCCTCGTCGACCAAGGCGAGGTCAACCCGACGAAGCGCCTCCTCTGGGGCTACACGCTCCCCGGCACGACGATGCAGACCGAGCGCTCCGGCCTCTGCGTCACCCACGCCGGCCACTTGATGTACGGCTGGGGCGACGACGTGAGCGCGACCGCACTCGGCAAAGCGATGCGCGCCGCCGGCTGCAACTACGCGATGCACCTCGACATGAACCCGCACCACACGGGCTTCCTCTTCATGACGATCCACGAGCTGCGCGGCCACGACTACAAGTCCGAGCCGCTCACGCCGCTCATGGAAATGAGCACCGACCGCTACATCGAATACGCGCCGAAAGATTTCTTCTACGTGACGATGCGTGATCCGACGCCGCCGGCCGCGACCGGCGCGACCGCGTGGACCGCCGACGCGGGCACGCAACCGCCGCCCACGTGGAGCCCCGGAATCTGGACCTCGAAGCTCGGCGAAGTCGCGCTCACGAGCATCGACCCCGATCGCGCGCGTTACCGCATCGTCGCCGGTACGGGCGAGCCCGACGCAAAGACCGGCTCGCAGCCCGCGCACGAGGTCGACGAAGCCGACAAGCCGCACGTCGTCCTCTCGCTCTCGCTCGGCGTTGGAGTCGACGGATCCGCCGAAGGCGGGACGTCGCGGTCGGAGACGCGACGCCGCGCGCGGGGCCTGGTCGTCTCCGGCAAACGCGCGCTCCCGATGTCGACCGACGACGGCGACGCGGCGCTCGTCGTGCACAAAGACGGCGCCCTCGGCATCGTCGCCTCGAACGACCCGTCGCTCGCCGAGCCAGGCGTCGACGCGACCGAGCTTCCTGCCATCTTGCGCGCGGGCACCATCACGTCGCGCGCGAGCCTGCCGTTCTCGCACAAGGCCGCGCCGGCTCACGCCGCGCTCGGCATCACACACGACGGCCGCATCGTCGTGGCTCGCGGCGAGGTCGCCGACGCCGAGCCACTCGCGCGGGCCCTCAAAGCCGCCGGCTGCTCGATCGCGGTCCTCCTGGACCGCGGCGACGACGCCACCGCAACCCTCCGCCGCGCAGGCACGCCACTTCCCCCGCTCGCTCGCGACCGCGAGAGCACGCTCTTCGTGCTCGCCGTCGCCATGAAACCACGATCCTTCCGCTTCGACGCAGCGCGCTGAATCAAGCGGCTTCGGCGAGGTACTCGCGGAGACGCGCGACCGCACGAGCGTGGAGCTGCGACACGCGCGGCTCGCTCACGCCGAGGTCACGCGCAATCGAGCGGAGCTGCACGCCTTCGAAGTAGTGAGCCGTGATGATGTTGCGCTCGCGAACCGGCAAGCGGTCGACCGCCTTCGCCAGCGCGTCGGCATCCGAACGCGCCGAGACCAACGTTTCCGGGGTCAGCGCGCCGTCGTCCGCGATCGCGCGACGCTCCTCGGGGAGGTCCTCGATGCCGACGACCGCAGCGCCGCTCGTGCGCTCTTCCGAAGAGAACCGCCGACGCGCACGGCGCGAGAGCCAATCCTGCGAGCGGAGCTCGTCGAGGATCGCGCCACGCACGCGCACGCGAACGTACCAAACGAACTCGGCGCCGCGCTGGCTCGCGCTCTGGCGGCGAAGCGCATCGAGCAGTCCGAACGTGCCGGCCGCGACGAGGTCGTCGCGAAGGACGTTCGGCGGCAGGCGCGGAAGCATCGCGCCGACGACTTGGTGAACGACAGGCATGTACTCCGCCACTTCCCCGCCTTGAACCTCGTGAACGGCTGCCTGGTGATCCATCGTCATGCTCCTTGTTGAGTTCGAGGAGCTGTATTGCTGGGATCGTGCCAGCCATCTTGTGTAGTAATTACAAGTGCTTAGCGTAGCGTGGTGTCGTCGGTGACTCGGCCCCGGAAGGTCTGTCTTGACACCGGAGGCCCGAGCCCGGCGCCAGAGGGCCAAATAGCTCAGGGTTTCGTGGAGCTGGCCGGTGTCGGCTGTGACCCTGTGCTCGCCGCAGGCGCCGGCGTCGCGCTGGCCGCCGCCGAAGTCGCAGCCTGCGGAACCGTTTGCGACGCGTCGGCCGCCGGCGTCGCGGACGCTTCGGAAGGCGCCGCGGTGTGGACCTCGTCGGAGACGTCGCTCGTGTCCTCGTCGATCGCCGCGTTGGGCGAGTCGTACTTCGGCGGCTCGCCGGGATGCGAATAGTCGATCCAATAGGCGGGGCTCGATCGCGAGTCCATGTGGACGAACACCGAGTTCGGGTAGTAGCCGACGCCGACGTTGTGGAGCGTGCGGCAGAAGTCGCGCACGACCTCGTTCGGCACGCCCTCGACGCGGAAATCGACCGCGTGGCCAACGTTGTGGTTCGAGTGCGGCGTGTATTGCGTCGGCGAATACGGGCGGAAGCCGCTGATGATTTCGATTCGACGGCTGCCGAAGTGGTTGGAGACGATGCCGAGGAGCGAGAGGAGGCGTCCGTCGATCGGGTGCGTCGCGCCGTTCGGAAAGCGCCACATGTGCTCGGCGGTCTTCAGCGCGGCAGGGGAAACGCGGCCACGGCGGTCGCCGACACGGAGGATCGCGTCTTCGTTGGTCGCGAGGCGCTTGAGGTGGATGACGCCGGGCGTGCGCGGGCGGGCTGCGTAATTGGCGGTGTGCGCGCCGTGCTCGTGCTCGTGGCCGGGGCCTGGCGCGGCTGAAACGCCGGGGATGATGAGCGTTTGGCCGACGCGCAGGCGGCCGGGGTCATGGAGGTGGTTGGCCTCGATGATGGCCTTCGCCGTCACGTGGTAGCGGTGGGCGATGGCGTCGAGCGTGTGACCGCGAGCGACTGTGTGCGTGACGTCGGCTCGAGCGGCGCAAGGGATTGCCAGCGCGGCCGTGATTGCTGCAAGCGCCACCCAACGCACGCGGAGGCTATACCGCAATCGTCAGCTCGAGCGAACGCCTTTTTTGACCGGCGCCGAGTGGCGGTGCCACACTACTGATTCAGCGCGCATGGCAGACGGAAAGAACCTCGTCGGCGTCGATATCGGCGCGAGCTCGATCAAGGTGGTGCACCTGCGCGAAGCGCGCAAGCGGCAGACCGTCGTGCGTTACGGCATCGCGGCGCTTCCGGCGCAGACGATCGTCGACGGGCACATCATGAATCGCGCGGCGGTCATCGACGCGCTCTCGGCGATTTGGGCGCAGCAGAAGATCCCGACGAAGGACGTCGCGATTGGCGTCTACGGTCAGAGCGTCATCGTGCGCAAGATCACGGTGCCGATGATGACGGCCGCGGAGCTCGCGGAGCAAATCACCTGGGAGGCGGAGCAGCACATCCCCTTCGACATCAAGGTGATGAACATCGACTACGAGGTCCTGCGACGGCGGCCCGAGGCCGGGCAGATGGATCTCTTGCTCGTCGCGGCGAAGAAGGACGAGATCAACGACTACGCGAGCGTCGTGCGCGAGGCGCGCGTCAAGCCGGGCATCGTCGACATCAACGCGTTCAGCGTGCAGAACGCGTTCGAGTTCGTCAACGGGCTGCCCGAGGACCAGACGATCGCGCTGCTCAACGTGGGCGCGGCGGTGTCGTCGCTCAACATCGTGTCGCACGGCGTGTCGGCGTTCACGCGTGAGGTGACCAACGCGGGCAACACGGTCACCGAGGAAATTCAGCGGCAGATGGGCGTGCCGTTCGAGCAGGCCGAGCAGATGAAAATCGCCGCATCGCAGGGCGCGCCGGTGCCGCAGCAGGTGCATCAGGTGATCTCGCAGGCTTGCGATGCGCTCGCGGGGGAGATCCAGCGGTCGCTCGATTTTTATCTCGCGACCAGCGGCGAGGCGGAGATTCAGCGCGTTTATGTCTGCGGCGGGAGCGCGTATCTCGCGCCGCTGATTTCGGCGATCGAGAAACGCGCGCGCGTGCCGGTGATGATTCTCGATCCGCTGGCGAACTTGGCGGTCGATCCGCGTACGGTCAACGAAGCGGATTTGCGTGCGCGTGCGGCGCAGCTCTGCGTCGCCGTCGGGCTCGGGCTTCGCGGGGAGCGCGAGCGGCGCGACGTCGAGACGCGGCGCGTGCGCGTCAACTTGCTCGCGCAGCGCAAGGAAACGACGCGTCGTGCGAGCGCCGAAGGCAGCCAGGCGTGGCTCGGCGCAGTCGGGCTCGCGGTGCTGCTCGAGCTCGGCGGGCTCGGGCTTTGGCACGCGTCGATGAGCACCGATCTGAAGAAGATGACGAACGACAACGCCGGCGTGCAGGCGCAGATCGATCAGATCAAAAAAGAAACGGCCGATCACCCGAAGGTGAAGGCGGATCTCGCCGGGCTGAAAGAGCGCGAGGAAGCGATCGCGAAATTGCAGTCGGCGCGAACCGGGCCGACGGCGGTGCTGCTCGAGCTCTCGCACATTTTGACGCCGGGGCGCGGGCCGACGGTCGATCACGACAAGCTCGAGCAGCTGAAACGCGACAACCCGACGGCCGTGCCGAACCCGAACTGGGATCCGCGGCGACTTTGGCTGACGAAGTACGCCGAGGTCGATCGCAACGTGAAGATGGAAGGGCTCGCCCGCGACGGCGAGGACATCGCCGAGTTCATGCGGCGGCTCGGGGTGAGCGATTATTTTTACGACGTGAGGCCGCTCCCCGCGAGCGAGACGAGCGACAAGGACACGAAGATCAACCTGAAGCAGTTCGCCGTCAGCGCGAAGGCGAGGTACTGACGTGGCGCAGGCATCTTCGCTCTCGCTCTCGAAGCTCTCGACGCCCGCGAAATTCGGCGTGGGCGTGGGCGTCGTCGCGCTCGTGTTCGCGGCGTACTGGGTGATTCTCTACAGCGACATGTCGTCGAAGCTGAAGAACGCCGAGTCGCAAGAGACGCATCTGAAGACCGATCTCTCGACGCAGCAGCGCGAGCAGGCGCTCTTCATGAAGGACAAAGAAGATTTGTCCGCGATCCAGCTTCGCCAGAAAGATTTGAATCGCGCGCTCCCGGCGGACACGCAGGCGCCCGCGTTTTTGTCGGCGCTCCAGCAGGTCGCGAACGTGAGCGGCGTCGACCTCCAGGCGTGGCAGCCGATGGATGAGCAGACGCAGAGCTTCTACGCGAAGTTTCCGATGAAGCTCGAGCTGTCTGGCAAGTTCCACCAGATCGCGAAGTTCGCTTACGAGGCGGGCAAGGTCGAGCGCATCATCAACGTCGAGAACCTCGAGATGAGCGATCCGAAGCTCGAGGGCGACGAGGTGAAGCTCAAGGCGAAGTGCATCGCGACGACCTTTCACGCGGTGGCGCCGAAGCCGGCTGGCTCCGCGCGACCTGGCGTGGCGCCGACGCCGCCGCCGGCCAACGCGGGAGGACCCAAGTGATGCGCGCGCTCGCTTGCTGCATCGTGCTCGTCGCCGCGTGCGGGACGAGCTCCTCGACGACGACCGCGCCGCCGCCGCCCGCGACCGCGCGCGGCGCGCAACAAGCGCCCGACGCTGGGGCCGGGCCCGTGCCGGAGAAAGCCGAGCACGTCGAGAACGAGTTCACCGAGAGCGATCGCTCGCGCGATCCGTTTCGCTCGTTCGCCTCCATGTTCATCGAGGACAAGAGCAAACAGCACACCGGGCCGCAGGTGCAGGTGCTGCTCGGGCAGTATTCGATCGACGAGCTCAAGCTCGTCGGCATTTCGCTCGGCGGCGATTACGCGCGCGCGATGCTCGTCGACCCGACGACCAAAGGTTGGGTCGTGAAGAAGGGCGACTACATCGGCCGGCCCGACACCGTGCACGTCGGCGGAACGAACGGCGCCGACTATCAGCTCAATTGGCGCATCGATCGCATTCGCGACGGAGACGTCGTGCTCACGCGGGAGGACCCCGCGCAGCCGATGGTGCCGCCCGCGACGCGCGTGCTCCCGCTTCATCCCGAGGCCGACCAAAATGCGTCGAACGTGATGACGGGGATGTCGCGCGCGAACTGAGCGCGTGATCGAAGGCGACTGATCAAACGCGCCACAAATTGGGCCGTTCTTCGCCTTGCAGTCTACGGTCGCAACGTGCGTTTTTCCGCGTGCGAGGAGTCGACATGACCAAGTGCTTCTGGCCCTGGCTTTCGGCCGCGATGACGATCGCGATGTCCGCGGTCGCTCAGGCCGATGGTGGAGCGAATCACGTTCGCGACGTTCGCGTTCACGATGGCAGCGCGACCGACGTCGAAGTCGTCGGGAGCTCGACGCCCGTTTATCAGGCGAGATTCGATCCCGTTCGAAAGCGGCTGATCGTCGACCTGTCGAACAGCGACGTCGTCGGCGCGCCCGAGGCGATCACCGGCGCGCATGGGCTCGCCGGCGGCGTTTTGACGAGCGCGTTTCCCGCCGACGGCGGACGGTCGATGACGCGCGTCGTGATCAACTTCACGCGCGACGCGACGTATCGCATCAGGCCGGACGGCAACTCGCTGCACATCATGCTCTACGGCGCGAGCTCCGGCGCTTCGGCGGCGAGCACGTTGCCCGACTTCAGCAGGAGCGCGGCCAAGACCGACGGCGCGCCGAGCTCGGAGCTCTCGGACGTTCACTTCGAACGGCAGCCGGGCGCCGAGGGGAGCGCGGGAAAAGATCGCATCGTCATCGGGCTCTCGCCGGTGCCGGCGTACTCGCTCGACACGACCGCGACCGGACGCGTTCGGCTCACGCTGCGCGGAACGAAAATTCCGGACACGCTCGTCCGCACGCTCGACGTGTCGCCGTACCACGGCGCGGTGCGAACCGTGTCGGCGTTCAAGGACGAAAAGAGCGGCAACTGCGTCATCGAGATCGATCGGACCGGGTCCGATGACGGCGAGGTCGCGGTCGAGGGCGACAAGCTCGTTTGGTCGTTCGACGTGCCGCGCCACGACATCGCGTCGCCGATCGGCGGCTTCAATCGCTCGCGAACGGTCGAGCGCGACGACGCGCCGGCCGACGTGCCGAGGGTGCTCACGTCGATCCACGAAGGCGAGACGCAAGACGGCGTGAAAGAGGCGACGACCGGCGGCGGCGAGGCGGGGTTCGCGCAGTCGGTGGCGGGGCAGCGTTACAACGGCCGGCGCATCGATCTCGATTTGAAGGACGCCGACGTCCACAACATCCTGCGCTTCCTCGCGGACATCGGGCGCGTGAACATCGTCACCGCCGACGACGTGCAGGGGACGATCACGATCCGCATGCGCAACGTGCCGTGGGATCAGGCGCTCGACGTCATCTTGCAGGCCAAGGGGCTCGGCATGGTACGGCAGGGCAACTTGATCCGCGTCGCGCCGCTCGCCGTGTTGCAGAAAGAGCGCGAGCTCGAGCTCGCTCGGCACAAGCAAGAGATGGATCTCGCGCCGCTCGAGACGCGGCTCATCCCAGTGAGCTACGCGAACGCCGAGGAGCTGCAGGCGCGCGCGAAGGAGCTCCTCTCGCCGCGCGGATCGATCGCGGTCGACCCGCGAACGAACGTCCTCATCGCGCGCGACATCAGCGGCAACTTGAACCACGTCGAGGAGCTCGTGCGCGCGCTCGACACGCAGACGCCGCAGGTGCTCGTCGAGGCGCGCATCGTCGAGGCGACGAGCAAGTATCTGCGCGACGTCGGCATTCAGTGGGGCGGTGACGCGACGTTCAGCGAGGCGACGGGCAACCCGACGGGCATCGCGTTTCCGTCGCGTGTCGGCGTGGCCGGCGGTAACTACGACCAAACGACGCCGACGGCGGGTCTCTCGCCGTTCACGCGAACGATTCCGAACCCGAACTTCGCGGTCAACTTGCCCGCGGCGGTCGGCACGGACTCCGGCGGCGCGCTCGGGTTTTCGCTCGGCTCGGTCGACAACAACATCAACTTGAACGTCCGTCTCTCGGCGCTCGAGTCGAGCGGCATGGTGCGCATCGTCTCGTCGCCGCGCGTGCTCACGCTCGACAATCGCGAGGCGCGCATCGCGCAAGGCACGCTGCTTCCGTTTTCGCAGGTGTCGGCGCAGGGCGTTCAGACGACGTTCCAAGAAGCGAAGCTGCAGCTGCTCGTGCGGCCGCACGTGACCGCCGACGGATCGGTCTCGATGCACGTCCGCATCAACCGCGACGAGCCGGACTTCACGCAGACGTCGGCGCGCGGCGATCCGACCATCTTGAAGCGCGAGGCGGAGACCGAGCTCCTCGTCATGGACGGCCACACGGCGGTCATCGGCGGCATCTACACGCGCAACACGGGCCGCAACATCGATCAGATTCCGTTCTTCGGAGACATTCCGATCCTCGGCGTTCTCTTTCAGCGGCGCCGCGCGAGCGACGAGCGCAACGAGCTCGTCATCTTCCTCACGCCACGCATCGTGAATCGCGCCGAGGCCCTCGGCCGCTGAGGTGGCGCGCGTCGTCGTCGTCGTACCTTGTTACAACGAAGAGAAACGTCTCGACGTCGACGCGTTTCGTTCGTTCGCGTTGCCTGGGCACTACGTCGATTTTCGGTTCGTCGACGACGGCAGTGACGACGGCACCGCGGCCGTCCTCGAGCGAATTCGCGCGTCGCGCGACGGCGTGACCGTGCAGCGGCTCGCTCGGAACGCGGGAAAAGCCGAGGCCGTGCGCCAAGGCGTCCTCGCGGCGCTCGCCGATGAAAAATACGATTACGTCGGTTATTGGGACGCGGATCTCGCCGCGCCGCTCTCGGAGCTCGCCGCGTTCGTCGCGATCCTCGAGTCGCGCCGCAGCGTCGACGTCGTCTTCGGCTCGCGCGTGAAGCTGATGGGGCGCTCGATCGAGCGACTCGCGTGGCGCCATTATTTGGGACGCATCGGCGCCACGCTCGCCTCGATCGCGCTCGCGCTTCCCATCTACGACACGCAGAGCGGGCAGAAGCTCTTTCGCGCGACCGAGCTGCTCGCGCGCGTCTTCGCCGAGCCGTTTCTCACGCGGTGGGTCTTCGACGTCGAGGTGCTCGCGCGTTTTCTCACCATGGACCCGCGTGGGCGCGCGCACGCGGCGGCGTCGATCCACGAAATTCCGCTGGAGCATTGGGCGTTCGTCGCCGGCTCGAAGGTGAAGCCGACCGATTTCGCGCGCGCGCTCGCCGACCTCGCGACGATCAAGCGGCGCTATCGGCTCTAGAAGAGGTGCTCGGCCCAAGTGCGCGGCATGCGCTCGCTTTGGATCTCGACGGGCACGTTGTAGCGGAAGGGACGCGGGCCGCGCTTCTTCACGAACGCGATGAGCTCGCCGAGACCATCGCGCAGCGTCGTGCGCGTCACGTATCCGAGGCGCGCGCGCGCCTTGTCGGCCGAGCACGTCGCGAGGTGCACTTCTTGGGGCCGCGCGCCGACGAAGACCGGCTGGAGATCGAAGCCGATGAGATCGGCGATCGCCCGCGCGAGGTCGACGATCGAGACGAACTCTTCGTCCGGTCCGAGGTTGAACGCTTCGGAGGTGACGCCGTCGTCGAACGCGAGCCGCACCAGCGAAGGCACCACGTCGTCGACGTAGCTGAACGTTCGCCGCTGCGTGCCGTCGCCGTAGATGAACGGTTGACGACCTTGGAGCATGAGGTTGGTCATGATCGCGGCGACGTTGCGATACGGATCGTCGTAAGCCTGGCCCGGGCCGAAGATGTTGTGCGGCACGGCGACGACGTACTCGGTGTCGTGCACGCGGCAGAGATTTTCGAGCATCTGCTCGCACGTGACTTTCCCGATGCCGTACGGGTCGACCGGCTTGGGCGCGAGGTCTTCGGTGAACGGCACCGGCGCCGCGCCGTAGCGCGCCATCGAAGAGCAAAAGACGATGCGCCGCACGCGCGCCGCGATGGCCGCGCTGAAGACGCCCGACGACGCGGTCACGATGTTCTGCATCACGTAGTGCGGGCTGAAGACGCTCGCGCCTTCGTAGGCGGTCGCGGCGGTGTGGAACACGACGTCGGCGCCGCGCGAGAGCGCGAGCATCTGACCAAAGTCATTGCAGTCGACGCGGTGGAACTCGATCCCGCGCGGAATGTTGTCCTCGTAACCGCCCGCGAGGTTGTCGCAGCCGACGATCGAATGCCCTTGATCGAGCAGGTGACGGGCCAGGTTGCTCCCGAGAAATCCCGCTACCCCCGTGACGAAGACGCGACCCGCCATGCGCCCACCTTAACACGATCGATGTTAGGTTGCGCCGATGCTCAACGGCCTGAAGGTCGCTGTGATTCTGCCCGGCATCGACGTCGAGCCGACGCTCGAACGAACGATCCGCGCGATTCCGAAAGGGGTCGTCGACGATCTCATTTTCGTCGACGACGGCAGCCGCGATGGATCGGGGCGGGTCGCGCGGTCGCTCGGCGCGCGCGTGTTCGTCCACAGTCGCAACCTGGGTTACGGCGCGGCGCAGAAGACGGGCTATCGCGAGGCGCTCGCGGGCGGCGGGGGCGTCGTCGTGATGGTGCATCCGGATTTTCAGTACAAGCCGGAGCTCGTGCCCGCGATGGCGTCGATGGTCGCGTTCGGCGGCTACGATCTCGTGCTCGGCTCGCGCGTCTTGATGAAGGGCGCGCTCAAGGGCGGCATGCCGTGGTGGAAGTTCGTCGCGAACCGCGGGCTCACGCACCTCGAGAACGCGATGCTCGGCGTCGGCCTCTCGGAGTACCACACGGGGTATCGCGCGTTTTCGCGCGCGCTCCTCGAGGCGCTGCCGCTCGCCGACAATCGCAACGACTACGCGTTCGACAACGAGGTGATCGCGCAGACCGTTCGGCTCGGTTTCGAGATCGGCGAGATTTCGTGTCCGACGTTGTACTTCGATGGGATGCAGACGATCTCGTTTCGCGGAGCGATTCGCTACGGCTTCGGCTGCCTCGGGGTGGCGTCGCGATACATGGTGCGTCGATCGGTGGGAGGCCGCGGGCTCGACGCGTGGCGCGAGGGAAGCGCGCTCGCATGAAGACCACGAAGTCCGAGGACGGGACGACGCTCGCCTACGACGAGCTCGGGGCCGGGCCGCCTCTCGTGCTCGTCGACGGCGCGTTCTGTCGGCGCGCGTTCGGTCCGATGCCGGCGCTCGCGGCGGAGCTCGCGAAGAGCTTCACCGTGTTCCACTACGATCGACGCGGCCGCGGCGACAGCGGCGACACCAAGCCGTACGCCGTCGAGCGCGAAGTGGAAGATCTCGCGGCCGTGGTCGCGAAGGCCACGGTCGGCGGTGCGGTCTTCATGTACGGAATCTCGTCGGGCGCGGCGCTCGCCCTTCGCGGCGCGGCGAGCGGGCTCCCCGTGAAGAAGCTCGTCGTCTACGAGCCGCCCTTCATGCTGGACGGAAAGGCGACGCCGAACCCACCGGACTTTCGCGCGCAGATCGACGCGATGCTCGCCGAGGGCAAGCGCGGCGAGGCCGTGAAGCTTTTCATGAAGGTCATCGGCGTGCCGGCCGCCGCCATTTTCTTCATGCGGCTCATGCCCAACGTGTGGCCGAAGCTCCGCGCGGTGGCGCACACGCTTCCGTACGATTTCGCGGTCCTCGGCGATTCGCAGACCGGCAAGGCGTTGCCGGCCGAGCTCGTGGAGAAGCTCGAATCCATCGACGCGAAGACGCTCTCGATGGCGGGAAGCAAGAGCCCTGAGTGGATGCACCACGCCGCGAAAAAAGTGGCGGAGACGATCCCGGGCGGCGCGTTCAGGGTCGTCCCCGGCCAAGATCACAACGTGTCGGCCAAGGCGATGGCGCCGCTCTTGAGCGAGTTTTTTTCGACCTCGAGCTAGTTGGCCGCGAAGCCGTAGAAGAGGTGGTTGGTCGCGACGTTCGCGAGGTTGGTCGCGGCGATTACGACGAGCTCGCTGCCGCCGTACGGACCCTTTTTCAGGCGGGTTGCGGTGGCATGGAGGATCTCGCCGTTGACGCCGCTCGAGCGGTCGAGCTCGTAGGTGACGTCGGGGCTTCCGCCCAAGTATTCCGTCGCGTCGACCACTTCGACTTCGAAGGGGCCGTTCGTCGGCCCGTCGCTGATGAGATCGACGTCGAACGTCGCCGACTTGCCGAGCGGTACGACGACGCCGCGCGTGGGAGTCGAAGAGCTCCCATAGACGAACGACACGGCCGAGGGCATCACGGGGACGGCGGCGTAATAGACGGTTCCGGCTGGCCGCGGCTGGCACGGCGGCTTGCCGAGCGCGGCGTTCGCGTTGGACCAAATCGGCTGCACCATGAAATCGAAGTCTGCGGGCTTGTAGTGCGAGTCGCCTTCGAACGTGCACATGTCGGCGAGCTCGCTGCCCGGAAGGAGCTGGTAGAAGAAGTGATCCAAGTCGACCTCGGTGTAGCCGTAGAGGTGCTGAGTCGCGAAGGGATCGGTCGCGGCCTCGACGAGCTCATGG
This sequence comes from Polyangiaceae bacterium, assembly GCA_036488725.1. Lineage (GTDB taxonomy): Bacteria > Myxococcota_A > Polyangia > Polyangiales > Polyangiaceae > DASXHD01. The sequence continues at coordinate 203,277 of DASXHD010000003.1, read as the reverse complement.
CTTGCCGAATAAGTGGTCACGTCGTCGGCGCCTTGTACGCCGTTGAAGCTCGAGCAACGCGGGATGACGGCGAAGGCGACGTCGACGCCGCCGATCGGGACCGAGTCGTGGTCGCCTCCGAAGTCTTGGCAGCTCACGCCGAGCGCGGGGTCGTCGACGGTGACCGACGCGGGCAGAAAGAGCGTGTAGATCGTGGTCGCGTCCGGCGTTCCCCATCCGGCGTGATTGCCGTCGAGGTGAGAAGCGATGAAGGCCTCGACGTTCGCCGACGTCAGCGACGTGCCGCCGTCGCCGGTGAGCTCACTGGGATCGACGACGACCGGATCGCGCGCCGCGATGGGCGCGATGCCGTACTCGCCGACGGCGCCGCTCCAATACGACGAAGCGCCGAGGCCCTGAGCGAACGACGTGACCTTCGCCAGCGACGGGTCGCCCGTGAAAAAGATCGGCATGATCTTCGGCGCTGCGATCACGTTGCCCGGACTCGCCACGATCGGGAAGGCCGGGTGCGGCGCGGGATAGGCGTCGCTCGGCGCGCCGTTGTTCGCGTCCGTTCCTGCGTCGTCGGGCGGCGTTTCGTCAGCCGATGCGTCGGCCGCGTCCGGCGCGCCGCCATCCGTGTCGCTGCACCCGTTCGCCGCGAGCGCCAATCCGAGAAGAACGAAAGTCGCGAGAGAGCTACGCACTGGAAAAGCCATGCGGCTCGCCAAGCAAGGCGCAGGCCGCTCGGACCGCGCGAGAAAAAGCGCCGTCAGACACCCGCCGTGCACGGATTGACGCTCTCGGCCCCCTCGACAACTTCGCGCTAAGGCCCCCACAGCTCGATCGCCGCGCTCCCTTCCTCGGCGCGATCGCGGAGCGAAAAGCCGCGGGCGCGCGCTTCGCGCTGGAGACGCTCGAAGCTCCCGAGCCCCCGCACCGCAATGATGCGATCGACAGGGCCGGGCGAGCTCGTGACGTCGGCGTCCATGCAGTGGAACGGCCGATGGACCCAACCGAGAAACGGCTGGCGGAGCTCGTCGGTCACGGGCCAGACGGTCAAGATGCGCGGGTCGCCGCCCGCGGTGTCGACGCGATGCAAGAGCGCGGCGTGCGCGTGCACCGCGTGGAGGTAACGGAAAGTCGTCTCGCCGCTCGCCATGTCGGTGCCGGCGCTTCGTCGCGAGAGCGCGACTCCGATCGCGATGGCGGCGGCGGCGAGCCCGGGCCAGCGAACGCGCGCGAGCGCGCCGCCGATCATGATCGCGACGCACACGTGGACCGGCAGCACGTAGCGCTCGAGGAAAAACATTTTGGCGAAAAATCCGAGGTTCATCGCCGCGAACAAGACGAACGCCGTGAAGACTTCGCGGTGCTCTCGCCACGCGCGCGCGAGCTCGGCGCGGCGCCACAGGACGAGCGCCGCGAGGACGGCGATCCAGCGTCCGTCGGCGACGAGGGAGACGGCGACGCGGCCGAGCTGAGGAAGGAGCGGGTGGTGCTCGTGAAAGAGGCCCGCGTGATACGGCAAGACGAACCAACCCTCGGCGCTCTTCTGCACGCCGAAGAACACGGCGAGGACGACCACGGGCACGAGCGCGATCGCGGTTCGGCGAATGCCCGTTCGATCGCGATGACGGAGCGCTTCGAGCGCGACCGCGCCTGCGATGGCGAGCGGGCAAGCGACGCCGACCTCTTTCACGAGAACGAGCACAGTCCCGAGCGCGGCGCTCTCTGCGATGCGCCCGCGCGCGAAAGCGTAGAGCGACGCCGCGGTGAGCGCGGTCATCGCCATCTCGGGGAGCGCCATCGACGCCATCGTTTGAAAGAGCGGCGACGCGACGAGGAGCAAGGCGGCGAGAGCGGCCGCTTGCCAACCGAAGAGGCGGCGCGCGAGCGCGTAGCTGAAGATCACGGCCATCCACGCGAACGCGAACGTGACGACGTGTCCGGCGACCGGACCCGCGCCCATCACGCGGTACGCCGCGGCGAGCATCAAATAAAAAAGCGCCGTGTGGCCGCGCGACAAATCGGCGGGAAACACGCCCGGTCGCGCGTCGAAGCCGTGATCGAGGAGCCACTTCGCGCCCGGCGCGTAGACGGCGCCCGCGTCCCACCAATACGGCGTCGAGAGCGGCGCGACGGCGACCGCGAGGATCACGAAGCTCACGGCCGCGACGATGAGAAGCTCGCGTCGCGTCATAGCTTGGAGAGCACCGGATCGCGGAGGCTCTCGGCGAAGAGCGCGTGCGCGCGTTCGTTCGGGTGCATGTCGACCGCGTGCACCCAGAGCGTTTCGGGATCGACGCCAGCGACCGCGCTCTCGAGATCCACGAACGAGACGTTCGACGCGCCGCACGCGCGACGAATCTCGGCGGCGGGCGCCGCGAACGGATACGGGTTGCCCTTCACGAGGAGCGGCAAGAGCGCGACGAGAAATCGCCCTTCCATCCGCTCGCGCATCTTCGCGATGTAGCCTTGCGTCGCGGTCCAACCGTCGGCGTTTTCGGTTCCGTACATGTCGAGGTACCAGCGCGTGGTCGCGCGCGCGACGCGCCGCGACTCCATGCGATCGCGAAAAAGCGCCCAGAGGCGAGGGCCGGGTACGTCCCCGCCGGGATCGTCGTCGCCGAGCATGCGGCGGCGATCGAGGATCCAGTCGTTCAAGAATTCTTGGCGCGCGCGGAACGCGTCGCTTTGCACGGCGTCGTTCAGCACCATCGCGTAGACGACGACGTTCGGGTGATACGCGTCGACGAGCTCTTCGAAGGCGTCCCACAGCGCGGGGAAGTCGCGGCCGCGGCGGCCGCAATCGAGCACCTCGACGTCGCGGCCGGCTGCGCGGAGCTCGCGCTCGAGCCGTCGCGAGAACGTGTCGTCCTCGCGAACGCCTTGGCCCTCGGTGAACGAATCGCCGAGCATCAAGATGCGCGTCACGCCGGGCGCGGGATTCGGCGCCATGTCGCGATCGCGGCAGCGATGCGCGTTGTAGTGGAATTCGACCGCGTGCGGCGTCCAGCGCGAGACTTTGACGACGTCGAGCCCGAGCGCGCCGAGCCGAGCGCGCGTGGTGGCGTCTCGCAGATCGACGTCGAAGTAATGCCGCGGATCCGTCGGGTACGCGTCGACGGCCGCGCTCTTGTCGGCGTTCTCGACGTGGTGTGGCCGATGGTAACGCGTGGGCGCGATTCCGGCGGCGCGCACGCCGCACTCGCCGAACGCGAGCGCGAGGACGACGCTCGCCGCCGCGAGCCCGACGCGACCGATCGCCTTTCGCATTCGCTCAGAACGCCGAGTACACGAACGGCGCGAGCGGGGTGGTCGAGAGGACGACGAGCGCGACGAGCGCGAGCGAAACGACGAGCATCGGCACGAGCCACCACTTCTTGTTTTCGAGCGCGAACCGCCCGAGCTCGCGCGCGACGCGGAGGGCGTGATTCCGGCGTGCCATCGAGAGCCAACCTAGCATATTGCCAGCCGCGTTCGGTGTGCGGTACGCAGGCGCGCGATGGCTGGGCGGTCTCCCTTCTCCGACGCGCTTCACGCGGCGTTCGACCGCGAGCTCTTTCCGCTCCTCGCGCGCCTCGGTTTTTCGCGATCGAAGATCGATCACGTTCGCCCCGGGAACGTCGTCGCTTCAGCGAGACGGCCGCTCGACGCCGAGCGCTACGTCGAGGCTGCGCTCTGGTGCGACGCGGCGACCGGCGCGCACTTGTCGTTTCGGCTGGACGTCGTCGCGCCCGGCGCCGGCGCGCTCCTTCATCACGAAGTGAAGCTGCCGATTTCGACGAGCGAGCTCGCGGCGCACGAAAGTCCCACGAGGCTCGAGCTCGCGATCGCGTACGTCGCGGGAACCTTCGCCGCCAACGCGGAACGGCTCGCGAACGCGGCGCCGGAGCTCGCGCCCGACGTGCGACGTGCGCGCGAGACGGCGGAGTGGAAAGCCGCGGCGTCGCGCGCGAAAGAAATTTGGGAAACGCGTCACGTCCGCGGCGCGATCGACGACCGAGCCGTGCCCGCGAAGGTCGTCTTCGTCGGCGCGAAGCTCCTGGTCGTCGAGGCCGAGGGCACGCGCGTGACGTTCCACTTCGACACGGCGAATTTCGATCGCTCGGCGCCGGCGGCGGTCTCTGGATGGTTCACGACGCCCGCTGGCACGCGCAGCGCGACCAAGCTCACGAACGGCACGCGCTCGTGGAGCTTCGACTTTCGAGGACACGCATGAAAATCCTGGTGCTCGGTGCTTCACGAGGAACGGGTGCGCTCTGCGTCAAAGCCGCGCTCGCCAAGGACCACGTCGTCACCGCGTTTGCACGCACGCCCTCGAAGCTCGACGTCACGGGCGCCGGGCTCACGAAGCTGACGGGCGACTTCCACGACGAGGCCTCGGTGCACGCGGCGGTGAAGGGCCACGACGCCGTGATCGTGTGCGTGTCGTCGACCACGCTCAAAGGCTTCAAGGAAAAGCCCGATTACTTCTCGCGCGGCACGAAATTCTGCATCGACGCGATGAAGGAGCACGGCGTGAAGCGCCTGGTCGTGCTCAGCGCGCATGGCGTCGCGGACACCTACCGCGTCGCAAGTTGGTTTCAGCGGAAATTCCTGATCGGCGGAATCATCAAGTACGCGTTTCGCGATCACGAAGTGCAAGAGCGCATGGTCCGCGAGAGCGGGCTCGATTTCGTGATCGCCCGTCCGACGCGGCTCACCAACGGCGAAGCGAAGGGAAAGTACACGCGCACGACCGAGATCGTCTCCGTGCCCTCGACGATCTCGCGCGCCGACCTCGCGGATTTTCTGGTCGAGTCGTGCGACTCGCCGGAGCTCGTCGGGAAGGCCGTCCAGCTCGGCGGGTGATCAGTCTGGCGCGATGCGATCGCGCCAGCCCTCTTCGCGCCATTCGGGTTGCTCGCGCTTGTCGAGGAGACGGTCTTCGAGGACGAGCCAGTCGATGTCGGTCCGCATGAAGCACGTGTAAGCCTCGCGCGGCGTGCACACGATCGGCTCGCCGCGCACGTTGAAGCTCGTGTTCACGAGGACCGGGCAGCCGGTGCGGCGGCGAAACGCCGAAAGCAAATCGTGGAACGGCGCATTCGCGTCGCGCGTCACCGTTTGCAGGCGCGCCGAGCCGTCGACGTGCGTGATGGCGGGGAGCGTCGAGCGCTTCACGTTGAGCAGATCGATGCCGGTTTTTTTCGCGTCCTCGGGCGAAAGTGCGATGCGATGCTCGTCCTTCACTTGCGCCGTCACGAGCATGTACGGCGAGTCGCCCGACGCATCGAAGTATTCGCCGGCGTGCTCGGCGAGGACGGCCGGCGCGAACGGACGGAACGACTCGCGGAATTTGATCTTGAGGTTCATTCGCCGCTGCATCGTCGCGTCGCGCGGGTCGCCGAGGATCGAACGCGCCCCGAGCGCGCGCGGACCGAACTCCATGCGGCCTTGGAACCAGCCGATGATGGCGCCATCGGCGAGAAGCTCGGCGACGCGATCGTAGAGCGCGTCTCGCTCGAGGACGGCGGCGCGCGCCTCGAGCTCGGCGAGCACGCGATCGATTTCGGCCGCGTCGAATCGCGGACCGAGGAGCGCGCCGCGCATCGCATCGCGTCCTTCTCGCGGCGATCGCGGATGCGCGAGGTGCACGTGCCACGTCGAAAGCGCCGCCCCGAGCGCGCCGCCCGCGTCGCCCGCCGCGGGCTGCACCCAGATGCGATCGAATCCCGTTTTGCCGGACACGATCTTCCCGTTCGCGACGCAGTTGAGCGCGACGCCGCCGGCGAGACACAGATTTTTCTCGCCGGTTTTTTCGTGAAGGTCGCGGCAGATGCGGAGCACGACTTCTTCGGTGACGACCTGGACGCTCGCGGCCATGTCCATTTCGCGCTCGGTGAGCTTGCCTTCGCTCTTTCGCGGCGGGCCTTCGAAGAGCGCGTCGAAGCGTGCGTTCGTCATCTTGAGGCCGGCGAGATAATCGAAGTAGTCGAGGTTCAGCCGAAACGAGCCGTCGTCTTTGAGGTCGATGAGCTCGCGCAAAATCACGTCGCGAAAGCGCGGCTTGCCGTATGGCGCGAGGCCCATGAGCTTGTACTCGCCGGAGTTCACGCGGAAGCCTGCGTGATAGGTGAACGCCGAATAGAGCAGTCCGATCGAGTGTGGATAATGGATCTCGCGGTGGAGCTCGAGCGTCTCGCGGCGACCGACGCCGGCGGACGCGGTGGCCCATTCGCCGACGCCATCGAGGGTGAGCACCGCCGCCGAGTCGAACGGCGACGGATAAAACGCGCTCGCCGCGTGAGCCTGGTGATGCTCGGTGAAGAGCACGTCGCCTTGGTACGAGCCGAGCGCGTCCTCGATTTCGCGCGCGGTCCACAGTTTTTCGCGCAGCCACACCGGCATCGCCAGGAGGAACGGGCGCGCGCCGCGCGGCGCGATCGCGAGGTGCGTTTCGAGCAGACGCGCGAACTTGCGAACGGGCTTGTCGTAAAAACAGACATGGTCGACGCGCGACGCGTCGATGCCTTCTTCGGCGAGACACCATTCGACCGCGCGCGCCGGAAACGCCGCGTCGTGCCTTTTGCGCGTGAAGCGTTCTTCTTGTGCCGCCGCGACGATCTCGCCGTCACGCAGCAAGCACGCGGCGCTGTCGTGGTAGTAGGCCGAAAGACCGAGGACGTAGACGCTCAAGACAGCCGCTCGAAGTCGCTCGGCTCGAACGCGCGGCGCTTGCGCTCGATCCAGTAGGTCGTCGCTTTCGCGTCCCGTCGCAGGCGGAGGGCGTCGTTGCCGAAGAGACGCATGAGCACGCCGATCGGAACGACCACGACGACGAAAACGACCGTGAGCAGAATCGGGGTCGTCACGCGCCCGAGCAATTTTCCGAGCGCGGCCCACGCGTCGGCCGGCCAGCGCAAGAGCGCCGGAGCCGCGAGCGCGAGGACGACGAGGAGCGCCGCGGACGCGCCGAGCGCCGCTGCCCAAACGACCCCGTGCCGCCGCCCCGTCGTCGCTGCGGCGATCGCGAGCGCGACGCCCACGACGAGCCCGAACTCACGACCGCGCGACGCAGGCGACTTCACGCGGGGGACGATAACCCGGCTACATCGCGTCGACGAGGACGATGAGCGGCGTCTCCAACACGTCGACCTTCACCGTGCCGTTCGACGGCGAGAGCGCCGCTTCCACGCCGTTTTGCTGCTTGTCGGTGAGCGTCACCGACGACACGGTCTTCGCGCTTCCGATCGCGAGCGCGTATCCCGATACGACGTTGGCCGCGCTCGTCGGCGACCAAACGACGTACGCGCCCCCCACCCCCGCCGTGTCTTTGAATTTGTAGACCGTGACGCTCGGATTGTTCGAAGCTTGCTCGCCCGCGAACGCCATCGTCGCGAGACGCGCGCGGAACGTCGCGACGAAATACCAAGCAGGCTTCTTCACGGCGGTCGACGTGATGAGCCCGCACGTCGTGAATTGATTCGCGTCCGGCGGGCCGGTGTCGTCGAGCTCGAAGAGCGTGGCGCGGTCGATGCCGAGCGCGAGACCGATCAACAAATCACGAACGAGCCATTGCGCTTGGACGATCATCGAAGAGTTGGACCCGAGCTGCGGCGCGCCGAGCGGCGACGCCGAGTCGCTGTCGTAACCGAACTCGGTCCACCAAAGCTCTTTCCCCGGCAGGTTGGCGTCCCGATAAGCGACGATCGCCGCGAGCTTTCCTTTGATGTCGTCCGCCTCGGGGCTGAGCGCGGGGCTCACGCCGCCGCTGCCGAAGCTGTAAAGGTGGACGTTCACGACGTCGGCGGGAAAGGAGCCGCTGCGGTGCGCGCTCGACCACGTGCGCATTCCGTCGAGATAATCGGTTATCGATTTCACCCATTGCGTAGTCGGGTATTTGCCGGACAAGCCTCCCATGACGAGCTTCGCATTCGGGTCCGCGCTCTTCACGCCGAAGGTCGGGCCGAGGCGCCCCTGATCGCCGTCGTCATCGGCGCTCGCCATCGCGGCGAACGCGTCGGGCGTGAAGGCCGCGCTGTTGTCTTGTTCGTTGAAGTCTTCGAAATACTGGACGGTCCCGAGGCCGGTCGAGCGCGTTTGATTGGCTTTCAGCTTCAATTGCGCGTCCGGTACTTTCGTCGACCCGTAGCGCGCCGCGATTTGGAACATCGCGTCCGCGTGCGCGACATACGACGCCGCGAGCGTCTTGTCGGCGTTCGCGGGGACGGGCGGAATCGCCGAATTGTTCATCCAAGGCACGCTGCCTTGCACCGCGGGAAAACCGCTCACGCCCTTTGCTTGGAGACCTGCGAAAAACGCATCCCAATCCCACCCGTTGAAGTTCATGAACGTATAAAGCATGTTCGGATAAGCGGGAGTCGCTGCATAGTTGTCCGCGATCCACCCCCAATTGTGATATTCGCGCACGACGCCGATCGGCGCGAGGTCGTCGACCGAATCGGCGATGAGGCCGTTCACGCCGACGTAGTTGCCGACGGTCTTCTTGGTGATGACGCCTCCGTCCGGGTTGGGCGCGGCATCGCCCGGGAGAGGGCCGTCTGCGGCCGTGGCGCCGTCGCTCGCGTCGAGCCCGCCGTCGTTCGCCCCGTCGCCTCCTCCGCAGTGCACGAAGGCGAACGGCGCAATCGCCAGCGCGAGCCGGATGAAGAGCGATGAGCGAGCGTTCATGGGCTGTAGATTACCCGACCTCGATCGCGTCATTGACCCGCGCTTTTGCGCCGCGCGCCGGCAAGTTTCGGTGATAGAGGTGGGTGGCTTGTCCGGCTACACCGTCACAGTCGTAGGTCTCGGTTACGTGGGGTGCGTGGTTGCGGCTTCACTCGCGGCCAAAGGAGTGCCGACGCACGGCGTCGACGTGAAGCGCGACGTGGTCGAAGCGCTCGCGCGCGGCATCGCGCCGATGGATGAGCCCAATCTGACTGACCGCGTTCGCGCAGGGCTCGAGCGCGGATGTCTCTTCCCGAGGCTCGATCTCGCGGCGGCCGTCGCGGCGTCGGACCTTTCGCTCGTCTGCGTCGGCACGCCGCTCGGCGAAGACGGGACGCTCGTCGTGACCGACGTGCTCGATGCGTGCGAAGCGATCGCACGCGCGGCGGTGAAAGCGTCGCGATCGCACACGATCGTGATTCGAAGCACGGTGCCATCGGGGATGTACGAACGCGTCTCGAAGCGCATTCGCGACGCGGTGGGCAGCGCGTTCGGCGAGCTCGTCACGCTCGCGTTGAACCCCGAGTTTTTGCGCGAGGGAAGCGCCGTCGAAGACGTCGAATCACCGGACCTCGTCGTCTACGCGACGCTCCACGAGCGCGCGGCCGAGCGCCTCGAGATGCTCTACGCCGATCAGCGCGCGTGTCTCGTGCGGAGCGACCCGGGAAGCGTCGAGGTCCTCAAGCTCGTCGCCAACGTGTGGCACGCGCTCAAAGTCTCGTTCGCGAACGAGGTCGCGCGCATCGCCGAGCCCGCGAGCGTCGACCCGTTTGCCGTGATGGATCTTCTCTGTCGCGACAAGAAGCTCAACACGTCGGCGGCGTATTTGAGGCCCGGAATGCCGTTCGGCGGCGCGTGCCTCACGAAAGACGTTTCGTCGCTCGCGTCGCAGGCGCGCGCGCTCGGCGTCGACTCGCCCGTCGTCGCGAGCATCCTCGCGTCGAACGGCGCGCACATCGATTACTTCGTTCGCGCGGTGCTTCGTCACGCGCCCAAGCGCGTCGCGGTCGTCGGCATCGGCTTCAAAGCGGGGACGACCGACGTGCGTGACAGCGCGGCGATGAAGCTCGTTCGCGCGCTGCTCGACGCGAAGGTCGAAGTCTCGGTCGCCGACAGCGCGGTCCTCGCGGCGCGCATTCCGCCGCTCGGCCTCGACGCGCTGCGTGCAGCCTTGCGCGACTCGTATCCTGCTCCGGCGCTGGAGCGCCGAGGGCGCGCGAAGCCATCGGCGTCCATCGCAGACGCCGTCCAAAGCGCCGACGTGATCGTCGTCGCACATCCCTGCGAGGCCGATTGCGCGACGCTCGCGGCGATGGCGCCGGCGATCCCGATCATCGATACGGCCGGCGAGCTCACGCGCAAGCTCGACGCCGACCAGCGCGCTCGTCTGAACATCGTCCACGTGCTCAGGCGGCGATGACCCGCGCGAAGACGCTGATCGTCCCCACGCACCCGGGCGTGCAGTACCACTTCTGCCGCGTCGGTTTGCCGACGTATTTTCTCGGCAACTGGGATCAGTTCCAATATTGGCGCCCGCGTCTGCCGAACGTGCACGACCTCGTGCCGAAGTTCGACGACGCGCAGCTCGAGTGGGGACCTGCCGATTTTTCGCGCCTGCTCGACGAGATGGATCTCGGCCAATTCGACCTCGCGTGGCTCATGTTCAACTGGCAGTTCACGCTCTTTCGCGAGCGCCGGAACATCCCGAAGCTTTATCGCGTCTCGAAGGTGCGCGAGCTCACGGAAGCCGAATGGGATCACATCCTCGGCCGCGACGACTTCACGGTCGTGAGCTTTTATCCGAACACCGTCGCGTGGGTGAAAGAGAAATTCGGCGTGGAGCTGCCGTACATTCCGCTCGGCCTCGACACGAGCGCGTACGGCGGGTGGACGGGCGAGGACGCGACGATTCTCTCGATCATCCACTCGTGGAAAGATCGCGGCTGGCATCACCACACCTACCTCGAGGCGACCGACGGATTGCCGACCACGCACGTCGATCATCTCGACGCGAGCAAGCCGGTGCAACGCTACGAGGACATCCAGCGCGCGCTTCGTCGCTCGCGCCTCTACCTCCACGACGGCGAGCAGGAGTACACGATCACGTTGATCGAAGCGATGATGACCGGGATGCCGGTCGTCGCGTTTCGCATCCCCGGCATCGAGCGCTACGTGATTCACGGCAAGAACGGGTTCGTGGTCGACGACGCGAAGTCGCTCCGCGAGTCGTGCCGGCTGCTGCTCGATGACGCCGATCTCGCGAAAAAAATGGGCCGCGAGAGCCGCGCGATGGCCGAGCGCGACTACGCCGAAGACCGCTGGCAGCGCGATTGGATCGCCGCGATCGATCGCTTCGTGTCGAGATCCCGATGAAACCGCTCGCGCGCGTCGCGCTCCTTCTGTCGAATTTGAGGCAGACGATTCGGCTCGCGTTCGGCGTGAGCCGCGGCCTCGTCGCCTTCTACCTCGCCGCGCAAGTCCTCGACGCGCTCCTGCCGATCGCGCTCGCGTACGTCGGAAAACGCATCGTCGACGTCGTCGTCGCGGGCGCCAGCGGAACGCACGACGTCCGCGCGGCGCTCGGCTGGGTCGGCGTCGAGCTCGCGCTCTTCGTCAGCAAGCACGCCTCGTATCAGCTCGCCGGTTATCTCTCGTCGCAGCTCCGGACGCGCCTCGGGACGCACGTCGACGTGCTGATTTTCAAAAAGGCGCTCGGCCTCTCGCTCGAGCACTTCGAAGATCCCGATTTCATGAACATGCTCGATCGCGCGCGCAAGCAATCGAGCTGGCGTCCGGTCGAGATCATCACGCACGGTTTTTCGCTCGCGCGCGACGCGATCACGCTCGTCGGGCTCGCGGCGCTCCTCTTGCCGTACACGCCGTGGGCGGTCGTCGCGCTCGGGCTCGCGTCGCTCCCGTTCCTCGCCGAGGCGAAGTACGCGGGCGAGGAGTACGCGATCCGAGTCGCGCGCACGCAAGACGAACGGCAATCGGGTTATCTGCAATCGCTCCTCACGAGCGACTGGTACGCGAAAGAGGTGAAGCTCTTCTCGCTCGGCCCGATGCTCATCGATCGCTTCCGCGGATACCAAGAGCGCTTCACCGAAGAAGATCGCCGCTTCGCGCGACGCCGCGGGATCGGCGTGACGCTCCTCGGCGCGGCGAGCTCGCTCGTTTTTTACGCCGTGTACGCGTCGGTCGTCGCGAGCGCCGTGATGGGCGCGATGACCCTCGGCGTGATGACGCTCTGTCTCGCGGCGTTTCGTCAGGCGCAAGGCTCGTTCGAGAGCGCGATGACGACGATCGCGCGCACGTACGAGGACAACCTCTACATCGCGAACCTCTTCGAGTATCTCGCGATCCCCGACGACGATCGCGCGTCGGCGACGTTCGTACCCGAGGGCCGCGCGCCTTCGCTCGACTTCGAGCACGTCACGTTCGAGTACGCCGACGCCGACAAACCGGCCCTCGTCGACGTGACATTTCACGTCGAGCCGGGCGAGACGATCGCGCTCGTCGGGCCGAACGGAGCCGGAAAAACGACGCTCGTGAAATTGTTGACCGCGTTGCATCGCGCGACGAGCGGCCGCATCAAGCTCGACGGCGAGGACGTCGCGAACGTCGAGCTCGGCGCGCTTCGAAGTCGCATCGGCGTCGTCTTCCAAGACTGCGCGAACTACAACTTCACCGCCGGCGAGAACATCGGCCTCGGCTGGCTCCCCGACGCGAACGACGGCGAGCGCGTGAAGCGCGCGGCCCGCGAAGGTGGCGTGAGCGATCTCATCGAAGGCTTGCCGCAAAAATACGAGACGATGCTCGGCCGTTGGTTCGGCGGCGTCGGCCTCTCGGGCGGCGAGTGGCAGCGGGTCGCGCTCGCGCGCGCGTTCATGCGCAAGAGCGATTTGCTCGTGCTCGACGAGCCGACCGCGGCGATCGACGCCGAAGGCGAGCATCAGCTCTTCGAGCGCTTCCAATCTCTCAAGGCGGGCCGCACCGCGATCCTGATCACGCACCGCTTCAGCACCGTGCGCATGGCCGATCGAATCGTCGTGCTCGATGGCGGACGCGTCGTCGAAGAAGGCAAGCACGCCGACCTCCTCGCGAAGGACGGTCTCTACGCGCGCATGTTCCGGCTGCAAGCCGCGCGATACGACGTCGGAGAGAACGCAGCGTGACCACGAAGCTGCGGGCGTTCGCGCGCGGCGAGGTCCTCGACCACGACCCGAAGGCGGCCGTCCGCGAAGCGTGGCGTCTTAGCGCGCCGCCGAGCTCAGTGGTCGGCTCCTGAATCTTCGGCGGTCAGTTCACCGGAACGTTGCACCCGCAGCACGTTTGGTTGGTGATCGTCGCGAGCGCGGTCTGGAGCGCGGGGCCGTCGGCGGCGTCGAAGAAGACGTGCGTCGTCGTCGCGTCGACCGTGGACGTGCAGCCATTCGCGGTGCAGCTGCACGAGGTCGCGAAGCTCGTCGCCGTGTGACCGGCGCACGCGAGATCGTTGAGCAGCGCGGCGTCCGCTTTTCCGCCGAAGCCCACGACGAACGTGTCGACGCCGTTCGCCTCGAGGCTGTCGACGACCGGCAGCGACGAATCGGCGGTGCATGTCTCGCCGCCGTCGGTGACGAGGAGCGCGTACTGCGCTCGGTTCGGTACTTTCGCGGCGCTCAGCGTCGTCGCTGCCGCTTGGAGCGCGCCGCCGATCGGTGTGCAGCATTGCAGCGTCGTCGTCGACAGGATGCCGGCGATGCCCGCGCCGTTGTCGAGACCCATCGGAAGCGCGAGGTCGCCGCTTCCGCACGATTGCCCGGCCGAGCCCTTGTCGGGGAGCAGCTCGAGTCCGAACCGAATCGTTTCGTCGGTCGGCGCTTGCGTGACGAAGTCCACGGCTTGCTCGGCGAGCGTCCACTTCGACACCGAAGCGCCGGCGTCGCCGTTGCCGATGCACTTGTGCGAAGTGCACACGCCCGAGCAGCACTGCGCTCCGCTCGAGCAGGTTTTCGCATCGGTGCGGCACGTCTCGTTCGTCGACGGCGCGGCGTTCATGCTGAGACTGCGATCGAGCACGATGAGCATGTCCGGCGGGTTGCACGCGGCGTCGCCGGTGGGCGTCGCGTCGGGCGCGCCGGCTTCGCCGAATTGAAACGTGGCCCCGTCGGCCGTCGCTCCGCCGTCCGCGTCGGTGTCGCCTGGGTCGCGAGCCGCACCGCACCCGACCGAGATCCCCAACGCCAAAACGATGAACGCTGCTCGCATGACCTCACCTCACGTGAGCCTCTGCATCGCAACATGTGGGCCCGCGCCATCGGCCGTTTTTCGCGAGGATTTGCGACGTCCGATGCCAAGCCGGCTTGGCGGCCGCCAACCGCGCTTGGCGCCGCTCGCTTCACGAGCGCGTCGGCATCACGAGGTAGGAAGCCTTTGCACCGGTCGATGTTGGTGGCGCCGGGGATCTTCGAGGTCGCGTGCGGTTGGATGTACTCGACGGTGCACGTGGGCCTCTCGCACTCTTGTGAATCACAATGGGTGACGAAATGTCGACATCGATCGAACGGGCGGCGGTATGCGTCGCGCTCGCTCTGGTCAAGTCGCCGCGTGAGCGCGTACGATCGCGATGAGCTCCTGCCGAGAGCTCGCGCCGAGGCGTCGCGCGGCGCGCGTCAAAAGCACGCGCACGGTGGAATCGGCGATGCCGAGCTCGTACGCGATGAGCTTGTTCGTGCGTCCTGCGGCCGCGGCCGCGACGACCTGACGCTCGCGCGGCGCAAGCGAGGCGAGCGCGCGCGCCGCCGCGCTCGCGGGCGGATTGGCGACGGCGATCACGTATCGTTTTCCGCCGCGCTCGAAGTGATCGAGGAGCGTGAGCTCGGCATCGACGAGCGTGCGCCAAAGCTCGACTGCACCGTCGGGATCGGTCCGTCGCATTCGACCTCGCGCGCGCTCCATCCGCTCGACGGCGTCGCGCAATTTGTCACGCAGACGATCGGCCGTCGCTCCGCTCTCGGCGTGCGCGATGCGCCCGCGCGTATCGAGCACGGCGGTCGCGGCGTCGGGCGAAGCGGCGACTCGTTTCCGGCGGAGGCGAAACGCGCTCCCGATGTGCGCGGCCACGCGCGTCCACGTCGGGCCTTCGTTCGGCGCGCGCTTTCGCTGCTTTCGCAGCGGCGCGCCGAGCCACACGCCGATGCCGGACGGATCGTACGCGTTGATGTTGAGGACGTCGCCGACGCCGGCGTCGCAGAGGGGCTTCGCCTCGGGGATGCGCGCGAGCGGCACCGTCTCCGAGCACAACCCGAAGCTCAGCGCGCGCCACGTGCGGTCCACGAACTCCGGGTCGAGCCGTTCGAGCGTCCCGAAGAAGCACTCGGGCGGAACGGCGAGATTGGCCGTCGCGAAGGCGCCGCCTTTGAGAGGACCGCGCGCGCCGGTGTAGACGCACGCGAGCGCGCCGAGCCCGTCGGAGATGAGCGGCGCGGCCGCGCTCACGATCTGCTCGAGCCAGGCCGCCTCCGAGGTCGTGGGTGTGTACGCCGCTTCGACGACGCTGATCGTGTTTTCGCGTCGGCGCATCGCAGTCGAAGCGGATCTTAGCGGTAAGCATGGGAGTAAGCACTTTCGAATTCGAGCCAGCACGGTCGATCGGGATAGCGTCCTCAGCGGAGGACGAGCACATGAGCTGGGGACAGCAACCGGGGTATGGGCAGCAACAGGGCTACGGATACGCACCGCAGCCGCCACCGAAGAAGGGCATCGGCGCCGGCGCGATCATCGCGATCCTCGCTGGGATTTTCGCGCTCCTCGTCGTCGCGGGCGGGGTCGTCGCGTTTTTGGTCTTGCGGTCGGGCGCGAGCAGCACGTCGTCGTCGTCGTCGTCATCGGCAGAAGCCGATCACTCCGAGGTGCTGAAGACGAAAGCCGAGACGCTTCTCGCGGCGGTGAAGACCGGCAACGCCAAGCAAGTCGAAGACCCGCTCCTCGACCTCGCGATGACGCCGGAGACGGCGAAAGCATGGTTCACCGCCACGTTCGAACCGAAGGCGGCCGACGACTTGGAAGGCTATTGGGAGCGGCAGGTGTTTCCGAACATCACCGAGCTGGCCCGGACTTTCAAAAAAGCGAACGCGGCCGATCAAACCGAAGTACGCGTGACTCGATTTGCGAACGCGGCCGACGTCGAAGCGTGCCAGACGCCGTTTTGCAAATATCGAGACAACGGCAATCTCAGCAAAGTATTTGCGGCGATGAAGAAGCCGCAAGCGCTCTACCTCGTATCGCTCGCCAAGCCGGGCTCCACGCCGGGCACCGACGACGAAGACGTGTTCTTTTTCGCCGAGGTCAAAGGTGGATTCGCATATCTCGGCGAGCTCCAGATGATGTGACCGGCCGCGATCGGCCGCGGTGAAATGATAGCGTGGCCGCGGGACTCGGCATGATCCTCTGCCTTCATTATCTCGGGGGGAAACGGCGGCTCGCGATCACGCTCGAGCAGCTCGACGCGATCGTCGCGAAAGAGCGCGCGGCGGGCCGGCGCGCGGGCTCGCTCGCGGACGCGCTCGATCCGGCGCGATTCGTTCTCACGTTCGACGACGCGCATCGGTCGCTCCTCGATCTCGCGATGCCGCGCCTGCGCGCGCTCGACGTGCCGGGCGCAGTTTTCGTTCCGACTGATTTCGTCGGCACGAGCGACGATGTGCTCTCGTGGGACGACTTGCGCGCGCTGCGCGACGCCGGCTGGACGATCGGCTCGCATTCGCGGACGCATCCGCGCATGTCGTGGCGTATCTATGATGAAGACGCCGCCGCGTACGCGTGCCGGCTCGACGACGAGGCCGGTCGCTCGCGCGAGATCCTCGAGCAAAAGCTCGGCGTCACGATCCGCGACTTCGCGTACCCGTACGGCGACATCACGCCCGAATCCCGCGCCGCCGTGGCGCGCGCAGGTTACGAGCGCGCGTTCACCGTGAGCGACGAGGAATGGAAAGGCGATCGTCTCGCGATCCCGCGGCGCGACGGAATGGAAGCGCACGGCCTCGTTCGCGCACGCAGCCACGAGCCGACCAAGATCAGCGTCGTCGTCCCGGCGTGCGATCGCCACGAGACGCTCACCGAGGTCGTCGCGCGGCTCTCGGCGCAGAATTACCCCGAAGACTGCTTCGAGGTGATCGTCGTCGACGACGGCTCGAAGAGCTCGCTTCGCCCGTGCATGGGCCGGACGACGCGTCTCATCGAGCGCGCGGGCGCGGTCGACACGTTTCGTGCGGGCGCCGCGCGGCAACGAGGCGCCGATGAAGCGCGCTACGACACGCTCGCGTTCCTCGACGCGGACGTCGCCGTCGAGCCGGATTTTCTGTGGGCGCTCGACTGGATTCACCAGCGCGTCGATGACGCCGTCGTCCTCGGTTACCTCTCCGGCTACAACCTGCACGACATCGGCTTCACGCACTCGGTCCAAGAGATGCGCGCGCGCGACATGCGCATCATCCCGGATCGTTCGCGCGAGCCGACGCTGCGTGCGTGCTTCGACAACGTCGATTGGCTTCCGGAGCCGTGGCGGCTCGCGTACACGGGCAATCTCTCGGTCACGCGCGCGGCGCTCGCGCGCGCAGGCGGGTTCGCGCGCGATTTTTCGGGCTGGGGCCTCGAAGATTTGGACCTCGGTTATCGTCTCTTCGAGGCGGGCGCGCCGTTCGTGTTTTCGCGATTCGCGGTGGGCTATCACATCGTCGACGCGTCCGAGCCGGCGCCGCGAAACCCGTTCCGCGCGAGGAAGCCCGAGCGCTCCCACTTCGTAGGGTACGAGAAGAACCTCGTGATGCTCGCGAGCCTTCACCCGAACGACCCGGCGATCGAGCGCTTCGTCGCGCAAGCGCGCAGCGACATCGACGAGACTTGCGGAAACCCCGACACGGTCGGCATCGAGATGGGCGGCGCGTGCCCGCTCGAATGCGCGTTTCACCGAAAGCTCCACCGCTGCCAGCCCGGCGTGAGCACGCAGGATCTCCTCGATCGACTCGCGTACGCGCTCAAGGTCGGCGCGCGCGCTCTCTACTTGCTCGGCGGCGAGCCGGCCGGCCATCCGGGATTCTTCGAGCTTCTTCGCGCCGCCAAAGCGGCCGGAATCCGTCGAATCACGACCGAAACCACCGCGCTCCCGTTCGCGATCGACGGCACCGCCCGCGAGGCGCGCCGTGCAGGTCTCGACCGCGCGATCGTCGAAATTCTCGCGTTCGACGAAACGTCGTACGACGCGATCACGCGCTCGGAAGGCCATTTTCCCGCGTTCCTCGCGGGCGTCGAGCGCCTCCGCGAAGCCGGCATCGCCTGCTCCGCGAGAGTCGTCGGCGCGGACCTCGCGACCGAAGCGCGAGCGCGGGGGTTCGACATCGAAGCCGTGATAGATTGCCCCATCGCATGAAGGCCACGGTCGTCATCCCGACGTACAATCGCGCCGAGCGGCTGGCGCAGCTGCTCACGTGTCTCACCACGCAAGGCGACGCGCTCGCGCAGGTCGTCGTGTGCGACGACGGTTCGAGCGATCGCACCGCGGCCGTCGCGCGCGAGTTCGAAGATCGCCTCCCGCTCGCGTACGTGTGGCAAGAAAATCTCGGCTTTCGCGCAGGCCAAGCGCGAAACCTCGGCATCGCGCGCTCGGTGGGCGACGTCGTCATCTTCGTCGACGATGACGTGCTCGTCGCGTCCGACTTCGTGGCGGAGCATCTCGCGGCGCACGCCGGCGGGGCACCGCGCGTCGCCGTCGGTTACCGCAGCCGCGCGTTTTTGGACGGCCCGCCGGTCACGCCGATCGCCTGGGAGGACTACGAAGACGCCGAGCCGGACGATCGCGTCATCGACATCGGCGCGCGCGGCGAGGGCATCACCAAGCACCCGACGCCGTGGCTCTTCGTCTATTCGTGTAATTTCTCCGTGACGCGCACCGCGGAAATGCCGCGCTTCGACGAGTCGTTCGTCGGCTGGGGCATGGAGGACATCGAGTACGGCTATCGCCTCCAAAAATCCGGCTACGAGGTCGTCGCGGCGCGCGGCGCGCGCGTCCTTCACGCCGAGGACACGCACCCGCGCGATCCGTTCCGCTGCGAGGTTCGCACGCTCGAGCCGACTTACGACAGCTACGTGCGCAACGCGATCCACTTCATGGACAAATATCCGGACGACGCCGTCCTTGCCGCGCGCATCCGCACCGATCTGCGCTGGTACGTCCGCGACGAAGCGCGCGGCTGCTGGGTGAAGAACGGCCACGCCAACGACATCGAACAAGTCCTCACCCACCACCGGCGCGAGCGCGCGGAGCAGAGCCCATGACCAAACCCCATTGGGCGCTCGCTCGCCCGCTCGAGCAGCTCGCGGTCGAGCTCACCGTTTATTGCAATCTGCAATGCAAGATGTGCAGCGTGTGGGAGCTGCGCGAGCACGGCGTGCCGACCGACATCGCCAAACAAATGCTCTCCGACGCGCACGCGCTCGGCGCGCGGACGTTCATTCCGTGCGGCGCCGAGTCGTTCATGCGCAAGGACTTCCTCGACATCGTCGAGCACGCGCACGCGCTCGGCTACACGACGCAAGAGATCGTGACGAACGGCACGATGATCACCGACGCGCACCTCGATCGTCTCGAGAAGACGCCGAGCGTGCAGCTCCATGTGTCGATCGACGGCCCGCCCGCGATTCAAGACGAGCTCCGCGGCGAAGGCGTCTACGAAAAATCGATGCGCACCGTCCGCGAGGCCGTCAAACGCGGCATTCGCATCGGTCTCTCGGGCGTCATCATGCGCGAGACGATGGCGACGCTCGAGCACATCGTCGATCTCGCGGTGGAGCACGGCATCGGCGAGGTCTCGTATCAGCCGTTTCAAACCGAGATTTCCGGGCCGAACAAAGACATCCCGCGCTTCTCGCTCGTGCGAAAAGGAAAGCGCGAAGAGATCAAGCAGCGCCTCGACGAGATCCGCGCGTACGCGGCGAAGCGCAACGTGCGCATCTACACCGAGTCGCTCTTCCCG
This sequence comes from Polyangiaceae bacterium, assembly GCA_036488725.1. Taxonomy (GTDB): domain Bacteria; phylum Myxococcota_A; class Polyangia; order Polyangiales; family Polyangiaceae; genus DASXHD01. The sequence goes on along the minus strand of DASXHD010000003.1, from coordinate 183,568 downwards.
GCGATTCCGGGTTACCTCGCGTTCGGCGAGCGTCCGATCCCGGCGGGCGGCTGCTACTTGCCGTCGAAGTTCCTGCTCGTCGATTGGCGCGGCGACGTCTACCCGTGCTTTTTCATGCGCGAAGACAAAATGGGAAACGTCTACAAAGACCGCATCCCCGACATTTGGCACTCGCCGATTCAAAAGCAGCTCAACGTGCTCGCGCTGACCGCGCGCTGCCCGGGCTGTCTCGCGGCGTGCTCCGACGTCGAGACCGCGAATCAGGACACGGCGTTCGTCACGGCGAAACAGGCAAGCGCATGAAGCGCACGTGCAAGTGCGGCGCGAGCGTCGAGCACGCGATGAGCGGGCGCGAGGCGCTCGAGCGCGAGAAATGTCCCGCGTGCGGAAACGACGTCCTCTTCAGCTCGTTCGTTCGCATGGACGTCGCGCTGAGCGAGTACTGCAACCTGACTTGCCAGATGTGCCGCCGGCCGTCCGAAGCGATCTTCATGGACAAGGAGGTCTGCAAACGCGGCCTCACCGAGGCGCGCGAGGTCGGCGTCGAGACGATTTCGTTTTCGGGCGGCGAGCCGTTCGTGCATCCCGCGTTCTACGAAATTCTCGAGCACGCGTTTTCGCTCGGCATCAAGGTGCAGCTCGTCACCAACGGCACGCTCGTCAAACGCGACAAGCTCGATTTCTTGTCGCGCCTCGACTGCATGACCGTCTCGGTCGACGGCCTCGAAAAATCGCACGACCACATTCGCCAGCGCCAAGGCACGTGGGCGCGCACGATGCGCACGCTCGGCTGGCTCGCCGAGACGAAGATTCAGTGGGGCACGAACACGGTCATGCAGCGCGACAACGCGTCGGAGCTGTACGATCTCTTCAAGCACATTCATTCGATCGGCAAACGTCGATACGCGTACTGCGGCTTCTCGCACGTCGAGGTCGTCCCCGAGACGGCGCATTTCCAGATGACGCCCGAGCAGGAGAAGAGCGCGCACGAGCAGCTCGTTCGCATCGCCGCCGAGTGCAAAGACGCGGGCATTTGGTTCAACCAGCGCGAGCAGCTGCTCGATCATTTCGAGCTCTACGCGCGCAAAGGCAAACGCTATCGGCCGATCAACGGCTGCAAGATCCCGCAAAAGTTCATCGGCTTCAGCGATCACGGTTTTTATTTGTGCTGGCATCAAGGCCGGAACATCAAACACGAGTCGCTCGTCGAGGCGCTCTCGGGCGAGCTCGCGCGCGACATCGTGCGCGAAGGGCTCGAGAAGCGCTGCGTCGCGTGCAACAGCTTCAATTACGCGTGGGACGACGAGTGGAACGCCGGCATGCTCGCGAGCGCCCTCCGCGGCGAGAACGTGGCCGAGGGCGTCGTCGCGCTGCGCGTGCCCAGCCGCATGGCCCGCACGACGAGCGGCGCCACGACCGGAAACACGATCGTCATCGCCGACGATGGCTGACCTTCCTCTTTTCGGCGTGAACTTGCCGTGGATCGACGGCGCGTACGGGCACGACCTCGCGCCGAACGAGCGCTTTCCGACGTGGCCATGCGAGTTCGACACGATGCGCTCGTACTTGCCGCTGATTCAGGCGGCCGAGATCGGCTTCGGCGCGATTCGCGTGTGGCTCTGCGAGAACGGCGAAGGCATCGTCACCGACCGCGGGCAGCCGGCGAAACCGCACGAGCGTTTGCTCGAGAGCATCGCGGTCATCGAAGAATGCGCGCGCCTGCTCGGGCTGCGCGTTTATTGGACGCTCCTCGATGGCAACGCGTGGAAACGCGAAGGCGACCACATGACGCACGCGATCCTCGCCGATGCCGACGCGTGCGCGCGCTTCGCCGAGAACGTCGCGGCGCCGATCGTCGCGAAGCTCGACCCCGCCGTCACGTTCGCGGTCGAGGTCGTCAACGAGCCCGAGTCGCTCTCGCCGAATTGCGTGAAGGAAGACGCCGTCCCGTGGCACGTCCTCGGTCGCTCGATTCGCGTCATCGGTGATGCGCTCCGCTCCGCGCGGCCCGGCGTGATGGTCACGGCCGGCACCGCGCACGTTTATCTCGCGCAGCTCCATCGCGCGGAGGCAGGCATCGACGCGTACGACGTGCACGTCTATCACAAGACCGGGGGCCTCCCGTCGCGCGAGGAGCTCGCCGCAGCCGCCGGCGACGATCGGATCGCGACGCGCGCGGTGCCGTTGATTTTGGGCGAGGGCGGCGTCGTCAAAAAAGAGCCGGCCGAGGCGACCGTCTCGAACTACCTCTTCAACGCGCGCAAGCTCGGTTACGACGCGGCGTTCATTTGGCAGCTCGACAAGCTCCTCGTCGAAGAGGGGAATCTCACTGAGACGGCGCGTACGCTGCGGACGACGATCCAGCAGCTCGCCACACGACACGGAGGCTCGAAATGATGCGAAAGCTCGGAATGGCGGCGTTCTTGGCGGCGATGGGTTTGGTGGTCGCGGCGCCTTCGACGGAAGCGGCACCGACCGAACCAACCGCACTGCACGGCGCGTGCGGCGACGGCCAGTGCTCTCCGCCCGAAGACTGCAACTCGTGCCCGCAAGACTGCGGAAGCTGCTGCGGCAATAACCACTGCGAGCCGCCGGAGGATTGCCACTCCTGTCCGCACGACTGCGGATCCTGCAAGTAGCGCCCTCCGACGGGCAGCGGAATTTCTCAGAACGTCTTGTCGGTGTTCTTCTTCAGCACGTCCCACTCGTGGTCGACGCGCGCCTTGGTCGCGTCCCAATCCGATGCCGAGGTCGAGCCGAGTGACTCGACGTCGCGCGCGAACGGGTCGCGCTGCGTGTGGAGCGACTGCGAGCGGACCGTCAGCTTCGACCTGTCGGCGCCGACTGCTTTCTGCGCCTTGCCGTCGAGGTTGGACAAGCTCTTGTCGAGCTGATCGAGGTTGGTTTGCATGTCGTGGCGATAGTCCTCGCGCGATTTCGCGAAGTCCGCCTCGGCCGCAGCGACCTTGTCGTTCTCCTTCACCTGAGCGTTGGTGATCTCGGTGGTGCCCTGTTCTTGGGCGTTGTCGATCTTCTTTTCAGCATCCTGCCCGGGCTTGTCGCACGCGACCGAGCCGAGAAGCACGAAGCTGGCGATGATTGAAAGAGTGCGTTTCATGCCCCGCGAGGTTGCACGCGCCAGACCAAACGTTGGCGCACGCCGTGCAATGGCGTGGGTCATGAGAACCCTCTTCATCGCATGCGTGACGCTCGCGCTCACCGCGTGCACGCACGAACAAGATCGCGCGCCGGTCAGCACGACCAGCGCGACCGTTTCCGCGCCCGCGGCTGCAGCGCGCGCCGACACGACCGTCGGCCTCGACATGAATCCCGTCGTGATTCCGGGCGCAGACGGTCGCATCACGGACGCCGTCTACGGCGGCCTGCTCACCGACGACAAGTTGCGCGGTCTCGCGCAAGACGTCGACGTCACCACGTCGGCGGGCAACGTCATCCTCAGCGGTCACGTGAACACGGCCGCCGAGCGCGCCGCGATCGAGAGCAAAGTCCGCCACACGCCGGGCGTGCTCAACGTCGAAGATCGCATCGACGTCGCGCGCTGAGCAGGAAGCTTTTCGAGCGCGCGGCGGTAAGCCCGTGCTCGACGCGGCGAGCGTGCCGGCCAAGCCGATTCCATTTCCGTCGGCGTCCAAGGACAAACGGTTCGTCATCTTCGCGGCTTCGTGCGTGCGGCGGATGCGTTGCGTCCGTTCCCGGCGACGCCGCGCTGGCTCGCCGATACGCCGGACGAATCGAAGTCGCCGTCGCGCTGCAAGAGTCCGCGCGCGGTGGCTCTCGGGCGTTCGCGTCTACGATGAAGACAGCACGCGCGCGCTCGCGAAGACCTGTCGCGTTTCCGCGATTCCGTCGGGCTGTTTGCTCGACGGAGATCGCCCGCTGTGGATCGGTAACCCCGACGACGGCGCAGCGGTGCTCGATGGATTTCTGTCCGGTCATCTCGACGACGTGCGCGCGAGACAAAAAAACGCGAACGTCGTTTGGAAAAAGGCAGTCGACGCTCCGGAGAAGCGGCCTGAAGCGGTCGCCGCGCTGCATGGTTTGGCCGGCCAGGAAAATTCGGTCGCTTGGGAGCTGGTCGATAGTTCGAACGCGTCTCCCGGCGAGCTCGCGCTCGCGGTCGAGCTCGCGCGCGACGCCGCCGAGTCGACCTCCGCGCTCGACTTCGCGATCCTCGACACCTACGAGCTCGGGCTGTCGAAGACCGGCAACGACGCGGAGGCCGCGCGCGTGGCGCGCCGCGTGATCGCGCTGTGCGACGCCGTGAAAGGCGAGTGCACCGAAGAGCGAGCGCGAGCCGAAGCCGTCCTCAAAGGAAAATGACGTGACCTCCACGTAGAAGGCGCCGCTCGCGTGGTATTCTGAACGATCGGAGATGAAGGCTTCGCTTCGCCGATGGGGTCTCGTCGTTGCGATCGCAGGCGTGGCCGCCTGCAGTCTCGTCACGGACGTCGGCGATTTGCGAGGCGACGCCGCGGCAACGCCAGACGCGTCGAGCGACGCGGCACCGAGCGGCATCGACTGCGACGCCGACGGCCTCGTCGCGTATTGGCCCCTCGACGAAGGTGCCGGCATCACGGTCGCCGATTGCAAAGGCCTCACGAACGGCAAGCTCGCAGGCGCGGTCGGCTGGGGCGCCGACAATCCGACGGATGGCGGCCATTGTCTCGTGTTCGACGGCGGCGGAGGCTCGGTGGGATTTCCGAGCAACGGCAGCGCGCTCGAGATCGGCGCGCCTTTCACCATCTCGCTCTGGGTGAACGCCGACCCGAGCACCGGCCCGGCCAATCAGGATTTCGCCGTGCGCTACACGATGAACGCGCCAGCGTGGGGCGTCGGCCTCCGCGTCAGCGACGATCGCATTTACTTCGCGCAGTACCCCGACGCGGGCGGCTCGTCGGTGCTCTCGCTCGACACTTTCCCGCCGAACGCGTGGAACCACGTGGCGGCCGTCTTCAATTCGAGCTTTCGCGCGACGCTCTACGTGAACGGCTTCGAGGAGGCGAGCAGCACGGCGGGCGGCGACATCCTCGCGAGCTCGACGCCACTCCTCCTCGGCGTGAGCGGCGTCGGCAACACGAGCTTGCATGGCCGCCTCGCGAAGGTCGCGTTCTTCGCTCGCGCGCTCAGCCAATCCGAAGTGCAAGCCATCTTCCAAGCGCGCTGAGAAGGCTATTGGATGCTCCGCGCGTATTAGTGGCGAGCGCGACGTGCTCGACGAGGTCGCACCGCGCGCGAAGCTCGAGCCGATCTCGCGAAGCGAAAGGCTCGTGTAACTCGCCACGGCCGGTTACACGCGCTCATCGCGTCTGATACGCTCGCTTCGTGAGCGTCGCCGAGCTCCGGTGCACCAACTGCTCTGCGCCTCTCGACCCGGCGCGGGGCGCGACGCAGCGCTGCGCGTACTGCGGCATGACGCTCGTCCTCGGCGGCGAGAGCGCGCCGGTCGCGCGCGTGCTTCGTCTCGAGCGGTGCGGACCGAACAAGATTCAAGTCATCAAAGTCATCCGCACGTACACACGCCTCGGGCTGAAGGAAGCCAAGGAACTCGCGGACGCGCCGCCTTGCGTGCTCGCGACCTGGGACGATGCGACGCGACTCGAGCGCTTCCGCGCGGACCTCGTCGCCGAAGGCGCTTCGGCGAGCGTGCGGTCGGCGAACGCGCCGCCCGCGCAGCCGCGCGAAGATTCGGTTCCGGTCGCCGGCGAAGGCATCACGCTGCTCGAGCTCGGGCCGAACAAGATTCAGGTCATCCGCGTCGTGCGCGAGTACACGCGCCTCGGTCTCAAAGAAGCCAAGGAGCTCGTCGAGAGCGCGCCGTGCGCCGTCGGGCAAAAGCTCGACGTGCTCCGCCTTCAGGATTTCGTCCGTGACTTGCGCGAGGTCGGCGCCAAGGCGCGTTGACGACTACTTCGGCTCGAGCTCTCGGGCGATGAAAGCCGCGAGCGCCTCGGTGCCTTGCGCATTGTAGTGCACGCTGTCGATTCGGATCTCTCGTTCGCGGTGCGAGGCGCGCAGCGTCGCGAGTGGATCGTGGACGACGAAACCGGCCGTGCGCGCGGCTTCGGCGACCCGCTCTTCGAGGCCGCTCCAATGGTAAGTGCTCCACGATCGCAGGATGGGCGAGATCACGAGATGCGCGGCGGCGCCGTCCTCGTGAATGTCGTTCGCGAGCCGCGCGAGCGCGCCCGTCATGCGATCGAAATTTTTCTTTTGCCCATAGAGCAACAAGTACTCGTCCGTATATGCGGGGTCATGCTCGTACCGGCGGACGCGCCAGATCGTTCGCGCGCGCGCGAAGAGGCGCGACAGCGCGTGGTCTTCCTCGCGACGCGAGAGATCTTCGATCGTCTCCTCGCGGACGGGGGCGAGCCTTTCGACGAGCGCGTCTTGATCGTCTTTGGCGCGCAGCTCCTCGGGCGTCGCCCACTTGTTGAACGGGCCGCTCGCGATGAAGACGTCGTTCATGCAATAGACGACGACGACGATCGCCGGATGAAACGCGCGCACCGCGCGGCGGTACCACGCCTCCTCTTGGACCGTGTCGTAACCGGTCACGCCGAAACCGAGGACTTCCCATTTGGACGCGCCGAGCGTGCGCTCGAGCGTTTTGGCGAGCGTCTTTTCGAGCGGCAAATCTTCGCCCCATACGATCGAGTCGCCGACGAGCGCGACGCGCGTTCGGCCGGGCTCGGGTGCGAGCGCGTGCTCGCGATCGTCGCGCATGGACTGATCGTCGAACGACGCGGTGCCATAAGGCATCGACACGCTCGTGCTCGGCGCGGGCTCGTAGACGAGCGTCGGGTCGTCGGAGCGTCGATAGATCGTTGCGTTCATCGCGTGGAGCTCTTTTCGCCAGCTCTCGTCCGAGTCTTTCGCCGCGCGCGCGAGGTAAACGCGGAAGCCGCACTCGGCGAGCGCCAGGGAGAAGAGCGTGGCGGCGCACGTGAGGACGAGCTTTCGCGCGGCGCGTGTCACGTCGTCTCCCGTCGTCGACGCGAAATCGCCGCACCGGCCGCGACGGCTGCGAGCGCGACGAGGGCGAGCGGCTCGAGGAAGCGCGGCTGCCACGGACGAAACTCCATCGCGATGCGATGCTTGCCCGGACCCACGGCGACCGCGCGCACGAATGCGTTGGCGCGGACGATCGGGGCCGGCGCGCCGTCGACCGTCGCCGCCCAGCCCGGATAATAAGTCTCGTTGACGAGGACCCACCCGGAGCGCGGCGCGTCGACCGAGACGCTCACCGATTCGTCCGACACGGTCGACTCCGCGGGAGCGAACGCGCCGCTCGATGACGCCACGTCGCCGCGGACGTCGTCACGTTCGATCACGATCGCCGGCGCTGGCGCCGATGCGGCGAGCCGATCGAGCGCTTCGTCTTTGTCGCGCACGAGCGTCGCGCCGTCCATCCAGAATGCGTCGGGCAGCGCGCCGGGAATTTCCCAAACCTGCGGCGCGCGAAGGACCGCCCACGTGCCGCGCGCCGGATCGGGAATGAAATGATGCCAGTCGCCATACGCGTAATGCGGACCGTAGAGCACCCATCGAACGTCGAACGTTCCGAGGAGCGCGGGCTTGGTCTCGAGGAGCCCGAGCATCTTTTGGTAGCGGCCCATCGAGAGCGGGTCCTGGTAGCCGCGGAGATCGCGCTGCTCGTAACGCGAGCCGGAGCGCATGCCGATGCCGAACTCGTCGTACGTTCGGTACGCGAGATGCGGCGCGAGCGCGCGGAGCGAGGCTTCGGTCGCGCGATTTTCGGCGACCGGTCCGGGACGCGTGTGGCGCGCCTCGACGAGCCACGGAAAAAGATCGATGCACGCGACGCCGCCGAGCGCGACGGCGAGCGCCCAGGTTTTTCCCGCGAGACGGATACGCGTGAGCGCGAGAGAAATGACGATGCCGGCGGCGAGCACCGCGCCGGGACGCGTGAGCCCGGCGCCGATCGCGACGAACGCCGCGAGCATCGCGACGCCGGCCCACACGCGGCGCGCGCTGTTCGAGAGATCGTTCGAAGCGAGCACGTCGACGCCTGCCGCCGCGAGCGCGGCCATCGACGCGCCGTAGAGCGAGCTGTAACGCGTCGGGTTGCGAAAGAGCGAGACGCCCGGAATCAAGTGGTACGCGGCGCGATAAAACGGCGTGTGCGTTCCTGCGATCATGAGCAGCGCACAGATCGCGAGCCCCAGAAAGAACCAACGGAGGCGCCACGCGCGCGGGCGCACGAAGGCGAGCGGCGCGAACGCGAGCGTCAGCGCGCCGACGTAGTGATGGTCGGTGAGCGAAGGGACGAAGACGCCGAGCGCGTCGCGCAGCGGCATCCCGCCTTCGGACGTCGTCGCGAAATCGTGTGCAGTCTGCACCGAATATTTCGTGAGCTCCCAGGTCGGCAAGAGCATCACCGGAAGGACGCACGCGGCGGTTGCTGCAGCCGCGCCGAGCGCCATCGCGTGCTTTCGCGCGGGGGTGCCGGCGCGAATCGAGGTGACGACGCCGTGGATGACGAAGAGCGTCGCGCCGAGGAGCGCAAAGAAAGTCGACGGCGGGCTCCCGACGCTCACGACCAGCGCGGCGGCGAGCGCGAGGAGCGCGCCGCGGGCCATCGATGGCCCGCGAATCATCGCGCTCGCCGCGAGGAGCACGAGCGGAAACCACGCAAAGCCCCACGTGAGGTTGAGCTCCCAGTTGTGCCGAAAATAGGGCGAGAGCTCGAAGAGCGCGCCGCCGAGCGTCGCAGCCGGAAGGCGAATCCCTTCGCGCGATAGAAAAAGCGTCATGCCGATCCCAGCGATGAGGAAATGCAGAACGACGCGCGCGTCGGCCCAGTGAATCGGCGGCGACGGGCCGGCGAGCGCGCACATCGCGTGATTGAGCGGGTAGTAAACGCCCGCTTGCGGGTCGGCATAAAACGGCGTGCCGCCGTGCTCGAACGGAAGCCAGCGCGGAATGTGATGATGCGCGAGGCCGCGGCACAAGACGACGAGGTCCGGCCAGTATTCTTCGGCGACGTCGCCTTCGAGCCATCGCGGCGCGCCCCCGTGAACGAGGTGCGCGAAGAGCGGATAAAACATCGCGACCGTCAGCGTCGCGAGCAGCGCGACGGCCGCCGTCCACGCGAGGGCGGCTCGCTTCACTCGAGGACGCCCAGCTCGACGAGCTTCGCGAGGCTCGCGGTCATCTCCGCGCTCCGCGGGATCGGCAGCGCGCCGAGCTGCGCGACGAGCGCGACCGCCGCAGGCTTCGCGAGACGAATGCCGTTGCCGAGCGCGCTCGACGCGAGCACCGCCGGCACGCCTTCCGAAGCGGCACGCTCGGCGACGTAGCGATTGTACGTCGACGTGAACCGCAGCCCCTCGGTGCCCACGGTGCGCGCACGCGTCGGCGCGGCGAACGGCGAGATCGCGCCGCCGAGCAAGAGATGAAGGAGCGCCTCGCGAACGCGCGCCTCGCCCATGCTCGCGAGCTCGGGTCGTTTCAAGAGCTCGGCGATCGCCCTCGCGCCTTCACGGAGCGCCGGCACGAGCGCATCGAAGACGGGCCCTTGGTATTGGAGCGTGTGATTCGGCAGCTTCGCTTCGCCCGTCCACGGCGGCTCCATGCCGGCCAAACCGAACGGCGTCGCGCCGAGCCACGCGCCCTCGTCCGGCGACGGCTTGCCCTTGATGAACACGTCGGAGCGAAAAAACGTATTGAGCGCGTAGTCCTTGAGCCCCTCGTAGCCGAGGCGATCGCCGACGCTCGCGAAGATCGACCGCATCGATTCGGGGATCGCGAGATCGCGAAAGTTCAGGTGCGCCGGGAGCTGGCCGACGAAATAGAGATCGCTCGCGGCCATCTCGGCGGCGACCTGCGCGAAGTACATCGGCACCCAGCTCGCGTTCAAATACTCGTGCGCGAGGTAGCTCGGGCCGGCTTTTTCGATTTCGCCGAGCATCTGTTTCGCGGTCGGGTTGCGCTCGAAATAATCCGCGCCGGCGTCGCGCAGCGCTTTGGCGAGGTCGATCCCGCCGCGCGCCACGATGAGCTGCCGCAGTGGCTCGACCGCCGCCCAACCGGGAAGCGCGTTGTAACCGACGTGCGCGAGCCCGCCCGGGGCGAGCTTCGATGACGCGAAGCGAACGAGCGCTTTGCGTTTCTCGGGCGAGATCCAACTGATGACGCCGTGCGCGACCACGTAATCGAGCGTCTCGAGATCGGTGACCGACTCGAAGTCGCCGGCGATGAACCGGACGTTCTGGACTTCGCCCTCGCGCGCCGCGCGCGTCGCCGATTCGATGTGCTCGGGGTTGAGGTCGATGCCCACGAACGTTGCTTTCGGAAACGCCGCCGCGAGCGCGAGCGTCGTATCGCCGAAGCCGCAACCCACCTCGCAATACGCGAACGTCTCGCGCGCCGGCGCCCTGAACCCGTTGATGGCGGCGCACATCGCGAGCCGCACCGGGCTGAGGTCGCTCCAAAAGTGCCGAAGGTACGTGACGGTGACGTAGCCGTCGCTGGCGCTCACGCTCACGCGCACGAAGCTAGCACTCGCCGTGATACGAATCGATCGATGACGAGGCTGTCCGGCGTCTGGCTTCTCGCGTGCGCGTGCGTCGCGTCACCGCCGCCACCGCCGCCCCCGCCGCCGCCGCTCGCGCACGCGGGGACGCGCCCGAGCGACTGTCGCGAGGACATCCCCGATTGCGTCGCAGCGTGCGCGCTCCGCGAAACGTCGCGTACGGTCTATCTCGAATGGTTCGATCGCCGATGCGCGACCGTCGTCCTCGGACGCAACCCCGATCGCGCGGACGCGGACGCGGGCCCCGAGGACCTGCTCGACACGCGATGAAGAACGTCCTCCTGTTACTCGCCGTCGTCGCCTGCGGCGCGCGCACCGAGATCGGCGGGACGATCGCGAAACCCAGCGGGACCTGCAGTGGGATCGTGCTCTTCGGCGGTTACGCGAACGGCGTCGTCCTGAACGACACGTGGTGCTTCGACGGAACGAGCTGGTCGCCGATCGCGACGTCGAACGCGCCCACCGGGCGACAAGATCCGGCGATGGCGAGCGACGGCCAAGGGCTCGTCCTCTATGGAGGCGTGGGCACGCCCGGCCCGAACTTCACCGACACGTGGACTTGGACGCCGTCGGGATGGTCCGAGCCGACCCTCGCGTCGCCGCCGCCGGGCCGCATCTGGACCGCGCTCGCGCGCATGGGCAGCCAAGTCGTCATGTACGGCGGCGAAGGCTCGGATTCGCTGCAGGCGCTCGACGACGTTTGGGTGTGGAGCGGCGGCGCGTGGTCGGCGGGCACGACCGAAGGCCTGGTCCCCCAGGCGCGATCGCGACACGCGATGGCGAGCTTGCACGATCGGATCGTCGTGTTCGGCGGCGTCACGAGCGGCGAAGTCGAGCTCGACGACACGTGGCTTTGGGGGGACGGTGCGTGGGTGCCGGTGCAGTCCCTCGCGCATCCGGCCGCGCGTCAGTGGGCCGCGATGACGACGCTCGCGCAAACGGTCGTGCTCTTCGGCGGCTACGGATTCGATCCGAAAGCGGGCAACACGTATTTCGACGACACGTGGACATGGGACGGCGCCACGTGGACGCAAGCGCAACCTTCGACGTCGCCGCCCGCGCGCTATCGACTCACGTTGGCGACGCTCGGCGATCGCATCGTCCTCTTCGGCGGCGAGGATGAAAACGGCAAGCCGCTCGGTGACACGTGGACGTGGGACGGCGCGGCGTGGACCGAGCTCCACCCCGCGATTTCACCGCCTCCGCGCATGGGCGCAGCGATGGCGAGCCCGTAGTCCTTTTTCGAAGCGCGGCGATTTCAACGCTGAACCCTCAGACCTCGAGGAGGTAGCAGCGCCCGCGGAAGAGCGTTTCGAATCCGAGGTGCTCGAGGATGGGCGCCGATGTTTCTTCGCGCGCGTGGGTGACGGCGTATTCGATTCCGCGATCGCGCAGGTACGCCAGGCGAGCCGCGACGAGCGCGCGATAGACGCCGCGGCCGCGCGCCGATTCGTGAACCGCGGCTCCGACGAGATAGCCGTAGTCTTCGCGCAGGAGAACCGCGCCGGCTCCATCGTCTGCGAGGAACGCGACGAGCTCCTTGCCGAGCGCCGAGACGAACGCCCGGCGCTGCACGTCGTCTTTCTCGACCGACCACGCCCGCGCGCTCGCACGGACGTACTCCGTCGGATCGTCTTCGACGCGCGTGACGCGCGCTTCGCTCGGTGCGATCGGCGCGTCGGTCGCGATGCCCATGCCGCGCGTCGCCCAGCTCGAAAAACCGCGGCGCGCGAGGCGTTCGCCGAAATCGTCGGGCTTGGTCCACGGCCCGGTGGACCATTTCGTCGGCTTGCCGAGCGCGCGGTACGTCGCGATCGTTTCCTCGATGACGCGCTCGGCGTCTCGCTCATCGACCGAAGAAACGAGCACCTCGTTTTGCCAGCTACCGGCGGCAGAGGGCGTGATGCGTTGAAACCATCCGTCGCGCGCGACGACGCGCATGTCGGGCGGCGACGCCGACGGGCCGAGCGGCGCGTCGATGCACGCGCGGAGCTTTCGATCGAACGACCACGTCACGATCGCCAGTATATGCTCGCGCGATGCGCTCACTCGTCGCGATGTCGCTCCTCGTCGCCGTCGGTTGCACTCCCTCGAAAAAGAAAGACGACGCGCCGGCCGCTTCGGCGAGCGTCGCGGCGGCCAACGTGACGCCGAGCGCGAGCGCGTCCGCTGCGCCGGCGAAGCCTTCGCCGTGCACGGTCGAAGCGGCGATCACGGTCGACGACGGCGTTCGCGCCGACGCGGGCATCACGCTCGTGAAGCTCGCCGACGGGCGCATCGCGCTCGGTTACGCGACCGGCGCGGGCGAGCCGAAGGTCGCGATCCTCGACGCCGCGGGAAAAGCGAGCTTTCCAGACGTCGAGAAGGACCACCTCGATCAAAAAGAAAAAAAGGACGCGAAGACCAAGCGCGTCATCTTGCGCGTGACGCCGCTCGGGTTCGTCAAGGACGGCATGAAGATGCGCGTCGCCGTCGACTTGCTCGACACGCACGCCGACAAGGGCACGTACCTTCGCTGCGGGCCCGCCGACGCCGCGCCGCTTCTCTCGGAAGGCGGACCGGACAGCAAGCCCGACTCCGACGACCTGGTCGACTGCCGCACGTTCTCGAACGGTCACAAAGAGTGGGCGCTCGCGAGCCTCGTCAGCATCGACGCGGCGATGGAGGGGAAGGTGCCGATGCGTTGGATCGTCGAGCACGAAGGCAAGCACGCGATCGCCGACATCGTGCTCGACGAAAAAATGTTCGACTCGAAAGCGATCGAGAAGCCCGAGCCGTACGCGTATCAAGTGCCCGTCGGCGTCGGCGTGCACGACACGGGTTACGTCTTCGCGTCGCGGGAGAGCGGGTCGCTCGTCGTCGCGCGGCGCGACGCGCATTTGCAAAAGGCTGGCGACGCGGCGCGCTTCGGGTTCGGCGCGTCGGCGCCGACGATGCCCGCGCTCGCAGTGCTGGATCATCAAGCTGCGCTCTTCGTCGGCCTCTATCAAAAGACCGACGTTTACGGGACGACGTTCGCAATCGAAGCGAAGCCGCAAAAACCCGAGAAGCTCGCGATCGACGATCCCAATCCGCCGACCGCGGGCGACCGCAACTCGCTCACCGCGAGCTACACGCCGAAGGGCGACATTTTTCTGGCGTTCGCCGACGGGCCCGCGACGTCGAAGAAAGCGCGCATGACCGTGCTCGGCGGCGATTTGAAATCGCGCGTGCCGGTCTTCGACGTGGCCGGCGGCGCCGGCGAGCTCCGCGTCGTCGCCACCGACGACCAAAAAGCGCTCGTCACCTACCTCGCCGGAACCGAGATCAAATCGGCGACCGTTTCGTGCAAGTATTGAGGCCGCGATGATTTGTCCGTACTGCGGAGCCGCCACCAAAGACGACCACCCCAAGTTCTGCCCCTCGTGCGGCAAGACGATCGAGCAATCGCTCGCCAAGCCGACGCCGGGCGTGCTCGCGCCCGGACAGGAAGAAACATTTTTCGAGGGACATCCCGCGGCGATCGGATCGATCGGCGCGCTCCTCGTCGTGATCCTCACCGTCGGCCTCGGCGCGATTTATTTTTGGATCCGCGCGCGCGGAACGAAATATCGCCTCACGTCGCAGCGCGTGATCGTCGAGACCGGCCTCTTCGGAAAGCGCGTCGATCAGCTCGATTTGTATCGCATCGTCGATTTCGTCGTCGAGCGCTCGTTCGGCCAGCGCGTGATGGGCACCGGCACGATCACGGTCGACGCGATGGATAAGACGTCGCCGGTCACGCGCATCGAGGGCATTCGCACGAACGTGATGGGCCTCTACGAACGGATGCGCGCGTCGGCCGAGGTCGAGAAGCAAAGGCATCTCGTCCGGCCGATGGATCTCGAACGGCCGTGACCAAATTCCCGACGAAGATTTTCGTCTTCGCGTTCTTCGGGTGGGCGTTCGATTTTTACGACCTCGTCCTGCTCGGCTTCGTCAAAGACGGCGTCGCCAAGTCGCTGCACCTCGGGCCGAGCGGCGAAGCGTGGATGCTCGGCGTCGCGCTCGGCGCATCGGGCCTCGGCGGCATCGTCGCGGGTTATCTCGCCGATCGCGTCGGCAAACGCACGATGCTCGCGACGACGATCTTCTTTTATTCGATCGGCTCGCTCGTCTCGGGGCTCTCGCCGAACATCTGGGTCTTCTTGTTCGGGCGAACGATCGTCGGGCTCGGCGTCGGCGGCGAGTGGGCGATCGGTCACGCGATGGTCGCCGAGGCGATGGCCCGCGAGTCGCGCGGTCGCGCGTCGGCGCTGCTCCAATCGGGCGAGCCGGTCGGCGTCGCCATCGCCGCGCTGGTCGGTTATCTCGTCGCGCCGCACGTCGGATGGCGCGCGGTCATGATCGGCTCGAGCGCGACCGCGCTCATCGCCGTCCTCGCGCGCCGCTCGATTCACCTCCCGAACGACAAGCCCGTCGCGCGCCCCAAGCTCGAACGCGTGCAAATTACACGCATCTCGTCGAAGCTCGTTCGCGCCTGGATTTTGGGCGTATTCAAGCTCGGCACGTACTGGACTTGTTACACGTGGCTGCCTTCGTTCCTCATCAAAGAGATGCACCAAGGCGTCGGCCGGAGCGTCGCTTGGATGCTGAGCGCGCAGGCCGGGCAGCTCTGCGGCATGCTCGTCTTCGGGCAAGTCGCCGATCGCGTCGGGCGGCGGCCGGCGTTCGCGGCGTTCTCGACCATCACGGCGATCGCGATCGCGCCGCTCGCGTTCGAGTGGCATTTTTTGTCCGCGCACCCGCCGCTCTTTTGGGCGGCGATGACGACGCTCGGGTTCGGCTCGGGTTGCACCGCCGGGTTCGGCGCGCTCCTCGCCGAGCTTTATCCGACCGAGGTGCGCGCGTTCGCGATGGGCACGACCTACAACTGCGCGCGCGCCGCGCAGCTCCTCGCGCCGGTCGTCGTGTCGCACGCGGTCGGCGCCGCGGGGCTCGCCGGCGGCCTCTCGGTGCCGATGGTCCTCGCGATCGCGACCGCAGGTTGGGTCTGGACGCTCCCGGAGACGCGCGGCATCGAGCTCCCGCGCGTGGTAACCTCGTAATCAGCCGGAGGTTCACATGCGTCGTGCTTGGCTTTGGGTTGCGGCAGCGGTCGTGGCGTGCGGAGGCGGGACCGACCAGTTCGGCGGCGACGGCGGCAACGCGGACGGATCGAGCGGCGACTCGAGCAGCGCACAAGACGGCGCCGTGACGTTCGGCGACTCGGGCACGACCGATTCGTCGGCACCGAAGCCCGACGCGAGCGGCCCCGAGGTCGACTACGTCTACGCGCACAGTCCGAGCGAGCTCTACAAAGTCGACCCCGTGAAGAAAACGATGACGACCGTCGGGACCTTCAGCGGTCAGTGCTTGTTCGAAGAGGTCATCGACATCGCGGTCGACGCGAACAACAACGGCTACGCGACGACGTTCAGCGGCTTCTACAAGCTCGATTTGAGCACCGCCGCGTGCACGCTGATCTCGTCGGGCTCGTATCCGAACTCGCTCTCGTTCGTTCCGGCGGGCACGCTCGATCCGAACGTCGAAGCGCTCGTCGGCTACGTCGGCGCGACCTACGTACGCATCGATCCGGCGAAAGGAACCGTGACGAACGTCGGCGCGCTGAAAGGCGGCTATTCGTCGAGCGGCGACATCGTCTCGGTGAAGGGCGGCGGGACGTTCCTCACCGTCACCGGCAACTCGTGCGGCGATTGTCTGCTGCAAGTCGATCCGAAGACCGGCGACATGATCCAAAACTACGGCAGCATCAACCACGGCTCGGTGTTCGGTCTCGCGTTTTGGGCCGGGACTGCTTACGGGTTCGACGACTCGGGCCAGCTCTTTTCGATCGGCTGGGTCAACAACAAGCTCGTGACGACCGACATTCCGACGACGCCGGGCCTCGAGTTCTGGGGCGCCGGCTCGACGACCTCGGCGCCGGCGACCGACGCCGACGGCGGCGGCATCCCGGTCAACTAGAGCAATCGGAAGTGACCGAGGCGCGTCCACGCGTCGAGCGTGTCGTCCTCGCGCGGGGTCGGGCCCATGTTGTGGATGAGAAGCGGGATGCCGCGCGGTCCAATCTTGTCGCTCACGACGCCGATGTGCGCTGGGTTGCACGCGGGACAGGCTTCGAACGAGATGACGACGATGTCCCCCGCGGCGTAATCGTCGGCGGACCCGGCGCAGCCGGGACGCCGCGCGCATGGAGCGTCGACGGGAAGCGAGCGCGCGTGGCGGCGCAAGTAAACGAGCAGCGGGCCGACGCGGCGATGATCGATGTTCGCGTCGGGCGTCTTCACCCACGGCTCGTACGCTTTCGGCGCGCGGAGCACGTCTTCGTGGACGAGCTTTTGGAAATCGAAGCCGGCGGCGCGGTAGCTGCGGATGACGACGTCGGTGCAGACCCCCGTGGACGCGTCGACGTCGCCGCCGGGGTAATGCAGGCCGACGTAGCTCGGATCGTAGGAGACGCGGCGCGCGACCTCTTCGCGGGCGCGGGCGATGACGCGGGCGGCGGGCGTCGCCGTGGCCGTGGCGGTTGCCGTGGCCGTGGGCGCGGGCGTGGGCGAAAGGCGGGTCGCTGGGTGCTTCGTCGCGAGCAGCAGAGGCAGCGCGAAAATGGCGGTGGACGCACGCATCCAACCCTTGAACGCGCGAGGAAGCCGAAAGTTTTGTAGAGTCCCCCGACCATGGGCCATCAGCGGGTTCACGAGCGCTGCGGATGCGGGAATGCCCGCGAAATGGCGGCTGGCGGGCGGCCGTTCGCTTTTGCCGGCACGCCACGTAATTTCGAGCGCGACCGACCTTTCGCGATCGAGCGACTGTCGGCGGACGTCGCGCTCGACGTCGCCAAAAAATCGATTCGCGCGACTGCGTCGCTCGCGGTTCGACGTGTCGATGCCGACGCCGAGGCGATCGACCTCGATGCCGTCGGCTTCACCCTCGAAAGCGTGGAGCTCGACGGCAGACCGGCGACGCATCGCTACGACGGGCGCGTCCTCTCGGTCGCGATCGGCAAGAACGTGCAGAATGCAACCATTCGCGTCGCGTATCGCGCGACCCCGCGACGCGGGCTTTATTTTCTCGAGCCCGACGAGCACGTCGCCGACCGGCCGCGCCAAGTCTGGAGCCAGTGCCAAGAAGAAGACGCGCGCCACTGGCTGCCCTGCCACGACAAACCGCACGTGAAGATGGCGACCGAGATCACCGTGACCGCGCCCGCGGGCTGGAAGGTCCTCGGCAACGGCGAGCTCACCAAAGAGCACGGCTCGAGCTTCACTTGGACGATGAAAGAGCCGCACCCTAGCTACTTGCTCACGCTCGTCGCCGGCGAGTTTTCGGTGCTCGAAGCGGACGCCGGCGGAATTCCGCTCACGTATTGGGTGCCGAAAGGCCGCGAAGAAGACGGCAAGCACACCTTCGAAAAGACGCCGAAGATGATCGAGCACTTCGGCAAGCTCCTCGGCGTGAAATACCCGTGGAACAAGTACGCGCAGGTCGTCGTCAGCGATTTCATTTTCGGCGGCATGGAGAACACGACGGCGACCACGCTCTACGAGCACACGCTGCTCGACCCGCGCGCGCGCATCGACATCACGAGCGACGATCTCATCGCGCACGAGCTCGCGCACCAATGGTTCGGCGACTACGTGACGTGCCGCGATTGGTCCGAAGGTTGGCTCAACGAGGGCTTCGCGACGTACATGGAGCACGTTTGGCGCGAGAAAGCTCTCGGGCGCGACGAGTACGAGTTCGGGTTGCTCGGCGATCTCGAGTCGTACACCGCCGAAGCGGCCGGGCGTTATCGGCGGCCGATCGTTTGCCAAGATTGGGACGCGCCGCTCGATTTGTTCGATCGCCATTTGTACGAAAAAGGCGGGCTCGTGCTCCACATGCTGCGCACCGAGCTAGGCGACGCGTTTTGGCGCGGGATTCGCAGCTATCTCGAGGCGCACAAAAACGGCATCGTCGAGACGCGCGATCTGATGCGCGCGCTCGAGGCCGCGAGCGGCAAGAGCCTCGGACGATTTTTCGAGCAGTGGGTGCACAAGCCGGGACACCCCGAGCTCGACGTCGCGATCGGGTGGAGCGACGGCGTGCTCACGTGCGACGTGAAGCAAACGCAAGCGGCGCAAGACGGCGTGCCGCAAGCGTTCGAGCTGCAGCTCTGGCTCGACGTCGTGACCGGCGGCGCGAGCGATCGGCGCAAGCTCGTCGTCACGCAACGGACCGAATCGTTCGCGCTGCCGTGCGCACAGCGGCCGGACCACGTCGTCGTCGATCCCGAGCTGCGGGTCCTCGGCGAAGTGGTCGTGAAGGCGCCGGGCGACATGCTGCGAAACCAGCTGAAAAATGGGAAATCCGCGCGCGCGCGATACCTCGCGGCGCAGGCGCTCGCGCGGACCGACGATCCGCCGACGATCGAAGCGCTCGCCGAGCGGCTGCGCGACGAAAAAGAATTTTGGGGAACGCGGCACGAGGTCGCCGGCGCGCTCGCGAAGCTCCGTTCGAGCGAGGCGTACGCCGTGCTGGCGTCGCAGACGAAGACGAAGCACCCGAAAGTGCGGCGCGCGATCGCCGCCGCGCTCGGGTCGTTCAAGACGAGCGAGGCGCTCGAAGCGCTCAAGCCGCTCGCGCTCGGCGACGAGAGTTATCTGGTTCAGTCCGACGCGGCGCGATCGATCGGCAAGACGAAGCAGCAAGCCGCGCTCGACGTGCTCATCGACGTCGTCGATCGCAAGTCGTGGGCGGACGTCGTCTCGGTCGGCGCGCTCGACGGGCTCGCCGCGTCGCGCGACGATCGCGCGGTCCCGCACGTCATCGCGCGCACGCGCTACGGGCACCCGACGCGCGCGCGTCGCGCCGCGATCCTGGCGCTCCCCAAAATCGCCGAGGTGCGCCGCGCGCGCGAGACGCTCGAAGATTTGCTCGACGACAAAGATCCCTATTTGCGCGTCGACGTCGTGCGCGCGCTCGCCGATCTCGGCGATCCCAAGGCGCGCCCGGCGCTGCGGAACAAGCTCGAGACCGATCTCGACCCGCGCGTGCGGCGGCGCATTCGCGAGGCGCTCCGCGATCTCGGCGGCGACGGAAAGCGCGCGGTCGAGCAGCTGCGCGAAGAGCTCGACAAGCTGCGCGGCGAGCATGCCGAGCTGAAATCACGTCTCTCGAAGGTCGAAGCGCAGAACGGCAAAGCGCCCGCGCAGAAGGCCAGCAAGAAGACGAAGCCGCGACGATGACGACCGCGCTTTATGCGGTCACGCTCTTCGTCAGCGCGTTTTTGCTGTTTTGCATCGAGCCGCTCGTCGCGAAGATGCTGTTGCCGGTCGCGGGCGGGGCGGCGGCGGTGTGGAGCACGTGCCTCGTTTTTTTTCAGGCGACGCTCCTCGCCGGTTACGTCTTCACGACGTTCGCGTCGCGTCGGTTCGGCGCGCGCCGGCACGCGGTCGTCTACGTCGCGCTCTTCGTCGCGGCGCTCGCCATGCCGATCGCGTTTCACGGCGCCATCGGCGCGCACCCGGCGGTGCGCGTGCTCGTGCTCCTCACCGAGGGCGCGTTCGTTCCGTTCTTCGTGCTCTCGACGCTCGCGCCCGCGGTGCAGCGTTGGTTTTCGGGGACCGGCGCAGCGCACGCGAAAGATCCGTATTTTCTGTACGCGGCGAGCAACACGGGATCGATCGCCGGGCTCGCGGCGTATCCACTCGTGCTCGAGCCGTCGTTCGATTTGTCGGTGCAGGCGCGCATGCTGCGATGGGCTTTCGTTCCGCTCGGCGCGCTCGTCGGGCTCTGCGCGCTCCGCGTTCGCGGGGACCTGCCGCTCGCCGCGCGTGACAGCGGGCCGCGTCTCGCGCGCGCGCGCGTCGCGCGTTGGCTCGTCCTCGCGGCGGTGCCGTCGGCGCAGCTCGTCGCGGTGACGACGTACCTGACGACCGAGGTCGCGCCCGCGCCGCTTTTGTGGGTCATCCCGCTCGCCGCGTACCTCCTCAGCTTCGTGCTCGTCTTTTCGCGCACGCGGATCGTGTCGCACGCTGCGATCGCCAAGCGCGTGCCGCTCGCCGCGGTCGTCGGGATGCTCCTCGTCCTCACCGGCGCGAATCAGCCGGCCGCGCTCGTCCTGGCGCTCCACGTCGCGATCCTTTTTTGGATCTCCGCGTACTGCCACGGCGAGATCGCCGCCGACCGTCCGCCGCCCGCGCGATTGCCCGAATATTACGCGTGGATGTCGCTCGGTGGCGTCGCCGGCGGCGCGCTCGTCGCGCTCGGCGCGCCGCTCGTCTTCAAGCAGCCGATCGAATATCCGCTTTGCTTTCCGTTCGCGGTCGCATGCTTGCCGGCTGCGCGCGCGAAACGTTGGGGTCTCGCGGTCGCCGCTGCCGCCATCGCGATCGCCGCGATCGGACCGTGGGCTTCGGCCAAGACGCACCTCGATCTCGGCGTGACCAAGCTCGTCGGCCTGCCGCTCGTCGTCGCGTTCGCGGTCGATCGCTTTCCGCGTCTCCTCGCGTGGACGCTCGCGGCCGTGCTCTTCGTCGTGACCGGCACGGCCGACGCGCGCGCGCACGTCGTCCGGCGCGAGCGGAGCTTTTTCGGCGCGTTCCACGTGATGCGCGAGCCGGACGGCGTCGCCTTGATGCACGGCAACACGATGCACGGCTTTCAGCTCGCGTCTGCGCCGCGCACCCCGACGCTCTATTACGCGCAAAGCGGCCCAATCGGCGACGTGCTCGCGCTCGCACAAAAAGAAGAGCGCGCGCGTCGCGTCGCCGTCATCGGTCTCGGCATCGGCTCGCTCGCGAGCTACGCGCGGCCGGGCGAGCGCTGGCGATTCTTCGAGCTCGATCCCGCCGTCGTCGCGATCGCGACCGACCGTCGTTACTTCACGTTCCTCTCGGATGCGTTCGGCGATCGGCCGGACATCGTCGTGGGCGACGCGCGCATCGAGCTCGCGAAAGACGAAGGCGGCTTCGATTTGCTCGTCGTCGACGCCTTCACGTCGGATTCGATCCCGACGCATCTCCTCACGCGCGAAGCGTTCGCGATGTACCGGCAGAAGCTCGCGCCCGGCGCGATGGTCGCGTGGCACGTCTCGAACCGGCACCTCGATTTGTTCCCCGAGCTCGCGACGCTCGCGGGCGACGCCGGTTGGGCCGTTCTCGCGCGCGAAGACGAAGCGGCCGACGCCCAGACGCGCAAAGTGAGCTCGCGCTGGGTGGCCATGGCCGCGCAGGCCGACACGCTTTTTCCGCTACGCGCCCACGGCTGGGCTGACGTTCCGCAGCGCGCCGGCTTCCGGTGCTGGACCGATCAGCGCGCGTCGATCGTGACGGTGTTTCGATAGCTGCTAAGCTGCGCTCGTGCTCACGCTCACGGGGCAAGTGCTCGCCGGAAAGTATCGCGTCGGCGCGCGCCTCGGCGGCGGCGGAATGGGCGAGGTCTACGAGGCCGTTCAAGAAGGTCTCGGCCGCCGCGTCGCGATCAAAGTGATGAGCGGGCCGATGGCGAGCGACCCGCAGCTGCTCGAACGGTTTCAACGCGAGGCGCGCGCGGTCGCCGCGCTCGGTCATCCGCACATCGTTCAGGTCACCGATTTTCAGGACAATCCGGGCGAGCCGCCGTTTTTGGTGATGGAGCGTCTCATCGGCGAGTCGCTCGGCGAGTTGCTCGAGCGCCAGCCGATGGTCGAGCCGATGCGCGCGTGCCGCATCGCCGAACAAACCTTGTCGGCGCTCTCGGCCGCGCACGAGACCGGCCTCGTTCACCGCGACGTCAAGCCGGACAATATTTTCCTCTGCAAGAGCGACACGGGATCGGAGATCGTGAAGCTCCTCGACTTCGGCGTCGCAAAGGCGATGGAGGAGACGCAGCACGGAAAGCTCACGTCGACCGGCGCGATCGTCGGGACGCTCGTTTACATGGCGCCCGAGCAAGCGCGCGGCGAAGCGATCGACGCGCGCGCCGACGTCTACGCGCTCGGCGCGTGCCTTTATCACATGCTCGGTGGGCAGCCGCCGTTCAACGCGCCCAACGCGGCGCGCCTTCTCAGCATGGTGTGCAGCGAGCCGGTGCCGGCGCTCGGCGCGCTCCGGCCGGACCTCGATCCGAATCTCGTCGCGATCGTGATGCGCGCGATGGCGCACTACGCGCAGCAGCGTTACCCGTCGGCGCGCGCGATGATGAGCGCGCTCGGCGCGTTCCTTCGCGGCGAAGCTCCGACGACGGATCCGATGTCCGCCACGGCGCTCGCGAGCTCGGATGGTTTTCGCACCGGCCCCGCGTCGCCGCCGTACGGAATGGCGCCGCCGTCGACCGGCCCGCAGCACTACATCGTGCAGACGCCGACGCCCGGCACGCCGCCGCCGATGTACATGCATCCCGGGAGCGGCGGAGGCGTCGTGGTCCCGCCGTACGCGATCGCTCCATCGGCGCCCCCTCCGCGGAGCGGCGGAAAAATTCTTTTCGGCATCGGCCTCGCGACGCTGGCCCTCGGCGGCACCTTCGGCGGCGCGATGTGGTGGATGACGAAGCATCCCAAAGCTCCAATCGTCGCGACCACGGTCACGCCGCCGCCCGCCGTTTCGCTCGTGTCTGCGACGCAGAACGGGCAGAGCGGCGACCTCACGACGCTGTCGCCGATCGACTCCGCCGCGCAGCTCCTCGCGCCGCCGCCGATTCGCACCAACGCGACCACGATCAACGCGCCGCCCGTCACGACCGCGACGAATCCCGCGCTGAGCGGCATGACCACCGCGCAGCTCGCCGGCGAGCTCACGCGCGCGCACCAGCGCGGCGACGGCAAAGCGTGCCTCGACGCGTACGACAAGCTGCGCGCGCAACCGGACTTCAGCGATCCCGCCAACGGCTACGCGGTCCTCCACGGCGATTGCCTGATGGAAGCGGGCCGCTGCGACGAGGGCCGCAGGATCATCCGCGACTATTACAACCAGCCGCGTCCGATCATGCAGCAGATGACGCCGCAGCAGATCGATCAGATGGTCTCGTCGATGGCGCAGATGTATTGCCCGCCCTCGCAGCTCGCGGCGCCCGAGCGCGCGCAGCGCGCGCAGACGCTCCTCTATCGCGCGCAGAGCTCCAAGGACACGGCCGGCGCCGCGCGCTACGCCGACGAGATCGCGACGCAGCTGCCGGCCCTTCCGCGCGCCACCGAAGAGGAGCGCCACAAAGTCGCGAGCTACGAGTACGGCATCGGCAAAGCCTACGGCGACGTCGGGCGATGCGCCGACGCGACGAAACATTTTCGATCGCAGTGCGGTCTGAACGGCAATTCGAATCCCGACATGTGCGCGAGCAGCCTCTTGCGCACGACGTCCGGCTGCAAGCCATGAGCGACCCGATACGAGTCGAGCAGCGCGGCGGCGTCGCCGTGTGGACCATCGACCGGCAAGACCGCAGCAACAGTCTCTCGCGCGACACCCTCTTGGCGTTCGGCCGGCTCGCGCGCGAATGCATGCAGAATGCATCGATTCGCGCCGTCGTGATCACCGGCGCGGGCGACAAAGCGTTTTGCGCGGGCGCGGATCTCAAAGAGCGACAAGGCATGAGCGAGAACGACGTGCGCCGGCAGGTCGAGCTCTATCGGAGCGAGCTCGGGCCGCTCGATCGGTTGCCGAAGCCGGTCGTCGCGGCGATCAACGGCGTCGCGTACGGCGGCGGGCTCGAGCTCGCGCTCGTTTGCGACATGCGCGTCGGCGCGGCGCACGCGCGCCTCGCGCTGCCCGAGACGAGCCTCGGCATCATCCCCGGCGCGGGCGGAACGCAGCGCCTCCCGCGCATCGTCGGCGAAGCGCGCGCGAAAGAAATGATTTTGCTCGCGAAGCCGATCGACGCCGAGACCGCGCTCGCGTGGGGCCTCCTCAATCGTGTCACGCCCGCCGGAAAAAACGTCGTCGACGACGCCGTCGAGTGGCTCGCTCCGGTCGCCGGCGGCGCGCCCATCGCGCAGGCCGCGGCGCTCGAAGCGATCGATCGCTCCTTCGACACGACGCTCGAGCTCGGGCTCGAGCTCGAAAAAGTCAGCTACGACAAAACGCTCGTCAGCGAGGACCGCCGCGAGGCGCTCACCGCGTTCGCCGAAAAGCGAAAGCCGGCGTTCGCCGGCAAATGAATATTTTCGCGCGCGCGACGTAGAACGAGACGTGAGGCGCTTTCTTCTCGTCGCGTTCCTCGTCGGGTGCGGGCCGTCGCTCGATCCGGTGGTGCGCACGACGCAGTCGTTCGGTGTCGCGCAGCGATGCGCGCAGGGCCCGTTCGAGATTCACGTGCCGGCGTTCGGCTCGAAGTGGGGCGAGCAAGTCACGGTCGAGGCGCGCGGCGACGCGGTCGACGGTCACGCGACGGTGACGATCGACGGGCGGCAGGTCTCGGACGGATCGTTCTCGACGCCCAACGCGTCGCCCAACGCGACCGCGTGCGTGCTCTCGGACGCCGACCGCTCCGCCGCATCATCGACGGCGACGTCGACGGCCACGGCCACGGCAACGGCCACGGCGACGGCCACCTCCACGGCGACGTCCACGTCCACGGTCGCTCTCGTCCCCGCGGGAAAACCGCAAAGTTGGTTGTACTCTACAGATATTGCCAAGTACGAGTACGGCGTCGACGACTGGCGCAAGAAGGACGGCGTCCTCAAGCGCGGGCAGGACGTGAAGATCGTCTTCTGGTCGGAGCATCCGCTCGATTTGCACGCGACGACGTTCGTCGTCACACACAGCGAGATGGTTCCGTCGAGCGGCGACGCGAAATGGCAGGCGCACCTCGACGAGGTGAGAGTCGAGAAAGACAAAGAGCTCGCCGAGGAAGCTGCGAAGGTGCGCGAGCAAAATCGCTGCGTCGCGCTTCTCGGTACCGACAAGAAATGCCACGACGAGGGCTACACGACCGGCGGCGAGTACCTCGAGCACGACCGATTCGAGGCGCACTGCGAGGAGATCGCGCGTCGCAACGCGACCGACAAAGCATGTCGCGACGACGGCTGGCGCAACGACAACGAGCGACCGGACGCCGCGCCGCAACCGACGGTCGCGACGAACGAGGCCCCGAAGCCGCAAGCCCGCGCCGCCGATCGTCCGCCGCCCGCGCCGCAAGCCGAGATCGAGCCGCCGAAGCCGAGCGAGCACGCCGAATGGATCCCGGGGAGCTGGCAATGGAACGGCTCGGACTGGGTGTGGCTCGGCGGCGGCTGGAAAGTTCCGGAGTCGGATCGCGCCGAGAAGCTCACCGCGACCGCGCCGAGCGCGCCGCCGCCCGAGCGCGTCGAAGCGCGTCCCGCGCAGCCGCTCGCGACCGCGGTTTGGGCCGACGGATATTGGCATTATGCAAACAATCAGTGGGTGTGGGTCGCGGGGCATTGGGCGGTGCCGCCGCGCGCGGGCGCGACGTGGCGCGCGAGCACGTGGGTGCCGGAGGGCGTTCGTGTTCGGCTCAATCCGGGCGGGTGGGTGATTCGCTGAGCGCGGCGACGAGCGCGGCGTTGCGCGTTCGCAGCAGGCGCTCCATGTAACGCGACAAAATCGGATCGACGAGCGCGCCGAGCGGCGCGCGATGCGTCCACGCGTCGATCATTTCGGTTCCGCCGGGCGCGTCGCGAAACTCGTGTCGATGCGTCATCGAGACGAACGGCCCGCGCACTTGCGTGTCGACGAACGCGTTCGGTCGATCCATCTCCGTGATGCGGACGCGCAGCCGAAGGCGCAAGCCGAAGTGCCGCGCTTCCCACTCGACCTCTTCGCCGAGCTCGATGAGCCCGCCGTTGCGCCCGCCGACGATGCGCTCGCCCGTGTGCGCGAGCGACCGCTGATGAAAGTCGAGGTCGCGCGCGAGATCGAACACCCGCTCGCGGGGCGCCGGAACGAACGTCACGAGCCGAAACCGAGCCACGAGCGCGATGCTACATTGCGCGAGCCATGTCTCAATCGACGGATCACGAGCTCAAGGATCTCGCCCTCGCGCTCTTGCACAGTTATCGCGCCGACACGCGCGGGCATCACATCAACCGCAAGTATCTGCCGTCGCGCGCCGAGATCATCGACATCATCCACTTGCTCCTGCAGGTGCTCTACCCGGGTTACGTCGGGCGGCAGGGGCTGACGGACGAAGAGGTCGAGTATCACGTGGGCGGTCTCCTCTCGAGCTTGCGCGACAAGCTCGCGCGGCAAATCGAACAGTGCTTGTGCCACCAAGCCGAGAGCGAAAAATTGGAGACGGATCAATCGTGCGCGCCGCACGCGCGAAAAGTCGCGTCGGTCTTCCTCGCGCGGCTGCCCGCGCTGCGCGCGACGTTGCTCGACGACGTGCAGGCCGCGTACGACGGCGATCCCGCCGCTACGACGCTCGACGAGGTCATCCTCGCTTATCCGGGATTGCTCGCGGTCACCGTGTATCGCATCGCGCACGAGCTCCACGAGATGGGCGTGCCGCTCATGCCGCGCATCATGACCGAGTGGGCGCACCAAAAAACCGGCGCCGACATTCACCCCGGCGCGCGCGTCGGCAAGAGCTTCTTCATCGATCACGCGACCGGCGTCGTCGTCGGCGAGACGACGCACATCGGCGCGAACGTGAAGCTCTACCAAGGCGTGACGCTCGGCGCGCTCTCGCATCCGCGCGACGAGCGTGGCCGCGTGATTCGAAATCAAAAACGTCACCCGACCGTGCAAGACGGCGTCACCGTCTACGCGAACGCGACGGTGCTCGGCGGCGACACGACGCTCGGGGAGGGGAGCATCGTCGGCGGCTCGGTCTTTTTGACCGAGAGCGTGCCCGGCGGATCACGCGTCGCGATCACGCCGCCGGAGCTTCGCGTGAGCGCTCACGGGACGCCGCAGAACGTCGCGACGAACGAGAAGTAGCCGGCGTCGTCCTGCGGAAAGCACGCCGTCGAGCCCGCGTCGAGCGACGCGCACGGTCCGTTCGTCGTCGCGTCGACGTACGACTTGCACGCGTTCTGGGACGCGTCGTTCGTGCACGATGTTTCGTCGTTCGCGCCGCACGCGGAGCACGCGAAGTCGAGACAACCGTTACTGTCGGTGTAGCGATCGCCGCACGAGCCTGCGCCGCCCGAGCCCTTCTCGTTCGACACTTGGCCGAGCGCGGCGTCGACGCAGCCGCCGACGTTGAGCGCGCAGCTCGAGGTCGTGCAGACGAACGGTCCCCACGCCGCCGATGTGTCGACTGTGAGGAGGCAGCTCCCGCACGTCGGGAGCGATGTCTGTTCGGCCTGTTGCCACGCGGTGCAGCTCGCTTGCGTCGCGTTGGCCCCGAGGCACGACACGACGAATGCATTGAGATCGCTCGCCGGGCACGCGTTCGCCGCGATGATCGGCGGCGACTGCGGCGTTGGCGTGAAGCCGCTCACGTCGCACAGCTCGCACGCGAGCCCGCACGAGGGGCCCGCGTCTTCCGGGCACAATCCGGGCGAAGCGACGGGCGCGAGCGCGCCCGGCCCGCACACGTTCTGGTTGGTGCCGTCGCAGGCGCAGTAGGGCGCGCCTTTGCACGTGCCGGGGTCCGGCGCCGCCAAGCAAGTTTTCTTCGCGGCGCACCCTTCGCTGATCGGGAACGCACACTGCTGTCCGTCCGGGCAATCCGAATCGACGGCGCACGACGTCGTCACGTCGGCGCCCGCTCCGGCGTCGGACGACGGCGCGAGCACGCCGCCGCAGCTCGCCGCGAGGACGAAAGGCACGAAAGCGAAGATCCACCTCATCCGCGTAGCGTGACACAAACGCGTGGAGTAGAAACGCGCTTCGTCGTGATTCGCTCCTCATTCGTGACTCTCTTCGTGCTCGCGTGCTCGAGCACGCCGGCGCCGGTCGATGCCTCGACCGACGATGCGCAGGTCGACGACGTGGTCGACGCGGCGATCGACGTCGACAAATCGGCGACGTGCGCGGCGAGCTTCGGGCAAGCGATCGCATCCGTCGGCTTCGCGCGTTTCGACGGAACGATCGTCGCCGTCGTCCCGCCGAACGATCAAGCGTGCGCCGAGCCGAACTCGACGCACCTCGTCGTGCAGATCGAAGCGCAAGGCGCCGTCTACCGCATGGTGATCGACGTCGACGACAACGCCGCGCCCGGAACGATTCGCACCGCCGAAATCACGCACGCGCTCGTCGGCGGCGCGTGGGCCGACGGCTGGCACGCCGGGCCGCTCGATTACGTCGGCGATCTCGCGACGCACGACACGTCCTTCGCGTCGACCGACACGGCGAGCGCCGTCGCGTGGGCGACCGCGCCGCTCGAAATCGGCGCGCACGTCTCGATTTTCGCGACCGCGCAGGGCGAAGCCGACAGCGCGCACCTCGTGCATCGCAACCTCACGAACCAAGACGGCGCAATCGTGGTCGACCCGGAGTCCGCGTCGCCGACGTGGCTGCTCTTCGCGTTCTCCGACCAGAGCTTTTGACGCGTGATCGACCATCTCTCGTTCGGCGTCAGCGACTTCGAGCGCGCGGGCGCGTTCTACGACGCCGTGCTCGGGGCGCTCGGGTACGTCCGGCTCTTCGCCAACGCGCGAGGAATCGGTTGGGGCGTGGTCGGCGCGAAGGACGAAGCGTTCGCGGTGCTCGCGTCCGCCGACGCCGCGCGCGCGCCGGGCGTCGGATGTCACGTCGCCTTCGCCGCGCCGAGCCGCGACGCCGTCCACGCGTTTCACGAAACGGCGCTGCGCATGGGCGCGATCGACGAGGGCGCGCCCGGCGAGCGGCCGGCATGCGGCGCCGGTTACTACGCCGCGTTCGTGCGCGATCCCGAGGGCTACCGGCTCGAAGCTGTCTTCCACTTCAGCGAGTGACGCGCCGCGCGAGCTGACCGAGCGCCGGCGTCGCGCACGCATAGAGCGCCGGAAGCCACATCGGCACGCGCGCGAAGTCCGGCGCGACGTAATGAAACGCCGGATTGATCGCCTCGGCGAGCGTCCCGAGAACCGCGCCGATCGCGACGAGCTTCGCCCCAGCGCGCGTTCCGTCGACCTCGCGCCAAATCGCGAACGCACCGACCGCGAGCACGATCAGCTTCGTCAGCGCGGTCGACGGCAAGAGACCGCTCGCCGCGTAGAGCATCGCGAACGCGAGGTTCGCGCGCGCGATCGCCGCCCACGACGGAACCTTCGCCGGCCCGCCGAGCCGCTTCCAGGCAACGGCGTACGCGAGGCCACCGAACGACGCGGCCGAGCCCATGAGCAACGGAACCCACCAGGCCGACCCGAACGCGAACGGATGATCGTAACGGAGCGTGTGCGTGTGCACGTGCACCGAGTCGAGCAGCGTGAGCTCGATCGCGCCGATCAAAAATAGCGTGCAGAATGCAATCATCGACGCGCCGCGAGACGCGTCGCCATGAGTCGCGAGAGACCGTAAATCGACTCTTGGGGATTGACGCCGAGGCTCGTCGGAAAGACCGAGCCGTCGATGACGTACAAATTCTCGAGCCGATGGTGCCGCAGGTCTTCGCTTCGCACGACCGAGCGCGACGCGTCGTCGCCCATCGCGCAGCCGCCCATCTGGTGCGCGGTGAAGACCGGCACGCGCCCGACGTCGTAGCTCGCCGCGTCGATCACGCGGTCGATGTCGGCGGGCGATTTCATGCGCGACGGCGGATCGTGGAGCGTGGCCACCTCTTTTGCGCCGCCGGCGAATTGCGCTTCGGCGAGCCGCTTCTGCGCGAATCGGAACGCGTCCCAAAGACGCTGCGGGATCGGATAATCGACGAGCGGCGCGCCCGACTCGCGCAAGGTCACGCGGCCGCCGGGCACGTCGTCGTGGAACCCGTCGATCGCGATCGCGATGTGCGTCGCGGTCTTGTCGACTCGCTTCATGAACGCGAGGTGCTCCGCTCCGAACGTCGGCGCGGCGCCCGCGGTGAGCGACGGATACCAAGGCACCGCCTCGAGGAAGAACCCGACGTCGCCGCCGCGATGCGCGAAGTGATGCGACGCCGCGCTCTGCGGCGCGCCGCGATACGGAATGATGTCCTCGTCGTAAATCGCCGCGCTCCCGATGACCGGATGCAAAAAGGTGCGCGCCCCGACGCGCCCGTCGTCGGCGATGCCCGAGCGCAAGAGCAACGCAGGCGAGTTGATCGCGCCGCCGCTCGTTACGAAGCGTTTGGCCGTCACGGTGAATTTCTTCCTCGTCGGCGCGATGCCCTCGCTGTCGAGCAAGCTACCTTCGAGCTTCGTCACCGCGTTGCCAAGCGTCACGAAGCGGTCGGCGCGCGCGTGGAAGACGAGCCGCGCGCCCGCGTCGATCGCGTCGGGGATGAGCGTGACGAGCATCGAGCGCTTGGCGTTGACCGGGCACCCGAGCCCGCAAAACCCGGTCTGCATGCACGCGTAGACGTTGCGGCGCAGCGTGTCGGCCGCCCAACCCATTTTTTTGCAGCCGTCGAAGAGCTTCCGATTGTTCTGGTTGAGCGTCGACTCGTCGACTTTCGCGACGACGAGCCGCTTTTCGATCGCTTCGTAATGCGGAACGAGGTCGGCGTACGCGAAGCCTTTGACGTCGTGCTCGTCGTGCCACGTTTGGACGACGTCCTCGGGCGTGCGGAAGCACGTCGTCCAGTTGACGACCGTTCCGCCGCCGACTGCGCGGCCTTGGAGGATCGTCATCGCGAGGTCTTTGGTCGCGCGCGTGCCGCCTTCTTGATAGAGCCGCGGCGTCGTGTCTTTCTCGCGCATCGTGAAGTCGGCGGCGGACCAGTAGCCGCCTTCTTCGATCATGACGACGTCGAGCCCGGCCTCGGCGAGCACCGACGCGGTCACCGCGCCGCCCGCCCCCGTGCCCACCACGCACACGTCGCATTTCAAATCGAGATCGCCGCTCGCCGAGCCGTCGATGACGTGCGGATTTTCGCGCACGACGGCGAGCTTGGTCACGAGCTCACCCCCATCTTCGAATCGTCGTAGGCCATCGGCGTGAACGCGCCGACGGGCGGCGGCGAGTAACCGACCGCGGGCCAGAGCGACTCGTCGGCGTACGCGACCGCGAGACAAATCCGCCGGAGCGCGTGGTACCCCGTGCGGCGAATCGTGAGCCGGCTGTCGCGCCAATGCGCGAGCACGGCATCTTGCGACTCGGGCGAGAGACGCGTGAACGGCAGCACGCGTCCGTCGAAGAGAAGCCCGGGAAGCGCGTTCTCGAAGAGCCCGAGCAGCTTGTTGAAGTCGCGCTGCACCTCGACCGGCGCGCGCCGAAGAAGCGAGTCGACGCCCTCGGAAATTTTGACGGCGTCCGCGCTCGGCGGCGCGACGCGTTTGGCGATCGCGACGAGCACCTGAAAGCTGCGCGCCCCGAGCACCGCGAGCGCGCGCGTCGGCGCGCCTTGCTCTTTCGTCGGGATCAGCGCGAGCCCGCCGCCTCCGAGCAAAAGCACCGCGCCGCCCGCGAGCCCACGCTTGAGGAACGTCCGCCGATTCACGGCCGCACTTTACCACGTGCGCTAAGCTCGAATCGGATGCCCGGTGATGCAGCCACCAAACGTGCGACCTATGCGGATGTGCTCGCGGCGCCGGAGCACATGGTCGCTGAAGTCCTATTCGGTGTACTCTACACGCATCCGCGGCCCGCGAACCCCCACGCGCGCACGACCACGCAGCTGACCGCAGAGCTCGCAGGCCCGTTCGACCGCGGCCGCGGCGGCCCGGGCGGTTGGATCATCTTGGACGAGCCGGAGCTCCACCTCCGCGACGACATCGTCGTGCCCGATCTCGCCGCCTGGCGTCGCGAGCGACTCCCGCGAATTCCGAACGCGCCCTATTTCGAGCTCGCCCCGGACTGGGCCTGCGAGGTCCTCTCGCCCGCCACGACGAAAATCGATCGCACCGACAAGCTCGCCATTTATGCCCGCGAGAAGGTGCGCTTCGTTTGGCTCATCGACCCGCTCGCGCACACGCTCGAGGTCCTGCGCCTCGGGCAAAACCGTTACGAGATTTTCTCGACGCACAAAGACGACGACGTCGTCCGCGCGGAGCCCTTCGACGCTGTCCCGCTGGAGCTCAGCGTCCTTTGGGCCGACGTCGCGCCAGGGTGAAGCGTCAGCCTGCGCGGAGGGCCGCGTCGAGCTCGCGGAGCGCTTGAGGCAGATCCTCGCGCGTCACGTAGCGAGCGATCAGCGCGAGATCTAGGTCGGGCAGGTGAACGCTCTCCGGCACGGCGCGATAGACGCGCGCTTCCACGTCGAGCGCGTAGACGCCGAACGCGCCGCTCTTGAAGATCCACACTTCGGGCACGCCGAGCTTGGCGTAGACGTCGAGCTTGTCGAGAAGCGGATTGGTGTGAATGACTTCGAGGACGATGTCCGGCACCTCGCCCAAAGATTTGCCCACGACGTAGCACTCGTCCGGCTCGCAGCCGCGGTCGGCTGCCTCTTGCCGAAACGTCGTCGACCCGTAGCCGCGGAGGTCGACGTCCCGCGCCCACGCGTAGTGCTCGACGAGGCGCGCGATGTTCGTTTTCCACATCTCGTGCGTGCGCGATGGGCTCATGAGCTCGAGCACTCCTTTTCGGTACGTCATGCGAGGCGTCGGCCCGTCGAGCACGTCGCGCAGGAGCACGTACTCCTTCCACGTCACGCGGAGCAGCATGCGCTGTTCGTCGGACTCGGGCGAAAGCTCGAGGGATGCCGCTGCGACCATGCGATCAATCTAGCTCAGGTCGCGGGCGGCGCCGCCGGCGGCGGCGTCACTCCGGCGGCTTTGGCCGCGGCGTGATGACCTTCGTTGTGCCGGAACGCGAGGAGATATTTCTGGAGCGCTGCGTTGCCGTGCTTCTCGGCGAAGTTGCGCGCGTAGCCGATGCGCTCGCTGAACTCGGTCCACGCCGGCGCGGCGGACGCGTGGTACTTCGTGAGGAGCGCGGCGAGCTCGATTTGCTTGTCTTGGATTTCCTTCGCGAGCGGCGCGAGCGTTTTGGCCATCGCGGCGACCTTCTTCAAGTCGCCCGGCGCGTTGCCGACGACGTCGCCGAAAGTCGCGTGGTGCGTCTTCAGACCTTCGACGTAGGACTCGATCTGATCGGGCATTTCGGGGCTGGGATAAAAGACGTGCTGGGCCATGGCCGCGTCGTATCAAATCGCCCCGCGGCGTCTAGACCCGGTCGGATTCCACAATGATTTCCACGGTGGAACCGTGAAATGAGACGGTTGAACCGTGCCTCCGCACGGCTGGACGGTGCCGGCGCAAACCGAGAACCGAGTTACGGAGCCCGCGACGCGACGAAGAGGTCCCAGTGACCGTTCACGCGACGGGTCAGGTAGAGCCGGCAACGGTCTGGGGATATCCACGAAGGGTATTCACCGTCAGCCGAGTCGAGCTCATGGATCGGCGTCATGGATCCGAACGGCACGTCGAGCGATGCATCCCGCGTTCGTCGGCCGCAGAGGTCACCATCGACGCCCGCGAGAATTCTCTCGACGCCGCCACGTCGCATCCTCAGGGGCAGCTGCTGCAGTCTTCTATGCCGTTGAACATGAGCTCCTCTTCAGCCTCTTGCACGCAGTTCGCATTCCAGTTCGTCGCGCAGCAACCCTCGTCATCGAAGTCGCCGAACGGGTCACAAACCCAAAAGGTGATGTCCTCGTCCTGGCCGTCACATTCCTCTTGAAGCGGGCCGCCCGTCACGCAGACGGAGTGCGAACACCCCATGTCCTGGTTGTCGACCGTGCAGCTTCCACCACCCGTCTGGCACACGCCGTTCGTGCACGTGCCCGCACACGTCTTGCCGCAGGCGCCGCAGTTTGCGTTGTCGTTTCCCATCGTGTCGACGCAGCTGCTCGAGCAACAGCTCTCGCTGCCGCACGCGTTCGAGCAGAAGCCGCAGTTGTTCGGGTCGCTCGTCGTGTCGACGCACGCGTTGTTGCAGCACGTGCTCGCGCCGCTGCAGCTGCCGCCGCAGTTGCCGCCGGTGCCGGTGTCTTGCGGTGGGCTCGAGTCCTTCGGACCGCCGGAATCCTTGGGTCCTCCCGAGTCCTGCGACGTGCCGGAGTCTTTGGCGATGATGATGCCGCCGTCTTTGCCGGTGCCGTCGTCGCCCGCCGCGCCGCCGGTCGCGCAGCCGCTCGCCGCCGCACAAACGATCACGCCGACGAAAACCCCCAGCCCAAGGATCCTCATACGCTGGAGCTTAGCTCCATCCGCACGAATCAGCAGCCGCTGCAGTCTTCGTAGTTGCTTGTGATGTCGTCGACGCAGGTCTGGTCCCACGCCGTCGAACAGCATTGCGTCAGTCCGTCTCCGAACGGAAACGGTTCGCACACGTAAAACGTGTCGAAGTCGTCGTCGCAGAACTCGGTCAACGCGGCGCCGGTCACGCAGGGCGAATGCGAGCACGTGCCGACATCGACGGTGCAGCTCCCGCCGCCGCCCGTTTGGCACTGACCGTTCATGCACGTCCCGCTGCACGTGATGCCGCAGCCGCCGCAGTTCGCGTTGTCGGTGTCCATCGTGTCGACGCAGTTGCCGGCGCAGCAGCTCTCGGTGCCGCACGGATTTCCGCAGCCGCCGCAGTTGTTCGGGTCGCTCGTGATGTCGACGCACTGGTTGCTGCAGCACGTGCTCGCGCTTCCGAGGCAGCCGCTGCCGCAGTTGCCGCCGCCCGAGTCTTGCGGCGGAGTCACGCCCGAGTCCTTCGGCGTCGTGCCCGAATCTTTCGGCGTCGTGCCCGAGTCTTTCGGTGGCGTACCGGAATCCTTGCCGACGACGCCCGAGTCGTTCGTCGTGCCGTCATCGTCGGCGGCGCCGCCCGTCGCGCAACCGCTCGCGCAGGCCCAGACGATCGTGGCGGCCCAAATCCCCGGTCCGAAGATGCGCATGCCCAGCCTCGCTTATGGCCGAGTCTAGCTCAACCCGTCTAGTTGCACGAGTACGGCGCGCAGTACTGATTGACCTCGTCGATGCATTGCGAGTCCCACGACGTGTCGCAGCAGTACTCGTCGTCGAGATATTGCGGATCGCAGATGACGGTGTTGCATCCCGCGGGGTCGCAGCCCTCGATGAGCGCGTTGCCCGAGGTGCAAAGCGAGTGGCCGCACGTGCCGACCGGCGGCTCGCCGCTTTGCGTCTGGTTGGGCACGCACTGGCCGCCCGTGCACGTCGAGCTCAAATCGCACGGGTTTCCGCAGGCGCCGCAGTTGTTCGGATCGCTGCTCGTGTCGACGCAGTCGGCGCCGCACATGGTTCCGTTGCATGTCGGCGGCTGCGGGTTGCCGCTGTCGACGACCGGCTTGGTGCCCGCGTCTTGCCCTTTCGGGGTGCCGCTGTCGCCTTTGCTGATGATGCCGCCGTCGCCGTGAGACGAATTCGTGTCGCCCGGCCCGTACGTTCCAGTGGCGCACGCGACGACGAGACCCGAGATGACGGTGGCGAGGGCGATGGCTTTCATGGCGGGGGGCTCCCTAGCGTTAACTGGAGCGGGGTTCAACGAAGTACCGTAAAACTGCCGAATTCCAGTACCGGATTCGCGCAGGGCGGAAACGGTTCAACGGGTTACGCTCCGCCGATGCGCTTCCTTCGCTCCGCTTTTTTCTTTTTTGTCTTTTGCTTCTTCGCCGCGTGCGGCGTGCGCTCGCCCCTCACCGACGACTTCGGCGACGGCGGCACGGGCGGCTGCGGGAGCGGCGCGACGCTTTGCGGGGGGACCTGCACGGTGACGCAGTTCGACCCGAACAACTGCGGCGCATGCGGCACGAAGTGCCCGTCGGGCGAGTCGTGCGCGCTCGGCGCGTGCACGTCGAGCGTCTGCAACGGCGGCACCACGCAATGCGGCGCCAAGTGCGCCGACACGCAAAACGACCCGGCCAACTGCGGAACGTGCGGCAACGCGTGCCCGGTCGGACAAGTTTGCTCGGGCGGTCAGTGCGCCCTCGACTGCAACGGCGGCACCACCAAATGCGCGAACCTCTGCGTCGACACGCAGAGCGATCCGAAAAACTGCGGCTTCTGCGGCAACGCGTGCCCCGGCAGCTTGGTGTGCACGCAAGGCGGCTGCAACACGACCTGCCTCGGCGGGACGACGCAGTGCGGGCAGGCGTGCGTCGATCTCAAAGTCGATCCTTCGAACTGCGGAACCTGCGGCAACGCGTGCCCCGGCGGACAAGTTTGCTCGGGCGGACAGTGCGCGCTCACGTGCGGCGCGGGCCTCACCAAATGCGGGAACTTCTGCGTCGACACGTCCGACGATCAACTGAACTGCGGCAAGTGCGGTTTCGTTTGCCAAGGCACCGACAAGTGCATCTCGGGCGCGTGCACGCCGTGCGACTCGTCGACGACCGACTGCGACGGCGACGGTTGGAAAGTCTCCGACGGCGACTGCTGCGACAAGCCCGGCCCGTGCGGCGCCGAGCCCGCGCTCGTGAACCCGGGCGCGGTCGAGGTCGTCGGCAACGGCGTCGACGACAACTGCAACGGCCTGGTCGATCTCTTCGACAACGTCGACACGCAGCCTTGCGACAGCGCGCTCGCGTCGAACTCGGGCAACGCCGGCGATTACGCCAAAGCGCTGGGGATCTGCCGCACGACGACGCAGAGCCCGCCGCTTCCGCAAAAAACTTGGGGCCTCCTCTCGGCCGAGCTCGTTCGCGCCGACGGCACGCCGCTCACCGATCAATCGGGTCACTCGATCCGCACGAAATTCGGCGACAACATTTTGCCGCTCAACGGGCAATCGATGGTCGTCCTCTCGAACGGCACGGCGTCCGACGCGACGCAGCTCCTGCCCGGCCCGAACGGCGGCGCGCCGAACGGCCCGAACGTGAGCTACGCGTTCGCACCGTCGAGCGCGGTCGACATCGCCAACTGCGCGAACGGCCTCTGCATCAAAGACTGGCTCGCCGCCGCGAACCCGCCGCTCAAAGCCGCCGGTCAGCTCCCCGCCGCGCCGAACTGCGGCGACATCACCGATCCGACGACCGCGAACGACTCGGTGATGCTCGTGCTCACGATTCGCGCGCCGACCAACGCGCGCGCGTTCTCGTTCAACTCGTATTTCTTTTCGGCCGAGTTCCCCGAGTACGTGTGCACTCCTTATAACGATCAGTTCATCGCGCTCGTCGACACGCCGAACGGCACGCCCTCGCCGATCGCGAACCCGGTCGACAAGAACTTGATGACGCTCACGCAGAACAACCAAAAATGGCCGATCGCGATCAACATCGCGTCGGGGACGAGCGTCTTCTCGGTTTGCGACGCGGCGTCGAAGACGAACCAATGCCAAGGCACGAGCGTGAGCGGCATCTCGTGCGGGCTCGGCGCGACGCAGCTCTCCGGTACCGGCTTCGAAAAACCGGTGACCGATCAATGTCTCATCGGCGGCGGAACGTACTGGCTCACGACCGCCGGCAACGTCATCCCCGGCGACATCGTCCAGCTTCGCATCGCGATTTGGGACGTGAGCGACGACATCTACGACTCGACCGCGCTCATCGACGGCTTCCAGTGGCTCGCGAGCGCGACCCTCCCGGGCACGTCGAACTGACACCGCGTCTCGCTTTGACTCCGCAGTTCTGCTAGTTCCCGGGACCCTCATGGCCCCCAAGGAGACGCTCGAAGAGACGCTGGCTCGCGTCGAAAAAGGCGGCGCGCCCAAGTACCACCAGAAGAACGCCGAAGCCGGCAAGCTCTTCGCGCGCGAGCGCATCGCGCGTTTGGTCGACGGCGGGTCGTTTCGCGAAGATGCGGCGCTCGCCAACGCGCTCGACGGCGAGCTCCCCGCCGACGGCGTCGTCACCGGGACCGCGCTCGTCGCCGGCCGCACCGTCGCCATCATGGCCAACGACTCGACCGTCAAAGCGGGCTCGTGGGGCCGCCGCACGGTCGAAAAAATCCTTCGCATCCAAGAGACCGCGCGCGATCTCCGCGTGCCGATGCTCTACCTCGTCGACTCGGCCGGCGCGCGCATCACCGATCAAATCGAAATGTTTCCGGGCCGCCGCGGCGCGGGTCGCATCTTCTACAACCAAGTTCAATTGAGCGGCCAGGTGCCGCAAGTGTGTTTGCTCTTCGGACCGAGCGCGGCGGGCGGCGCGTACATCCCCGCGTTCTGCGACATCGTCGTGATGGTCGAGGGCAACGCGTCGATGTACCTCGGCTCGCCGCGCATGGCCGAAATGGTCATCGGCGAAAAGGTGACGCTCGAAGAAATGGGCGGCGCCAAAATGCACTGCTCGGTCTCCGGCTGCGGCGACGTGCTCGTCAAGACCGAAGAAGAAGCAATTGCATTCTGCAAACATTATTTGGCCTATTTGCCGCCGAATTCGGACGACTCGCCGCCCATCGCGCCGGTGGTCCGCCCCAAGAAGAGCGGCAAGACGCTCGAGGAAATCATCCCGCCGGACGAGAACAAATCGTTCGACATGATGTCGGTCATCCACGAGATCGTCGACGAAGGCTCGTGGCTCGAGATCAAAAAGCTCTTCGCGAAGGAGATCCTCACCGGCTTCGCGCGCATCGACGGGCGCGTCGTCGGCGTGGTCGCCAACCAGCCGAAGCATCTCGGCGGCGTCCTCTTCGTCGACTCGGCCGACAAGGCCGCGCGGTTCATCTGGCTCTGCGACGCGTTCAACGTTCCGCTTTTGTATTTGGCCGACGTGCCGGGGTTCATGATCGGCACCAAGGTCGAGCGGCAAGGCATCATCCGCGCGGGCGCGAAGATGATCGCCGCGGTGAGCGAGGCGACCGTTCCGAAATTGTGCGTCGTCGTTCGCAAAGCGTACGGCGCGGGCCTCTACGCGATGTGCGGCCCGGCGTTCGAGCCGGACGCGACGATCGCGCTGCGCACGGCGTCGATCGCGGTGATGGGCCCGAGCGCCGCGGTGAATGCTGTATATTACAACAAGATCCAAGAGGTCCCCGCCGGGCCCGATCGCGACGCATTCGTCGCCAAGCTGCGCGACGAGTATCGCGCCGACATCGACGTCACCAAGCTCGCGAGCGAGCTCGTCGTCGACGCGGTGGTCCCCGGCGATCGCTTGCGTGACGAAATTGCCACACGCTTCTCGCGTTACGCGTCGAAGGTCGAAGCGCGCCCGAAGCGAAAGCACATGGTGCCGCCCGTCTGAGGCTCGTAACATGATCGCGTGGCGCGCTTTGCAGTGTTCGCTTTGGCCGCGCTGAGCGGGTGCGGGCTTTTTCCGAGCCTCGACGGGCTCGGCGCGAGCGACGCGGGCGAGACCGAAGCCAGCGCGGACGGCGGCGGGGATTCATCGAACGACGTCGTCACCCATCCGTTCTACGAGCGCGTCGTCACGATCGAAAATCTCGCGACCGCCGCGCTGCCCGCGGGCACGACGATCGGCGTCCCGTTTCCCCAGAGCCAGATGCAGACGGCGATCGACGCGGGAAAGATGCGCTCCGACCTCGGGGATCTGCGCGTTCGCGGCGCGGGCGGCGAGCGCGATCGGCTCGTCGACGCGGCTCCGCTCGCGAGCGTCGTGTGGTTTTCGCTCGCGGCGCCGATCGCCGCAGGTGCGACCGACACGAGCTACGCGATCACCTACGGCGACCCGAACGCAGGCGCGCCGCAAGAAGACGGCGCGAAGGTGTTCGACTTCTACGACGACTTCGCCGGCGCGAGCGTCGACGCGTCGAAGTGGATGACGCAAGGAACGATGAGCGTCTCGGGCGGCGTGCTCACGCTGCCGGCCGGCGGACAAGGCGCGCTCACGACGCTCTCGCTCCCGCCGCCGACGACCGTCGAGTGGCGCGCGCAGCTCACCGATCCGACGTCCGATCCCGACG
The DNA here is from genome assembly GCA_036488725.1 of Polyangiaceae bacterium. GTDB lineage: Bacteria > Myxococcota_A > Polyangia > Polyangiales > Polyangiaceae > DASXHD01. The sequence continues at coordinate 143,243 of DASXHD010000003.1, read as the reverse complement.
CGCAAACCGGTTACTACTATTGGTTCGGCTTTCAGCGGAACGGCGACTTCGTCCCGGTCGACCCGTGGATCGTGTGGATCGCGCGCGACAAGGGTCTCGTCGGCGGCGAGGATTACGCCGACGGATGCGCGAGCATTTGCTCCGACACGCCGTTCGCGCAAAACGCGTCGTTTCGTTTTTACGGCATCGAACGCCAGCCGAGTCAGACCGTCTTCTCGATCGACGGCGCGCCGAGCTACACGACGCCCGCGACGAACGACCAAGCGCTCTCGCTCATGATTCGCAACTTCCTCGTGACGAGCGATCTCTCCGTCGATTGGATTCGCGCCCGCGCGCGCGTCTACCCCGAGCCGACGGTGACGCTCGGTGCCGAACAGACTCTCTGATGCTCGGGCCCCTGCGGAAAAAACGGCAAGACGGCGCCGCGTGGGACGCGCGGTTTTTCGAGCGGAGCGCGCTCTGCGAGCCGATCGTGCCCGCCGCGCGGATGTTTGTAGAATGCACGGATTGGCCGGAGCCGGATGCGGTCGATCGCGCGCTCGCGGCGAGGGCGGGCGTGCGGTTCGTCGTCGCCGAGCGCAGGCCGCGGCGGCAGCGCGGGCCGGTCGCGCTCGATGACTTGTATGATGCACGCATCGCGCGCGGCGAGGTTCCGACGCGACCGAAGAATTGGCACGACTTTTTGAACGCGCTCGTTTGGGCGACCTTCCCGCGGAGCAAGGCCGCGCTCCACGCGCGTCAGCATCGCGCGGTGCGCGCGTGGGCGTTCGGAGATTCCGACGTCGCGCGCGCGCTCCCGAACGCGCGAACGCGCGAGCTCGATGCGCTCGCGCTCGTCGACGAAGGCGGCATTCTCCTCGCGCCCGCCGGCCGAGCCGTTTTTGGCCACGCCCTCTACGAGGGCCTCGTCCTCGGCGTGCCCGCGATGGTCGCGCGCGGCGTTCCCCTTTCCGAGCTCAGCGACGAAGCGCTCGCGGCGCGTCTCGCGGAGCCCATCTCGCCCGAGGTCCTTCCACGCGAGAAGTGCTAAAGCGGGGCCCATGGGTTTTCGCGACGGGTACGTTCGCTGGGAAGAGATCGAACGCGTGGCGCGCGGCTGGGCCGCGGCGCATCCGGAATGCGTGCAGGTTACAAGTATCGGCAAGACCGCCGAGGGGCGCGACATGCTCCTCCTCGTCATCGGCCGCGAGCCCGAGCGCGCGCGCCCCGCGGCTTGGATCGACGGCAACATGCACGCGACCGAGCTCGCCGGCTCGAGCGTCGCGCTCGCCATCGCCGAGGACGTAATCGCCCTCCACACGAAACAAAAGACGATTCACGGCTTGCCCGAGCACGTCTGCGATCGCCTCCGCGACACGTTGTTTTACGTGCTCCCGCGCATGTCGCCCGACGGGGCCGAGGTCGTCTTGCGCGAAGGTCGCTACGTTCGCAGCGCGCCGCGCGACAGCCGCACGCACGCTTCCGCGCCGCGATGGAAAACCGGCGACGTCGACGGCGACGGTCTCGCGCTCCTCATGCGCAAACGCGACCCGAACGGCGACTACGTCGAAGCCGCGGACATGCCGGGCATCATGCTCCCGCGCACGATCGAAGACGCCGGGCCGTTCTACAAAGTCTATTCCGAAGGCACGATCGAGAACTTCGACGGGACCATTCCGCAGCCGTCGTACCTCGCGGACAACGACGCCGATCTCAATCGCAACTTTCCGTACGCGTGGGCGCCCGAGCATGAACAAGTAGGGTCGGGCCGCTTCGCGCTGAGCGAGCCCGAGTCGCGCGCGGTGGTCGAGTTCACCTCGGCGCGCCCGCACATCTTCGCCTGGCTCAACCTCCACACGTTCGGCGGCTGCCACATTCGTCCGCTCGGAAACGCGCCCGACTCGAAAATGGATCCGAGCGATCGCGGCGTTTACAACCAGATCGAAGCGTGGGGCGACGAATTCACCGGTTACCCGACGGTGAGCGGCTACCACGAATTTCTCTACGAGCCGGACAAGCCGCTCCGCGGCGACGTGACCGACTACGCGTATCACCAGCGCGGCGTCCTCGCGTACACGACCGAGCTCTGGGATCTCTTCGCGCAGCTCGGCATCGAGCGGAAAAAACCGTTCGTCGATCATTACCGCGTGCTCACGCGCGCCGACCTCGTGAAGCTCGCGCAGTGGGACAAAGAAAAAAATCGCGGGCGGCTCTTTCCCGCGTGGCGCAAAGCGAATCATCCGCAGCTCGGCGAGGTCGAGGTCGGCGGCGTGGACATTCGCGTCGGCATGTCGAACCCGCCGCCGGAGATGCTCGCCGACATTTGCGAACGCCACGCGAAGATGTTCCTCCGCGTCGCGGCGATGGCGCCGGTGCTACGCGCCGATCACGTGAAGACGACCGCGCTCGGCGGGGGGTGGCGCGTCGAGATCGCGGTCGAAAATCGCGGTTATCTCCCGACCAACGTCCTCTCGTCGGCCAAGTCGCTCACGCTCGACGCGCGCGTCTTCGTCCACGCGGAGGCCAAAGGCTGCAAGCTCGCGAGCGACGCGCGCGTCGACGCGGGGCACCTCGAGGGGTGGGGTCGAGGGTTGTATGATGCAAGCACTTCGATCTTCCACGTGCGGAGCCGCGGGTCGGGCTCGCGCCGCGTCGTGACCTTCACCGGCGAGGGCCACGGGGTCCTCCACGTCACGGCGAGCGGCCTCCGCGTCGGCGCGGCGACCGTCTCGGTCGAAGTCTGACGGCCGAGCCGCGGTCTAGTCCTTGCACTCCGAGCCAGGCAGAAGGAGAATACGGCCGTTTTCCCCGCTGATTCGAAGGGGCCGTAAAAAGAGGTTCACATGCGCGGCAAGATGCTTGTCCTCGGGTTGATGTTCGGCGCGATGGCGACGGGGTGCTACTACCACCGTCCTTATTCTCGATACGGCTACGGCGCGTACGGTTACTACCAATCGCCGACCTACTCGACCTACTCCTATCCGACCGCGCAGCCCGTGCAGCAGCAACCGGTTGCGGTCGAGGGCACGGTGCAGCCGGTCCAGCCGATGCAGCCGCAAGGCGTGCAAGTCACGGCGACCGCCACGGTGAACGGCGAGGGCATCGCGGGATCCGATGGCACGCGCGGTTGGCGCGTCGTCGTGCAATCGCCGGAGCAGGAGTTCCAGCGGCTCGCGCAAGTCGCGGCGCAAGCGCATTGCCAAATCGAATCGTCCACGGCGCAAGAGCTTCGCGCGGTGTGCGGCGGCAACGTGCACATCCTCATGCGCTTCGATCAGCAGCACGTCTACAAGCTCTGCGCGCCGAACACCGACCCGAGCATGTGCGCGCAAGTTTGGTCGAGCGTCGCGCCCTGAAGCATTTCGCGGCGACCACGCTATAGTCGTGGGTCCCATGCGCGCCTCGATCCTCGCCGTCGCGCTCGTTTTGTGCGCGGCGGCTTCCGCGGATGCCGCGCCGCCCAACGGGCTCGAGGTCGTGCGTGTGCTCGGCGCGCGCGCGCCCGACGTGCTCGCGCCAAAATCCGGAAGGCTGACGGCCCTCGTCGAAATTCCGAGCGGCCAGAGTGCGAGCGGGCTCGGCGTCGTGGAGATCGCGCCGGGCATCGGGCGTTTGAGCGGGAGCTCGGCGACGCTCCTCGCGTTCGGCGCGGCGCACCCGGATCTCCACGTCGAGGTCCCCGGTCCGCTTCACACGCTCCTCGCGCACGCGCAGGTCATCACCGGCGCCGTGGTCGCGCGCACGCAACGCAACGCGACCGGCGAAGGCGCCGCCGTCGGCATCATCGACACTGGCATCGATCCGACGCTCGCCGATTTTCGCGATCCGACGACTCACAAATCGCGCATCGGCTGGCTCCTCGATTTGTCGATGAAGCCGCTCGGGCTCCACGCCGACCTCGAGCAAAAATTCGACGTCACGGACGGCAGCGGGCAGCCGCTCGGCGCGGTCTTGACCGGCGACGACATCGACTCGCTCATCGCGCAATCGCAGCCCATCCCCGAAGATCCGAACGGGCACGGCACGCACGTCGCGTCGATCGCCGCGGGAAACGGCGGTGGCGGGCCGTACATCGGCATGGCGCCGAAGGCGACGCTCGTGGTCGCGCGCGTCACCCGCGACGCGTCGGGCTCGATCGACAACGGCGACACGCTCCAAGGCGCGGCCTTCGTCTTCGATCGCGCGGCGGCGCTCGGGATGCCGCTCGCCGCGAACTTCTCGCTCGGCACCGACTTCGGTCCGCACGACGGCAACACGCTCTGGGAAAAAACGCTCGCGAGCTTCGCGGGTCCGAATCAACCGGGCCACGCGATCGTCGCGGCGATGGGCAACAGCGGATCGATCGTCGACACGCCGATTCATCAAGCCGTCGAGGTGACGCGCGAGCGCGTGCGGGTCCCCATCACCGCGAGCGGCGACGTCACGAGTGGCTCGGTTCAAGTTTGGGTCGCGCTCCGCGCCGGCGCCGACGTGAAGATCGGCCTCGACGGTCCCGACGGTACGTGGGTCTCGCCGATCTCCGACGGCGGATCGTCCGCGCACAACACGAGCGACTACAACTCGGGTGTCATCTTCGGAAGCACCGCGCCCAACACGATCGTGCCCGACGGAAGCCACGGCGCGATCGTCGTCTGGACCGGAAAATGGTCGAAGGGCGAGTATGCCGTCACGATCGAAGGCCACGGCTACGCCGATCTCTATTTGGAAGGTCTCGGCGACGCGTCGCTCGAAGGCTCGGCGCCCGCGTATTTTTCGGACGACACGGGCGCGACGCGCTCGGTGCGCGAAGCGACGGTGAATCTTCCGGCGACGAGCCCGGGCATCATCAGCGTCGGTTGCTCGGTCGACAGCCCGAGTTGGATTTCGGCGCACGGACAAAAGATCGGAATCACCGAGCCGGTGCTCGACCCGTACGGCGGGCTCGACACGGGGGCGCCGCGGCAGGAGGTGCTCGACGGCGAGGTTTGTTATTTTTCGAGCGCGGGTCCCACGCTGACCGGCGTGCCGAAGCCGGACGTCCTCGCGCCGGGCGCGGTCGTCATCGGTGCGCTGAGTCAAACCGCGCTGCCCGGCTCGCCGAACAGCATCTTCACGACCAACTGCCCGCCCGACAAAAACACCGGCACGATCGATCCGGCGTGCATGCAAATCAACGCGACGCACGCCGTCGCGCTCGGGACGTCGATGTCGTCGCCGATGGTGACGGGCGTGACGGCGCTTCTTCTCGCGGCCGATCCGACGCTCACGCAAGACGCGATTCGCGCGATTTTGCAGGCCGGCGCGCATCGCTTCCGCGGACCTGCTCTGTATTTCGATCAATCTGGGCCGGGCGAGCTCGACGCGGTCGGCGCGCTCGACGCGCTCGCCGAGATGTCGCAACCCGACCTCGCGCTGCCCGACGCCGGCTCGAGCTGGATGACGCTGAGCGAAGACTTTCTTCCGTCGGACGGCTCGACTCCGCTCACGGCGACCGTCGAGCTTCGCACCGCGTCGGGCACGCGCGCGACGCTCTTCGACGACTCGCGCCTTCGGCCGTACGCGATTTTGGACGGGACCGATCTCGCGCCGCCGATCGTGCGCGGCGAGGCGCCCGGGCTCTTCACGTTCGTGGTGCAGGTCCCCCCGTGGGCGCACGCCGACGACTCGATCACCCTCGGCGCGACCTTCGACGGTCAGCCGATCGTTGCAGCTGCAACCATTCCGGTCGCGCTCGACGCGTGGACGGCAGGCTACCCGTCGTATTCTCAGGGCGGATGCAACACGTCGCGCGGCGCCGGCGATCTCGCGCCGCCGCTCTTCTTGCTCGGGCTTCTCGCGCTCCGCCGCCGCGCGCGCTAGTGTAACGGCGGAGGCTGTCAATGCGCTCTTTCTTGCTCTTGGGGGCATGTGGGGCGCTCGTCTGCGTCCTCGCCGCGTGCGGAAGCGGAGTTTGCTCGGGTCAGTTCTGCGAAGGCGCCGATGGCGGCGCGGACGGCACGATCGGGCCGGGTACGGACGGCGGCATCGTCTTCGGCGACTCGGCCGCGAAAGACGGCGGCCCATGCGCGATGAGCAGTTGCTCGGGCGACTTGCACGACGTTCTCGACTGCAACGGCAACGTCGTTCAAACGTGCCCGCCCGACCAAGGCTGCGCCGCCGGCACGTGCGCGCCCGCGTGCGCCGCGGCCAAAGCAAACAAGAGCAGCGTCGGCTGCGACTACTACGCGGTGCCCGCGACCGACTTCACCGGCCAGACGTGCTTCGCGGTCTACGTCGCGAACACGTGGGGCTCGCCGGTGTCGCTGACCGCGTCGTGGGGCGGCCAAAACTTCACGAGCAATCTGTCGAAGTTCGCGTTTCTCCCGCAAGGCACCGGCCAGAACCTCACCTACACGGCGATCACCAACGGCCAGGTGCCGGTCGGCGGCGTCGCGATTCTCTTTCTTTCGGGGGCCGGCTGTCCCGAGCCGACCGCGACGTCCACCGATACGAGCGCGCCGGGCACGCAAGTCACGAATGCATTTCACATCACGGCGAGCGCGCCGGTCGTGCTCTACGACATTTTCCCTTACGGCGGCGGCAACAGCGCCGTCACGTCTGCGACGCTCCTCTTGCCATCTTCGGCTTGGGACACGAACTACGTCGCCACCTCGGCGTGGAGCGAGACGGGATTCGGAAATCCGTGGATTGGTTTCGTCGCCCAACAAGATGGAACGCAAATCAGTATCGTGCCGACCGCCGACATCGCCGCGGGCACCGGCGTCGCTGCGGATTCGTCGGGCAAGCTCGGCGTGTATACGCTCAATGCGGGCCAGCTCATTCGATTTCAGCAACCGATCGATTTGACCGGGAGCATCGTTCAATCGAACTTTCCGATCGGCGGCTGGGGCGGGCACGGCTGCACCAACCTCGAGACGAAAGCATGCGACGGCATGCATCAACAAATCCCGCCGGTGAAAGCGCTCGGGCACGAATACGTCGCGGTGCGATATCGCAACAGGCTGCCGAGCCTCGACGAGGCCCCGCCGTGGCGGTTCGTCGGCGCCGTCGACGGCACGACGCTCAGCTACGATCCGCCGCAAACCGGCGCACCGACGTCGCTCAAGGAGGGCCAATTCGTCGAGTGGGACGCAAAAGGCCCGTTCGTCGTGCGAAGCCAAGACGCGCAGCACCCGTTCTTTTTCGGCGCGCACATGACAGGCTGCTTCACGCTGCCCGGCGATTATTCGTCACCCGTCGGTTGCGCCGGCGATCCCGAGTTCGTCGACGTGATCCCCCCGGATCAATATCTCAATAGCTACATCTTTTTCACCGACCCGACGTATCCCGAAACGAACTTGGTATTCGTTCGCAAAAAGGGAAACGACGGCGCCTTTCACGACGTCACGCTCGATTGCGCGGGCGTGGTCGGTGGTTGGCAAAATGTCGACGCTGCGGGCAATTATCAATATACGCGGGCCGACGTGCAGACTGGCGACTTCAGCAAAGTCGGTAATTGCGACAACGGTCGCAACGCGGCGCATAGCGACATTCCGTTTGCGCTCACGATTTGGGGCTGGGGCTCGAACGCGACGCGGGCGACATTTTCGTCCGAAGCGTGCAGCTATGCGTATCCCGCGGGCGCGAGCGTGCAACCCATCAACGGCGTCGTCGTCCCGCCCACGCCGCACTAGCGGCAGTGACCCGGAACCACGCGGGCCCAGCGATCGCGGTGCGCGGGCTCCCAGCCGTAGCGGCAGTGACGGCCTTCTTGCACTTCGACGGCGCAAGCGCCGAGGAGCGAGGCGAGAGTCAGAGCAAGCAACGTTCCGCTGATGATCGTCCCAATCCGGCGCATGCGAAAAACCTCCGATGAAAAGTCGGCCGGATCGACGGACGAGCGGCGGCTGAATTCATCTCTCTCAGAACATCACGGTCGCCGAGACGTTGAAGTTCCCGATGACCGTGTTGTCGACGCTGAACCTTCGGCCCGGCGTGTCGAGGACGGCGCGGTAGTTCGGATCGGGAATGCCCGTGATTTGGCCGGCTTTCGTCGTGCACGGGCCGGCGGTCGAGCTCGTCGCGGGGATGCCGGGGTTGCACGGGTCGGCCGCGGTGATGACGTGGCTCTCATTGAAGCGCACGCCGCCGCCGGCCGCGAACTTCACGTACTCGCCCGCTTGCCAGACGATGCTCGCCTGCGCCGCGAACGCGCCGAACGCGGCCTGGTCGGTGATGCCGGTGAAGTAAACGGGCGGAACGGTTTTGTCGGCGACGCCGTTGCTGTACGCGCCCGCGTTCGGCTGCGTGAGCGTCGGCGCGTTCGACGAGCCGAGCGCGTCGAAGAGCTCGGAGTAGTCGCGGCCGGGCGAGTTGTAGATTCCCTGCACTTTGACGTCGAAGAGGAGACGCTGGAACGCTTCGCGGCGCTCCCACGGAATCCACTCCATGCCGAGCGTGAAGGTGCCGATGATCGGCGGCAGGGTGACGAGCGCGCCTTTGAGATCGCCGGGGTTGACCGCGGTGCCCATGTCGCTGTCGCTCCGCGGAAAGGAGACGAGCGCTTCGAGGCCGGTGTACGGCTCGACGTAGCCGTAGCGCTTCGAGATGATCGTGCGCGCGTCGACCGAGTACATCGCGCGGCTCACGCCGGGCGAGCGGCTCGGGAGCGTGTGGTCCGAAGGCACGGGGCAGACCGTGGTGCCGCTGGTCGCGTTGCACGCGTGCAGCGGATCGCCGATGCCGAAGCGGCCTTCGACGCCGAGCACCCACGTCGGCTTCGTTCGATCGCGCTGCTGGTTGGCGACGGCCCAGTCGAGACCGAGGGCGATGTAGTCGATGCCGCTGCGCGTCGGCGATTTGAAAGGGACGCTGAAGATCGGCGCGCCCGTCGGGTCCATGAGGCGTTGCGGGTTTTGCGACGAGCCGTCGAGATCGCCGAGCTCGCGAGAGTCGGAGAGGATGATCGGCATCTTGAAGGTGAGCGCGAGATCGTGAAAGAGCCCGATCTCGGCTCCGACGTCGAGGATGCTCGTGTCCTCGGTGAAGCGGGCGACGTTTTCGGTGTTGGCGACGAAGCCGCCGGTCGAGAGACCTGGCTGCGCGAGCTCGCTCTCGCGGTGGATGTCGGCGCGCTTCCACCGCTGCATGAACGCGGCGTAGATGTAGAGGTCGAACGGGTTCTCGCGGTCGAACGCGTCGGCGACGGTCGTGACCTCGGCGGTCTCGTTCAGAAGACGCGGCTCGCTCGCGGCGATCGGCTCGTCCGCGCGTGCGCCGCGCGCCGCCAGCGCGAGCCCCAAAAGCGGCAAAAGCGAGAGAGCGCGAAAGCGCATTCGTCGCGCCGACGCTATCACAGCTTTACGGGTTCGCGGAGCTGTCTCGCCAGCGGGTGCTGCCTGCGCGGGCGAGCGGCAGGAGGCGTTCGCGCTCGACCGGATCGAGCGACGTGTCGGCGACGAGCTCGGCGACCGAGCAGAGCGCGTGTGCGCGGCGGCGCGCGACCACGTGCTTGGGCGCGGCGTCCGAGAGTGAAGCGTCGCGGGTTCCGATCGCGATGGCGAGGTCGTGCGCCTTCTTCGCCGCGAGCTCGCACTCGCCGACGACTTGCGAAGGCGCGCGCTTCGACACGAACTCGAGCGAGCCGTTGCCGGGCACTTCGACCCAGCCGTCTTGCTCGTGCGGCGTGCCGGCTTCGAGCGGCGTCATCGAGCCGATCGGGAAAGCCCACGCGCCGCCCGACGTGAGCTTCACGTTCGCTTTCGACGTGCTCGACAGAACTTTGATCTGCGCGCCGGAGCCGTAACGGACGACGACGTGCGGCGTCACGATCCAAACCTCGGAGCCGGGCGTGTCGCCCGCGCCGAAGACGCTCGTGAACGCGCCGGTCGGCATCCAAAACTCTTCTTCGCCGGAGACGCACGAGCGCACCGAGCCGGGGCCGTCGAAGATCGTCTCCCGCGTGGTCGTTCCATTTTTGATCGCGAGGTGCGCGCCGGAGGCGAGCGTGGCGAAGCCTTCGCCGATGGGCTCGCCGTTCTTCGGAGCGACTGGTTTTTGGTCGACGCCGCCGCGAAGCTCGATCACGCGGCACACCGTCGGCCCGTGCGGCTCGGGCGTGACGTGCACGCTGCCGCCCGGCGCGGCGCTGAACGTGACGTTCGCGATGCTCACCGCGGGCGCCGCGTCGCTCTTGTTCGAGTCGTGGCACGCGAACGCGCACGCGACGACTGCGCAGAAGGCGACGTCAGCTGCTCGCATCGTCGTCCACGTTGATGTCGGCGACCGGCGAGAGCGCGCCGCGCTCGGCCGTGTCACCCATGTCGGGAAAAATTTCGCTCGAGACGTCTTCGGCGGTGAGCTCGGCCTTCGCGTGGCGAAGCTCGCTCGACGTCTGGTCGAGTCGATCGGCGAGCACGCCGAGGAACTGCCAGAGCATTTTGACGGCGAGCTCGTGCTCCTTGCGCAGGATCTCGAAGAAGTCGGCGCGGCGAATCGCGATGAGCTCGGAGTCGCCCTCGGCCGTCACCGTCGCCGAGCGCGGGACGCTGCGGATGAGCGCCATCTCGCCGACGTGCTCGCCCGGCCCGAGGAACGTGAGCAACTGCTCGCCGCGCGAAACCCTTATTTTCCCAGTCAAAACGATGAAGAGCTCGTCGCCCTTCGTGCCTTCTTTGATGATGACCTCGTGGTCGTGGAAGGCGCGCACCTCGACGGCTTGCATCACGCGGAGGAGCTCGCGCTCGGTGAGGCGCGCGAAGATCGGCATCTTCGCGAGGACCTCGCGCTTCAAGTTGAGCAGGCGCGCGCGGCCTTCGTCGACGGCGCCTTCTTCGCCGAGCTTCACGAGGAGCGCGGTGATGTTGTCTTTGCCGCCGCGGTCGTTCGCGAGATCGATCAGCGCTTTGGGCGCGGCGTTGCCTTCGAGCGCGAGCATCGAGGCGAGCTCTTGCGGGCCCTCGAGGTAACCGGCGAGGCCGTCGGAGCAGAGACAGAAGCAATCGCCCGGCAAGACCTCGACGACGAGCGTGTCGACCTCGACGCGCTCGTAGACGCCGACGGCGCGCGTGATCGCGTTTTTCTGCGCGACTTTTTCGATTTGCTCGCGCGAGAGCTTCCCGCGCTTGATGAGCTCGTTGTAGACGGTGTGGTCTTCGGTCACTTGCTGCACGCGGCCGCCGCGCATCAGGTAGATGCGACTGTCGCCGACGTGCGCGATGAAGCCTTGCTGGCCGATGACGAGCAGCGACGAGAGCGTGGTGCCCATGCCGCGCTTGGCCGGGTCGTTTTGCGCTTCTTCGTGGATGCGCGCGCAAGCCTTTTGCACCGCGTGCTCGAGCACGGCGACGACGTGACGCGGCAGCGGACGGCTGACCTTCGGCTGCGTCGCATAAGCGACGAGGAGCTCGCGCTCTTTTTTGATCTCCTCGTGCACCGTGCGCACGGCGATCGCGCTCGCGACCTCGCCCGCGGCGTGCCCGCCCATGCCGTCGGCCACGACGAAGAGCGCGAGCTTCTTGTCGACGAGGAAATTGTCCTCGTTGTGATCGCGTACCTTCCCCACGTCGGTCGCGGCGTAGAAACGAATCGACTCGCCGAGATTCACGTCGATGCGACTATACCCGGAATTGGTAGGATGAGGGCGTGAGCGAGCGTTTCACCACGACCACGACGGTTCGCCGGCCGCGCACGCTGCTCCTGTGGACCGTGGCTGGGCTGATGGCCGCTTTTTTCATCGCGGACAGCGTGTTTCGCATGCACGCGCTGCATGGGCTCGGGGCGTTGCCGTACTGGGTCATGGGGCCGCTCATCGCGGCCATTCAGCGGCGGCCGAAAATCGACCGTGCGGCGATCGACGCCTCGCCCGAGGGTCTGCGCATCGGCGACGCGCTCATGCCGCGCGCCAAGCTGAAATCAGCGGTTTTGCGGCGTGAATACGATCATTCATACGTGCTCCTCCGCGGCGGCGGGCTCAACCCGGCGAGCGTCGACGTCGAAGTCTCGAGCGACGAAGAAGCCGATCGGCTCTGCCGTGCGCTCACGCTCGACGCCGCGAGCACGACCGCCGAGTTCACGCTCTTCCGTCGCGGAAACGACACGAAATCGGTCACGCTCCTCATGGCGCTCATCGCCGCGGGCGTCGGAGTCGGCGTCGCGTCGGCGCGCACGCACCTCGCGCACATGGCGCTCCCGTTCGTCATGGTCGCGATCTTCGCGCTCATGGTTCCGGTGCTGTTCGTCACGCGGCGCACGAAGCTACGCGTCGGCGCCGACGGCATCGCCCTCCGCGAGGGACTCTCGCGTCGGCGCTTCATCGGACACGACGAAATCGAACGCGTCACGGCGACCGGGACCGAGGTCGCGATCGAGCGCAAGAACGGCGAGCGCATCGCGTGGAACGTCGGCGGCTCGCGCCAGCGCAAAAAGAAAAAACGAAGCGAAGATCTCGAACGCCAAGCGCAGTCGATCGTCTGGCGAATCGAGAAGGCGCGCGAAGCGTACGCGGCGCTCGCCGGCGGCGCTCCGCAAGCCGCGCTCGCGCTCGATCGCGGGCAAAAAACGGCGCGCGAATGGCTCGATCAGTTGCGCGCGATCGGCGCCGGCGCCGGCGCGACGTTCCGCAGCGCGCAGCTCACGCGCGAGCAGCTCTTGCGAATCGTCGAGAGCACGACCGCCGCGGCCAAAGAGCGAATCGCCGCCGCCGCCGCGCTCCACGACGCGCTCACCGAAGAAGAAAAGCCGCGCATCCGAGTGGCCGCCGACCGATGCGCCGCCCCCGCGCTCGGCGAAGCGATGGTGCGCGTCGCGCTCGCGCCGAGCGACGAGGACCTCGAGGTCGCGCTCGAAGAGGCGACGCGTATCGAAGCCGACGCCGCTCCGTAGATGGGTCAGCTCCGCACCAACGTCATCGGGTTCGACGACGCGCCGTTCACGCGCGATCATCGGGGCGACGTGCTGCTCGTCGGCGTGGTGTGCTCGCGCACGCGGCTCGACGGCGTCGTCTCCGGGCGCGTGCGGCGCGACGGCGCGAACGCGACGCGCGTCATGATCCAGACGATTCGCCGCTCGCAGTTCGCCGAGAACGTTCGCGCGGTTCTCTTGCAAGGCATCGCGGTCGCGGGATTCAACGTCGTCGACGTGCACGCGCTCCACGCCGCGCTCGAGGTCCCCGTGATCGCGGTCGTGCGCCGTCAGCCGGATTTCGCGTCGATTCGCCGCGCGCTCTTCGCACGCGTCCGCGGCGCCGAGCGCAAGTGGCGTCTCATCGAGGCCGCCGGCGAGCTCGACGCGGTGCGCGGCGTGCTCGTTCAGCGCGTGGGCATCACGCTCGACCACGCGCGCGAGCTCCTCGCGGCGACGACGCTCCACGGTAACTTGCCGGAGCCGCTCCGCCTCGCGCACCTCATCGCCGGCGGCGTCACGACCGGAAGCAGTCGAGGGCGTGCGTGAAAATTTTCCGCGCCGAACGGCCCGAGCCGCTCGCGCTCTTGCGAATCGTCGTTCCGATCTTGGTGCTGCTGTCGCCGGGCCTGCGCGAGGGCGTTCGCGTCGCCGCGCTCGACCCCGCGCTTCGCGTCGTGCCCGAGGGGCTCGGTTGGTTCGTCGCGCACGTGCCGATTCGCGCCGACCTCGCGCGCGCCGTCGAAGCGCTCACCGTCTTCTGTGCATTATGCACGGTTCTCGGCGTGCGGGCGCGCGTCGCGCTCGTCGGGCTCACCGCCGGCGCGTTCTATCTTTTTTCGATCGCGCAGCTGACGGGCTTCGTCTGGCACGACATGCATCTTCTCTGGTTTTGCGCGCTCCTCGCGGCGAGCCCGTGCGATCACGCGCTCGCGTGGGACCGTCTCGCGCCGAGGCGCGCGTCGCTCGCGTACGGCGTGCCGCTCGCGTTTTCGCGCGCGCTCCTCGGCGCGGTTTATTTCTTTCCCGGTTTTCACAAGCTCGCCGAGCAAGGCCTCGGCTGGGCGCTCTCGGACAACTTGAAGCACCAGCTCTGGTGGAAGTGGGCGGAGCACGGCGCGGTCCCGTCGTTTCGCATCGATCATCATCCGTTCTTGCTCCACACGGGCGGTCTCTTCGTCCTCGCGTTCGAAATCTCGGCGCCGTTGCTCTTCATGTTTCGACGCACGCGCGTCTTCGCGGCGACCGCCGGGGTCGCGTTTCATTTGCTCGCGCAGCTCGTGTTTCTCATCCCGTTCGCCGCGCTTTGGGCTTGCTACGTCGTCTTCGTCGATTTGCGCGTCGAGTTTCCGTCGCGGCCGGCGCCGGCCGACGAAGAGCCCGCGCGCCCGTCGCGATGGACGCTCGCGGTGGGCGCGCTCCTCCTCGCCGGCGCAGTCGTTCAAGGCGCGCGCGGCCAAACGCAGTCGTATCCGTTCGCGTGTTATCCGACGTTTCAGTTCGACCCGGGCGACACGATGCCCGATCTCCGATTCGTCGCGACGAAGGCCGACGGCAGCGAAGTCGACGTGCCCTTCTCGCGGGACGCGAGCGGCTATCGCACGCAGCGACAGTGGGGAACGATCTTCGCGCTCGTCGGCGCGACGCACACGATCGACGCGTCGCGCCTCCGTGCGTACTTCAATGGGATTCAGTCGCCGCCGAACGTCGTTTCGGTCGCCGCCGACCGTGTCGACGCCGCCGTGGATCCCGATGCGCACGGCCGGATCGTTCGGCGCCGAACGATCGCGCGCTTCAAACCGTGAGCGGGATCCCGCGGGCGCGGAGCGGCGCGCGAACGCGCGACTCGAGCGATTTCTTCGCGAGGTCGAGGTACGGGTCGGACTGCATCCACGCGAGCGCGTCCCCCGCGACGCTGTCCCACGTGCCTTTGCGGTTCTTCTTCAGCGCCGCCCACTGACGATGGACCGCCTCGATCGTTCGATCGACGCGCGAGCCCAAAAACTCGACGTCGCTCTTCGACAGATTCGGAAGCGCCCAATCGAGAAACGTGAAACCGAACGTGCCGTGCGCCGCTTCGTCGCGGACGATGCGCGCGAGGATCGCGCGCGGAAGCGGATGGCGCGCGGCCTTCCACGTCCCGCGCAAAAGCGGAATCGAGAGCGCCTCGCCGACACAAAAAAAACGCACCACGAGATCCGCCGCGCGGAGGAGCGGCGCGAGCGAATCGTCGGCGTCGACGATCATCGCGTCGGGGTCGTGCATGATTTCGGTGCCGCCGCCGAGCTCCATCGCCATGCGCGCGCAGAGCTCGACGTGCACGACCTCGTCGAGCGGAAATCGCGCGGCGAGCGCGAGCAAATCGAGCGGCGCGCGCGCCTCCATCAGCGCGCGCAGCGTCGCGCACACGGCGACGCCGGTGCGATGCTCTTGGAACGCCGCGCCCGTCCACGCTTTGCGCGCGAGCACGACCGCAGGCTCGGGGATGCCGGTCGTGTCGAGCGTGCCCCACGGCATCGTCTCGACCTCGGGCCGCATCTTGCGATACCGGCGCTCGAAGAGATCGCCGAGCATCTCGAGCTCGAAGAGCTCTTCGCGCATCAGTCTCCGAGACCGCCGTCTTGCGGCGGCGGCGCGAGGTTGGCGACGATCGCCTCCATCGGCGCGTCGAGCGCGGACGATTCCTTGGCGGCGTCGGTCTGCGAGTCGGCCGAGCCGTCTTGCGGCGGCGGCGCGAGATTCGCGACCGTCGTCGTCCCGCATCCATAAGCGTAGTTCACTGCGGCGACGCCGAGCGACGCCACCAAAAGCTTCCGTCCCAATCTTCGCGGCGGCATGCGCGGAGCATACGTCACAACCGAATGGGCAGCTCGAGGTGTTTTTCGTAAATGCGATCGCGATGCGCGCGGAGCACGCTCGGCATCTCGCGCGACAAGTCGGGCGCGGCGGTGTCGAACGCGTGTCGCACGATGGGATGCAAGCCCGGGCAGCTCGCTTCGGGCATTTGTGCGAACGGCGCGATGGCGGTCGCGAGGTCGATGTCGAGCGCAGTCAGCATGTCGCCGAGGAGGTACGTGCGGCCATCGAGCATCTTCGCGAAGCGATCGAAGATCGCTCGAACGCGCGCCCGCGCGGCGTCCACCCGTTCGGACGCGTAACCATATTTCGGCGCGAGGTACTGCGCGATCTTCAGCGGGAAGCCTTCCTTGCCCTGCGTCTCGAGCCCGCGATGGATGACGAGCATGCGTCCCGACCACACGAGCCCGTTTTCGCCGAGGAGCTCGTGCGCGAGCCCGAACAGCCGCATGCGCGCGTCGTCATCGGCCGGCACGAGCGGCACGCGCGGCTCGAGGCGCTCGGCGCGTTCGAGAATGTCCGCCCAGTGCGTGCGAATCGGCTCGCCGGGCACGACGAGCACCGGCACGTTGTGCCAACCGCTCCACTCGCGAACGGCGGCGTCGGTGCTCGAGGACCGAACGAGCAGCGCATCGATGCCTTTGACGTGAAAAATCCCTTTGGCTGCTTCCGACCAGGGGCTCGGCAGCGAAGCGGCGACGACGAGCTTCGGTCCGTCCGCCGAGCGCGCTTCTTCGAGCGTCACGAATCGCATGTCGCGGACGATAAGGTCTATTGCTCGACAGGTGAAGATCGTCATCGCGGGCGGCAGCGGTCAGGTGGGGCAAATTCTGGCGCGGCGGTTCGCGGCGCGCGGCGACGACGTCGTCGTCTTGTGTCGTAGCGAGGGCGTCCCCGCGGGTCGCGTGGTCGCGTGGGACGGAAAGAGCGACGGCGCGTGGACACGCGAGCTCGACGGCGCCGACGTCGTCGTGAACCTCGCGGGGCGCTCGGTGAATTGCCGCTACACCGAAGCGAACTTGAAGGCGATGCTCGACTCGCGCGTCGACTCGACCGCCGCCGTCGGCCGCGCGATCGCCGCCGCGAAGACGCCGCCGCGCGTGTGGCTGCAGATGAGCACCGCGACGATTTACGCGCACCGCTTCGACGCGCCAAACGACGAAGCGACCGGCGCGATCGGAGGCTCGGAGCCGGACGTTCCGGCGTACTGGGCGCGCAGCGTGAACATCGCAAAAGAATGGGAGGCCGCGCTCGCGCGCGCCGAGACGCCGTCGACGCGCAAAATCGCGCTCCGCACGAGCATGGTGATGAGCCCCGATCGCGGCGGCATCTTCGACGTCATGCTCGGCCTCGTGCGCCGCGGGCTCGGAGGCGACGCCGCCGGCGGCGCGCAATTCGTCTCGTGGATCCACGACGTCGACTTCGCGCGCGCGATCGATTTCTCGATCGAGCGCACCGATCTCGACGGCGCCATCAACATGGCGTCACCGAACCCGCTTCCGTACTCGGACTTCATGCGCGCGCTGCGCCGCGCGGCGCACGTTCGCGTCGGGCTGCCGGCGACGAAGTGGATGCTCGAGCTCGGCGCGTGGGCGATGCGCACCGATACCGAGCTCGTTCTCAAGAGCCGCCGCGTCGTTCCCGGGCGCCTCGTCGCCGCGGGCTTCACGTTCGAGCATCCCGATTGGCCCGCCGCCGCCGCCGACCTCGTCGCGCGCGGACGAGCGTAGCCAAGGACGAGCTCGGTCGCGGGTCTACGCAACGTGCGGAAGATCCTCGTCGGCGTCGCGCTCGCGGCGTCGATTTGTTGTCATGCGCAGTACCGCCCGCTCGACGTCGCCGATTCGTGCGCGTGTCGACCGAGCGAGTACTGCAAAGTCACGCCCGGTCGCGCCGAGTGTCTCGCGCTCCCGGCGTCGTGCGGCGAGCGTCCGACGTGCGCGTGCGTCGGCGATCGCTCCGACGCGTGCCGCGACGACGACGGGCGCATCACGCTCTTGCCGCCGCGCGCCGTGCCCGCGTGCGACGCGTGCGCGCCGGAAGAATTCTGCATCGACGTCGGCGCGCCCGCGTGCCGCGTCGTCCCGCCCGACTGCGAAGGAACGCCGACGTGCGACTGCGTCCTTCGAAGCCCGCTCGCCGCGACGAAATACAGCTGCGAAGCGCACAGCGGCCGCGTCGTTCTTCGCAAGCGCCGCGCCGAGCTCTTTTGATCAGATGCGCGGCGCCCAGACGAGGAGCGCCACGCTGCCCGCCAACCCGAGCGCAAAGACCGTCGCGCCGACGACGCGGAGAGCGCGACGAGCGGCGGCAACACGAACGCAGCGGCGGGCGTGGACTTGCCGTCGGCGACGAGAAACAGCGCGGGAATCGCCCGAGTCGGTCTCATCGCGCAAGAACCTACGTCGAACGCCGGGCGAAGGTTCCCGCCAACGTTGGCTACTCTTCGTCTTTGTCTTCTTTGTCGCGCAGCCCGAGCGAGCGCGCCTTCTTGTAGAGGTGGCTTCGTTCGAGGTCGAGCGCCCGGGCGGTCGCGGACATTTGGCCGCCGTGATGGGCCATCGCTTCCTGCAAGATCGTTCGCTCGGCTTCTTCGACGAGCACGCGAAACGGGACGCCGGCGCGATAGAGACCCGCCGCCTTGGGCCCTCCGGCGCCGGGGAGGCACGTCTTCACGTCGTCGGCGGCGATGACATCGTCCGGCGTGAGGATGACCAGTCGCTCGATCAAATTTTTGAGCTCGCGCACGTTGCCGGGAAACGAGTAGCCGGCGAGGACCGCGATCGCGGCGTCGTCGATGCGCATGCCGCGGCGATCGTTTTGGCGCGCGGCCGCTTCGAGGAAGTGACGCGCGAGGACCGGGATGTCCTCGCGGCGCGCGCGGAGCGGCGGGATCGCGAGCGGGAGCACGTTCAGTCGATCGTACAAATCCGGACGGAACTCGGCTTTGTCGCACGCGGCGACGAGATCTTTGTTGGTCGCGGCGACGACGCGCGCGTCGACTTTGAACGTTTCGCTCCCGCCGACACGCTCGATCTCGCGCTCCTGCAAAACGCGCAAGAGCTTGGCTTGCGCGGCGAGCGGCATGTCGCCGACTTCGTCGAGGAAGAGCGTGCCGCCGCTCGCGCGCTCGAATTTTCCGCGGCGCTGTTTGGTCGCGCCTGTGAACGCGCCGGCCTCGTGCCCGAAGAGCTCGCTCTCGATGAGCTCGCTCGGAAGCGCCGCGCAGTTCAGTTTTTCGAGCGGACCTTTGGCGCGCGGCGACATTTGATGAATCGCGCGCGCGACGAGCTCCTTGCCCGTGCCGCGCTCGCCGGTGACGAGCACCGTCGCTTGCGTCTTGGCGGCGCGAGCGATTTGCTCCATCAGCTTTTTGATCGCGGGGCTGTCGCCGACGAGCTCGCCCGTTCCAGCGCGCTCGCGAAGCTCTTTGGCTTCGGCCTCGGCGCGATCGAGCCGCAGCGCGGTCTCCACGTTGATGAGGAGCGCGTCGGTGTTCAGCGGTTTTTCGAGAAAGCTCAGCGCGCCGAGCCGCGTGGCTTGCACGGCGACGTCGATCGTCGCGTGGCCGCTCATCATGATGACCGGCGTCTCGAGCTTGTTCGCGCGCATCGAGCGCAAAATCGAGAGACCGTCGCCGTCGGGCAGCGCGACGTCGAAGATGCACAGATCGTAAGTGCGCTTTTTCAGTCTTTCGTCGGCGATTTTCACGCCGCCCGCGACGTCGACCGCGTAGCCCTCGAGCGAGAGCGCTTTTTGGAGCGTCGTCAGAATCGCGGGCTCGTCGTCGACGACCAGCAAATGCGCGCGTGCCATGGCTCATCTTACATGGAAGAGAGCCAAGGCACGGGCACGGCGCGGGTTCCTTGTGTAGACTCCCCTCGCCCATGAAAAGGCTAATTTCCATCGCCTTCATTTTCGCGCTCGCCTGCGGGCCCGGCGCCGACGGTCGCGGGAGTCATTTGCCGGGCGAAGGTCGCAGCGCGCCTGCGGCCGAGGTGAGCGACGACGCGTTCGCCGGCGCGGTGCGCGATCTCTTGAGCTCGCCGTCGGCTTCGCGCGAGCGCGAGACGCGTCTCACCGGGGTGCTTTCGCGGCAGATGGATCGCGCGAACGTTCTCTTCAAGAAGAAGCTTCCGGATCGCGGGCTCGCGGCGGTGCAGGGCGCGCTTTATCTCGCGCGGCTCGGCGATCTCGGGCCTTCGACGCTCGGTCCGCGCGGCGTCACGGCGCTCGACTCGGCGGTGAAGCAGCTCTCGCAGCGCGGCGACGAAGGACGAAGCCGCGCGATTTACGAAATTTTGCTGCGCATCGCGCCTCCGCCGGATCGCAAAGACGCGCAGTGGCACCTCGAAGCGATCGCGGGCTGGACGAAAGACGGGCGCGCGCTCGACATGGAATCGGGCGCGTCGATCGGCATGGACGCGGCGTCCGAGGTGCAGCGCGTGGCCCTCGCGCGCGCGCTGCTCGAGCCGAGCAAAGAGGCGCTCGCGGCGGCGACCGACGCGACCGTCGCGTGGTTCAAATCGGCGATGCATCCGCTCCCGTCGTGGTCGCGGTGGGATCGCGTCGAGCGAGCGCGCGCGATTCAGTCGGCGGCGTCGACCATCCTCGCGCTCCACTTGCGCGACGGCGATCCGCGCGGGGCGATCGACGCGCTCGATCGCGAGGAGCATTTGCGTCAGTCCGCGCCGCGGCATCTCTTCACGGCGGTCTCCGCGCTCGCCGACAAGCAAGACGGCGAGCGATGGCGCGAGGTGCTCGACGCGCTCTTGCCGACCGAAGACGGCGAGGACGATCCGATCATCGATCGCGATTTGCTCGCGGCGTCGCTCGCGACGGTCGCGGCCGAGGCGTATCGCGCCGACGCGACCTCGCTCAAGCCCGCGCTCACGCTCGCCGAGCTCTTGCAGTCGTTCGGCATGGGCGAGGCGAGCCCCGCGGTGCTGGTCGATACGTGCAAAGCGCATCCGGAGGAGCTCGCGCTCGATCAGTCGCTCTTCATCACGCAGCGCGCGCTCGAGACGGCGACCGAAGCCGACGATCCCGACGCCGCACGCCGCACGTATCACGCCGCCGAGCCGATCCTCGCGATCGCCGAGAAGGCGAAGGTCACGCTCAAGACGACGCCGGCGCACGTGCGCGGCACGATGGGCGAGATCGAGCTGCGCGAAGGGCGCCTCGACGTCGCGCGCAAGCTGCTCGATCAAGCGACGAGCGCCGAGCCTTCGCCGACGCTCTTGCTCGATCTCGCGCGCATCGAGCGGCACGACGGCGACTTGGCGGGCGCGACCGCGCACTTGAAGGCCGCGCTCGAGGCGACGAACGATCCGGCCGTGCGCGGCGAAATCACGCTCGTCTCGAGCGACGTGCGCGTCACGCAGGGCGACGCCGAGGGCGCGAAGAAAGAGCTCGGCGAAGCGCTGAAGGCGCTCGTCGCGGCGCGCTCGGTGCGCGAGCCGGCCGCCCGCGCGCGTGTCGAACGCGCGATCGCGCGCATCGACGACCGCTTCGGACGAACGAAGCAAGCCGACGACGCGATCGCGCGCGGGCTCGACGCGACGCCGCACGACAAGGTGCAGCTCGCGGCGACGCTCGCGCTGATGGCTTCGCGCGCGCTCGCGGCGGGAAACCTCACGGCCTCGCGCGACGCGCTTCGCCGCGCGGTCGGCGCCGATTTGAGCGACGACGACATCGTGTATTTCGCGCTCTGGGAGCGCGCGCTCGAGAGGCAGCTCGGTGCAGTGACCGACGGCGTCGCCGATCGCGTGCTCGGCTCCATCGGCGAGAACGGAACGTGGGCGTCGAGCCTGGCGGCGTTCGCGCTCGGCAAAATCACGGGGCCCGCGCTGATCGCGTCGGCGCCGAGCCCGTCGAAGCAGGCGGAGGCGACGTTCTATGTCGCGCTCGACGAGCGGAGCAAAGGCCAGCGTGCGGCGGCGGAGCAGGGGTTCAAGCAGGTCGCGACGGGGGCGGGGGTGGATTTGATCGAGGCGGAGCTCGCGAAGCAGATGATTTCGCCGAGGGCTCCGTTGACGCCGCCGGGGTGGGTCGCGGCGTTGCCGTAAATCTCGTGCCGCGCAAAGCTCATAGCCTCGGGTCCACGTTCGCGTGGTCCAGCATCGCGTCGCTTCGCATTCGGTCGCGCATGGTCGCCGAGGGCGTTTATGCGGGCGCGCATCGCAGCGCGCGGCGCGGGAGCGGGATCGAGTTCGGCGGGCATCGCGAGTACGTGCCGGGCGACGACTTGCGCTGGATCGATCGGCGCGCGCTCTTGCGGCACGGTCGGCTCATCGTGCGGCAGTTCGAGACCGAGACGGATCGCGCGCTCCGGCTCGTCGTGGATGCGAGCGCGTCGATGGGATATCGCGGCTCGCGCGCGCCCGAGACCAAGCTCGCGGTCGCGGCGCTCGTCGGGGCGGCGCTCACGCGCATCGCGCTCGCGAGCGGCGATCCGTTCGGCCTCGTGTATTTGGGCGGCGACGACGCCCGGCCCATCGGCGTGTCGGGCGGGCGCGAAGCTTTCGATCGCGTGCTCGGCTCGCTCGAAGCTGCGCGCGCGGGCGGCGACGCGGTGCGCGACGAGTCGATCGTCGATCGTTCGCTCGGCGTCCTCGCGCGCGCGGCGCGGCGCGGCGCGGTCATCGTCGTCTTGAGCGACCTCATCGATTTGCCGCACGAGTCGGCGGAGCGTTTCGCGGCGATCGCGGCGCGCGGCCGCAGCGTCGTCGTCGTGCAGATCCTCGATCCGGACGAGATCGATCTGCCGTTCGACGGCACCGTGCGCCTGCGCTCGCTCGAAGGCGACATCGTCGTCGAGACCGACACCGCGGCGACACGCGACCGCTATCTCGCGTCGCTCGCGTCGCTCGAAGCGCACTATCGCGAGGCGTTGACCGCGCGCGGCGCACGCTTCCTGCGCGTGTCGAGCGCCGACGATCCGGTCGGGATCGTTCGCTCGATCGTCTCCTCCATCCGCTGATCGCGCTGTCCGACGCGGCACGGTCTGGCATGCGGTTCGACCGCTTTTTCCGGCCTTCGGGGATGGAACGGGTCGTGCTCAGCGCGAAGCATGCGAGCGATCGAAATTCTGGGAGCCGTGCTTCTCGTCGCGTGCGGCTCGAGCAACGGCGTCGCGCCTCCCGACGCCGGCGGCGACGTCGTCACGCAGCAAACGAGCGGGCAGTGGGTCTGGGAGAGCGACGTCCCCGCGACCGGAACGCTCAAAGCGATCTGGGCCGCGAGCGCGACCGACGTCTGGGCCGGCGGCGACAACGGCCTCATGCTCCACTGGAACGGCAGCGCGTGGTCCAAGGTCGACGCCGCGACCATCAGCCACGTCTCGGGCATCTGGGGCACGAGCGCGAACGACGTGTGGGCGACCGCCGGCGGCATCGGCGGAACGAACGCGAACAACCTCGTCCACTGGAACGGCCAAGCGTGGTCGCCCGTCGATCCCGGAACGACGATCAACCTCGCGAGCGTCTGGGGCACGAGCCCGAGCGACGTCTACGCGGTCGGCGCGAGCGGCGTCGCCGGCACGGTGATTCACTTCGACGGCGCGACTTGGTCTTCACTCTTCGACAGCGGCGAGATGGCGCCGTCGGGCGTCGCGGGCTCGGGCGCCAGCGACGTGTGGGTCGTCGGCGGCAACTTTTCGTGGGCGGGCAACCAGTTCATTTTGCACGGGGCCTCCAGTGGATTTTCGCCGGTCTCGAGCGGCGTGACGCAGTCTCTCGGGAGCGTCTTCGCGTCGTCGTCGAACGACGCGTGGGCGAAAGGCGCGGCCGGTCTCTTTCATTGGAACGGCACGAGCTGGTCGCCCGTGCCCACGACGCTCGGCCTCGGCGAAGGCGGCGTGTGGGGTCTCGGCGCGGACGCGGTGTTCGCCGTGGGCGGCGCGCAGCAAATCGACGCGTGGAACGGCTCGAGCTGGAGCACCGCGCACGACGACAAAATCGGCGCCGCGCTCTACGCGGTCGGCGGAAGCGACGCGTCGCATCTCTGGGCCGTCGGCGACGACGCGACGATCATGCGGTTCGACACGAGCGTCACCGGCACGCCGAGCTGCGCCGACGTCCACGGAACGTGCGGCGACGCGAGCGCGTGCTCGGGTCACGCGAGCGACTACGCGTGCGGCGGCGCGAGCACGTGCTGCGTCGCCGCGACGGCGTGCGGCGGAAGCGAGCCTTCGTGCTGCGTGAACGGAAGCGATCCGGGCCCGCGCGCGGTCTGCCACAACGGCGCGTTCTACTGCCCGGGCGGCGCGAGCCTCTGTCCGCTGCATCCCTGATTCGTGCTACGCGCAGGACGTGGGTTTCGTCACCGCCCTCGCGCTCGGCATCGTGCTCTTCGTGGGCGCGCCGCTGCTCGCGCACCGGCTGCGAAGGCTCCGCGCCGACGAGCGGCCGTTCGCTGCCGCGAAGCTCGTGCCGGCCGCGCCTCCGCGCGCGCGCCGCCGCGCAAAGCTCGAGGACCGCGGGCTCTTCACGGTGCGCGCGCTCGCGATCATCGCGCTCGCGCTCCTCGGCGCGTCGCCGCTCGTTCGATGCTCGCGCCTCTCGCTTTCGCGGTCTTCGGGCGCGTCGATGGCCGTCGCGATCGTCATCGACGACTCGATGAGCATGCGCGCGCCGCTCGGCGCGTCGGGCAAGACGCGGTTCGAGCGCGCGAAGTCCGCGGCGAGCGAGCTCCTCGCAGGCGCGCGTGACGGCGACGCGATCGGCGTCGTTCTCGCGGGCTCGCCCGCGCGCGTCGCGCTCGCGCCGACGACCGATCTCGGTGTCGTCGGCCCGCTCGTCGACACGCTCCACGAGAGCGATCGCGCGACCGATTTGGTGGGCGCGGTGCACGTCGCCGAGTCGCTGCTCGCGACGCTTCCGCAAGTCGACAAGCGCATCGTCGTCCTCAGCGATCTCGCCGACGGCCAACCCGATGGGCCGCCGATCGGCGAAGGCACGCAATTTCCGGTGTGGACGCCGCTCGCCGAGATCGCCCACGACGCGCCCGACTGCGGGATTCTGTCGGCCGACGATCTCGGCGGCCGCGTGCGCGTGCGCGTGGCGTGCGGAAAAGACGCGAGCGTGACCGGCCGTCGCGTCGAAATCCGCGCGGGCGATCGCGTCCTCGGGAGCGCGGTCGCCGCGGCCGCGCCGAACGTCGACGTCGACGTACCGACCGACGCGCAAGGCGAGCGCACCGCGCATCTGCTCGGCGGCGACGCGATCGCGAGTGACGACGTCGCGCCGGTGCTCGTCGCGTCGACCGGCGCGCTCGGCGTGGTCGTCGAAGCCGCCGACGAGACCGCGGTCACCGGCGGGCCACCGGTCGTCGAGCAAGCGCTCTCCGCGCTGCGCGTCGATCTCGCGACGCGTCCGCTCCCGGCGGTGCCCGAGCAAACGGCCGATTTTTCCGGGATTCTCGGGCTCATCGTGGACGACCCGCCGGGCTTCACGCCCGAGCAGCGGCGCGCGCTCGGCTCGTTCCTCGACGGAGGCGGCGTCGCGCTCATCGCGCTCGGACCGCGCGCGGCGGCGGCGCCGCTCGGCGCGACGCTCCAACCCGTGCTCGATCACGCGACCGCGTGGACCGTCACGAACGTGAAAGGCGTCGCCGAGAACGCGCCGACCGAGCTCCTCGGCGAAGCGACGCGAAGCCTCGTCGACCTCGATGCATCCCATCGAACCACGTTGTCACCCAGCGATGCGTCGGCGCTCGAAAATCTCCTTCCCTGGAGTGACGGCGCGCCGCTCGTCGCCAATCGCAGCATCGGACGCGGCGAAGCGATGGTGACGACGCTCCCGTTTTCGCTCGACGCGAGCGAGCTCCCCCTGCGGCCGGCGTTTCTCTCGCTGCTCGATTCGTTCGTCGCGAACGTGCACGCGCACGCCGCGCCGAGACGCGCCGAGGTGGGCGCATCGTGGACGCTGCCGGCGTCGGCCACGAGCGCCACGGGGCCCGGAGGTCCAATCGCGCTCGTTCGTGAAGGCGGCCGCGTCAAGCTCTCGCCGCCCCTCGTCGGCGCGTATCACGTCACCATCGACGGCAAAGACGAGCTCCGCGTCGCCGCGCCGGCCGCGCGTGAAACCGACTTGCGCCCCCGCCGCGCGAAGACCGAATCGGGCGCGGCGAGCCTCGGCGCGACGCAAGCCAAGGTCGACGTCTCCGGCCAAGTTGCCGTCGCGTTGCTCGCGCTGCTCCTGCTCGAAATCGTTTTGCGCATCCGCGTGCAGCGGCCCGCGCGATTCGAATGAGCTTGCGCGCCCGCGGGGTTTTGCGTACGCGGAGGGCATGCACCGCTACTTGATGCTCCTTTTGCTCGCGGTCGCGGCATGCTCCGGCGCGGGCCCGTACGGTCACGCGGTCAACTACGTGCCGCTCGGCGACGAGGAAAAAGCGGTCAAGCCGGCGAAGGAATACGACCCGGTCATGTTCCAACGCCAGCCGGAGCAGTGGCACGGGCGACCGGTCTCGCTCTTCGGCGTCGTCACCAAACGCGAAGCGGGAACGGGCGGCGGCGCGTACCTCACGCTCAGCGTTCGCCGCCTCGAGCCGCGAAACGTCTGCGAGAGCCACAACGACGACGACACGTGCCGCGTCACGGTGAGCGACGCCGAGTTCGGTCTCGTGCACGCGCAAGTCGTCTTGCACGGCGAGGACGACGTCGGCGAGCACTCGGTCGGCGGCGGCTCGCTCGTGCGTCTCGTCGGCACGTTCGGCGAGGACGTCGACCCGTCCGACGGCGGACCGATCATGCACGTCACCTATTACCGGCACTGGCCGCGCTACTTCTACGTCACGAAATCGGCGGCCCAACAGATGCGCCAATGAAGCTGCCTGCGCTCGCGACCGCGCACTCGCATGCGTTTCAGCGCGCGATGCGAGGAGCTGCGCAGCGGGCGGGCGCCGGCCAAGACGATTTTTTCACGTGGCGCGGGCAGATGTATCGGCTCGCGACGTCGCTCACGCCCGAGTCAATCGCTCGCATTTCGCGCGTCGCGTTTCGCGAGCTCTTCGCCGCGGGCGTGCGCACGGTCGGCGAGTTTCATTACGTTCATCATCAAACCGACGGCACGCCGTACGCGCAGCGAACGTTGCTTTCCGAAATCGTCATCGAAGCGGCGCGCGCGTCGGGCTTGCGCGTGTGCCTCTTGCGCGTCGCGTACCATCGCGCAGGTCCCGACAAAGACGCCGAGCCCGGACAAAAGCGATTCTGCGATCCGGACGTCGACGCCGTCTTGCGCGACCTCGACGAATTACGTGCAAAATACAAGGATGCGCCCGACGTGCACGTCGGCGTCGCGCCGCACTCGGTGCGCGCCGTTCCGCCCGCGTGGCTCGCCCCGCTCGCCGAATACGCGACGAAGCACGCGCTCCCGTTTCACATGCACGTCGCCGAAGTGAAACGCGAGGTCGACGAGTGCCTCGCCGAAACCGGAAAGCGCCCGGTCGAGCTCCTCGCGGACCTCGGCGTGCTCTCGGATCGTTTTTGCGGGGTCCACTGCACGAACCTTCTTCCACACGAGGCCAAGCTCCTCGGCGACGCGCGCGCGTTCGGGTGCATCTGCGCGACGACCGAGCGCGATCTCGGCGACGGTCTCCCAGACCTCGGCGCCTTGCGCGCGTCGGGCGCGCGCCTCTGCACCGGAATCGACAGCCACGTCATCACCGACCCGTTCGAGGATCTGCGCGCGCTCGAAACGCACGAACGTTTGCGAACGCGAACGCGCGTCACCTTTTCGCCGCCGAGCGGCACGCCTGCAGAAGAGCTTTGGCGCGAAGGCTCGCTCGAAGGCTCGAACGCGTGCGGCTTCGCCGAAACGGGAGGCGACATCGAGATCGATCGCGACCACCCGACGCTCGCCCTCGTGCCGGACGATTTGCTGATGGACGCGATCGTCTTCTCGGGCCATCCCGGCCTGGTCAAGGCGTGAAGTCCACCACGATGCCGAGCTTCGCGAGCGGCGCGACGATGTCGTCGCGAACGGTGCGCTCTGCGCGTTCGCGAAAGCGCGTCGCGCCGAGCCAGCCAAAATCGCGGGCTTGCGCGTCGGAATGCATGTAGTTTGCACGTTTTTGCCACGTGGGCGCGATGCGCTCGAGCTCGGCGCGCGCGACCGCCGCGACGCGTGCGCGTTCGTCGTCGGTCATGTCGGCCGCGGCCCAATCGAGATAGAGCCAGCCGAGTCGCTCGTGGCGCGCTTCGTCGCGCGCGATTCGTTCGACGATCGCCGCGACCAGCGGATGCTCGACGACCGAACGCGTCTCGACCGCGATCGCTCCGCTCAGCGTCTCGGAGATCGCCAAACGAACGACGAGGTCGTTCGCACGCTCGAGCGCGCTCGGCGAATCGCTGCAGAGGCCCATCGATTCGAAGTCGACGTGAATCGGCGCGCCGCCTCCGAGCTCCATCGCGAGGCGGCTCGCGAGCTCCACGTGCATCAGCTCGTCGGCGACGAAATCGCCCGCCATCCCGACGAGGTCGAGCGGAACGCGCGCAGCGAGCATGGCGGCGAGCACGTCGGCCATCGCGGCGGCTGCGCGATACTCCGAAATCGCGATCGACGACCACGCGCGCCGCGCCCGCTCGCGCTGGATCGCAGGATGGTCCGTTTTCGCGAGCGTTCCCCATGGAAGCTCCGAGGCGAACGGCCGCAGCTTGCGAAAATGCTTTTCGGCCGGCCCGCCGCACCACTCGATTTCGAAGAGCGACTTCATTCGTCCGCGGCGTCCTCGGCTACGTCCGCGGGCGCGTCGCTCGCGCCGGCGTCCGGCGCCACGAACCCGAGCGCATCCACGAAACCATAGTATCGCTCCTCGACCACGTCGGGCGAGCCGTTGGTCGCGTCGCTCGTGCAGAATCCCTGACAAGGCGAGCTTTGATCCGAGCAGTACGAGAGGCCGGTCAGCGCAGTCACCGTCAAGAGCATCGTCCGCCGTCGCATACGAATGAATGGCCGAGCCCGCGCCGAACCGTCACTCCGTCCTTGCCTTGCCAGCGCCAAAAGCGGAAGTTAAACGGACGCGCATTGCGCAATCCAGATGCCGTTCAAGCTGACGACCCAATTCTCCCCCAAGGGAGACCAGCCGCAGGCCATCGCCGAGATCGTTCGCGGGCTCGAGCGCGGTGATCGCGATCAGGTTCTGCTCGGCATCACCGGGTCGGGCAAGACGTTCACGGTCGCCAACGCGATCGAAAAATCACAGCGCCCCGCGCTGATCCTCGCGCCGAACAAAACGCTCGCCGCCCAGCTCTACGGCGAGATGAAAGAGCTCTTCGGCGAGAACGCGGTCGAGTACTTCGTCAGCTACTACGATTACTACCAGCCCGAGGCGTACATCCCGACGAGCGACACGTACATCGACAAAGACGCGATCATCAACGACGCGATCGATCGCATGCGCCACTCGGCGACGCACGCGCTCCTCTCGCGTCGCGACGTCATCATCGTCGCGAGCGTCAGCTGCATCTACGGCATCGGCTCGGCCGAGAGCTACTACGGCCTGCTCATCGATTTGAAAGTCGGCGAAGAGTTCCCGCGCGATCGCTTGCTGCGCATGCTCGTCGACGTGCAATACGAACGAAACGACGTCGACTTCCACCGCGGAACGTTTCGTGTGCGCGGCGACGTGGTCGAAGTTTTTCCCGCGTACGAGCAAGAGACGGCGATCCGCATCGAGTTCTTCGGCGACACCGTCGAAGCGCTCAAAGAGGTCGATCCGCTCCGCGGCAAAGTGAAAGGCAACGTCGAGCGCGTCGCGATTTATCCGAGCTCGCACTACGTGACGCCGCAAGAGCAGATGCGCCGCGCGATCGGCTCGATCCGCGAGGAGCTGCGCGACCGGCTCGACTTCTTCGACAAGGAAGGCCGCTTCCTCGAGAAGCAGCGCCTCGAGCAGCGCACGCTCTACGACCTCGAGATGATGGAGCAGATGGGATTCTGCAACGGCATCGAGAACTACTCGCGCCATCTCTCCGGGCGGAAAGCGGGCGATCCGCCGCCGACGCTGCTCGATTATTTTCCGAAAGACTTTTTGTGCATCGTCGACGAGTCGCACCAGACCGTCCCGCAGCTCTCGGCGATGTACCGCGGCGACCGCGCGCGCAAAGAGACGCTCGTCGAATACGGCTTTCGATTGCCGAGCGCGCTCGACAACCGGCCGCTCAAATTCGAAGAGTGGCAGGAGCGCGTCTCGAACGTGATTTACGTCTCGGCGACGCCCGGCGACTACGAGCTCGATCGCACCAAGGGCGTCTTCGTCCAGCAAGTGATTCGCCCGACGGGTCTGATGGATCCCGAGGTCGAGGTGCGGCCGGTGTCCGGCCAGGTCGACGACTTGCTGAAAGAGATCCGCGACCGAGCGAAAAAGAACGAGCGCGTCCTCGTGACGACGCTCACCAAGCGCATGGCCGAGGACCTCACCGATTATTATCGCGAGCTCGGCGTGCGCGTTCGTTACTTGCACTCCGACGTCGACACGCTCGAGCGCATCGACATTTTGCGCGATTTGCGGCTCGGCGAGTTCGACGTGCTCGTCGGCATCAACCTCCTTCGTGAAGGTCTCGACTTGCCCGAGGTGTCGCTCGTTTCCATTTTCGACGCCGACAAAGAGGGCTTTTTGCGATCGCCGCGTTCGCTCATTCAGACGATCGGGCGCGCAGCGCGCAACGTGAACGGACGCGTCATCATGTACGCCGATCACATCACGGCCGCGATGAAGCAAGCGATGGACGAGACCGCGCGGCGCCGCGTGCTCCAAGAAAAGTACAACACCGAGCACGGCATCATTCCGCAGACGGTCATTCGCGCGATCCTCAACGTGAACCCCGCGTCGGGCACGACCGACTATTACGAAGTTCCGCGCACGCGCGGCGAGCGCGGCAAGGCCGGCGACGACATGGAGCTCGCCGAGCGCATCACCGAAATTCGTGCCGAGATGTTCGCGGCCGCCGAGAACCTCGAGTTCGAAAAAGCCGCGCGCCTCCGTGACGAGCTCCGCGGGCTCGAGGGCAAGACGCAAACCGACGACGCGTACAACCCGTACGCGTCGAAGCGCAAGACCGGCAGTCGCATCAAAGCGAGCAAGCCGACGTCCGACCAAAAGAACTGGAAGGCCAAACAGCGCCGCTCGTCGAAGTGGAAGCCCTGACGCTTCTGCTCGATTACGACGGCACGCTCGTTCCGATCGTGTCGCGGCCGGAGGATGCGGCGCCGGACGAGGAGCTTCTCGATTTGCTCCGCGAGCTCGCGGCGGGCGCGGACGTGCACGTCGTCAGCGGGCGCACGCGCGACGTGCTCGACGCGTGGCTCGGCGCGCTGCCGATTTCGCTTCATGCGGAGCACGGCGCGTTTTCACGCGCGAAGGGCGCGGCGTGGCAGCCGCGATTTTCGATCGACGCGAGCTGGCTCGGCGAAGCCGGCCGCGCGATGAAATCGCGCGCGCTCACCGGCGCGAGCATCGAGCAAAAGACGACCTCGATCGCGTGGCACTACCGAAACGCCGATCCGAAAGCCGCGCAGGTCGCGCTCGCCGAGCTCCGCGCCGAGCTCGCGCCGCTCGCCGCCGCGCATCGCTTGAACCTCCTCGACGGCGCGTGTGTCCTCGAGCTCCGGGATTCGCGCGCG
Organism: Polyangiaceae bacterium; assembly: GCA_036488725.1. Taxonomy (GTDB): domain Bacteria; phylum Myxococcota_A; class Polyangia; order Polyangiales; family Polyangiaceae; genus DASXHD01. The sequence goes on along the minus strand of DASXHD010000003.1, from coordinate 111,924 downwards.
AACAAAGGCGACGTCGCGCGCGCGATCGCCGCATCCGCGCCGGCGGGGGCATCCATCGTGGCATTTGGCGACGACACGACCGACGAAGACATGTTCGCGGCGCTGCCGAACGCGCTCACCATCAAAGTGGGTGACGGACCGACCGTCGCGCGCGAACGCGTGGCAAATTCGTACGACGTGCGATTGCGGTTGAGCGAGCTCGCGCGACATCTTAAACAACGAAGGTGAGCGTCAAGTCCCGAGATCGGCTCGTCGCGCTCGTGAGCGAGCGCTTCGCCGATCGCAAGTTCGTCGTCGTCGCGAACCGCGAGCCGCTCGTGCACGAGCGCGACGCGTCGGGAAAAATCCGCGAGCTCCACCCGGCGAGCGGCATGTCGACCGCGCTCGCGCCGATCGTCGACGCGTGCCGCGGCGTCTGGGTCGCGCACGGAAGCGGTTCGGCCGACTTCGACGTCGTCGACGAAAAAAACGGTCTGCCCTGGCCCGAGCCCGCGTCGAGCGGTCGCCTCCGCCGCGTGCGTCTCTCGTCGGAGGTCGAGGCCGGTTACTACTACGGCCTCTCGAACGAAGGCCTCTGGCCGCTCTGTCACATCGCGTACACCGCGCCGCTCTTTCGACGCGCGCACTGGGAAAAATACGTCGCCGCGAATCGCGCGTTCGCCGACGCGGTGCTCGACGAGATCGGCGCCGAGCCGGCCGTCGTCTTCATTCAGGACTATCACCTCGGGCTCTTGCCGCGGCTCCTTCGCAAGGAGCGGCCCGACATTCTGATCGCCCACTTCTGGCACATCCCGTGGCCCAACCGCGAAGTCTTCCGAGTCTTTCCGTGGAGCGATTCGTTTCTCGCCGGCATGCTCGGCAGCGATCTCGTCGGCTTCCACGTGCCGCACCATTGCAACAACTTCCTCGACACGATCGATCGCGGCATCGAGGCGCTCGTCGATCCCGAGACGCGCTCGGCGACGCGCGAAGGTCACCCGACGTTCGTGCGCGCGTTTCCGATCAGCATCGACGTCGAGGACTACGCGGAGATCGCGCGGACCACGTCGTTCGAAGAGACGCATCCCGAGCTCGCCGCCGAGACGAAAGACAAGCTCCTCCTGCTCGGCGTCGACCGTCTCGATTACACGAAAGGCATTCCACACCGGGTCCGCATCTTCGAGTCGCTGCTGCAAAAACGCCCTGATTTACGGGGCCGCGCGGTGTTCGTCCAAATCGGCGCGCCGACGCGCACCGCGATCGGGCGCTACGCCGCGCTCGCGCGCGAGGTCCAAGCGCTCGTCGACGAGGTGAACCGCAAGTACGGCAAAGACGGTTGGCTGCCGATTCGTTACATCCCCGAGCACACCGATCGCGATCGGCTCGCGTGCTTGTATCGACGCGCCGACGCGTGCCTCGTGACGCCGCTCCACGACGGGATGAACCTCGTCGCGAAAGAGTACGTCGCCGCGCACGCGGGCGAGCCGGGCACGCTCATGCTTTCGAAGTTCACCGGCGCGGCGCGCGAGCTCCTCGAGGCGTGTCTCGTCAACCCGTACGACGTCGAGACGAGCGCCGAGATGCTCGCCGAGAGCCTCGACCTCGACGCGCCGCTCCGCGCCGAAGCGATGTCGCGTCTCTACCAGCGCGTCCTCGCGAACGACGTCTACGACTGGGCGTTCCACGTGATGCGCGCCCTCGACGACATCGCGCGGAGACACGAAGCGAGTTTTTTCCCGGGCAATTAGATACGCTTGCCGGCGTCATGAAGAGTCCGGGCCATCGAGACTGGCAGCCGCTGCCGCCAAAACGGAGCTACGACCGGTGGAGCGACGACGAAGCGACGAAGGCGCGTTCTCGAATCGCCGCGCTGCCGCCGTCGGAACGCGTCGATGCGCTCGCGCGCGAGCTCGCGTCGACGACCGACGGCAAGGTGTCGAGCGCGTTGCGTGCCGAGACGATGGCGCTCCTCGCGACGGGCCACGTCGACGAGCACCTTGCGGTCTTGCGGCGTCTGGCTGAAACCGAGGATCCGCGCTCCGGCCTCTTCCGCACCGACATTCTTTACGCGCTTCTCGACGTGCCCGACGCGGCGTACGGCATTTCGTTTCTGCGCAAGCTCCACGCGGAGCTCGCCACCACGACGTTGCCGCATTTTACCCGCTGCTCCGAAGCGATCGTGCGGCTCCTCCTCGGCGACCACCCCGAGGAGCTGGCTCGGTACACGACCGACGACGCGGAAGACGTGCACGCCCGTTTCAAGGCCAACGCGGAGGCGTTTCGCGACGAGGCGCAGCGCATCGCCGACTCGCCGGGCTGTCCGTTTCTGGCTCTCACGCGCTCGACCCAAGCCCTTCGCGCGAAGCGTTTCAAGGAGGCCGCCGAGCTCGCGGCGACCGGGTTCGAGTCGTTCCCGTTCGAAGACGAGCTGGCGCGGACGTTCGTGCACGCGGCGGCGCTGCTCGGACGCCACGATGAAGTCATCGCGTGGCTCGAGCGATTGGGGACGGGCATCTTCCGCGTCGCCGACGACAAGACGCTGATCGACGCGGAGGCCGCCGGGAACGCGATCGCCGTTTACGCGATGCGGCGGCCACGCGAGGGCGTCGAGCGCTTCGCGTCGCTCGTCGGCTCGCTCGATTGGCAGCGCGAGCCGAACACCATCCTCGTGGCGAACTTCGCGTGTCTGTTCGCTCTCGCCGGCGACGCGGCGCGCGCCGCGGAGTACGCGCGCCACACGGTGTCACGCGGCGATCCGCAATTCGGCAAGAGCTACTTCCGCACGGACGCCGACTTCGCTGCGGTCCGCGACGCCCCCGAATTTCGGCAGTTCCTCGAAGAGCCCTGAGCCGTCACACCCACGCGCGCACGCGGCCGTCCCGGGCTTCGAGGAGCTCGCTGATCGTCGTCGCGGCGTGAATCAGTCCGACGTGCGTGTACGCCTGCGGGAAGTTCCCGAGGAGCGCGCCCGTCTTCGGGTCGATGTCCTCCGAGAAGAGGCCGACCGGGTTCGCGTGTTTGCAAATGCGCTCGAAGACTTCGATCGCTTGATCGAGCCGGCCGACGAGGGCGAGCGCTTCGGCCCACCAAAATGAGCAAATCGTGAACGCGCTCGTCGTCTCGCCGAAGTCGTCGAGGGCGCGATAGCGCAGCATGAGGCCGTCTTCGACGAGAATTTTTTCGTACTCGGTGACGGTCGAGACGAACCGCGGGTCCTGCGCGTCGATGATGCCGAGCGTCGGCAAGAGGAGGAGCGACGCGTCGGCCCATTCGCCGTCGAGCGACTGCGTGAAGAAGCCGCGCTGTTGGCTGTAGCCGCGCGTCAGGATGATTTCTCGCTCGCGCGCGGCGATCGGCTCCCAGCGATCGGCGAGGTCCGGCCGGCCGAGCCTTCGCGCGAGCACCGCGCCGCGGTGAATCGCGACCCAGCACATCGCGCGCGAAAAAGTGTGCTGCTTGAGCGACGTGCGAAATTCCCAAATGCTCGTGTCGAGCGTCGGCGCGGCGGTGATGGCCTCTTCGACGAGACGTTCGAGCAGCGGCGTGAAGCGGTGCGAGCCGTCGTCGATGATGCGCGGATCGGTGAGCAGCGTTTCGAGGCAGAGCACGAGCTCGCCCATCAGATCGTTTTGTCTTTGATCCGACGCGGCGTTCCCGATGCGGACAACGTGCCCGTTGCGAAAGCCTCGCAGGTTGGTGAGGATTTCTTCTTCGAGGTTTCTGCGGCCGTCGATGCCGTAGAGCGGCTGGAGCGGGCCGGCTTCGGCGACGTCGCGCAGAAAGTTGAGGAACTGCTCGCCTTCGGTCAGGTGACTGAGCCTGCGCAGCGCCTCGACGACGAACGCCGCGTCGCGAAGCCAGCAGTAACGGTAGTCCCAGCCGCGCTCGGTGCCGATCGCTTCGGGAATGCTCGTGGTCGTCGCGGCGATGATCGCGCCGGTGTCGTGGTCGGCGTGGAGCTTGAGGCAGAGCGCCGAGCGGAGCACGTGGTTGCACGCGAAGTCGCGCACGTTGCAGGTCTTCGACCAAGCGCGCCAGCCGGCGACGGTCGAGTCGAGCTCGTGCTCGACGCTCGCCATCGTCGGCACGGTCGAGCGGCTGCCGTAGGTCATCACGAAAAAAATCGGCTGCGTGAGCACGAACTCGCGACGGCCGAGCACGTACGGCACCGGCACGTTCGTGAAGAGATGAATCGGCGCGCGGTGGCCGGTGATCTCCAGCCCGTGCGTCGTCTCGCGAATCTGCGGCTCGACGCGGCCGTAATCCGGGCGCGGATCGAAATCGATCGAGATGCGCGGCGTGCCGCGGATGGGACGAATCACGCGCACGATTTCGATCGGCACGTCGACCGTGAGCCCGTCCGGAATGCGCGGCGCGAAATCGATGACCTCCCACGCGCTCGAGCCGGCGTCGAAGCGCGAGCGCAGCACGTTGGTGTTCGGGATGTACTGCAGGTCCCCGCGTAATTCGTTGCCTCCTTCATGGAGCACGCGGAACGTGCCTCCTCGATCGCCGTCGAGGAGACGCGCGAAGATGGAAGGCGAATCGAAGCGTGGAAGACACAGCCATTCGATCGCGCTCGTCGGGGAGACGAGGGCGATGACGCGGCCGTTTCCAATCGCTCCGTGGTCGAGGGTGAGATTGGGACCGGGGGTCGACATGAGCAGTCGAATGGATTCAAAACTGTGATTGCGAGCAGCGCAAGGCGACCGCAGCGCATTCGTCGAGTCTTTTTTCAGCCGGGCCCAACCGTGGCATTCGCGTAACTCATCGCCTGCGCGCGCTCTGCTACCATGCCAGGCGTGAAAGGCGCGTCCGGATCCGCCGAAAAGACTTCGGTGAAGATTTGCCCGACGTGCGGCTCGCGCTTCGGCATGGATGCGCTTTTCTGCCCGAACGACGGCTCGCCGCTTTCGATCGCGCAGCCGGGCGATGCGCCGCCGCAGGTGGGCGCGCCCGACCCGTATCACGGGCGGGAGCTGTTGGGTCACATCGAGATTCGCCAGCTCGTCGGCGTCGGGGCGATGGGTCGCGTGTATCGCGCGTTTCAGGAGGGCATCGACCGTGACGTCGCGGTCAAGATCTTGCATCGCGAGCTCTCGGCGAATCAGCAGCTCGTCGCGCGCTTTCACCGCGAGGCGAAGGTCGCGTCGCGTCTCGTGCATCCCAACGTCGTCGGCGTGCACCTCGCGGGGCAGCTGCCCGACGGCGCGATGTACATCGTCATGGAGTATCTCGACGGCTTGTCGCTTCAGAGCGCGCTCGCCGCCGCCGGGGGCGCGTTCGATTTGCCGCGCGCGCTCCACGTCGCGCTGCAGCTGTGCGACGCGACCGGCGAGGCGCACGCGACCGGCGTCGTGCACCGCGATCTCAAGCCGGAGAACGTCATGCTCGTGCGCCGCGGCGCCGACAACGACTTCGTCAAAGTGCTCGACTTCGGAATCGCGCGGCTCAATTGGGGCGAGCAGTCGATGGCGACCGCGGCGGGGCTCATCTTCGGAACCGCGCGCTACATTTCGCCCGAGGGCGCGCAAGGCGAGGCGGTGGGCCCGACGGGCGACGTCTACGCGACCGCGACGCTCGTTTATCAAATGCTCGCGGGGCGCACGCCGTTCGAAGGCGAGCAGGCCGTCGCGCTCCTCGTGCAGCAGATCCACGATCCACCGCCGCCGCTTCGTTCGCTCGCGCGCGCCGCGTACGTGCCCGAGCCCATCGCGCAGGTCGTGATGCGCAACCTCGCGAAAGATCCGCTGCAGCGCGAGCCGGACGGCCGCGCGCTCGGCCGCGCGCTCCTCGAGGCTGCGAAGGCGTCGGGCCTCTCGGTCGAAGATTTCGTCTCGCGTCCGCTGATGCACTCGGGGCGTCCGTCGTTTTCGCCGCCGATGCCGAAAGAAAAGCTCCAGCTCGTCGCCGATGCGTCGCCGGTGCAGCCCGCGCCGCCGCCCGACCCTGCGCCGGCGGTCGATCAGCCGAACCCGCTCGAGACGACGCTCGACGACGTCGCCGCAATCGAGCCGCCGCAGCAAAAGCATCCGCACGATCGCACGCAACCGATCCGGCCGCTGCCCGAGCTCTCCTTGCCGCCGCCGACCGCGCCGACGCCGACGCCGCCGGTTCGCGGCTCGATGCCGTCGATGGACGATCCCGCGATCTTCGACGAGCCGCCGGAGCCGATCGTCGAGACGCCGGAGATCGCGCGGCGTCGCAGCCGATCGCGCACGATCTTCCTCTTCATCGCGTGCTTTCTCGTCGGCGTGATCGGCGCCGCGACGCTCGCGTACAAGCTCGGTTACGTCGGGCCCAAGGCGCAGAGCCCGCAGTCGCTCGATGGTTATCGTCATCGCGCGCGCGCCGCGTTCCGCGCGAACCATTGGGACTCGCCGGCGGGCGACAACGTGCGCGACATCACGAACGAAGGCCTCGCGAAGTATCCGCACGACGATCGCTTGCTCGAGATCCGCGCGGAGGCGACCGACGAAATCGTCAAAGACGCGATCGGCGAAAAATATCTCGGGCACATGGACAAGGCCGCGCACCTCGCGAAGCTCGCGCACGAGCTCGACCCGACCGACACGACCGCGGATCGTTTGTCGACCGAGTACACGCAAGCGCTCGGCGACGTGGTGGTCGATGCGGGCGCCGTCGAGGACGCGCAGTCGACTTCGCCCAAGCACGTGCCGACCGCGGCGACGACGCACGGCTCGGTCGTCGCGCCGCCCGTGGCCGGCGCGCACGGCACGATCGATCTCGCGCCCGGACGGCCGACGGTGCTCGTGCCGGTTGCGATCACGATTCATCTGGAGGTCGGGAGCGCCGCGCCGAAAGCGCTTCCGGATGCCGCCGCGCTCGCCGTGAGCGGGCCCGACGTTGCGCCCGGAACGCTCATTCCGATCCTCGCGGAGAGCCCGGCGATCGTTCGCGGCGCGCTCACCTTCAACGAGCCGGGGAGGTTCGAGCTCGTCTTCACGGCGAAGGTCGACGGTTACGCGCTCAAGATCGTCCGCACAGTCGTCATTCCTCCGGTGGGCGGCGGCGGACAAACGATCGACGCCGGGAAATGGCTGTGAAACGCGTCGCGCTCGCCGCCGGGCTGGTCGTCATGTTCGCGGCGCCGCCGGCGTTTTGCGGCGACGACGACAAATCGTGGCTCGACTACATCGCGCGCAGCCACACGATCGCGCTCCTCGAAGCGGGCATCATCGTGCTCCCGAACGCGCCGGTCTCGCAGAGCACGTACGGCGGTGACGTGCCGTTCACGCCCGTCGGCCAAGGTGACGCGACGATTCAGCTCGGCCTCCACATTTTGTATCGGCCGTGGAAGGACTGGGCGTTCGGCGCGAACTTTTTCTTCGACCCGCGCCCGACGGCCGACACCGAGTACGGCGGTCTCAGCGGGCTGCCGCGCACGCACTCGCGCTCGTATTTTTTCATCGGCGGCGAGGCGCGATACATCCCGCTCCACACGCGCGCGTTCGAAGGTTGGGTCGGCGCGCAAGCGGGCGTCGTCATCGTCGCCGATCGCTTCACGACCAACGCAGGCACCGACAAGCCGGCGATCTTCGGCGACCGCGAAGTGAGCCTCAGCACGGAGGGCTTCTTCTTCGGCGGCGCGCTCGGCGGAGATTTCTACATCAGCGACCGCATCGTCGTCGGGCTCGTCTTCCGATACAACCACTGGGTCCTCCCGGAAGAACCGAAGTGCTCTCCGATTTTGGACTGCACGACGCTCACCGGCGGGGTCGACTCGATCGATTTCGGCTTCACCCTCGGATACAGGATCTCTCTATGAACGGTTTCGTTCGCTTCGTCGTCTTCGTCGTTTTGCTTCTCGGCTGCGGCGGCTCCAAGGGCACCGAGGTCGAGACGGCGCATCCGGCGACGTCGGTCACCGTCGCGACGACCGCGACCCCGCCCGCGCCGAGCGCCACCGCGAGCGCGCAGACGCAACCGACCGACACGCATCCCGACGCGCAGGTCGCCGCGTGGCACCCGCTGCTCTATCGCGTCGCCGGAGCGAAGCCGTCATACTTGTTCGGCACCATTCACGTGCCGGATCCGCGCATCGAGACGTTCCCGCCGGACCTCGACAAAGCGATCGACGCGTCGGACGAAATCGTCAACGAGATGCCGCTCGACAGCGGGACCCAGCTCTCGATGATCGGCGCGCTTCAGCTGCCACAGGGCAAGTCGCTCACGACCGAGCTCCCGGCCGCGCTCTACGCGCGGCTGAAAGACGCGTTTTCGCAGAAGGGCTTCGCGATGGCGCTCCCGAGGCTCGATCACTTCAAGGTGTGGGCCGTCGCGGCGCAAGTCGCGCTGCTCGATCACCTGAAGGACATGGCCGGCGGCAAGCCGATCGACATCCACATCCACGACAAAGCGAAAGACGCGGGCAAGACGACGAGCGGCCTCGAGACCGCCGCCGAACAGCTCGCGGTCTTCGACGGGCTCACGAAAGACGAGCAGGCGCGGATGCTCGAGCAGACACTCGACCAACGCGACAAGGATTTGCACGACGGGAAAGATCCGGTGGCCAGCTTGATGAACCTCTACATCGCCGGCAGCGAGACGCCGCTGCTCGACGAGCTCAACGCCGGCTTCGATCTCACGCGGCCGCTCGACAAGAAACTGCTCAAGCGGCTCATCACGGATCGAAACAAGAGAATGAGCGACCGAATCGCCGCGCTCGTGAAGGCGCACCCGACGCGCGCGTATTTTTTCGCGGTGGGCGCGGCGCACTTGCTGGGAGACGACGGGGTGGTCGCGCAGTTGAAGAAGAAGGGGATGACGATCGAGCGGGTTACGGCGCCGTAGGGCTCCCTCCGCCAAACCGGCCATATTGCCGGTCGACCGGCAACGTTGCCGGTCACGGCCATCGGCGAGGACGAGCGGGGGAGCTACCTCTTCATCGCCAGCAAAAACCCGTCGTACCCCTTCGCTCCAACAGTCTGAATCGCGGTCGCGGTCACGCGCGGTTCGTTCGCGATCGCCGTCATGAGCTCACGAACGCCGCGTACGTTCGCGTCGGTGCTCGCCTCGTCGACGACTTTGCCGCTCCGCGCGATGTTGTCGACGACGATGGCGCCGCCCGCGCGCACGAGGTCGACCGCGGCGCGAAAGTAGTTTGCGTTGTTCGGCTTGTCGGCGTCGATGAAGACGAAATCGAACGGACCTTCAATCGAACGAAGCGATTCGAGCGCCGGCCCCACGCGAACTTCGGCGACGCCGCCGAGACCGGCGCGCGCGAGGTTCTTTCGTGCGACGTCGGCGTGCTTCGGATCGATCTCGAGCGAGACGAGCTTGCCGTCGGCCGGAAGCGCGCGCGCGAGCCAGATCGCGCTGTACCCGCCGAGCGTTCCGACCTCGAGCACGCGGCGCGCGCCGAGCATGCGCGCGAAGAGGTGCAGCATCTTGCCTTGCGTCGGCGACACGGCGATCGCCGGTAAACCCGCGTCGGCGCTCGCGGCGAGCGCTTGCGCGAGGCCATCGTCGCGGCCGAGCAGCGAGTCTTCGAAATAACGATCGACCTCGTTCCAAAGCTCTTGGTTCATCACCCATGGCTTAGCGCGGCACGCTCCGGACGGCGATGGCCATCACCGCGGCGATTCGGTCGAGCACGATTCCGCAGACGACGAGCAGCCCCATCGCGCGAAGCGGCGCGAGGAGCGCGTGGATTTGCGCAGGCGACGACGCGCGCGCGATGACCGCGCCGGTCACCTCGATGACGAGCGACGCGACGAGGAGCGGCGCGCCGATGGACACGGCGAGCGCGACCGAGCCGGCGAGATCGTTCACGGCGCCGAGCAGCGGGTGCGCCGGAATCGGCGCGGTCGCGAGCGCCTGCGCGATGCGCGCGGGACCGCCGGTCGTCAGAAAAATCGCGCCGCCAAGGAGGGTGAACGGAATCGCCATCGGCGTCGTCTGGCCCTCGATGACCGGGACCTGCATCGAATCTTGTGAGCCGCGCAAGTTGTCGAGCATGCCGCCGACCATCGTGGCGCCCCACAAAACAGCCGCCGCCGCGATCGCGACCGGCAACCCGCGGAGCACCTCGCCGACGAGAAGGAGCGGCCACGGCACGTCGAGCGTCGCGGCGATCGGCGTCACCGACGGATAGATGCACGCCGCGAGCGCGAGCGCGATGACGCCGCGTGCCGGAGCGGGCAGCGCGCGCAAACCGAACGCCGGCACGATCGTCACCGCGGGCGTCACGCGCGCCCACGCGAGCCCGAGCGCGCCGAGGTCGACGCCGGCGTCGCGAAAGGCGACGACCACTTCGTTGAGCACGCCGGGCATGAGAGCTGTCAGCTATCAGCTATCAGCTGTCGGCGGAAGTGATGGTAGAAGCTCGCCATGGGTTTCGATCTGTCGATCGTCGGCAAGACTTCCGAGCCGTCGCGTTTCGCGTACACGCACAAGGACACGATCCTCTACGCGCTCGGTGTCGGCGCGAAAAAAGACGAGCTCGATTTTCTCTACGAAAAGCGCGGGCCGAAGGTCATCCCGAGCTTCGCGGTCGTGCCGACGTTTCCCGTGATGCTCGACGCGCTCGGACGGAGCGGCGGCGACTTCGCGATGGTCGTGCACGGCGCGCAGCGCTTCCGCGTGCACAAGCCGTTCGCGCCGAGCGGCGAGCTCACGTCGACCGCGACCATCCGCGGCATCTACGACTTGCGCCGTTTCGCGAGCGTGCTCGTCGACACGCACACCAAAAATGAAAAAGGCGAGCTCGTCGCCGAGGGAACGTGGACGATCGTCTATCGCAACGCTGGCGGCTTCGGCGGCGACCCCCCGCCGAAAGAGCCCGCCGAGATCACCGTGCCCAAAGATCGCGAGCCGGACTTTCGCGTCGAAGAAAAAACGACGCCCGAGCAAGCGCTCCTCTATCGCCTGAGCGGCGACCCGAACCCGCTCCACGCCGACCCCGAGTTCGCCAAAGCGGTCGGCTTCGAGCAAGGACCGATTTTGCACGGGCTCTGCACGTACGGTTTCATGGTTCGGCACGCCGCGAAGGGGGCGTGCGGCGGCGACGCGTCGCGGCTCACGGGCTTCGACGGTCGATTCAGCAAACCGGTTTGGCCGGGCGAGACGATCGTGACGCAAGGTTGGATCGTCGCGCCGGGAAAAATCGGGCTCGTCGTCTCGGTGAAAGAGCGCGAAGAGAACGTGATCACCGCCGCGTCTGCGACGTTCGCGTAGCGGCCTCTTCGGCGGCTTCTTCGAGCGGCTCGGCGATCGCGACGCGTGGTTGCTCCGCGATTCGGGCGCGCGATTCGAGCGCGACACGCGCGCGTTCGGCGGCGAGGAGACGCTCGCTCAGCTTCACCGATTGAAGCGTCATCACGCGGCTCAGCCACTGCGTCGTCGCGAGGAACGCCATCGCGGCCATCCCGAGCATCTGCATCGCGATCTGGAAGCGCGGATGATGGTCGTACGGGCTCGAGAGAAAGAGCATCGACGCGAGCGTGACGAGCGAGACGAAAATCGCGAGGCCGGCGATGAGCCGAACGCGTCCTCGCGTGGGCACCGAGCGAACGAGCGCGGCGTGCTGCCGCTCGAGGGTCGCGAGATCGCTCGACGGCTCGCCGCCGAGCTTCGCCTCGAGCTCCGCGACGCGGGCCTGCGCCGCGGCGAGATCGTCTCTGTACCCTTCGCTCATCGGAGGATTAATTCTGCACGAAACCGAACCACATGTTCCATGTCTGCTGGTCGCGCGACGCGTAGAGGTAAAACTCGCTGCCGTTGTACGGGCCGTTGGCGAGGCGCGTGATCGTGACGTGGAAGACGTCGCCGTTGTTGCCGGTCTGCGCATCCCATTGGAAGTCGAGCTGCTGCGGTTGGTTCGTGCCGTACGTCGTGTCGACGGCGGTCACGCTCCAATCGGACGTCGGCGCGTCGGAGAAGAGCTGCACGTCGATCGTCTTGCTCTTGCCGAGCGAGATTTGCGAGCCTTTCGTCGTGATCTTCTGGCCCGCGTAGTCGAGCGTCACGGTCTCGGTGAAGACGGGCGCCGCGTTGTAGTAAGGCGCGGCGAGGACCGGCGCGCACGGATCGTGGCCGGCTTTCGCCGACACGTTGGACCAGAGGCGCTGGACCATGTAACTGCCGACGAGCCGCTGGAAGCTCTGCGGCTCGTACGCGCACATGTCGCCGAGCTCGCCGAGCGGCGCGAGGTTCCAGACCATGTGATCTTGATCGGCGATGGCGTACGCGGGCGCGGTCTGCGGGTGCGGATCGGTCGCCGCTTCTTCGATCTCGTGCGACAGCGGGCCGGTGAGCGCGTCGAGGCCGTTCAAATAACCGAACGTGCTGCAGCGAGGCATGACCGCGTAAATGAAGTTTTGTTTGGACGCGTTGGCTGATTCGTCGTGATAGCCGCCGTAGTCGACGCAGGCGGTCCCGACGATGTCGTCGCTGATCGTCGTCGTCGCCGGATAGAACACGACGTAGACGTTGTTCGCGGTGATGGCCGGAAACTCCGGGTGCGTGCCGTCGAGGTAGCTGTCGAGCCAGGCTTCGATTTGCGTCGACGTGGTCGTCATCGGCGGCGTGTCGGTGACGACGACCGACTTGTCGACGGTGAGCGGGCCGACGCCGTACTCGCTCGTCGCCGCGCTCCAAAAGCTCCCGCTCGCGAGCGCGGCGAGGAACGACTCGACGTCGGTCTCCGAAGGATCGTTCGGAAAAAAAATCGGAACGACGTTGGGCGCGGTGAGCACCGCGCCGCCCAGCGTGTCGACTTGCGGCGCGGCCGAGTGTGGCCCGGGATATCCCGCGTCGATTTTGGGTGGCGCCGCCTCGACCGCGGCGTCGTGCGCGGCCTCGGCCGACACGTCCTTTGGGCTCGCGTCGGAGCTCGCGTCGGTTTGCGACGAGTCGTCGCCGCCGCCGCACGCGCACAAGAAAACCGCACACGCCGCGACGCCGAGCAACCGCATCGCATCAGTCTACAATGGTGTAATCTCCGCCCGCCATGAAGCACTCCAAAAATATTTTCATCGTCGCGGCCAAGCGGACCGCGTTCGGCACCATGCAGGGCACGCTCAAGGGCGTCACCGCGACCGATCTCGGCGTCGTCGCGTCGAAGGCCGCGCTCGCGCAGTCGAAGGTCGCGCCCGACGCGATCGGCCACGTCATCGTCGGAAACGTCATGCAGACGAGCGCCGACGCGATTTATTGCGCGCGCCACGTGGGTCTCAAAGCGGGCCTTCCGATCACGACGCCCGCGCTCACGGTGAATCGGCTCTGCGGCTCGGGCTTTCAAGCGATCGTGAACGGCGTCGAGCAGCTCCTCCTCGGCGAGGCGGACGTCGTCCTCACCGCGGGCACCGAGAACATGACGCAAGCGCCGCACATCCTCCGCGGCGCGCGCGAGGGCTGGCCGTTCGGAAAATCTCCGGCGGTCGAAGACTCGCTTTGGAGCGCGCTCACCGATTCGTACTGCAACACGCCGATGGCGGTCACCGCCGAGAACCTCGCGACGAAATACGGCATCACGCGGAAAGACTGCGACGAGTACGCGCTCTCGAGCCAGCAGCGCTGGGCCGCGGCGAACGAGAAAGGCTTCTTCAAAGACGAGATCACGCCGGTCGAGATCACGTCGAAGAAGGGAACCGTGCAGTTTGCAATCGACGAGCATCCGCGTCCGCAGACGACACTCGAGATCCTCGGGAAGCTCCCGCCGGTCTTCAAGAAGGACGGCGTCGTGACCGCGGGTAACGCGTCCGGGATCTGCGACGGCGCCGCGGCGCTCGTCCTCGCGACAGAAGATTTCGTGAAAGCGAAAAATCTCGAGCCGCTCGCGCGCATCGTCTCGTGGGGCGTCGCCGGCGTCGACCCGAGCATCATGGGCATCGGGCCCGCGCCCGCGATCAAGGCCGCGCTCGCGCGCGCCGAGATGAAGCTCTCGGACATGGACGTCGTCGAGGTGAACGAAGCGTTCGCGCCGCAGTACCTCGCCGTCGAAAAAGAGCTCGGGCTCGATCGGCAGAAGACCAACGTGAACGGCGGCGCCATCGCGCTCGGACACCCGCTCGGCGCGAGCGGCGCGCGCATCACGACGCACCTCGTCTACGAGCTTCGTCGCCGCAAGGGCAAGCTCGCGGTCGGAAGCGCGTGCATCGGCGGCGGTCAGGGCATCGCGGTCGTCATCGCGCAGCCTTGATGCGTTGCTCGAGCGTCGCGAGGTCTTCGGCGGCGACGTCGGAGACGAGCGCGTAGCCGAGATCGCCCGCGCGCCACAAGACGACGTGGAAGCCGCGCGACGAGGTCACGACTTCGTCCGCGCGGCCCCACGGGAGCCCGTCGGCGCGAAACACGAGCAGGGTGATCACGTGGAGCTTGTGCTTGTAGACGAACGCGGCAGCTTTTCGATCGATGTAGACTGCAACTGATCCACCTTGCAGCGGGAAATCCGCGTCGCCGTCGAAGGCGATCGCCGGCGCGAAGTCGACGCGCCCAGCGAACCACGGCTTCACTTGATGGATGCCGCCGCTCTCGATTTCGAGCGGTCGCTCGGCGTAGAGGACGCGAAGGTGATCGTTGACCGCCTCGGCGATCATCGGCGAAGGCGCGGCGACATCGTGGCGCCGCGCGAAGAAAAGCACGAGCGCGACGAACGCGAGGGCCGCGAGCGCGACGACCACGTTGCTCGCGCGCCGCTTTTTAGCGTAGCGCCGTTCGAGACGCGCGCGTAGCGCCGCGGGCGCAGTCCGGCGCGGCAAGCGCTCGCGAAGGAGCGCGGTGAGCTCTTCGTCGGTCATGACTCGCTCCTCGCGTAGGACGAAAGACGCGCGCGAAGCGCGGCCCGCGCCCGCGCGAGCCGCGATTTGATCGTGCCCGGCGCGCAGCCCATCGCCTCGGCGAGCTCGGCTTCGCTGAGGCCCTCGAGGTCGAGCAAGATCGTCGCGCGCGCGTCGGGCGACAAATCGAGCAGCGCCTTTTCGAGATCGGCCGCGACGAACGAACGCAGAGGCACGTCGACGTCCTCGGCGATCTCGTCGGCATCGAGGCCCCCGCGAACGCGCGCGTCGCGCCGCGTTTGATCGATGAACGCATTTCGCAAAATTCGCATCAGCCAGGCCCGCAAATTCGTTCCGCGCGCGAACGACGCTTCGGCGCCGAGCGCGCGCGCGTAAGTTTCCTGCACGAGATCTTCGGCCGCGCCGTCGTCGCCGGTGAGGTAGCGCGCGACGTGAAAGAGCGCGTCGAGGTGGGCGAGCGCTTCGCTCGCGAGCGTGCTCATCGGAGCCCTTCGAAAGACAAAACGCACGAAGCGCCGAAAGGTTCCCTCGTCGAAAAAATTGGAACCGAACGCGCCCGCCGCCGTTTTCGCGGTTGGAGGCCGACGTGAAGACACGAAGAGAATTCTTGGAGCTCGCGAGCGTGGGTGGCGTGGTGTTCGCGTCGGGACTTTTCGGATGCGAATCGGAGCGGCCCGCCGCGTCGCCCGCCGCGTCGACGCCCGCTCCGGCGCGCGATTTTTTCTTTCTGCAGCTGACCGACACGCATTGGGGCTACGAGGGCGCGGCGAACCCCGAAGCAAAAGTCACGCTGCCCCGCGCGGTCGAGATCATCGCGGCGTCGCCCGCGCGGCCCGACTTCGTCGTCTTCACCGGCGATCTCACGCACACGACCGACGACGGCGCCGAGCGCCGGGCGCGCATGGGTCGCTTCAAAGAAATCGTCTCGTCGATCGGCGTGCCGGCGATTCATTTTCTTCCGGGCGAGCACGATGCGTCGCTCGACGGCGGCGCGGCGTTTCGCGAGAGCTTCGGTGAAACGCACTGGGCGTTCGAGCACGGGGGCCTCCACTTCGTGGGGCTCGACAACGTCTCGGATCCGCGCGGCGCGATCGGTGACGCTCAGCTCGCGTGGCTCGAAGCGCGCGTCGCCGACGTGCCGGCCGGCGCTCCGCTCGTCGTCTTCGCGCATCGCCCGCTCTTCGACTTGTACCCCGAGTGGGAGTGGGCGACCGCCGACGGCGCGCGCGCGCTCGAGATCCTCGGGCGCCACGATCCAGTCACGGTGTTCTACGGTCACATCCACCAAGAGCATCATCGCCGCACCGGGCGAATCGCGCATCACGCGTCACGATCGCTCATTTTTCCGCTGCCCGCGCCGGGCGCCGCGCCCAAACGCGCGCCGCTCCCGTGGGACGCGTCGAGCCGCGATCACGGTCTCGGCTGGCGCGGCATCCATCGCGACTTGCGCGTCGACGAAACGCCGTACGCGGCGCCCGAGCGCGTCGTCCGCGTCGAAGCGCGCCGCTTCGAGTACGCGCCGTCTCGCATTCGCGCGCGCGCGGGCGAGGCGATCGTCGTCGAGCTCACGTCGGCCGACGTCGAGCACGGCTTCGCGATCCCGATGCTCGGCGTTCGCGCGCGCGTCTCGCCGGCCGCGCCCACGCGCGTGCGCATCGTCGCGCAGCGCTCAGGAACGTACCCGTTTCACTGCGACGTCTTCTGCGGCTCGGGCCACGAAGGAATGTCGGGCGCGCTGATCGTGGACTAGGCGCTGCGTTCGGCGAGCACGGCGCCGGTCGCGTCGCTGCCGCCCATGATCGCCCACTTCGTCGCGTTGCGGAGCGCGCTCGCCGCTTTCATCGCGGCGTCGAAGCTCGGAAACACCCACGAGAGCGTGCCGGGCTGGACGTTGTCCCACCCGTAGACGACGAGCGTCACTTCGCCCGCGTCGGTGCCGCGATGCGAAACCGGATACGTGCCCGACTCGGTCGGCTCCACGTTTTCGTTTTGTGCGAGTGCGTCTTCCATCACGGACCTCGGCTGTCGGTCGAACAACCGACGCTTGAGGTTTCGCATTCCCAGAGGACGCTTCGCCATCGCTTCGACCCCATCATTAGTTCCTCTGCCTCCCGGTGCAATAGTCACGACGATCATTCGTGTCGATCACGACGCTGTGCGTCGTACGATTGGAAACGGCAATGAGTCGCAGAACGCTCACTCGCGCGCTCGGCGTTCCGCTCGTTCCGCTCGCGCCCATCGTGGTCATCGTCGTGGCCACCGCGGTCGCCGCGGCGATCGGACTCTTGGGTATCGCTCATTTGTCGCGAGCGAGTGACGACGACGCAGCGGCTCGCGCACATTTGCTCGTGGAAACGCTGGGCGCGCGTTTGAGCCTCGTTCCTGCGGGAGATCGGCTCGCGGCGGTGCAGCTCGCGGCGCGTCGAACCGGCGCCGAGGTCCTCGTCGCCGACACGCAAGGACGTCCCGAGCTCGACGCGACGCTCGGCCCGCCGGCCCCGGACGCGCTCGTCGCGTTCGCAAAAAATCGTGAAGGCGAAACGACGACGCGAATGGGGGCGGTGCGATTTGCCACGCGAGCGGTCGGTGACTCGGAGCTCTACGTGTTCGTGCGGGTGCCGCCGGCCGAGGGCGTGCCCGGGCTGCTCTCGGCGCTCCTCGCGCTGACGACGCTGCTCGTTTCGGTCGCGGCGATCGTCGCGTTCGCCGTCGCGCGCGACGCGGAGAAGGACGTCGTCTACGTCGCGCGGCGCGTCCTCGCGATGGCCAAAGTGCGCAGCGAGCCTGCCGGCGAGCCCGTCGCGCTGCGCTCGATGGACGAAGTCGGCGTCTTGACCGGCGCGTTCAACGCGCTCGTCGCGCGCTTCGCGGCGGCCGAGAGCGACTATCATCGAAACCTTCGGCGCACGACCGCCGCCGATCGCGATCGCGCGCAGTTCCTCGCGGCGGTGAGCCACGAGCTGCGGACGCCGCTCAATGCGGTCCTCGGCTTCGCCGACGTCTTGATGAAGGGCGTCGACGGCCCGCTCACCGAAGAACAAGCCGAAGAGGTCCAGCAAATCCGCGACAGCGGCTCGCACCTCAACGATCTCATCGAGGACATCCTCGACCTCAGCGCGATCGAGAGCGGTCAGCTCAAGTTGCATCCTGCAAACATCGATTTGCGCGCCATCGCGCAAGACGTCGTGCGCGAGCTCTCGGTGCTCGCCGCAAAATCGCAGCTCGTGCTCCGCCTCGAGAACGGGCCCGAGGTGTCGGTTTGGGCCGACAAACGGCGCGTGCGGCAGATCGTGAGCAACGTGGTCGGCAACGCGGTGAAGTTCACCCAAGTCGGCGAGGTGGTCGTTCGCGTGACCGCGCACGGCGCGTACGGCGAGGTATCGGTGCGCGACACGGGCCCCGGCATCCGCGAGTCGGAGCGACAAATCGTCTTCGAAGAATATCGCCAGGCGCACTCGGAGCGAACGCGTCATCGGGGCACTGGGCTCGGCCTCGCGATCGCGCGGAGGCTCGCGGCGATGCAGGGCGGCGCGATCGAGCTCGAGAGCGAGGTCGGGCACGGCTCGACGTTCACGCTGCGGCTTCCGCGCGGAGGCGCGTCGTGATTCGCAATCCGGTCTTGCGCCTCGTCTTGCGCATCGTCGGCGCGGTGCTCGCGGTCGATCTCGCGACGGCGTGGGTGTTTTGGGTGTTCGCGCCGCGGTGGCTCCTGCTCGACGAGGGCGTCGCCTCGGCGATGTCGACCACCGCGATCGTCGTGGCGCTCGCGCTGACGACGGGCGAGCTCCTCGTTTTGCTCGGGCTCGCGCTCGGCAATCGGCGCGTGCTCGACGGCGGCGCAGAAATTCAACCGGCCGATTTGCTGCGGCTCTTCACGGTGCCGTCGCGCATCGGCTACGCGCGGTTCGCGCTCGCGCTTCTCTTCGGTGCGACGACGATGCTCGAGCGGCCCGAGGGCGTCGACGCGTACACGCAAGGCGCGCTCGTCGTCTTGTTCATGACGCTCGTGACGACGTCGTCGCTGCCGCTCTACGTCGCCGCGCGTGCGGCCGTCGCGCGGGCGCTCGAGCTCGCGCCGGTCGGGGTCTCGCGCGACGCGGTCGCGCTCCTCGTTCGCAGCGGTCGCGCGTCGCGCCTGCGATTGCGATTCTTGGTAGCGCTCGCCGCGCCGGTCGCGCTCGTCGCAGTCGGCGCGTCGCTCCTCGTCTATGCGCACGCGCACGCCGCCGAGCTCGCCGCGCGCCGCGCGGACGCGACCGCCTTCGCGTCGGGGACGCTCGATCTCGTCGAAGGGAGCGCCGAGGGTCGTCCCGCCGCCATCGCCGCCGGTCGCGCCCTCGGTTATGTCGCCGGATCGAAAGACAAGGACGACGCGCACGTGAGCGTGCCGCTCGAGGACGGACTCGTCACGGTGCATTACGAGCCGGCAGGTCCCGGCGTCGCGAGCGTCAGCTGGGCCCTCGCGACGCTGCTCGCGGTCGCGTTCGCGTCGATCGCCGGCGCGCGCATCGGGCGGCGGTTCTCGCAAGACGTCGTGCTCGCGCAGCGCGAGATCGAGTCGATGGGCATCGCGGACGGCCTCCAAGGCTCGCGCGTCGTCAGCGAGGCGACGTTTCAATCCGTGCGTGGCCTCGCCGCCGCCGTCGACGAGCTCGGCGGCGTCTTTCGCGAGTTCGCTGCGGCGCAGGAGCGCGCCATCGTCGCCCGCGCGGCCGCCGAGCGCATGCGCGCGCTCCTCCTCGCGACCATGAGCCACGACCTCAAAGGTCCGCTCAACGCGATCCTCGGCTTCGCTGCGCTGCTCGAACGGAGCGCGCTCACCGACGGGCAGCGCGAGAGCGTCGTCATCATTCGCCAGCGCGGCGGCGAGCTCCTCTACTTGATTCAGACCGTCCTCGACGCCGCGCGCTTCGAGGCCGGCCCGATCGATCTCGCGCGCCACGAGGCGCCCGCGCACGACATCGTGATGGCCGCCGCGCTCGACGCGCAAGAGCTCCTCCAAGGAAGCTCGCGCGAGCTCACCGTGTCGATCGCCGAAAACCTTCCGGTGCTCGAGGTCGACTCCGCGCGGATCGTTCAAGCGATCGTCTCGCTCATGCACGCGGCCTCGCGCATGTCGGAGAAAGGCACGATTCGATTGCGCGCCGAACGCGGGCCGGGCGGCTCGCTCCGCGTCTTCGTCGACGCCGACGCGCCGATCCTCTCGCCCGAAGAGAGCACGCAGATCGCCGAAGCCGACGCGACGGCGAGCGTGCGCATCGCGTCGACGGCCGCGGGCGGCTGGGGCCGCCGCCCGATGAGCCTCGCGCTCGGTCTTTCGATCGCGCGCTCGATCCTCGAAGCGCACGGCGGTTCGCTCGCAGTGACTGCGGCCGCGAGCGCGCCGCTCCGGCTCCTCGCGAATGTGCCTTCGGCCTCCGCGACGGCGACCGTGAAGATGGACGTCCCGCCGGAGATGTGATGCGAAAACGCGCACCGCCCGCGCAAAATGGGAACATCGAGCCCGCGGACGGTGACGAAACCAGAAGACGTGACGCGCAGCTCATTCCTCCTCTTCGCCGCGGTTGCCGGCTGCGTCCACGCGGCGCCGCAGCCGGTGTTCGTCCCGCCGGTGTGCGGAAGCGCGCCTGCGCCGGTGCAGAAAGCGGCAGCTCCGACTGCGCCGCACGCGAGCGCGTGCTTCCGCCACGGGCGACCGAAAGCGATCGAGGTCCAGAAGAAAGAAGAGGCTCCGTTCTGCGCGGGCATCGACGGGGCGGAGCTCGCGCGCGTCGAAGCGCGGATTCGAAAAGATCTCGTCGTTCACTGGAAGCCGAGCAAGCTCGTCATCGACTTCGGGTGCGACGTGCTCGCGCCGGACGTGCGCGACGTCGTCCTGGAGGACGGCTCGGGGCACGGCGGGACGCTGCGCATCGCCCACTTCGTTCGCGGGCCGTCGAGCGTGAACGTCCGGCTCATCGCGTCGTCGCACTACTACAACGCGGGCACCGTGATTTCGACGGCGCGCATGGGCCCGGCCGACTTCGACGCGCTCGTCGCGCACGCGCGCGTCGCGGTGCTCGCGCGGCCGCATTTGATTCCGCTCGCGCAGCCGCCGAACACCGTGCTCGGCGGGTCGGCGTCGTTTTCGTCGAACGACTTTCACCTTCGCCTCGCGCTCACCGACGACGCGGGTCACGTCATCGACCGGAGCTTCACCGGCTACGACTCGAGCATGGAGCAAGAGGCCGTGGTGCCGATGCGGATCGCGACCGAGCGCTTCGAAGCCGCGATCGATTCGCTCCAGTTCGCTCCGGAGGCCGGACCGACCGACGCGGACAAGGAGCTCTTCGCGCGCCGATTTCTCGCGGCGATGAAGAACGACGCGCTGACGGACTGGTGGGTCCGCGAGCGGTTCGTCGCGCTCGCCGGCGCTCTCGGGACGGTCGACATCGTCCCGGCGCTCGCGCAGGTCGCCGAGGAGAAAGGCGCCGGCGCCGCCGATCGCAATCGTCCCGTCGCGCTCGCGGCGATCGCGACGCTCACCGGATGGGACCCGCGCAAGGACGACATGGGAAAGGTGCGCGCCATCGACGACGCGGCGGCGCTCGCCGCGCAAGAGTGCGCGCCTTGAGCGTTTGACGGCGCGCTCGTACGAGTGATAGCCCGTCGGCGTGACCTCGCATCGCATCCTCCTTCTTCTCACGGGCCTCGTGCTCGCCGGTTGCAGCTCGGAGGGCCCCGGCACGCCGGACGGTTCTTCCGACGGCACGACCTCCGACGTCAGCGCGTCCGACGCTCAGCCGGTCGACGCTGGCGCCGATGGCGACGGCAGCTGCTTCGGAACTTTCGGCGACGCCGCGTGCTGGGCGTGCGATCGCAACCCGACCTTGGCGCTCACGTGGAACGCGTCGTGCGGCGCCGATCCGGCAACCGGATATCTCGTCGAATGGGGCCCGTACGGTGCGGACGCGTATCCGGACAGTCTCGACGCGGGCGACCCGTGCGAAGCGGGCGCCGGCTATCCCGAGTGCGTCGAGGCCGGCGCGCCGAAGTGCGCTTACGATTTGACGACGCTCGAAGCGGGCGCCTCGTGGTGCGTCGTCACGGTCGCGTACGACGACGCCGGCGTCACGAGCGCTCCTTCGAACCCGACCTGCGCGGCGCTCCCGCCGCACTGCCCATAGATCCGAGGAACCATGAATCGAACGCTCCTTTTGCTCGCCGTCCTCGCGCTCACGTCCTGCAACGGCGTCGCGCGCTACAAGTGTCTGTCACGTCAAGCGGAGGCGAAGAGCACGCTCGCGACTGTCCAGAGCGCGGAGACGACGTATTACGCGAGCCACAAGTCGTACACCGCCTCGACGAGCGACCTCGGCATCCCAGTGACGCCGCGATTTTATTCGCTCGAGCTCTCGATCACCGGCGGCGGCACCGGATACAAGGCGACCGCCAAAGGCGACAAGACCGAGACGATGGGCGACGAGTGGAGCGTCGATCAGACGGGCACGGTCGTCGCCGTCCACGACAAGTGCCACGAATGATCAATCCCCGCCGCCATCGGTGAAGTTCGCGCGATGATCGATCGCGAACTTCGCGAACGACGTCGCGTGTCGGCCGAGGACGCGGACGAAAATCCCGTCGTCGACTTTGGCGAACCAGCCTTCGCCCGCTTGTCCGTAGAAATGTTTCGCCGTGTCGGGGATGCCGAGCTCTTTGCAGCGCGCGCTGAACGCGTCGCCGCCGTCGACGTGACGAACTTCGCGCTGCGCGACGAGCGAGAGCACGCCCGCGATTTCGGCCGCGGTCGGCGCCGTCGGGCCGCTCAGCTCGTACGATTTGCCCGCGTGGCCGTCGTCGGCGCCCAAAAGAAACGCGGCAGCGAGCGCTGCGATGTCGCGCGCGTCGAGCCACGAAACGCGCGCGTTTCCGATCGGCAAATAAAAACGCTCCGCGCGCGGAACGTAGAGCCCCGGCTGCGTGAGGAAGTGCTGCATGTAGATGTTCGGCCGAATCGCGATCGTCGGAAACGATCGACGAAACGCCTCCTCGCCGAGCCAATGTCCGAGCGGGACGGCGCTCGGCGGCGGCTTCGTGTCCGGCCCGCACGCGCCGGTGACGCTCGCTTTCACGACGAGCGCGACCAAGCCCGCGCGCTTCGCGGCCGCCGCGATTTTGTCGTGCCACGCCGCCATGTCGGAAACGAACGGCGCGATGACGAACAGCTTGGTCACGCCGTCGAGCGCGGCGCGCATCGACTCGGCGTCGTCGACGTCGAACGCGACGGGCGTGATCGTCTCCGGATTGAGCGCGCGAACGAGGGCCGCGCCTTTCGATCGATGATCCCGCGACGCGACACGCACGCGGGGCGCCCGCGCATCGGCCGCCAGCGCCGCGACGAACGCGGTCCCGATATTTCCCGTTCCACCGGTGACGAGGATCGTGTCGGTTGCCATCGCGTTCGAGCGTAGCGACCTTCAGCGAACCATCGCGAGCGAATTCGAGGGGAAAAACGCGTCAACGAGTCGCGGCCGACTCGATCGCGCAGAGCACGCCGCGCGCTTTGTTGCGCGTCTCTTCGGCTTCGGCCGACGGGCTGCTCGCTTCGACGACGCCGGCGCCGGCGGTGACCTCGAATTTTCCATTTTCGCAGACCGCCGTGCGAATCGCGATCGCGAAGTCCATGTCCGCGCCGAGGTAGCCGACCGCGCCGCCGTAGAGACCGCGCGGACGACCCTCGAGCTCGCGGATGATTTGCATCGCGCGGAGCTTGGGCGCGCCCGAGAGCGTGCCCGCCGGAAACGCGGCGCGCAAGACCTCGGTCGGCGAGACGCTCGGCGAGACCGCGCCGGTCACTTCGCTGACGATGTGCATCACGTGCGAGTAGCGATCGACCTCCATGTTTCGAACGACGCGCACCGTGCCGACGTTCGCGACTTGGCCGACGTCGTTGCGTCCGAGGTCGACGAGCATGACGTGCTCGGCGCGCTCTTTTTCGTCGGCGAGGAGCTCGCGCTCGAGCGCGTCGTCGTCGTCCGGCGAAAGGCCGCGACGGCGCGTGCCGGCGATGGGCCGCACGGTCATGTCGGCGGAACCGTCGCCGCGCCGGGCGAGGTGAACGAGCGTCTCGGGGCTGGCGCCGAGGATTTGCGACGCGCCGAAATCCAAGAAGTACATGTACGGCGACGGGTTCACGAGGCGAAGCGCGCGGTACACGTCGAACGGATCGCGTCCGCGCTGCGGCACGGAGAACGTTCGCGCGAGGACGATTTGAAACGCGTCGCCGGCCGCGATGTACTCCTGGGCGCGTCGCACCGCGGTCTCGAAACGAAAGTCGTCGACCGAGACTTCGATGGGGGAGGGGAGCTTCCCGCGCTCGGGGATGCCGATGGCGCCGAGCTCGCCGCACTCGAGATCGGCGCGCGCGCGCGTCGCCGCGGCTTCGTCGTCGGCCGCGATGGTCACGGTCTGCGCGAGCGAGTCGAACACGCACACGACGGGACGCCCGAGGAGGCGCGCGACCACGCGACGTTGGTCGAAACCCGGCACGCGCGCGATGCGATGCACGAGGCCCCAGCCGAAATACCCGATGTGCGAGCGCGCGATGCGCTCGGCGAGCGGGGCGGTCGCCTTTGGAAAATCCGAGTCGACGAGCGCCGCGGCCGCGACGAGCGGATCGACGCCCTCGCGAACGAGCGCGCTCGCGAAGCCGGGTTGCTCGCCGTGGATTTCCCACGGCCCGTCGTCGTGGAGCACGGCTTCGTAACGCGGCCGATAACCGAGGATGCTGTAGCGCGACCAGCTCGTTCCGCCGGCGACGCTCTCGAGCAAGAACGACGCGCCCGGCATTTGCGCCTCTTCGGGGCGACGGCCCGCCTGCGGCGGAGCCTTGGCCGCGCGCCGCAGCCCCGCGTAAGCCCGCACGGGCGTCAGCGTGTCGGCCGCGAACGTGAGCGTCGTCGTCATCGAACGCCAAGCATCGCGCGCGCGCGCGACGGTTCGACCGGGTTGCGCCCGATCGAGCGCGCGTAGTCCGCCGCGCGCTTCACGAGCGGCGCGCTGCCTTCGGCGAGCACGCCCTTCTCGAGATAAATGTTGTCTTCGAGGCCGACGCGCGCGTGGCCGCCGAGCCGCATCGCCGCTTCGGTGAGCGGCTGCTGGAATCGGCCGACCGCCGCGACCGCCCACGTCGCGCCCGCGGGCAGCAAGCTCTTCATGTAGCGCGCGTGCTCTTCGCGCGCGCCGAGCCCGCCGGGCACGCCGAGCACGAACTGAAAATGGAGCGGCGCCGAGATCGCGCCTTCGCCGAGGAGCTTCAGCGCTTCTTCGACGTGACCGACCTCGTAGCACTCGAGCTCGGCGACGCTGCCCGCCTTCGCGATGCGCGCGGCGAGGTCGCGGATGTCCTTGCGCGAGTTGACGAACACGTCGTCGCCGAAGTTGAGCGTGCCGCAGTTGAGCGTCGCCATCTCCGGTTTGCATTGGAGCGGCTGCGCGCGCTCGTCGATCGACATGCCGACGGCGCCGCCGGTCGATGTTTGTATGATGCAATCAGTTTTCGCGCGGATCGCCGCGATCGCCTCGGCGAATCGCGCGGCGCTCTGCGTCGGCGAGCCGTCGTCGTTTCGCACGTGGAGGTGAATCACCGCGGCGCCCGCGTCGCGACATCGCGCGGCCTCGTCGGCGATTTCGCGCGCGGTGATTGGAAGGTGCGGCGTCTGCGCGCGCGTGATCTCGGCGCCGACGATCGCCGCGGTGAGGACGAGATCGGGCTCGTGCCACTCGGTGACGATCGGCTCGGTGCCCGGCGCGGGCCCGGGCGGAAGGCCCGGCATGTAGAGCTCCTTCGGCCTGCGCTGCAGATCCTTGGGCACCACGCACGTGCCGATCGCGCGGCACACGACGATCGGATCCGGCATCACGTCGGCCGCGCTCGCGGGCATGCCGTTCACGCGAACGTTCGAAATCACTTTGCGCGCCTCGAAGCGCATCTTGCGGCTCGTGTTGCCGATGCTGACGAGCTCGGCCGTCGCCTCGACGTAATCGCCCGCGAAGACCGGCGCGAGAAACTCGATCGACTCGTACGCGCGAAAGAGTCCCTCGTCGCCGTCGAGGCGAATCAAGAGCTCGGTCGCGAGATCGCCGAACAAGCCGAGCATGCGCGCGCCGTCGACGAGCTCGCCCGCGTAGTGCGCGTCGTGCGACGACATGCGCAAGCGGACCATCACCTTGAGGCCGATCATGGCCTTTGATCTATCACGGCACGCGCACGAGGAGGCGAGCGCGGCCGTAGCTCTTGGCGTCGCCGTTGGTTCCGCAGTCGCCGGTGTTGGAGCTGTTGCGGACCTCGACGCTGACGGTGTGCGACCCGGCCGCGAACGTTTGGCCCCAGAGGAGCGACGTCGTCGTCCACCACGACGTCGACGCGTCGCCGACGTTGATCGTCTGCCCGTTGTTCGGGTCGCCGAGCGGCGAGCCGTCGATCACGAAATGCCACGAGCACTGTCCCGAGCTTCCCGTCGTCGTCTCTTGAATCGCCGACATCTCGAGCTGCGCGGGCGTCGGCGCGCCCACCTTGAACTGCGCGCTCAGACCGACCGGCGTCCACGCGCCGTTCGCGCCCACGATGGTGGGTCCTCCCGTGGATTCGACGCTCGTGCTCGGCCCGCCTTGCTTCGATTTCGACACGAACATGCGAAAGCGCGCGTACGGGTTGTTGCCTTGGCCGGCGTCGCACGCGGCGCTCGTCGAAGGATTCGCGATCTGCGCTTTGATGGTGTGCGCGCCCGCGGTCATGTCGAGCCCGTACTTGAGCGAGACGGGCTCCCACCAACCCGCGGCGGTGTCACTGATGACGAGCGCTTGTCCGTAAGTCGGATCGCCCTCGGGCGTGCCGTCGATGACGAGCCGATACGAGCAGTAACCCGCGCCGGGAAAACCCGGCGGGACGGTCGCGACGTCTTGCGTGCCGCTCATCGAGATCTGAACATGGCTCGCCTCGCTGAGCGTGATCGAGAGCGACTCGCCAGGAATGTCGACGAACGGGCTGTTCACGAGCGGGCCCGTGTCGCCGCTCGACTCGACGTACCAAACGTCTTTCGGATCGTAGGCGGCGACCGTGAGACGCGAGCGGTCGTAGCCCGCGCCCGTGTCGCCGTCGAGCTCGCACGTCGCGTAGCCGGTCGCTTCGACCATCTGCACGCCGATCGTGTGAAGACCCGGACCGAGCGGCATCGCTTGCTCGGTGGTGAAGATCTCGTGCCAGCGCGTCGCGCCGTTCTGCACCATGATG
The DNA here is from genome assembly GCA_036488725.1 of Polyangiaceae bacterium. GTDB lineage: Bacteria > Myxococcota_A > Polyangia > Polyangiales > Polyangiaceae > DASXHD01. The sequence continues at coordinate 84,912 of DASXHD010000003.1, read as the reverse complement.
GCGTTGCCCCAGCTCGGGTCGCCGGTCGGCACGTCGTCGACGACGAAGCGTTGTCCGACGTGGCAAATCCCGTTCGGCCCGCTCACGTAACGAAGCGCGCCGGTCCACTGCAAGAAGACGACGCTCGACGCGTAGAGGTTCGGCTGGAGATAAAGGCCCGACGGGTCGGCGCTCGTCCAGATCTGATCGCCCGGAACGCTCGGCGGGATCACGAGGTCGTTGCCTTGCGACTCGACCGACCATTCTCGCACGCCGCAGATCCCCGCCGAACAGCTCTGCGAAGCGCAATCGGTCGCGAGCGCGCACGCGCTCCCGTCTTTGCATTTTGCACACGTCGGTCCGCCGCAGTCGACGTCGGTCTCGGCGCCGTTCTTGATGCCGTCGGTGCACGAGGCGCCCGCTTCGGCGCCGCCCTCGGTGCTCGTCTCGATCGCGGCGTCGGCGGGGCCGCTCTCCGGCGCGTCGGGCGAGCTCCCGCATCGAAGCGCGAGCACCGCGAAAGCAAGAAAGACTGCGCTGCGACGCATGAGCTCCACGATACCGCCGAAAGGCGCTCAGCGGTGAAGCAGCGCGTACGCGACGCCGATGCCGAGCGCGACGATTGCGCCGAGCGCGATGACGAGCACCGTCGGAAACGGCGGGGGCCTCCGCGGCGGACGCACGCTCGCGGTCCTCGCGGCGGACGTCGTCGACGATCGCGGCGCGTCGCTCGAGCGCGTCTGCGACGGCGGCGAATCCGAGACGCGATCGAAATCGACGTCGGGCTTGCCGGTGTCGTCGACGTCGAGCCCCGAGAAACTCACGAGCATGCCGCGCACGTCGCACGCCGAGACGAACGCCTCGGCCATCTCTTTCGCCGTTTGAAAACGATCTTCGCGCTCCTTGGCGAGCGCCTTGTGGAGCCACGCGATCACCGCGGGCGGAAGATCTTTTCGGAGCTCGACGGGATCGCGCGGCTCCTTGGTCGTGATCGAGACGATGATCTCTCCGACGGTGTCGCTCTCTTCGTAAGGAGCGTGACCGGTCAAGCATTTGTACGCGACGACGCCGAGCGAATAGAGATCGCTCCGCGCGTCGACGTCGCGCCGGCCGAGCGCTTGCTCCGGCGACATGAACATCGGCGTCCCGAGGAGCTGCCCCGTGATCGTCAGGTTGCCGGTGCCCGAGAGCTCGCGGTCGGCGCGCGCGATGCCGAAGTCGAGGAGCTTCACGTGCACGTCGGCGAACGCGCCGGTGTCGTCCGCGCGCGCGTGCGGATCGCGACAGAGAAAAACGTTCTCCGGCTTGAGGTCGCGATGAATCACGCCGGCGGCGTGCGCGGCCGCCAGACCTTTGCACGTCTCGACGATCACTTTTTTCATCAGCGCAAGCGGCAGCGGCCCATCGCGCTCGATGCGCTGCTCGAGCTCCTCGCCGTGAAGCAGCTCCATCGCGAGGTACGGCCGGCCCGCGTCGTCTTTTCCGAAATCGAGAATGCGCACGACGTTCGGGCTCTGAATCGACGCGGCGGCGGTCGCTTCTTTTTGAAACCGCTTCAGCAGCGTGTCGTCGCCGATCAAAAATGCGCCATCCATGAACTTCACGGCGACGTCGACCTTGAGCGTCAAGTGATGCGCGGTCCAAACGCTCCCCATCCCGCCGCGGCCGACTTGGTCGACGAGCCGAAAGCGGCCTGCGACGACTTGTCCCTTCGATCGCTCGGGAGGTGGCACGGGCGTAGGTTCTACTACAGCTCCGTCCCGCGGCGGGCGATGACGTCGAGCAAGCCGTCGAACACGTCGCGCATCGCCCAAGCTTGCTCGGGCAACGACGCGCGCGTCGCCGCGCGCACGCGACCGTCTTCGAGCGCTTTCGCCGGGCCTTTGCAGCGCTTTTCGACGGTGAGCGCGATCGAGTGCGCGGCCGCGTCGTACGCGTAATACGAACCGGAGACGTCGCCCGCGTTGTAGAGCGGCGCGCCGATGCCGATCGCGTCGTGAAGGCGCGAATCGATCGTGTCGAGATCGCGCTGACTGCAACCGGCGAGCAAACGCGCATCGAAAATCGGCAGCACGCGCTTCACCTCGGGCGTGCGCGGCCGCGCCTCGACCGAAGATTCGTCGTCCGGCGTGTCGCCCTGCCACGGCGCCGAGGCTTGCGTATTCGCTTGGTAGACGATCGCCGTGGCGGTCACGCGCGGATGCACGCGGTGCTTCGCGAAGACCGCCGCGCTACCGGCGCCTGCCACGAACACACCCGACGCCAGCGCGCCGAGGACGGCCCAAAACGTTTCACGCATTCACATGGATCGTTGGTCTCGCGCGGCCCGCGCGCAACGAGGCCGATGGCCACGCCGGCGCTCCGGCAAAGCCGAGCTCGCGATTTCAAAGCTGACATAAGGCTGACATTGGCTGCGGCTAAGCTGCCCGCATGATCAAACTTCATCACAATCCTCTCTCGTCCAACTCTCGCAAGGTCGCCATCGTCGCCGCGCTTCTCGGGCTCGAATTCGAGTCCGACGTGATCGACCTGATGAAACCCGAGGACCGCAAACGTCTCGGCGCGCTCAACCCGAACGGCAAAGTGCCCGTGCTCGAGGACGGCGACTTCGTCCTTTGGGAGTCGACCGCGATTCTGCAATATCTCTGCGACAAGACCGCGGGCGGCGAGCGGCTTTATCCGCGCGAGCTCCGCGCGCGCGCCGAAGTGAATCGCTGGCTCGCGTGGGGCCTCAATCATTGGAGCGTCGCGATCGGCGGCATCACGTTCGAGCGGCTTTGGAAGAAGCTCGTCACCGGCCACGACGCCGACCCGGCGCAGCTCGCGCGGCACGAGCAGTCGCTGCACCCGCTCGCGCGCGTGCTCGACGCGCACCTCGCGGGCCGGCAGCTCCTCGCGGGTTCCGAGCTCACGATCGCCGACGTCGCGATCGCGAGCTCGCTCGATCACGCCGCCGCCGCGAAGCTGCCGCTCGAGCCGTACGCCAACGTGCGTGCGTGGTTCGAGCGCATGAGCGCGCTCCCGGCTTGGAAAAACACGGCCCCGTCGCCGCTCGGCCGCGTCGCGTGATACGTTTTGCGGCCTCGGCGCGTTCCATGGTATTCGGCCCGCGCTCGCAACCATGGTCCTCGTCGAAGCCCGAAATCTGCCGAGCCACGTCGGCATCATCATGGACGGCAACGGGCGCTGGGCGCAGCTTCGCGGCGAGCTGCGCTCGCGCGGGCATCGCGAAGGGTCGCACGCCGTGCGGCGCGTCGTGCGAGCGGCGCGCCGTCTCGGTCTGCGCGCGCTGACGCTCTACGCGTTCAGCGAGCAAAACTGGGCGCGCCCCGAAGACGAGGTCGACGCGCTCATGGAGCTCCTCCGCGAGTTTCTTCTGACCGAGCGCGGCGAAATCCTCGGCAACGGCATTCGGCTGAACGCCATCGGCAACATCGGGCGCTTGCCGCACGTCGTCCGCGCGGTGCTCGACCCGCTCCGCCAAGACAGCGAGTCGAACCACGAGATGACGCTGACGCTCGCGCTCAGCTACGGCGGCCGCGAAGAAATCGTGGCCGCCGCGCGCGAGCTCGCGCGGCGCGTCGAAGCCGGCGAAATCGGCGCCGACCAAGTGACCGAGACGGCGCTCCACGGCCTCATGCCGAGCCTCAGCGTCGGCGACCCGGACCTCGTGATTCGCACCGGCGGAGAACGTCGGATCTCCAACTTCTTGCTCTACGGCCTCGCGTACGCCGAGCTCCATTTCGCCGACGTCCTCTGGCCCGACTTCGACGCGGAGCATTTGTACGAAGCGGTCGCGAGCTATCAGGCGCGCGAGCGCCGCTTCGGGTTGGTGGGCAAAGGCTTGGCAGCCAACGACGCGGCGTAAATGTCGAACCTCGCCGTACGTCTGATCACGGCGGCGGTCTTCGTGCCGCTCCTGCTCCTGCTGCTCTATCACGGGCCGGCGTGGGGGCTTTATCTCCTCATTTTGTCGGCGTCGCTGATCGGCACTTACGAGCTCGTCTCGATGACGCACAAAGGCGATCGCGTCTCGCAAGGGATCGCGCTCGCCCTCGCGATCGCCGTGTCGATCGCGCTTTATTTCGGGCACGACCCCCGATGGTGGCTCACGGTGCTCGCCGTCGTGCCGGTCGCCGGGCCGGTGCTGACGCTATTTCGCCTCGGTGACATGCGAACAGCAGCGCTGCGCGCCATCACGATGAGCGTCGCGCCGCTGTTCGTCGCGGTGCCGCTCGGCTGGCTCGCGCTCATCCGTCGCGACGTCCCGCACGGCGCGAGCTACGTCGTCATGACGCTGATGTTCGCCTGGTTCAGCGATACGGGCGGCTATTTTGCGGGCCGTTTCTTGGGCAAACGCAAGCTCTACGAGGCCGTCAGCCCGAAGAAGACGATCGCCGGCGCCTTCGGCGGGCTCGGCGGTGCGGTCGTCGGGGCGCTCCTCGCGCACTTTTGGTTCTTGCCGAGCATCCCGCTCTGGCACGCCGTCCCGCTCGCGCTGGTCGCCGGCGCGCTGGGTCAAGCGGGAGATCTCGGCGAGTCGTTGCTCAAACGATCCATGGGAGTCAAAGATTCCGGTGCCATCGTGCCCGGTCACGGCGGTATTCTGGATCGGATCGACGCGCTCATCTTGACGAGCACCGTCGTCTATCTCTACACGCTCTGGAACAACACAACATGAACCTGAAAAGCCCGAGCCAAACCAACATTCCCGCTGCGCCCGCGTCGGCGCGCGCCATCGGCAACGAGTACGACTTCTTCCGCGTCGTTCAGGGCTACCTCGACGCCGCGTCGAAGACGATCAACCTCGCGCCGTACGTGAACTCGATCCTCTCGCAGCCGAAGAACGAGATCATCGTCAACTTCCCCGTGAAGATGGACAGCGGCGAGGTCCGCATCTTCAAAGGGTACCGCGTTCAGCACAACAACATCCTCGGGCCGTTCAAAGGCGGCATTCGCTACGCCCCGATGGTCACGCTCGACGAGGTGAAAGCGCTCGCCACGATGATGACGTGGAAGGGCTCGCTGATGGGCATCCCGTACGGCGGCGGCAAAGGCGGAATCAAATTCGATCCGCGCTCGGTGTCGCGCGACGAGCTCCAGCGCATCACGCGTCGCTTCACGCACGCGCTCGGCGAGAACATCGGACCCGAGTACGACATCCCCGCGCCGGACATGGGCACCAACTCGCAGACCATGGCGTGGATGATGGACACGTACTCGAACATGGTCGGCGCCGCGCAGAAGCAGAGCGTGAAGGGCGTCGTCACCGGCAAGCCGGTCGCGAGCGGCGGAACGCTCGGGCGCACGAAGGCGACGGGTCAAGGCATGGTCCACTGCCTGACCGAGTGGGCGAAGGACAAAGGCTTCGACCTCGAAGGCTCGACGATGAGCGTTCAAGGCTTCGGCAACGTCGGCTCGCACTTCGCCGTCTTGCTCTCGAAGCTCGGCGTGTCGACCGTCGCCGTCGGCGATCACTCGGGCTACCTCTACAACCCCGAGGGGTTCAATCCGCACAAGCTCCAAGACCACGTCGAAAAGCACGGCTCGATCGCCGGCTACCCGGCGGGCAAAGTGATCTCGCGCGAAGAGTTCTGGGGGCAGAAGGTCGACATCTGCGCGCCGTGCGCGCTCGAGAATCAAATCGGCGAGGACGAAGCGTCGGCGATTCAAGCGCGTGTCGTCGTCGAGGGCGCCAACGGGCCGACGCATCCGGCGGGCGAGAAGGTGCTGCTCGATCGCGGCATCGACATTTTGCCGGACGTGCTCGCGAACTCGGGCGGCGTCACCGTCAGCTACTACGAGTGGGTTCAGAACAAGCGCAGCGAGAGCTGGACGCTCGAAGAGGTCGACGAGAAGCTCGAAGCCGCGATGAAGCGCGTGTATCGCGCGGTGGATACGTTCTCGCGGCACAAGAAGGTGGACCGGCGGATCGCGGCGTACGCGCTGGCGTTGCAGCGGATTGAGGCTGTCTACAAGGAGCGAGAGATCTTTCCCTGATCTCCCGCCGCGACGTTGCCGGTTCACGCGCCGCAGCAGCGTTTGAATTTCTCGCCGCTGCCGCACGAGCACGGGTCGTTGCGGCCCGGCTTGGGCGCTCTGTGGACGGTCGATGGAGCGAGGGCGACGGTCGCGTCGAGGCGCCAAACGTACTCGGCGATCTCCTCCGGCGTCGTCTCGACGATGACGCGCGTCACCACCTCGCGCGGAAAGTAAAAGTCCTCGGCGCGCGCGCGCCCGAGAAATGTCGCGGCCGCGAAGAGTGTGACGATGTCGCGTTTGTCCCACGGGAATCCGTCGAACTCGAGCGCGGTGGTCATCGCGAGATCGTCCGGCACCGCCGACGCCTCGGCGTACCGGTAGGGGTCTCCTTCCGGCAAGTGGCGCGTCATGGAGATGAAGATCTCGCGCCCAACGTCGAGCGCCTTCGCTTCGGTGACCGCTCCGTCGAGAACCGCGAGCGCGTGCTCGGCGCAAAGATCCCGACACGTGGGGTCGCCTTCGTTGCCGGACTTGTGCAACGCGGCGAGGATGCGCCGCGCGTCGTCGCGCGCGGCCCCGTGACGCAAGCCGATCGCGAGAACCGGCAGCGCGACGTCGAGCGCGTCGACGAAGCTCTTGATGCGGCTCGCGCGCGCGCGATAACCGGGAAGGAGGGCCTTTCCGACGCGCGCCGCCGCCCACGCGGCGCGGAGCGCGAGCGTGTTCGACGCGAGCACCGTCATGTTCGCCGTGAGCGAGCCGTCGAGCTTCGCGGCGACGCGGACGAAGGCATCGAGCAGCAGTCGGTCGCCCATCGACGCGAGCAAGATCATGTGGCCCGCGAGCCAGCGATTTCGTTCGACGAGCCGCGCGCGCTCGAGGTCGGCCCCGCGCGGTTTGTCGATGCCGCGCAGGAGCGGAGCCTGATCGAGGACCAAGCTCGCCGACTCCACGCCGTGTTGAAAGAACGCGTCGCCGATGAGCGGCTGCACCGACGAGAGCGCGACGAACTCCTCGCGCGTGAGCGCGTCGGCGCGGCGGTAAAGACGGCGAAAAAAATGGGCGAGCGGCTCGTTCGCCCGCGTCTCGAGATCGCGCGTGCTGTCTCGCGCTCTTTGGTCACGATGTTTGGCGAGGAGCGCGTCGAGACGCGCGCGCCCGACGATGGGCAGCGAACCGGTCGACATGTCCACGCCCAAACACGTCACGAACGCGCCGTCGCGCGCGACGACTGCCCACGGGCCTCGCTCGCCGGCGTCGAGCGAGAGCGCGACGCGCTTCACCGAAGGCGCGACACGCAGATGCCGGAGCACGTATCGGACCGCTTCGTGATCGCGGTAGAGACCGAGCGCGAACTCCACGTGCTCCCGCGGTGCGCGATCGAGCCTCTCGAGAAAGTGATGGTCGTGCCCCACGACGCTCCCCGCCGGCAATATTGCCGGTCCCGCGCGGGGCGAGCAACCCCAGAGATTCGCATTGTCGGCGCAACGCGCGGCGATCTACGTTGCCGCATGCCGAAGAAGCGCGCTCATCGGGGGAAGCTCGCCAAGAAACCCACGCTCGCCGCGGTTCCGAAAATCGACCCGAAGCTCGAGGGCGCGTGGAAGAAGATCGAGCATCGCATCGAGGACGCCGCCGCGCGCGGCGCCGAGGCGTACGACGAGCTGTGGGAGGCCGTCGCCGCCGCCGTGCACCACAATCCGCCGCTCTACGTGTTCGGCGGCTACGAGAGCGAGACGGATTTTTATCGGCGCGCGCTCCACACCGATCTCCGCTCGGCGCAGCGCAACCAGACGGTCGCGACGCACGCGACGCCAAAGGAAGAAGAGGACTACGGGCAGTCGAACATCGCCGCGGCGCTCGACTACCTCGCGGCGAAGTTTGGCAAACTGGGCGCGACGTTGCCGGTGGCCTTCGAGCGGCTGAAAATCCCCGTGCGCGACGGCGCTCACATCCGGATGGTGCCGTTTCCGAAAGCGACTGTCGCAGAGATCGCAGCGGCGACGCGCGAGCTTCAGCGGAAGAGCGCGGGCGAGCCCGTCACCGATCGCACCGAGGCTGCGATCACGAAAGTCCTCTCGAAGCACGCCGCATTCAAAGGCGTTCGCTTCAGCGTCCGCGGCGGGCTCGTGCACGTGCGCTCCATCCCGCTCGCGTCGCTCGATCTCTTCGCGCGCGTGCTCTCGCAGGTGAAGCTGCCGCCGGTCGAGGCGACCAACGGCAAACGCCGGACGACCAAGAAGCGTTGACCGGCAACGTTGCCGCTACATCGGCAACGTTGCGGAGGAGGTACGCCATGTGGATGATGCGCGCAGGCCAAGGCGGGAGACACATCGACGACTTCGTCGAGAAGAAGGCGATCGCATTCGCTGGCGAGCGTGTGGGCGCGCTCAGCCCGCAGATGTCGAAAGATGAGCTCCTCGAGCGCTTCGCGGAGAAGTACCCCGAAGAGAAGGACGGCAGTCGCGCTTCGTGGGCGAGTCAGCTCCTCCGCTTCATGACCGAGATGAAGATCGGCGACGACGTGCTCGTCTTCGATCGAGCGCGCCGCCGGTACGTTTTTGGGAAGGTCACGTCGGAGTACAAGTGGCGTCCCGGGCTGGTCGACGACAGTCCGCATGTGCGGTCGGTGGAATGGACGAACGAGATTCGACGCGATGTGCTTTCGACGGCGACGAAAAACACGCTGGGCTCGACGCTCACACTCTTCAAGCTTTCCGCCGATGCGGCGCAGGACATCCAGTCGCACAAACTCGCTCTTGGAAAGATCGATGCCGAGCCGGCCGTCGCGTCGCCCAAAGAGGAGGACGAGGGCCTCGGGCTTCTGTCCGAAGAACAATTCGAGAAGGCGAACGAGTTCATCGAAGATCGCATCGACCGTCTCAACTGGGAAGAGATGCAAGAGCTCGTCGCGGGTGTGCTGCGAGCCATGGGCTACCGCACGACGGTGTCCGAGGCGGGCCCGGACCGCGGCGTGGACGTGTTCGCGTCACCCGATGGGCTCGGCCTGCAGGACCCACGCATCTTTGTCGAAGTGAAACATCGCTCCGCGCAGATGGGCGCGAAAGAGATTCGCGCTTTTCTCGGCGGGCGGAGCAAAGGGGACAAGTGCCTCTACGTGAGCACGGGTGGCTTCAGCAAGGACGCGCAGTACGAGGCCGAGCGCGCCGACGTCGCGCTGTCGCTCATCACGCTACCGAGGCTGCGACAGCTCGTCGTCGAGTTCTACGAGAAGCTCGACTCCGAGACACGCGCGCTCGTGCCGCTGCGCCGCCTCTACTGGCCCGTGAAAGGCTGACCGAAGGTGCCGGGAACAAAGCGCGGGACGACCGCCAAGAAGGACGCGGCGGAAAGCGGCGCGACGCTCGGGTTCGAAACGAAGCTGTGGTTGGCGGCTGACGAGCTGCGCAACAACATGGACGCGGCGGAGTACAAGCACGTCGTCCTCGCCCTCATCTTTCTCAAGTACATCGCCTCAAGAGCGACGTACTCGCCTCAATTCCGATCGCCATGCCGGCGGAGCTCCGTCGTGCCCTCGCGCAAACATTCGATTGCATGAACGACCGGATAAGCGCCGCGCGTGAAGAGATCCGGACGCTCGCGACACTCCGCGACCCGCGGCTTCTCGCCGTTGCGCTCCACGTCCGGGACGCCGAGCACATCGCGTCGGTGGCCATATGAGCGCGCCGACTGTCACCGCTCGCGAGATCGCCGCGATCGAGGACGTGCTCGGCATGGGCGGTGGCTACGTGCTCGGCTTCTCGAATCGAACGTTCCGCAATTTCTTTGCGGACTTCGAAGTCGACATCGAAAACCAAGGGTATCTCGACGAGGGGACGTCGAAGGCGTGTCGAATGCGTAGCTTTCTTCGACACGGCTACCCCACGCAGGTCGCGACGGTGCTCGAAGCGTTGCTGGAGGAGCGGGGCCTGCGAGAGGGCGATCACGCGTCGAAGGAGGTTGCGCGCTACCGTGAAGCGATCCGGCGCCTGCGCAGGGTCCCCGGAGTGCATCCCGCCAGCGCCACGAAAACTGAGGTCTTGAGCCTCACGTACGTCGCGGAGCTTGATAAAAAGACGGACCAACGTCTCGCGGCAGAGGACTGGGACGGGGCGATCACGGTCGCGCGCACCACGCTCGAGGCCGTTCTGGAAGAAATCGAGCGCCACGTCGCCACCGCACCTTGCGAGCACAGGGGCGATCTCGCGAAGCTCTTCAAGTCGGTCGCCAAGGGCCTCCGAATCGACGACCAGCGCGCAGACCTCGATGACAATTTCAAACAGGTCGTCCGTGGTCTCGTGCAGATCGTGAATGGCCTCGCGCCGATTCGGAACAATATGAGCGATGGCCACGCGCGGAAGCGGAAGCCCGCGCCGCACCATGCGCGGGTCATCGTGAACGCGGCGAATACGGTCGCGACGTTTCTCGTCGAATCCTTCTTGGCGCAGCGCGAACGCGGTTTGCTGCCGGCGGTCACGCCGCATCCCTGACGGGCAATGTTGCCGGCCGACCGGCAACGTTGCCGACGCGCAACGCCAGGCGATCGCTTGCATCGCACGAGCAGTGTGCCCACATTGAAGAGGACCGACTGCACCTTGAAGGCACCGCTCAATTTCGAGCTCGCCGAACCAGTCGTCGGTCGGAGCACGTCATGGCAGCACGCAAAGGCTTGGACGGACGATCCCGGGACGCGAACGGCGAAATTCGGCGAAAACGCGGGGACACGCGCATTCGGACCATACGGGAGGAGCACCCGGGGTTCGCGCCCGGCTGGCGGTCGGACGCCCGTCTCGACACGGTGCTCGAGGAGACCGGCGCGCTATCTCTCCGCCAACTGCTGAAGGACGAGAGCGGAAAGTCATAGCTTCGTTTCGGCGTCGTCCCGCTTGCCAGCCCAGAGGAGCGGCGATACGGGAGTAGCTTCCCCCTCGAGCTACTTGCATGAACATCACGCTTGATGAACTCGATCAATGGCTCGCTTCGCCCAGCGAAGACGAGCACCTCGAGTTCAAAGAAGCGAAAAATCAATTCGACACGAACAAGCTGTATGACTACTGCGTCGCGCTCGCCAACGAAGGCGGTGGCAAGCTCGTTCTCGGCGTGACGGACAAGCGCCCCCGACGCGTCGTCGGCAGTCAGGCATTTCTCAACACCGGGGATATCGCGACGAAGATCCTCGAACGGCTCCATTTTCGTGTAGACGTCACGGCGCTTGCGCACCCGACCGGGCGCGTCGTCGTCTTCGCGATCCCGCCCAGGCCACACGGCGAGGCGCGCCATCATGACGGCCGTTATGTCATGCGCTCCGGCGACAGCCTCGTTCCGATGAGCCCTGACCAGTTACGACGAATTCACGACGAGGGAAAACCGGACTGGTCGATGCGTCCAGCGCGGGAGACCTGTTCCGCTGACAACGTGATCGCCCTGCTCGATGCGCAGACCTACTTCGAGCTGATGCACCAGCCGTATCCGGCCAACCGCGATGGCGTGCTCAGTCAGTTCGAGCACGAGCAATTCATCGTTCGGCGCGGTGCTACTTGGACGATCAACAATCTAGGCGCGATTCTGTTTGCCAAAAAGCTCGACGCCTTCGATCTACTGGCGCGCAAGGCGCCACGCGTCATCGTCTACGAGGGCACCGGGAAGTTGAACACGCGCATCGATCGGCCCGGTGGGTTCGGCTACGCGGTCGGATTCAAGAATCTGGTCGCGTTCATCAGCCAGAATACGACTCGCAACGAGGCAATCGAGCAGGCCCTTCGGCGGGAAGTGAAGATGTACCCCGAGCTGGCGATCCGAGAGCTCGTCGCGAACGCGCTCATTCACCAAGACTTCGATCAGAGCGGTTCCTCCGTGATGTTCGAGCTGTACGACGACCGTTTCGAGCTCTCGAATCCGGGCGAGCCGACAGTGCCCACATCTCGATTCATCGATCGGAACCGTTCACGTAACGAGCGAGTCGCTGACGTAATGCGCCGGCTAGGTATGTGCGAAGAAAAAGGCAGCGGGATCGATCGTGTGATCGCAGAGGTTGAGGTCTACCAGCTCCCCGCGCCCGACTTTCGTATCGCCGGCGACCAGACGAGCGTGGTCCTCTTCGCTCCAAAGCCGTTCGAGTCGATGGACGGCGAGGAGCGCGTCCGCGCGGCGTACCAGCACGCGTCACTTCGGTATGTGATGAACCAACGGCTGACCAATCAAAGCCTGCGAGAGCGGTTCAAGCTCCCGGACAGCAAGGCGGAGACGATGTCTCGCGTGATCCGCGATGCGATCGACGCACGCCAGATCAAGCCGGATGATCCGACGAGCGGCTCGAAGCGCTTCGCCAAGTACGTGCCCTTCTGGGCGTGAAAGTCCATCTTGATTCTGAATCAGTTCAGATACCCTCGGAGAGGGTAAATATTCAGAATTTCGCGCATTTCTTATTTTGGCCCATTCCACACGGAACTCCCGATGTCAGCTGTAGCTTCCTGAAGCAGGCCTCGGCAATATTGCCATCCGCGCCCCCGACGTTGCCGCTCGCATCCGATCGTGGGATCACTTCACCGAGTCGGTCGTCGAAGAAGCCACGGTCGAGTGTTCGCGTCCATCGGCTACGAAATCGTGACCGGGCCGTCGATTGCCGCAGGTGAGCCGGGGACCGTACGAGCTACGCCCACATCGTTCTCGAGCGCCGCCTTCGCGACGCACGCTGATACGGCTCAACCCGGGTATAACCTGCGATCACGATTGACGAGGCCGTTCGCAGGCTCGTGCGCGTCGGTTCGCCGCAGCTCCTCGACGCGAACCACCAGCTCACCACTACCTCGTGAACGGCGTCGCCGTGGAGGTCAACGACAGCGCCGTCAAAATTATGGGTGACGACGCGCGCTGCACGATCGCGCGCGCGCTCGTCGCGAGTATCCGGCGAAATGTGTCGATCGATTGGACCGTGCGCGAATCCGGGCAAAGCTCCGCGTGATCGTGAAACGCATTCTGAAGACGTACGGCTATCCGCCGGACAAATGTGAGAGCGCGGCGACGACCGTGCTGCGGCAAGCGGAGCTCCTCTCGACGTATTGGTCGGACGCCCCTTCCTGACCGGCAACATTGCCGGCGGACTGGCAACGTTGCCGGTTCAGTGCTCTCACATTCACTTCGACTCCGACGACGCGAGCCAACGCACTCCCGCGCGGCCGGTTTCTTCGCCGATGAGAAAACCCGCGAGGACGTTCCACAGGAAGTGCGCGTCGAGCCAGATGCGCGTGGCGCCGACGAGGAGGGCCCACGCGATGAGCCCGGCGGCGACGAGGGCGCGCGTTGGGCGCGATGCGCCGCGGGTGGCTTCGTACGTTGGCCAGAACCAGAGGGCGCTCGCGGATGCGTGACCCGAGACGCCGTGGCCGCCGAACGCGAAGAAGTGCATCGCGCCGCCGGCGATGGGGCGCGACTCGGCGAAAGTGAGCTGGCCGAGCTTGGTGAGCGTGAGGCACCAGATGCCCGAGACTGCGAACGCGATCGCGATGCGAAGCGCGCGCTTGGAGCGACCGAGCTCGCCGACGAGAAAGAGGACGGCGGCGATGACGGCGACCGTCTCTCCGTCGCCGACGCGCGCGACGAGCTGCGCGAGCGTTTCGAGCGGGCCGCGGGCGCCGCCGCCGAGCGCGTGTTGGATGGGCCATTTTTCGACGTACGCGATTGCGATGGCGAGCGTCGCAGCGAGGGCGGCGGCCCATCCGCGCGCGCGGAGCTCGAACGGCGCACGGAGCGCGGCGCGGGCGATCGCGAGCACGCCGCGCGCGATCGTCGCCGGGACGTTCATGGCCGCGGCGCGTTTTCGCGGAGGACCGTCACTTGGTCGCCGCGGATTTCGAGCGCTTCGATCGGGCCGCCGTATGCGCGCGACATGCCGGTGTCGATGCGCCAAACGCGCGCGTCGCACGCGGAGTTGATGTCGGGCTGCACGGTGTGGCCGACGACCATGCGGCGCTCGCCGAGGGCGGCGAGCGTTTCGTCGAGCGCGGCGCAGTCGGGCGCGGCGCCGGTCATCGAGTAGCGACGCGTCCAGAGCGGGCCGTCCTGCGAATCCACGATGGCCGGCGGGCTCGCGCGGTTGCCGCGCAGCCAGTCGTCGACCTCGTCGTTCATGCGATCGAGCCCGTAGCGCACGTGGCTCGGGAGGACGCCGCCGTGGACGAAGATCGTTTCGCCGACTTCGACGAAGAGCGGTCGTGCTGCGAGATCGATCGCGTAAGGTCCGCGCGGCGCGAACGCGGCGGCGCGACCGAGCTCGCCCTGCGGCAGGTCCCCGTGCGAATCGCTGCGCGGCGGCACGTCGGCGAACGCGGCGAATCCGCCGGGCGTCACGTATCGAAAATCGAGCGCGGCGTTCATGAGCTCGTGATTTCCGACGAGCGCGACGAGCGCGCCGCCGGCGGCCTTCGCTTTGGCGGCGAGACGATCGAACAAATCCAAGATCGCGCGGTCGCCGTCGCCGCGATCGATCTCGTCGCCGGTTTGCACGACGACGAGCGTGCCGCCGATCCACTCGTCGCTCGCGTCGATCGCGCCCGCGAGACGCAGCACGCGGCGTGCGGCGTCGAGGTCGCCGTGGAGATCGCCGATGGCGACGACGCGCGCGGCGGCGGGGAGCGCGAGCTTCGTCGAGAGATGCGCCGGGGCGGCCGCAACTGCGGAGGGTGGCGGCGAGACTTCGCGCGGCGTCGATTTGCTGCATGCCACGCAACAAACAATCGCCAAAGCCGCCGAACACGCCCGTCGCATCGCCCGCAGTCTATCCGTTGTAAGCTCGAGTCGATGCCTTCACGTTCGGGAGTCGTCGCGGTCGCGCTCGTTTCGACCGCGGCAGCATGCCTCTTTCCCGACGCGTCCTCGCTCTCCGGCGACGGCGGAAGCGAAGCGAGCGCGCCGGACGCGCCGAGCGACGCGCCCGCGGCCGACGCTGAAACGGGCGCCGACGCCGACGCGGCCACCGACGCGGGCCCGGTGTGCGATCCGAGCAAGCCGTTCACGTCGGTCACGGCGATCAGCGAGCTCGACGACGGCGACGATCAGTACAAGTCGACCGTCACGCCCGACGAGCTCGAGATTTGGTACGGCTACACGCGCATCGCCGACGGCGGGAAAATCCAGCACGTCATGCACGCGTCGCGCGCTTCGCGCAGCGCGCCGTTCGGGGCGCCCGCGTTGGAGCCGAACCTCACGACGGTGTCGGTCGACCCCGCCGTGAGCGACGACGGGCTGACGCTTTTTTATTCGGCGTTAGGGAGCATCGGAAATTGGGACTTGTTCGTCGCGACGCGCCCGGCGCGCACCGCCGCATTCACGACGCCCGCGCAGCTCGCGGGGCCGATTCAATCGACCGCGGCGGACGTCGCGTCGTTCGTCGCGTTCGACGGCGCGCTCTGGATGTCGAGCGCGCGGAGCGGCACGGGCGACATCTGGCGCACGCCGCCGCAAGGCGGAGGCTTCGGCTCGCCCGCGTTCGTCGCCTCGCTGAGCTCGCCGAGCGACGAGACCGGCATCGCCCTCACGCACGATGGACTCTGGGCCTACGTCACCTCGACGCGCACCGACGTCGGCAACGTCGGCGGCTACGACGTTTTTCTCGCGCACCGCGCAACGACCGCCGACGACTTCGGCCCGCTCGTCGATCAGAGCGACGTCTCGAGCGCCTTCGGCGATCGCGCGAACTGGATCTCGTGGGACAACTGCCGTCTCTACTTCGACTCCAATCGAAACGGCTCGAACGATTTGTTCGTCGCGACCAAGTCGCCGTAGCTCGTCACGCGTCGAGAAACGAATTCACCGTCTCGACGAACGCGGGCGCCTCGAACAAATCGTAGTGCGTGCGGCCGGGCAAAATCGCGAGGCTCGCTTTCGAGCGGCCGCTGCCGTCGAGGCCGCCGTCGCGCTTGCCGCCGCCGAGGAGCTCGTAGAAGCGCGCGATGTGATCGATCGAGATCGCGTCGGCGTCCGCGTAGACGAGCATCGCGGGCGGCTCGAGCTTCGCGAGCTCGGCGGACCAGTCGTATTTCTTTTGCTGGAGCGCGCCGATTTTTTCGAGCAGCTTCGGGAACGCCTTCGGGTCCGGCGCGATCGACGCGTAGGTTTGGTAAACGGGCGAAGGCTTCATGAGCTCGGCGAGCGCGGGGCCGAGGTGTTTGAAGCCCTCGCGCACGCTCGGAAACCAGCCGTCGGTCGCGAACGGCACCGCGGCGGCGACGAGCTTGCGGACTAGCGCCGGGTGTTGGACGCCGAGGCGGAGCGCGACCCCGCCGCCGAACGAATAACCGAGGACGTCGGCGCGCCCGACGTCGAGCGACCCGAGGAGCTCGGCGAGCTCGTCGGCCATGCGCTCGTACGAAAGCGCGCCTTCGAGCGGCGTGCGGCCGTGACCAGGAAGATCGACGGCGATCACCTTTCGGGTCTTCGCGAATCGCGCGATCACTGGCGCGTCGAGCGTCGTGTTGTGGAGGCCCCCGTGGAGGAGGACCATCGCCGTCTTGCCCTTGCCGTGAATTTCGTGGTGCATCATGTGATAAAGACGTTCGGCCCATGTACGTGCCGACACGTCTCGGTCGCTTGTACTACGAAGAGCACGGTCAGGCCCGCCGCGCCGAGGACGCCGCGATCGTGCTGTGGCCCTCGTTTCTCACCGACGGCGGCATGTGGGACGAGCAAGTGCGGCCGCTCTCGGATCTCGGACGCGTGCTCGTGCTCGATCCGCCGGGGCACGGCAAGAGCGATGTGCCGCCGCCGTTTTCGCTCGACGACAACGCGCGCGCGCTCGCCGACGCGCTCGATGCGCTCGGAGCCAAACGCGCCGTCCTCGTCGGCCTCTCGTGGGGCGGCATGATCGCGATGCGCCTCGCCGCGCTCGCGCCCGACCGCGTCGCCGGCCTCGCCCTGCTCGACACGAGCGCCGCGCCCGAGACGATGCGCAACCGCGTTCAGTACCGCGCCATGCTCTCGACCTTCCGGCGCGTCGGGTTTCCGTCGTGGGGCGCCGAGCGGCGCATCATTCCGCTTTATTTCGCCGAGGAGACGATCCGCACGCGCCCCGAGCTGCCCAAACGCTTCTGGAGCGACGCCGTCGGTTTTTCGCGCGAGGGGGTCTACAAGTCCGGCAAGGCGATTTTCCAGCGCGACGATTTTCGGCCGAAACTCAATGGGATTCGCACGCCTACCCTCGTGATGTGCGGAGCCGAGGATCGCGCGACGCCGCCCGAGCGGGCCGAAGAAATCGCGCGTGGCATTTCTGGAGCCGAGCTCGTGAGCGTGGCGGGCGCGGGGCATCTCAGCGCGATCGAGCAGCCGGAGCGCGTCAACGCCGCGCTGATCCCGTTCGTTCGCGCGCGAACTTCGGCACAATGACGGTATGCGGCGTGCTCTCCGACGCGTAAAGCTCTGCAAAGGCCGTTGGCCGTGCGCCGGGGCTGCGCATTGATGAGTGCTGTGAAGAAAACGTTGCTCGTCGTCCTGACGTCGATCGCCGCGATCGTGGCGATCGTGATCGCCGTGCGCGTGCATACGGCGCGTGCGGCGCGCGCCAAGGCGGACGCCGCAGCGCACGAACGCCCCGTGCCGGTGTCGGTCGAGCGCGTCGTTCGCGCCGACGTGCCGATCTACGTCGATGGCCTCGGCACGGTCACGCCGCTGCAGACCGTCGCCGTGCACTCGCAGGTCGACGGGCGTTTGCAGAGCGTGTCGTTCGTCGAAGGACAACGGGTTCAGAAGGGCGAGGAGATCGCGCTCGTCGACCCACGGCCCTTCGAGGTGCAGGAGGCGCAAGCCACCGCCACGCGCGCGAAAGATTACGCCACGCAGATCAACACCGAGACGACGCTCCGTCGCGACGCCGCGCTCGAGCAAGAGGGGCTCGTCTCGCAGCAACAGGTCGACAACGATCGCGCCGCGGTCGCGTCCGCGAAAGCCGCCGTGCAAGCCGACGAAGCCTCGATTCGCGCGGCCGCGCTCAACGTCGAGTACGCGCACGTCAAGTCGCCGATCGACGGCGTGACCGGCATCCGTCTCGTCGACCCGGGCAACATCGTCCACGCGACCGACGCGACGGGCATCGTCGTGCTCACGCAGCTCGATCCGATCGCGGTGATCTTCACGCTGCCGGAGGACGATCTTCCGCGCGTGAGCGCCGCGCGGGCACAAGGCGAGCCGCGCGTCGAGGCGTACAGCCGTGACGGCGCGACGCTGCTCGGCGCGGGGACGCTCACGGTCGTCGACAATCAGATCAACCAGCAAACGGCGACCCTCAAGCTGAAGGCGCAGTTTCCGAACGGCGACCGCAAGCTTTGGCCGAACCAGTTCGTGAAAGCGCGCATCTTGCTCGACACGCGTCGCGGCGCGCTCGTCGTGCCCGCGGTCGCGCTGCAACGCGGGCCGAGCGGATCGTTCGTCTACATCGTCGACGCGAAAAATCACGCGGAGACGCGCGACATTGCGGCCGACGAAATCTCGGGCGACCGCGCGATCGTGACGCGCGGCCTCGCCGAGGGCGATCGCGTCGTCACCGACGGTCAGACTCAGCTCAAGCCCGGCGCACCGGTTTCGGTGCAGGCCCCGCCGCCCAAGGCGGCGCCATGAATCAGCCCGAGCCCGAGCAAAAGCCGAAGGCGCCGATCGAAGGGAGCATCTCGAAGCCGTTCATCCTTCGGCCGATCGCGACGACGCTCCTCACGCTCGGGCTCTTGCTCGTGGGCATCCTCGCGTTTCGCGAGCTGCCGGTCGCGGCGCTGCCGCAAGTCGAATATCCGACGATTGTAGTTTCCACGTATTTGCCGGGCGCCAGCGCCGAGACGATGGCCTCGTCGGTGACGACGCCGCTCGAGCGCCAGTTCGGACAGGTGCCGTCGCTCGAGCAGATGACGTCGATCTCGAGCCTCGGGAGCTCGCAGATCACGCTGCAGTTCGCGCTCGATCGCGACATCGACTCGGCCGAGCAAGACGTGCAAGCGGCGATCAACGCGGCGTCGGCGCTCTTGCCGCGCACGCTGCCCGCGCCGCCGACGTACAGCAAGAGCAACCCGGCCGACGCGCCGATCCTCACGCTCGCCGTCGACAGCAAGACGCTCGAGCTCCGCGACGTCGACAATTACGCGGACTCGATCCTCGCGCAGAAAATCTCGCAGGTCTCGGGCGTCGGTCTCGTGACGCTCGCCGGAGCCGAAAAACCCGCGGTGCGCGTGCAGGTCGACCCGGAGCGTCTCGCCGGCTCTGGCCTCACGATGGAAGACGTGCGCCTCGCGCTGGTCGCGGCGAACGTGAACCAACCGAAAGGCAACATCGACGGCCCGCGGCGCGACTTCACCATCTCGACCAACGATCAGCTGCAAGACGCGAAAGCGTTCGCGCCGATCGTCATCGCGTACAAAGAAGGCTCGCCGATTCGTCTGAGCGACGTTGCCAAGCCGGTCGATGGCGTCGAGAACGCGGAGCTCGCCGCGTGGTCCGACGGCCAGCGCGCCGTGCTCGTCAACGTGCAGCGCCAGCCGGGCGCGAACGTCATCCAAGTCGCCGACCGCGTGAAGGCGCTCCTGCCCCAGCTCGAAGCGTCGATGCCGCGCGGCATCCAAGTCCACGTCGTCAGCGACCGCACCGAGACCGTGCGCGCTTCCGTGCGCGACGTCGAGATCACGCTCGCGATCACCATCGCGCTCGTCGTCGTCGTCATTTACGGGTTCTTGCGCGATCTCCGCGCGACCATGGTGCCGGCGGTCGCCGTGCCGCTCTCGCTCGTGGCGACCTTCGGCGTGATGTACCTCGTCGGCTTCAGCCTCAACAACTTGTCGCTGATGGCGCTCACGATCGCGACCGGGTTCGTGGTCGACGACGCGATCGTCATGATCGAAAACATCGCGCGCTTCGTCGAGCAAGGGGAGACGCCGCTTCGCGCCGCGCTCATCGGCGCCAAACAAATCGGCTTCACGATCGTCTCGCTGACGGTCTCGCTCGTCGCCGTCCTGATTCCGCTGCTCTTCATGGGCGGCATCGTCGGTCGCCTCTTTCGCGAGTTCGCGGTGACGCTCGCGGTCGCCATCGGCATCTCGGCGCTCCTCTCGCTGACGCTGACGCCGATGATGACCGCGCGTCTCCTCCGGCCGGAGCGCGAGCTGAAACGCGGCCGCTTCTACGACATGAGCGAGCGCTTCTACGAGACGCTCGTCGGCTGGTACGACAGCGGCCTCGTCTGGGTCCTCCGCCACCGGCGGACGACGCTGCTCGTCACGATCGCGACCGTCGCGTTCACGTTGCTTCTTTTTTGGATCATCCCGAAAGGATTTTTCCCGCGGCAAGACACGGGTCTCATCGTGGGCATCACCGAGGCGAGCTCCGACGCGTCGTTCGCGAAGATGATGGCGCTCCAGACCGAGCTCGCCGACATCGCGCGCAAGGACAAGGACGTCGCGAACGTCGCGGCGTTCGTCGGCTCCGACGGGACGAACCCGACCTCGACGACAGGGCGCCTGTCGATCGTTCTCAAGCCACACGGCGACCGCGATGACTCTTCGGACGTGATCTCCGACCGTCTCGCGAGCGAGTTCGCCAAGGTCCCGGGCATCACGACGAGCCTGAGCAGCGTGCAAGATCTCCAAATCGAGTCGCGCGTGAGCGGGAGCGCGTTCGACTACACGCTCGAGGACGCCGACGCCGCCGAGCTCGCGACTTGGTCCCAGAAAATGCGCCACGAGCTCGAGCAGGCGCCCGAGCTCACGAGCGTCACGACCGACGCGAAGCCGCCCGGTCGCGGCCTCTCGGTCGTCATCGATCGCGACACCGCCGGCCGGCTCGGCGTGAGCGCGCAGACCATCGACGACACGCTCTACGACGCCTTCGGCCAGCGCCAAGTGTCGATCATCTTCACGCAGCTCAACACGTATCGCGTGATCCTCGAGGTGCCGCCGGCGCTCAAACAGGATCCGGAGATCCTCAAACAGATCTATCTGCGGACGCAGAGCGGCGGGCTCGTGCAGCTCTCGGCGTTCGCGCGCGTCGACCAGACGAGCTCGCCGGTCGTGATCGCGCACGAAGGGCAGTTCCCGTCGGTCACCCTTTCGTTCGACACCGCGAAGGGCTCGTCGCTCGGCGCCGCGATCGCCGCCGTGCACGCCGCCGAGCAGCACATCGGTCTGCCGCCGAGCGTCCACGCGGGTTTTCGCGGCACCGCGGCCGCGTTCACCACGTCGCTCGCGACCGAGCCGTTCCTCATCCTCGCCGCGCTCATCACGGTCTACATCGTCCTCGGCGTTCTCTACGAGAGCTTCATCCACCCGATCACGATTCTCTCGACGCTCCCGTCCGCCGGCGTCGGCGCCGCGCTCGCGCTCCTCGTGACCGGTCACGAGTTCGACGTCATCGCGCTCATCGGCATCGTCCTTCTCATCGGCATCGTGAAAAAGAACGCCATCATGATGATCGACTTCGCCCTCGAGGCCGAGCGCGAACAAGGCAAGTCGCCCGAGGACGCCATCCATCAAGCGTGCTTGCTGCGCTTTCGGCCGATCATGATGACGACGATGGCCGCGCTCCTCGGCGCGATTCCGCTCGCGTTCGGCACGGGCACCGGCTCCGAGCTCCGGCGGCCGATGGGCATCGCGATCGTCGGCGGCCTGATGGTCTCGCAAATCCTCACGCTCTACACGACGCCCGTCATCTACCTCTACATGGACGGCCTTCGCTTGCGCTTCGCGCGTCGTCGGAGCCACGACGCCGCCGCGGAGCTCGCGTGACGATCTCGCAGCCGTTCATCCGCCGGCCGACGGCGACGACGCTGCTCGCGCTCGCGCTCTTCTTCGCGGGCATGCTCGCGTATTTCGAGCTGCCGGTCGCGCCGCTGCCGCGCGTGGATTTTCCGACGCTCTCGGTCAGCGCGTCGCTCCCCGGCGCGAGCCCCGAGACGATGGCGTCGGCGGTCGCGACGCCGCTCGAGCGACGCTTCGGCCGCATCGCCGGCGTGACCGAGATCACGTCGTCGAGCACGCTCGGATCGACGCAAATCACGCTGCAATTCGATTTGAGCCGCGACGTCGACGCCGCCGCGCGCGACGTGCAAGCCGCGATCGCCGCGGCGTCGGGCGAGCTCCCTCCGAACCTCCCGCAGCGGCCCACGTTCCGCAAAATCAACCCGGCCGACTCGCCCATCATGGTCCTGTCGCTCACGTCGAAGACGATTCAGCTCTCGAGCGTCTTCGAGCAGGCCAACACGATCCTCGCGCAAAAAATCGCGCAGGTCCCCGGCGTCGGGCAGGTGACGGTCGGCGGCGGGCAGCAGCCCGCGGTGCGCGTGCGCATCGACCCGGTCGCGCTCGCCGGCGCGAACCTCTCCTACGAGGACGTGCGCGCGGCCATCACCAACGCGACCGCCTCACAACCACATGGCGCGCTCCAAGGTGGCGGCATGGCGCAGTCGATCGAGGCGAGCGATCAGATCACGCGCGCCGATCAATTCGGCCAAATCGTGATTCGCCAGAGCGCCGAGGGCACGGTCAAGCTTGCCGACGTCGCGCAAGTCGAGGACAGCGTCGAGAACGAGCGCGTCGCCGCGTGGGAGACCGGCACGCGCGCGGTGCTCGTCATCATCCGCCGCCAGCCCGGCGCGAACATCCTCGAGACCAACCAGCGCGTGCGCACCCTCCTGCCGTCGATCGAAAAATCGATCTCGCGCGACATCGACACGCGCATCACGATCGACCGCACGCAGACGATCGAAGCCTCGGTTCACGACGTCGAGCACGCGATGGAGATCAGCATCTTGCTGGTCATCATCGTCGTCTTCGGGTTCTTGCGCTCGGTGCGGGCGACCGCGGTGCCGAGCATCGCCGTGCCGCTCTCGCTCATCGGCACGTTCGCGTTCATGTACGTGCTCGGGTACAGCATCGACAACCTGTCGCTGATGGCGCTCACTGTCTCGACCGGCTTCGTCGTCGACGACGCGATCGTCGTGACCGAAAACATCCAGCGCTACGTCGAGCAGGGTCACCCGCCCATCGAGGCCGCGCTCATGGGGGCGAAGGAAATCGGCTTCACGATCATTTCGATCACCGTTTCGCTCCTCGCCGTCTTCACCCCGATCTTTTTCATGGGCGGCATCGTCGGGCGTCTCTTCCGCGAGATGGCGGTGACGCTCGGCATCGCGATCGCGCTCTCGGCGGTCCTCTCGCTCACGCTCACGCCGATGATGGCCTCGCGCCTCTTGCGACGTCCGCAAGACGAAAAACACGGGCGCGCCTACCACTACTCCGAACGCTTCTTCGAGTGGATGCTCCGGGGCTACGACCGCGGCGTCACCTGGGCGCTCGGGCACAAAATCACCATGATCATGGTGACGCTCGCGAGCATCGGGGTTTCGGTGGCGCTCTTCTTGTACCTGCCGAAAGGGCTCTTCCCGCAGCAGGACACGGGCCTTCTCATGGGCTTCGCGCAAGCGCCGCAAGACACGTCCTTCGAAGCGATGCGCCAGCGCACCGAAGAGCTCAACACGATCGTCAAGAACGACCCGGACATCGACCGCTTCGTCTCGTTCATCGGCAGCGGGCCCGGCGGCGGCATGATCAACACCGGCACCTTCTTCGTCGGCCTCAAGCCGAAGTCGCAGCGCAAACACTCGGCCGATCAAGTCATCGCCGACTTGCGGAAGAAGCTCGGCAAGATCGAAGGCATCACGCTCTACTTGCAGGCCGTTCAAGACGTGCGTGTCGGCGGTCGTTTCTCGCGCACGCAATATCAGTACACGCTGCAGAGCGCGGACTTGAACGAGCTTCGAACGTTCGCGCCCAAGATGCTCGGCGCGATGAAGAAGCTCCCCGCGCTGAAAGACGCCGCGAGCGATCAGCAAACCGCGGGCCTCGAGCTCCAAGTGAACGTCGACCGGGACACCGCGGCGCGCCTCGGGCTCTCGATGCAGACGATCGACGACACGCTCTACGACGCCTTCGGGCAGCGCCAGCTCACGATCATTTATTCGCCGCTCAACCAGTATCACGTCGTGCTCGACGTCATGCCGAGCTACCAGGACCCCAAGGCGATCGACGACATGTACTTCGGCGCCGCAGTCCCCGCGCCGACTGCGACTGGGACGGCCCAAGCGACGGTGCCACCGCCGACGAACCTCGTGCCGCTCGGCGCGTTCGCGAAGACCTCGCAATCCGAGACGCCGCTCGCCGTGACGCACGAAGGACAATTTCCGTCGGTGACGCTCTCGTTCAACCTCGCGCCGGGAAAAGCGCTCGGCGACGCGGTCGCAGAAATCCACGGCGCCGAAGCGAGCGTGGGGCTACCCGCGAGCGTGCACGGCGCGTTCTCCGGCACGGCGGAGGTGTTCGCGTCGTCGCTCTCGAGCGAGCCGATCCTCGTGCTCTTCGCGCTCGGCTGCGTCTACGTCGTTCTCGGCGTTCTTTACGAGAGCTGGGTGCACCCGATCACGATCCTCTCGACGCTTCCGTCCGCGGGCGTCGGCGCGCTCCTCGCGCTGCTCA
This sequence comes from Polyangiaceae bacterium, assembly GCA_036488725.1. Taxonomy (GTDB): domain Bacteria; phylum Myxococcota_A; class Polyangia; order Polyangiales; family Polyangiaceae; genus DASXHD01. The sequence goes on along the minus strand of DASXHD010000003.1, from coordinate 60,460 downwards.
TCACCGGCACCGAGCTCAGCGTCATCGCGCTCATCGGAATCATCTTGCTCATCGGCATCGTGAAGAAGAACGCGATCATGATGGTCGACTTCGCGATCGAAGCCGAGCGCGAGCGCGGGCTCTCGTCGCGCGACGCGATCCACGAGGCGTGTCTCCTTCGTTTTCGCCCGATCATGATGACGACGCTCGCCGCCCTGCTCGGCGCGATGCCGCTCGCGATCGGCGGCGGCATGGGCTCGGAGCTCCGGCGGCCGCTCGGTCTCGCGATCATCGGCGGGCTCATCGTTTCGCAGGCGCTCACGCTCTTCACGACGCCGGTCATCTATCTGACGTTCGACACGAAGGCGACGCGTGAGCAAGCGCCGCCGCAGAGCTCCGAGCTCGCTTCGGCGTGAATCACGGCTCCGAGCGGATCGTGAGGAGCCAGCCATGCGGCTCGGACGCGTCGTCGTCGGGATCGTAGTGACCGTCCCACGGCCCGACGTTCGTCGCGACGACGAGAAGCGCGGCGGCCTTGTCGAGGTCGACGACTTGGAGATGCGCTTGCGTCGCTTTGGGCGCGGCGTTCGCTTCGAGCCGTCCGATTTCGGCGCCGCGCGCGTCGAGCTGCACGACGGTCCAGCGGATGCGCGCGAGCTGTTCCCAGGTCGCATCGAGATCGAATCGCGCGCCGGCCGCGCGGCCCTTCGTGTCGATGCGAACGTACGCCGCGCCGGTCGGCGCGATGCCCTCGGGCGACGCGAGGGTGCGCGCCGCCGCCGGCCACGCGACGTCCCAATCGAGCCGCGGCGCCGGAGTCATGCGCGTCGCGCGCGCGATCGCGAACGCGACGAGCGCGTCGGGCATGTCGGGCACGCTGGCGCCGAGCACGTCGAAGACGTCGGGCTCGTCGATCCAATGATCGTCGTTCGGGCTGCGCGTCGCGGCGAGCGCTTGGCTTGCGACGATCAACGAGCCGGGCTCCTTGCCGTACGCGTCGTCCATCCACGAGAAGAAGAGCGACGCGCCGTCGTCGTAGCCGGGCGCGACGAAGCGATCGGCGATCGCACGATCGGGATGGTCCTGAAAGACGCCCGAATCCATCCACGCGCACGGCGCGGCGAGCCTGGCGAGCGACGTCGACTCGGCGCGGAGACTCCCCTCGTCGATCGCGGGCGTCCGCGCGAGCGTGCTCGCCGCGTAGAGAGCGCGCGCCGCGTCGAAATCGCGTGCGCATCCCAACGGGATACGCGAGTCGATCATCGCGAACGTTCGCGCGCCGTCGAGACGCGAGAGCTCGTCGCGGTCCTCGATGACCGCGCGCGACGGCTCGGCCGCGACGTAAGCATCGAATGACGCGGGCAGCGGCGCGCCGAGGACGAGCCCCGCGTCCCAAGCGCGCTCGAGGGCCGCGAGCGCGTCGAGCGCCGGCTGTCCTTCGCCGTGCACGCAAATCGGACGCCGAAACGAGCACGCCGGGGAGCCTTCGGCCGGCGGCGCTTCGAAGACCATCGGCTTGCCCGAAGTGTCGCTCGCCGCGCGCGCCGCACGCGATTCGTGCGGGAAAAACAGCGCGATCGCCGCAATGGCCCCGCCGAGCCAGCGAGACGCGATCTGCCGCGGATTTGACACCGTCTTTTCTACCCTTCTATCGTGGATGCGCGGCATGGCAAGCACCGTCGATGTTTCCGGCTCGGTTCGTTTCGATTTGCGGTCGGGGACCGTGCAATTGGCTGACGACGAAAAGGGCGTCGTTGTTCCCGCGGCGGCGCTCGCGGCGCTCGTGAAGAGCGCGCCGTTCGATGCGCGCGCGCAAGTGGGCCGCGATCTCGGCGCGCACCTCGGGCGCGGCGTCGTGCGCCGTGCGGGCGGCGGAAAGTCGCTGCTCGAAGCCGATCTCGATGGCGTCGCGACGCTGCTCGCGGCCGAGCTCGCGGTCGCCGGCCTCGGAACTTGCAACCTCGAGCGATGGGGCCGCGCGCTCGTCGTTCACATCGCCGACTCGCCGCTCGCGTCGTCGCCCGATTTCGTCGCGCACCTGGTCGAAGGCGCGCTCTCGGCCGCGACCGGTCGCGCGCTCGCGTGCGTGAAGCTCTCCGACGACGGCGGCGTTCGTGTGCTCGTCGCGAGCGAAGGCACCGCGTCGCGCGTGAAAGACTGGCTCGAGCACGGCACGAGCTACGCCGACGCGCTCGTTCGGTTGCAGAGCAAAGGCGGCTCCTGATGTCCTCGCAAATCGAAAAGCTCGAGGCGCTGCTCGCACGCATCCGCACGAACGCGCAGGCGCCGCGGCACGCGCACGAGATTCAAATCGTCGAGCCCGAGACGCAAAAGAGCGCGCCGACGCCGCCGCCCGAGCGCGCGCCCGAGGTCGAAGTGCCGCTCGAGAGCCGCGCGCGTCTCGTCACGGCGCCGCACGCCGAGGTCGAAGAGATCGAAGCCGAGGACGTGCTCGAGCTCGACGATCGTCACGTCGTCCGCGAGGACGCCGACAGCAGCGAGACCGCGGAGATCCAAGTCCCGGCCGGCCTCGTCGCGAAAGCCGCGGAGCCCGCAGAGCCTCCGCCGCCGTCGTCGCGCCGTCCGATCGCCGAGCCGGCCGAATCGCCGCAAGAAGCGGAGATCCAAGTCGCGCACCCCGCGCACACGCCGCCGCCCGAGTCGGGCAAACAAGTCGCCGCCGAGGCGCTCACGTTCGACGATGACCTCACCGGCGTTCGCGAAGCCGCGCGCGTCGAGCTGCCCGCGCCGGAGGCGTCGATTCAGCTTCAGTCGGTGCGCATGCCGGCGGTGAAGGCGCCCTCGCAGCCCGACGAGATGGAGGTCGAGCTCCCCGGCACGACCGAAGAAGCGACGCGGCCTCCGCCCGGTCCGCTCCCCGAGATGCGCGCGCCGCGCATCGAGTCGATCCCGCAGCCGGAGCCGACGCAGGTGAGCGCCGAGATCTCGCGTCCGACGCGTCCCGTCGCCGCGGCGCAAGTCGCCGAGATGATCGGCACCGTTCAGCCCTCCGCGCCGAAGACCTTCGGCGAGCTTCTCGACCTCACGCTCTCGCTCTGATCACCGGCAAGGCGCGCGCGTCGCGAGCTCCGCGAGCGCGGGGTCGAGCGCGATGGCTTCGAGTGTATTGTGCATGAATAGGATCGCGTCGAGGAGCGGCGCGGGAGCGGCCTCCATGTTGCCGTAGCTCGTGGCCATCTGGAGGAGGACCGCGTCGCCGGGGTTTCCGGCGCGAGCGAACGGGTTCGCAGTCATCTGCGCAGCAGAGACGACGAGCACGCGCGCGGTCGCGCCGTCGGGCACCGAGCTCGCGCCGAACGCGCTGTGCATCTTGCCTTGCGCGTACGCGGCGATGTCGCGCTGCCGGTATTCACCGCGCGGCTTCCACGTTCGCAGGCCGAGCTCGAGCGCGTCGCTCGCATCGAGCGTCGCCTTCGCGCTCGAACGCGCGACGACCTTCAGCGTCGCGCTCGGCTGTTTCTCGGGATGAATCGCGAGCGACGAAACGAACGGCATCTCGAGCCGTTCGAGGCGAAAAAACGGCAGAAAAGACGCGTCGAGCCGATCGCGGTCGACCTCGAGAATCGCCGGGAAACGCACGGTCGCGACCCCGCTCTGGGTCATCGCCGAAAGTTGGAACGAGCGCTCGAAGTCGAGCACCACGTCGCGATGAAGCTCGATCCCGTAACCGTCGAGCAGCCGTTCGAGGCCGTGGGTCGAGAGCGTCGCGAGCATTTTCGTGTCGCCGGCGCGCATGTTCGCCGCGCCCGCGAGCACGACGAGCGCGCGACCGTGCATCACGAAATCGTCGATGCGCCGGAGCTCGGTCGTCGTGAGATCGCGCTCGGGCTCCGTGACGACGAGCCCCTCGAGCGTCTCGTCGATCGGCTGCGCGCCGCCGCGGAGATCGACGTCGACAAATTCGAACGTCGGGAAATTGCGCGTGATGATCTCGCGCACCGATGGTTTGCCCGCGGCCGCTGGGAGCAGGTTGGCCTCGCCCAGCGAGATCTCGCCGTGCCCGACGAGGACTCCGATGCGGTGATGGATGGCGTCCGCTTTGTCGCGAAGCTCGCTGATCTTCATCGCGATCCACAGCTCGAGACCTCCGTCGTCGGCCGACTCGATCTCGGGAATGACGTCGCGCTCGGCGCCGTACGCGAACGCGACGCCGCGCGTTTTGATGCCGAGCTCGTCTGCGCGCGCGCGATCGACGGTGCGCACTTCGACCGAGCGGCTCGCGTCGGCGAGCGCGCCCAGCGTTCGCTCGAGCACGTCGCCGCGTGTCGCGAACGCCTCGATGACGAGCCGCTGGCGCAGCCCTCGCAGCAAGCGCTCGGTCGCGGCGCTCGCTCTGCACGCCGCCGGTTGCGCGTCGTGGACCGGCGCCGCAGCGACGACCGAGGGCTTGCGCGCGTCGCACGCGAGGAGCGCGAGCACGGCCAGCGCCGCCACCCGCGCCCGCGACCTCATCTGCTGCTTCCCGCGATTGCCAAGAGCATCACGAGCGCCACGAAGATGCACATCAAGACGACGACGACGATCGTGAAGATGACGCGGATCTTGAACGCCGTCCCGAGCTTGCCGAGCGCCTGCATCATGTGGGCGACGTCGTTGCCCTGCGTGTTCACGACCATCGACAGCGACGAGCCGCCGCCGAGGAAGTAGATGCCGATCACGAGATCGAGCACGAAGGAGATGACGTTGCAGTTCACGAGCGACGCGACGCCGGCGACGATCAGCGTGACGCCGAGCACGCGCGCCCAGAGCGCCGCGGACGAAATGGTCGCGTTTTGCTGCGCGTCGAATTCGTATTCGTAGCTGCCCTGATTGTACGGACCCATCGGGTTCATCTCAGTGCCCTCCGAGCTGGGCGGCGAGGCCGATGCCGAGGCCGGCGACGAACGAGACCATCATCGCGATGGCTTCGATCATGAACGCTCGCGAGAGCGATTTGACGCCCTGCATGAGGAGCGCGATGTCGTTGCCTTGCGTGTCGACGACGCGCTGGAGCGACGACCCGGCGATCCAATAAAAGATGCCGCCGATGATGCTGACGATCGAAGAGGGAATGAGCGCGGCGCCGAGCGCGGCGATCATCGCCGGCTTGAACGCGCCGGTCGAACCGCTCGCCGTCGCAGCCGCGCCCATTGCGGCGAAGACCACGGTCATGAGGATTCCCATGCCGAGCAGCAGCACGCCGGCGATGAGAGAGATGACGCCCCAGATGCGCGCGTAGCGCGCGGTGCTGGAGATCGTCCGGTTTTCGAGCTCGTTGAACTCGTACGAGGTGGCCATGGCGGCTGGCGGTGCGTAGCCCATCGGTTGCATGCGGCGGAGGATAAGGGACTACGGCTCGGGTGTCAGCCACGCGACGGGCTCGTGTCCGAGCCACGTTTTTTGGCGGCGCGCGAAGACGCGTGTCGCGCGGCCGATCGCCTCGCCGAGCTCGGGCGCGGGCAGCTCGCCGCGAACGCACGCAGCGACCTCTTTGTAGCCGACCGAGCCCATCGCGCGCGCGTCCGCGCGACCGCGCGCGAGGAGGCCGCGCACTTCGTCGATCCAACCGGCTGCGAGAAACGCGTCGACGCGGCGCTCGATGCGCGCGCGGAGCTCCTCGGGCTCGCGCCGAACCGCAAAGAGCTTCGCCCGATGACGCGCGCTGCCGAAGGCGTGGCTCGCGTGGAGCTCGCTCATCTTCGTGCCGCCCGTCTCGAAGACCTCGAGCGCGCGTGACACGCGCACGACGTCGTTCGGATGAAGTCGCGCGGCCGATTCGGGGTCGATCTTCGCCAGCGCGGCGTGGAGCGCGTTGCGTCCCTCGCGATCGACCATCTCGCGGTGACGCGCGCGCACCGCTTCGTCCGCCGGCGGCGCCGGCGCGAGCCCCGCCACGAGCGCTTTGACCCACAAAAACGTGCCGCCGCAGACGATCGGGATTTTTCCGCGCGCGCGCACGTCGGCGATGACCGCGTCGGCGAGCCGCGTGAAGCGCGACGCGTCGCAAGGCGACATCGGGTCGAGCGTCGAGACGAGATGATGCGGCGCCCGCGCGAGCTCCTCGGCCGTCGGCTTGCCGGATCCGACGTCGAACTCTTCGTAGATTTGCACGCTGTCGGCCGTGACGATCTCGCCGCCGACGCGCTCGGCCACGCGCGTCGCGATCTCGGTCTTGCCGCTCGCGGTTTGCCCGACGATGCAGACGAGCACCCCGGGATCGGCTTCGAGCGTTTGGAGGATCGGATCGATCAAGCCGTCCCGACGTGGCCGGACTTCTTCTTCACCGCGACTTGCGCCGCCGCGAGGCGCGCGATGATCACGCGGAACGGCGAGCACGAGACGTACGCGAGGCCCGCCGAGTGGAAGAACGCGATGCTCGCCGGGTCGCCGCCGTGCTCGCCGCAGACGCCGAGCTTGATCTTCGCGCGTGTTTCCCTACCGCGCTCGACGGCGAGCTTCACGAGCTCGCCGACGCCTACGGTGTCGATCGACACGAACGGATCCTTCGGCAAAATCCCTTGTTCCACGTACGCGGGCAAGAAGCGGCCGGCGTCGTCGCGCGAGAGGCCCATCGTCGCTTGCGTGAGGTCGTTCGTACCGAAGGAGAAAAATTCGGCGGTCTCGGCCAGCTCGTCGGCCAAAATCGCCGCGCGCGGGAGCTCGATCATCGTGCCGAACGCGAACGCCGGCACGTCGCCGACCTTGAGCGCGACCTCGTCGACGATGCGCTTCACGACGTCGAGCTCGGCCTTCGAGATCGCGAGCGGGATCATGATCTCGGGGTGAACGTCGACGCCCTCTTTTTTGACCGTCTTGGCCGCCTCGAGGATCGCGCGCGCTTGCATCGCGTAGATCTCGGGGAAGGTGATCGCGAGCCGGCATCCGCGGTGACCGAGCATCGGGTTTTGCTCGTGCAGATCTTTGGAGCGTTTGGCGATGACCGCCGCGGTGACGCCCATCGCTTGCGCGACTTGCTCCATCTGCTTCGGCTCGGTCGGCAGAAATTCGTGGAGCGGCGGGTCGAGGAGACGAATCGTGACGGGCAAGCCGTCCATCGCGCGGAAGATTTCGGTGAAGTCGTTCCGCTGGAAGGGGAGGAGCTTCGCGAGGGCGAGCTCACGCTCTTCTTTCGTCTCGGCGAGGATCATCTCGCGCACCGCGGTGATGCGCTCTTCGCCGAAGAACATGTGCTCGGTGCGACAGAGGCCGATGCCTTCGGCTCCGAACGCGCGGGCCGTTCGCGCGTCGTGCGGCGTGTCGGCGTTGGCGCGAACGCGGAGCGAGCGGCTCTCGTCGGCCCACTTCATGAGCTCCTCGAGCTCGGGAAAGAGACCCGCCGGCACGGTCGCGACCGCGCCGAGAAAGACCTCGCCGGTGCCGCCGTCGATCGTGATCGCGTCGCCCTTCTTCAGCACTTTGGTGCCGCCGCCCTCGAGGGTGAACGTCGCGGTCTGGTTGTCGTAACGAACTTGCACGCTCGTCGTCCCGGCGACGCACGGCTTGCCCATGCCGCGCGCGACGACCGCCGCGTGCGACGTCATGCCGCCGCGCGCCGTCAGAATTCCGCGCGAGACCTGCATGCCTTGAATGTCTTCGGGTGACGTCTCGACGCGCATCAAAATGACGGCAGTTCCTTGGGACGAGCGCTTTTTCGCTTCGTCGGCGTCGAACACGATGGCGCCGCTCGCCGCGCCCGGGCTCGCCGCGAGTCCGCGCGCGAGGAGCTCCTTCGGCGCGCTCGGGTCGAGCGTCGGGTGAAGGAGCTGATGCAGCGACTCGGGCTCGACGCGGAGCACCGCTTCTTTTTGATCGATCAGCTTCTCGCGAACCATCTCGACCGCGATGCGAACGGCGGCGCGCGAGGTGCGCTTTCCGTTGCGGCACTGCAGCATGTAGAGCTTGCCGTTCTGAATGGTGAACTCGAGGTCCTGCATGTCGCGGAAGTGATGCTCGAGCTTGTCCGCGATTTGCCGTAGCTGCGCGAACGCGAGCGGCATTTTCTCTTCGAGCGCTTCCTTTTTGCCCGTCGACCGAATCGGCAGCGGCGTGCGAATGCCGGCGACGACGTCCTCGCCCTGTGCGTTCGGCAGCCACTCGCCGAAGAGCTCCTTTTGCCCGGTGGAAGGATTGCGCGTGAACGCGACGCCGGTCGCGCTGTCGTCTCCGAGATTTCCGAACACCATCGCCTGCACGTTGCACGCGGTTCCCCAGTCGTCGGGGATGTCGTGGAGCTTTCGGTAATAGACCGCGCGCGCGTTGTTCCACGAAGCGAACACCGCTTCGATCGCGCCCCAGAGCTGCGCCTTCGGGTCGCTCGGAAAATCTTTTCCGGTTTTGTCTTTGACGACTTTCTTGAACGCGCGAACGAGCCCCTCGAGCTCTTCTTCGGGCAAGTCGCTGTCGGGGACGGCGCGCTTCAGCTCCTCGGGGTTCATGCGCGAGGCGTCGATCTTTTTCGTGACGGCGACGCGCGCGCGCGCCTCGTCGAGCGCGTGATCGAACGGCTCCTTGTCGAGCCCGAGCGCGATCGACGCGTACATCGCGACGAACCGCCGGTAGGCATCCATCGCAAAACGCCTATTTTTCGAGGCTTTCGCGAGCCCCTCGGCCGTCTCGTCGTTGAGGCCGAGATTCAAGATCGTATCCATCATGCCCGGCATCGACGCGCGCGCGCCCGAGCGAACGCTCACGAGGAGCGGCTTCTGCGCGTCGCCGAGCTTGCTGCCGACCGACTCTTCGACGCGCGCCAGCGCGTGAGCGACTTCCTTCTCGAGCCCCTTCACGTGCTCGTGCGCGTTCGCGTACGCGTTGCACGCCTCGGTCGAAATCGTGAACCCCGGGGGCACCGGCAACCCGAGCGACGTCATCTCGGCGAGCCCGGCGCCCTTGCCGCCGAGCAAATCGCGACGCATCGGGTCGCCCTCGGCGCGCCCTTCACCGAAGAAGTAGACGTGTTTGCTCATGTCATCCGAGTCCTTCGCGGCGTGGCCGACGTGGCGCGGCACCATACCCGTCTCACGGCGATGATGCGAGCGCGGCTCGTGTGCGTCCGGCTTGAATCCCATTCGTGGCCCGAGAGCACCGTGCGTGCCGCGCCCCAACCGCGAGATTTCCCGCGCTCACCCGAGGGAAAATGCACCTCCGTGGCGTCCTCGCCACGCAAAACGGCCCCTCGGGCCGAAAACACGTCGCCCGCCGCCCGGGCCTCACGGCTCCGAGAGCAAACGGCTTGCCGGCCGGCCCTGAAAAATATATGCTCAATCAAGTTCGAGAAGCATGCAGCAGCTCGAGATCGAGTTTTCGACTTGGGGAGGCGCGCGGGACGGCGCGGGACGCAAGCGGCGGCCCGGCGTGCGCGCGTCGGTGGCGCATCGCCCGCGCGAGCGTCACGCGCGGGCGCACCCGGTCCACGTGACCCTGCGGGCGCGGCGCGGGCTCCCGCCGTTTCGCGAAAAGGTGCTCGGCGGCGTCGTGCGCGAAGCGATTCGCGCCGCGAATCACGTGTCGGCGCTTTCACCGGTGTTTCGCGTTCTTCACTTTTCGGTGCAGGTCGATCACGTGCACCTCGTCGTCGAAGCGGCCGATCGAGCGGCGCTCGCGCGCGGCGTCCAAGGTCTCGCCATCCGCATCGCACGGCGAATCAACGGCACGCTCGGCGTTCGTGGCCGCGTTTGGGAAGACCGCTTTCACTCGCGCGAGCTCGCGACGCCGCGCGCCGTGCGCAACGCGATCGTCTACGTCCTCATGAACGCGAAAAAACACGGCATGCGGACGCGCGCGGGGCTCGACCCGTTTTCGTCGGCGCCGTGGTTCGACGGCTTCGTCCGCTCCGCGCCGCTCGCGAGCTCGCCGGTGCGTTCACCGAGCACGTGGCTCGCGAGCAATGGGTGGCGCCGCCGCGGACTCGTGCGATTCGACGAGCGGCCACGCGCGCCTGATTGAGCTGAGCGAGTCAGCGGAAGATTCTGTTCCACTTCCCGTCGGCGAGCATCCAGGCTTCGTTCGAGCCTGCGACGACCAAGACGCCGTCGCCCGCGGCCAAGTGCGTGTAGGAGCGCATCCTGGGCAATTCGAGCTTTGCCGTGACGATTTCTTTTTCGCAGACTTCGAGCAGACCGCCATCCGTCGAGATGAGCACGCGCCCTTCGAACGCGACGATATCCTCGAAGAAAAGCTCGTCGCCGAGCTGGGCGCCCATCGTGCGCCACTTGGACCCACGTCCCACGAGGAGCGCGTGCGTGTCCGTCGTGACGTAGACTTTGCCGCCCGGCGAACAAAGGATCTTGCTCAACCTCGGTCGGTCGGCACGTTTCGGCGCCTCCACGCATGGCCATCGAATGACCAGAGGTGGCCACGACCGCCGCAAGCGTACACGTCTCGCTCCGAGAAGCCGTCGATGTCGTCGAAGCCGAGCGCGTCGGGTTCGCCGCGAGCCATTGCAGCGTCGGACAGCCGAAGCCACCGGTTCGGGCCAGTGCGTCGGAAGACCGCGCGCCCGGCGCCGACGACGTACGCGAATCCGCCGATCGACTTGACCGCGTTGATCTGGAGCTTCGCTCCCACCGGTTTCTCGGCGCCGTCGTCACCTTGGCCCATGACGTAGACGTGGCCGTCGTCCGAAACGAACACCCATCTCTCTTCAGGCGCTCGGCAAGCGGCGCCGTGCACGCCCGTCGTGCGGTCCAGCTCCCGCGCCGCCCACCGCTCCGCGGCCGACTCGTCCGGGTAATGAAAGAACAGCATCGTGTCGCGCGGAACGAGCGGGTCGTCGTCGGTCCATTTCTGCGCGCTGAAGCTGATGATGTTGCGCCGGCGTACGTGACAGCTCGACACGCCGAACGTTTTCAGTCGTCTCTTCAGCTCACGGAGCTGCGGCGTCACTTCGGGCAGGCGCTTAGGTCGGCCTCGGTCTTCGCGCGCTGGGCGCACTCGAATTGCGCTCGCGAGATTTGCGGGCAGGACTCGCTCTTCTTGTACGTCGGGCTGGCGAGGAGCTGCGCTTCTTCTTTGGCGAGTGACGGGCTCCGGCCGGTGTCGGCATACTCGAGCACGCGGACCTTGTGCTTGTACGCTTCGCACTCGTCGCCGGTGAGCGGTTTGGCGCACGCGAGCGCGAAGCCCAGAGAAAGCAGGAGCCAACGCATGGGCGCAAGTTTGGTTGCGAACCGCGTCGCGATCAAGCGCGGCTCGGTCGCAGGTGGAGCAGCTGGATGCCGGCGTCGGCTTCGCGAACTTCAACTGAGCGCCACGTCGGGCTTCGTCCACGATTCGAGCCTGGATTCTCGGCGCGACAGCGACGGCTTTCCGAGCGTCTTGATCGCGGCGGCACGCGAATCCTCGAAGCGTAGACCGTAGGGCAGCTCGCCGCGGAAGCTCTCGAAGGCCTTTTCGAGTTGCGAATGGATTTGAATTTCACGGATCGACGGCAAAGGTCGCGAGAAGCTTCGCGATGTCGGGCGAGTCGGATCGCTTGCCCAAATACGGAACGAGGTTCGTGGCGTTCATGTTCATGCGTAATCACCGTTCGACGGCGCGCAAAAGATCGCCGACGCAGAGCGAGAGCTTCAGATCGGCCGGTTCGCCGGCGATCACCAGGTCGAATCGGCCGGCGTCGAGGTGCTCGATCGCCTCCCATCCCGTCGCGATCTGCACGCTCGCGCCGCTCGCGACGGCAAAGACTTCTTCGTCCAACGTGCCATCTGGCTCGTCGACGACCAAAATCGAAACGCCCTCGAGTGGGCTCTTCGCGGCGGTCGGGCGGAGTCGCATGCCGAGCGCGCCCAAGATTCGCTCGGTGTCCTCGGGCCGAAGCCCGCGCGCGCTCGAAACGTATTGAATCCGATCGAACGCCCCGAACCGAGCTGGGTAGGTCGCACGAATGGTGCGTTCGAGCTCCACGGCGCCGGGCAGCTCGGCGTCGAGCACGATGACGGTCGGCATCGGAAAAATCGCGAGCGCGTCGAGCACGCGCGCCGGGTCTCGCATCCCGTACGTCGTGAGCGGCATGGCCGCGGCTGCGCGCAGCACCGTTGCGTCGATCGCGGGCGAGGCCGAGACGAGCAGCAGCTTTCGCGCGTCCCATCGCGTCTCGACGCGCGAGTCGACGTCGAGTCGAAAATCGGTCCACGCGGCGCGGCGCGTGTCGTCGCGTTTGGCTGCAGCAGCGAGCTCGTCGGCAGTCAGGACGATCGCATCGCTGTGCCCGATTGCGCTCATGCTCGAAACGATGAGGACGCGTGCATGCGGCAAGACCGTGAGCCTCGCCGAGGCGACGACGCGACCGCGGTCGATGGCGATGAGGACTGCGGCGTCGAACTCGGTCCGGTTTTCGAGCCAATAGAACCCGGCGAAGCCGTCGATGTTTCCGACGAGATGAACGACGTCCGCTGCGAGCTCTCGGTCTTCGTGCATCGCTCACCGCCCGACGCGGCGCTCGAGCTCGCTGAACGGGATGCGCAACAACACCGGGCGGCCGTGCGGGCAGTGCCCGGAAAAATCGACGCCGTCGAGCGACGCGACGAGGGCTTGCGCTTGCTCGGCCGAGAGCGCATCGCCCGCGCGAATCGAGCCGTGGCACGCCATCGTCGCGAGCACCAAGTCGACCGCGCCCGAGTACGGACGCGCGAGCTCCGAGCCGCGCGAGAGCTCGGCGAGCAAATCGCGAACGAGCCGTTCGGGGCGCGCGCGCGCGAGGAGCGCCGGCACGCCGTGCACCGCGATCGCGCTGGGACCTGCCGTGCGAACCTCGACGCCGAGGCGAAGCGCGACGTCTTCGTGCTCGGCGAGCGCTGCGGCTTCGCTCGGTTGGAGCTCGACGACCTCGGGCACGAGGAGCTTTTGCACGGCGACTGCGCGCGTCTCGAACGAACGGCGCAGCTTGTCGAAGTTTCGCCTCTCGTCGGCCGCGTGTTGGTCGACGACGTAGAGCGCGTCTTGGCCCTCGCAGATCAGGAACGTGCCGCGGACTTGCGCGACGAATCGCAGGCCCTCGTAGAAACCGCGCGTCGAGAAGAGACTCGACGGCGGCTCGGCTTCCGACGCGGGCGCGGGCGTGAACGAGGCGAGCGCGGCCAAGTCGTCGGCGACGATGGAGCGCGTCGTGCTCGGCTCGGCGAGCTCGAAGCTCGGGTCGCCGGTCGTCGGCACCGCGTAGTTGCGCGACGAGGGCGGCGGCAGCCACGGTCGCGTCGAAGGCCCGAGCGCCGGGATCGCGAAGACCTTGGCGAGGCCTGCGAAGATCTCGCGTGTGAGCGCGTCGTAGAGCGCGCGCGCGTCGTCGAATCGAACCTCCGACTTTTGCGGGTGCACGTTGACGTCCACCACGTCGGGCGGCAAATCAATGTAAACTACACCTATCGGGAAGCGGCCGCCCTCGAGCACCGAGCCGTAGGCTTGCGCGACGGCGCGTGCGAGCGGTCTGTCGCGGACGGGGCGGCCATTGACGATCAAATGGAGCGCGGCGGCGCCGGCGCGCGCCCGCTCGGGAGGACCCAGGTGCGCCTCGATGCGAACCGGTCCGCGCTCGGCTCGGCACGCGACGAGACGCGGCTCCCCGAGCGCGGCGAGCGCACGCTCGCGTCGCGACGCCGAACGCAAATGCTCGCGCGCGATTTTTCCGTCGCGCGCCAAGACGAAGGTCACGTCCGGACGCGCGAGCGCCGCGTGGAGCACCGATTCGCCGACGTGCGCGGCCTCGGTCGGCGCGGCCTTCAAGAATTTTCGGCGCGCGGGAACGTTCGCGAAGAGCTCGCGCACCTCGACGGTCGTGCCCGGCGCACGCGCCGCGCTGCGCGCCTCGCCGCGCGAAACTTCGGTCGCCTCGTCGTCGTCTTTTCGCCGCGTGAGAAGCAAGAGCTCGCTGACCGACGCGATGCTCGGCAGCGCCTCGCCGCGAAAACCGAACGTCGCGAGCCGCGCGAGATCGTCGAACGCTTCGATCTTGCTCGTCGCGTGACGCTCGAGCGCGAGGAGCGCGTCGTCGCGGCTCATGCCTTCGCCGTCGTCGGTCACGCGGACGAGCGCGAGCCCGCCTTGCTCGATGTCGACTCGCACGCGCGTCGCGCCGGCGTCGAGCGCGTTTTCGACGAGCTCTTTGACGATGCTCGCCGGCCGCTCGACCACTTCGCCCGCGGCGATTTGGTTGACGAGCTCCGAGTCGAGGCGCCGGATCTTTCCCATCAACCTTCGTTGGGTCTTTGGGCCTGCGGGTCGTAATACGCGCGTGCGCGCGGGCGCGTCAGCGCGACGACGATGAGACCGGCCGCGACCGTGCGAAAGAGGAGAAACGCGATCGTCGAGGCGTGCGCGACGATGCGAAGCGCCGGCACGGTCTTCGGGTCGATCGGCTGGTGCGCTTCGACTGCTCTGCTCTCGGCGACCTGCAGTCGAAAATTGATCTCGGCCGCGCGCGAACGCGGCATCGCGACGAACGCCGCGGCGACGAGCAGCGCTTGAGCGACCGTGATCTGCACGACCGCGCGCCGCGCGCCGCCGCGACCGACCCACGCGCCCATCGCGAACGCCGAGAGCGCGAGCCCGAGCACGAGCTCGGCCACTGCGAACGGAAACCCGCGCGCGTGCTCCGACTCGAGCGCGGCCGTCCACTGATCGTACGCCGCCGACGCGGCTTGACGGCTGTCCTGGTGCGCGAGGTCGCCGGTCGGGCTCTCGAGCTGGACGCCGCGGTACCGCTGAATCGTCTCCCACCCCGCGGTCGCGCCGCAGCCGCCGAAACCGAGCATGCAAAGGAGTAGCGCCACGACCAGGTACCACGGCCTGCGGGGCGCTTCGGTTGCCACCCGGGCGAAATAGCACGTCCCGGTCGCGCGCTCATCCTCGCGCTGGTCAACGCGGCGGAAAAATGGTTTTTTGCGCCGATGAAGCACGCGTTTTTGGCTGGTTCGCTCGTCGCGTTGCTCGCGACCGCGACCGCGGGGGCCCAGAACAAACCGCCGCAAGTGCAAGTCTCGAAGACGGCCGCGGCGGACTTGAAGTCCAGCGACGGGACGAAAATCCGCGCCGCGCTCGACGAGGTTCGCCTCGCCGGCAAGACCGCAGGCGCGCCGTACGTCGCGTCGATCGTCGCGCTGCTCGATCGCGGCATGACGCCAGAGCTGACGACCGCGGCCATCGACACGCTCGCCGATCTCGAAGCGCAGCCTGCGAGCCAAGCGATTGCAGAATACATGCAACATCGGAGCGTGCGCGTCCGCCAATCCGCCGTGAAGGCGCTCGGCAAAACGAAGGGACCTGCCGCCGTGCGCGGCCTCGTGAAGGGCCTCTCGGATCAAGACGGCATGGTGCGCGGCGTCGCGGCGAACGCGCTCGGCCAGCTCAAGGCGAAGAGCGCGGTGCCCGATTTGTTCCTCGCGCTCGACCATCGCGTGAACGAAGCGGCGACCTCGATCGGCATGCTCTGCGACCCCGCGGACTGCGAGAAGCTCGGCGCGCGCATCGGCAAGATTCCGTTCGACGTGGCGTCGGCCGGCGTCGAGCAAGTGCTCTTCCGCACCGACGTCGGCGACGACACGAAGATCAAATTGGTCGGCCGCATTCGCGAGCTCGGCACGCGCGAGGCGAACAAGTTCCTCGCCGAGACGACGAAAAAGTGGCCGCAAAAAGGCTCCGCGCGCATCAAGCAAGCGCTCGACCAAGCCGTGCAGGCGACGGGAGGTGGGTCGTGAAGAAACTCGTGCTTCTCGCGGTCGTCCTCGCGTGCGGTGGCGGTCAGACGCACCCGAATTTATTTTCGACGAACTGGAGCGACGACAACGGCGCGTCCATCGCCGCCGTCATGGCGAAGATCGGCTCGGCCAAGCCGGCCGTCGGCGCGGACGTCGCGGTCGGCGTTGCCGGCAACAGCGACAAGGTCGTCGGCGTCGCGCTCGCGGGCGGACAGCCGTGGACGTTCGCGCACGCGGTCGACGTCCGTCCGACGATAGCCGGCTCGGTGGTCGTCGGCGAGGGCGGGGGAGAGCTCTTCTGCCTCGACGCGACGAGCGGCCGAAGAATTTGGTCGCGCCAAGTCGGCCCGATGAAGATGCGCGGCGCGGGCGACGACGGCAAGACGACCGTCGTCACGCTCTCGGGAAACGAGGGCGGCTCGGTGCTCCTCGCGATCGATCGCGACGGCAGCGTCGCGCGCCAAATCGAATCCGACAAAGGGCTTGGCGTCCCCGCGGTCCTCGCGGGCTACGCGTTCGTCCCGTGGAGCCGCCAGTACGTCTCGGTGCTCGATCTCTCGAGCGGCGAGGAAGCGGCGCGCATTCTCCTCCGCGGAAAAGTCAGCCACGCATTCGCCGAGGCCGGGTCGCTCTTTTTCGGCGAGCAGGATCTCTTCCGGCTCGACGACAAGATCACCGGCGGCTCGCGCAACCAGGCGACGCACCTCGCGCTGCCGCAGCGCGAATTGCCGGGCACGCCGGCGCTCATGGGTCCCGGCGAAGAGCCGCTCGGCCCGGTCGCGCTCGCGCTCGACAAGACGCGCATCTACGCGATGCCGACCGCGGGCGATCCGATCGGCTTCGCCGGCGATCGATTTTACGGGACGTATTTCCGTCTCGCGATGGCGTTCGACGCGAAGACCACCAAGCTCGCGTGGGTGCACGACGAGCCGGTCGATCTCGTCGGTGGCGCGGCAGGTCCCAGCACTTTCGTGCTCTGCGACGAGAGCGGCAAAGTCCTCGTCCTCGACGCCGCGACCGGCGGAGTCGAGCGCGAGCTCTCGCTCGGCGCGCCGATCAAGAGCTGTGCGGCACAAGCCGACGGGCTCGCGGGCGCCGCGGCGCAACCGGTGCCTCCGCTCGCGGATCAAATCAGCGCCGCGCTCACCAACCGCGACTCCGAGATGGTGTCCGGCCAGCGGCTCTTGCTGCGCGAGCTCGCGACGCTCGACGACGAGAGCGTCACCAAGACGCTTGTCGCGATCACGAGCAACCCGCTCACGGCGCCGATTCTTCTCGCCGACGGCCGCCGCGCGCTCGCCGCGCGCCGAAGCGGCGCGAAGTACATGCTCGACGCGCTCGCGCATCATTACGATTTCTTGCACGACGTCTTGCTCACGCCGCCCGTCGGTCCGATGGCGCAAGCGCTCGCCGCGATGAAGAACAAACAAGCCGCGCCGCTCCTCGCCGCGCACTTGCTCGATCCGGCCGACAGCGACGGCGACGTGAAACAAGCCGCTGCAGCGCTCGTCGAAATCGGCGACGCGTCCGAAGCGCCGTCGCTCCAGCAGTTCCTCGCGCTTTACCACGCAGCCGCCGAATCGGAGGACGTCGCGAACGCGGTCGTCAGCGCGGGCCAAGCGCTCCTCGCGTACGGCGGGCCGGCTGGGCGCAAAGCGGTCGACGCGGTCCTCGCAGATCCGATGACCCTCGAGATGGTGAAGGGCCGTCTCACCGCGGTCGAGCAACAAGCCGACGCGCAAAAAGCTCAAAGCAAGACGACGCCGCCTGCGCCGAAGAAATAGTGCGACGCATCCTCGACGGCGTCGACTTTGCGTCGCGCATCGTCTTCTTCGCGGTCGCGCCGTTTCTCGTGTTCGTCGTCGCGGCGCTCTTTCCGATCACGATGACCCTCGCGAACCTCGGCGTGTGCGTCGTCTCCGTCGTCTTCATCAACGTGCTCCGCAGCTACGCCGAGCGATTTCCCATCCTCGACAAGGTCGTCGCGGGACCGATGAAATTCGAGCGGTATTACCGGCTTCATCCACCCAAACCATTTGCATATTACATCTTTTTCCCGCTGCTCTTTCCGTATTGGCTCTCGGTCGACCACGCGCGGCGCGAGTTCGTCCTCTACAAAACGGTGAACCTCGCGACGCTCGCGTTCGTGGTGCTCGGCGCGGTCTATCAGTACTTCGCGTATTTTCGGCCGCAGCTCGGCCTCTTCGCTTGCGTGCACGTGATGCTCGTCACGCTCGTCCTCGAGATCGCGATCGTGATGACGATGCTGATGCCGCTCGCGACGTCGATCATTCGCTATCGGCTCGCGGGCCAGCGGCGGCGGCTCGTCGCGCTCGTGGCGGTCGGAGCGCTCTCGACGTCCGTGGCGCTCATCGCCCTCGCGCGAAGACGCGACCCGGTGATCTCGTGGGCGGCGCGCGAGCGGCTCACGCTTCGGACGAAGAAAGCGTTGCCTGCCGCGCGCTACGCGCAGCGCGTCGCCGCGAAGTCCGCGTGGGGCGCGATCGCAAAACACGAGGGTGAGGTCGACACCGACGGCAAAGTCACCGGCGAGCCGGTCGTGCGCGCGCGGGCGTCGCTTCGCAAGTTCTACAAAGACGACGAGGCGGAGGCGTTCGACGCCTGGCTCGCGCGGACCGGGAAAACCGAGCTTCTCGTGCTCTACGTCGAGACGACGAGCAAACGCCGGCCGACGATTTTTTTCGCGATGGACCGCGCCGGCCACGAGGTGCGTGATCCGAAAAAGCTGCCGAAAGGCGCGCTCGACGCGATGAAGCTCGCCGCCGACGGGCCCGTGCTGTAGCTCAGGGCCATGAAGACCGTCGTCATCACGGGAGCGAACACGGGCATCGGCCGCGTGACCGCGACCGAGATCGCCAAGACCGGCGCGCGCGTGATCGTCGCGACGCGCTCCGAGGAAAAAACCAAGGGCGTGCTGGGCGACATCGCGAAAGCGGGCGGCAAAGGCGAGTGGGTCGCGCTCGAGCTCGGCGAGCTCGCGAGCGTGCGCCGCGCGACCGACGAAATTCAAAAACGCGTCGACGAGATCGACGTGCTCGTCGCGAACGCCGGAATCGGCGGCGGCCAGGGCGCGACGAAAGACGGCTTCGAGTCACACTTCGGTACGAATCACCTCGGGCATTTTCTTTTCGTCACGCGACTCCTGCCGCTCCTCGAAAAAGCGGAGACGTCGCGCGTCGTGATGGTCTCGAGCAAAGCGCACTACGGCGCGGAGCGCATCGACTGGGACGCGCTGCGAGGTCCGACGAAATCGACGACCGGCATGAACGAGTACGCGGTCTCCAAGGCGTGCAACATTCTGTTCGCGCGAGAGCTCGCGCGGCGCGAAAAAGAAAAAGGCGTTCACACCTACGCGGTGCACCCGGGCGTCATCGCGTCGGACATCTGGCGGCGCATTCCGTGGCCGATTCGTCCGCTCGCGACGATGTGGATGCGCAGCGTCGAAGAGGGCGCACAGTCGAGCTTGCACTGCGCCATTTCGCCCGAGGCCGCCGGGGAAACCGGGCTCTATTACGACGCCGACTGCCGCGTGAAGGAGCCGAGCAAGCTCGCGCAAGACGACGCGCTCGCGGCAGAGCTCTGGAAGAAGAGCGAAGCGTTCGCCGCGGGCTGAAGTTTTGTAAAAGGCGGCCGTCCAATGGAATGGGCCTTTGCTCGGTCCGATTCGTTGAACTAAGTTTCCGGCCGAGGCGCCGTTTCGCAGTATGTCGATCTCGAGAAATTGGATCGCCGAGCCGGCGCGCGCGAAGACGTCGCGGCGTCACGACCTCGAGCTCCAGCCGTGGGACGCGGTCTTTCGCGGCGCGATTTTGGTCGCGCTCGCGGCGCTCGTTTACTTCACGTTGCGCTGGCGCGTGTTCGAGCCCGTCGTCGCGGCGGCGCACGAGCATCATTGGACGACCTTCGTCATTCGGCCGAGCCTCCTCTGGGCGCTGATGGGCACGGTGATGCTCGTCTTTCGCACGCTCCTTTGGTTTCGCTATCGCACGCCGCCGGCTGCCGAGTGGGCGAGCGCGCCGCCGCTCACCGTCGTCATCCCCGCGTACAACGAAGGGCCGATGGTCGCCGCGTCGATCGATTCGGTCGCGGCCGCGCGCTATCCGCGCGAGCGTCTCGAAATTTTCGTCGTCGACGACGGCAGCCGCGACGACACGTGGGAGCACATTCAAGCCGCCGCGAGCCGTCACCCCGGTCTCGTCACGACGGTTCGCTTCGCCAAAAATCGCGGCAAGCGCGCGGCGCTCGAAGCCGGCTTTCGCCAAGCGCGCGGCGAGGTCGTCGTCACCATCGACTCCGACAGCGTCATCGAGCCGGACACCCTCCTCGCGATCGCCGGCCCCTTCCGCGACGCACGCGTCGGCGCGGTCGCCGGCAAAGTCACCGTGCTGAACCGCGACGGCGGCGTCATCCCGCGCATGCTCAAAGTGCGTTACGCGCTCACGTTCGATTTTTTGCGCGCGGTGCAGTCGACGTACGGCACGGTTTACTGCTGCCCCGGCGCGCTCGCCGCGTACCGCGCGAGCGTCGTTCGCAAAGTGCTCGACGCGTGGATGGGCCAGCGCTTCCTCGGCGCGCCCTCGACCTACGGCGAAGACCGCTCGATGACCAACTTCATCATGGGCGAAGGCTTCGACAGCGTTTATCAACGCGCCGCGGTCGTGCACACGATCGTCCCCGTGCGCTACATGCGACTCTGCAAAATGCTGCTCCGCTGGGACCGCAGCTACGTGCGCGAAGAATTCCGCTTCGCCCGCGAAATCGTCTGGAAGCGCCGCGGCCGCGCGCGTCTCATCGCGCTCGCCGACGTCGTCATCTCGAACCTCCGCTATCCGGTCGCGCTCGGCAGCCTCGGCATCCTCGGCGTCATCGTGAGCGCGCACCCGCTCGCGCTTCTCCGTTTGCTGTGCGCCGTCGGCCTCATGGCGTGCTTCAACATTCTTTATTACGTGCGAAGCGAGCGCTCGTGGGACTTCGTCTACGGCATTCTCTTCTCGTATTTTTCGGCGTTCTCGCTCTTTTGGATTTTCCCGGTCGCCGTGGTCACCGTGCGTGCCCGCGGTTGGCTGACGCGCTGACGCCGCTGCTCGACCCGATGGATCTCGAGCACGTGACGCTCGTCCGCCGAACGAAGACCGACGCGGACGGGACGACGAGCCGACAGCTCCGCGCAGACGGCGGGGACATCAAGCGCACGATCGCGAAGCTCGACGTCGCGGCGCTCGGCGCGATCGACGAGTCCAAGATCGACCCGACCTCCAACGGTCTCATCGAATGCTGGGTCCCCGAGCGCATGCGATCGCGGGCAAACGGGAGCGAGCTCGCGCGCGAGCAAGCCACGATGGACCACGTGCTCGCCGAGCTCGGCGCGAAGACACCGTCGGGCCGTCCGGTTCGCGTCGCCTTCGAGTTCGGCGATCAGCTCGACTGAACCAAGCGCGCCGCGTGGCACGCGCGGTGCAACGCCTGAGGCGATCCCGATGGTTTCGAGCGCGCATCGCTTCTCGCTTGCCGAGCCTCGGCTGTCGAGCCCGCGCCAATATCATCGTCGCGTCATCTGGCTCGCGATCGTTCATCCGTCGCTCTTCCTCGTCGCGCTCCTCGGCGTTTTTTTGCTCGTGTGGCGCGGCGAGCTCTTCGTCACACTCACGCAGCGCTCCAACGTAGAAACGCTCACGATCGCTTTCTTCATTTTGCTGTTCGCGTATTTCGCGTTTCTGACGGCGCCCGGCACGCTCGGCGCGATGCGCATCGCGTGGTTTCACGTGCGCGCCGCAATTTCGCGCGATCGACGGCGGACCGAAGCGACTCGCGTCGAAACGCTCGGCAAGCGGCGACGCGGCTCGCGCGTCTGCTTCGACAAGGCCGTCGAGATCGAAGGCGCAGCCGGGCAGCCGTGGGAGATCGAGATTCGCGACGAGATCGGCTCGATGGGCCGCCTGCGGTTCGACGGCGTGCGCGTCGAGCAGCTCGACGCCTTCCGCGGCTCGAACACGTTCATGGCGTACGTCGAAGAACGAATCTGCGATCTCACCGGAGGCGATCTCGCGATCGTGCAGTGGGCCTCGACGCGCGACGACGAGTTTCGCGCTTACGCCGCGTCCGCCGAAGCGATGCGCAAGACTTGGCCGACGGTCACGCTCACCGAGGAGCAGCGGCGAGCTCTCGAGGCGGAGCTCGGTCTTCTGTCTCGAGCGCTGCGCGACGAGGCGTTTCTGCCGGATTGGGAATTCGAGGGCGAGCACAAGCTCCCGATCATTCCCGAGCCGCTCGGCATCATCAGCCTCAGCCGCTCGGAGCGTCGCGTCGATCCGCTCTCGTCGATGACGGCCGCGCTCGTCACAGTCACGCTCGTCGTCGGTCTCATTTGCTTTTTTCTCGCGAGGCCGCCGTGGATTCCCGGACGCTGAGTTTCGCCTTCGCGACGTTTCTTGCGGCCTGCGCCGGCCCGCGACCGCACGCTCGCGTGATCTCGGTCGCGCCATCTCCTGCGCCTGGTCGTGAACGAGTCGTCGTGGAGGTCGCAAACGATGGCGGAGGCGAGGGTCAGGTCGAGCTCGACGTCACGCTCACGAGCGAAGACGGAACGCGCTTCCGAGACGCGCAGACCGTCGAGCTCCACGCGCACGATCGCATTCGCGTCGCGGTCGACGTTGCCGCGCCGCCGGGCACGTACGTCGGAGCGGTCGCCGCGAAGTATCCGGACTGACGACGACGACGAGCGTGTCACCGACCGGCGTCGCTCGTGTGCTCGGGTAATCGCCATGTCTGCACGGTGATGGGCCCGCCCGGTCCGCCGCCGCCGGTACCACCTTCAGCGACGCCGCCACCGAACGTCGAGCCCACGTCGTACGGCGGGCTCTCGAGATCCGCGGGCGCGTCCTTGGCGATCGCGGCGTCCGTCGGGCCGGCCACGCCGACTGGCGGCAGCGGTGCCGGAACCGCTTCGCGCGCAGCGGGCGACCCTCCGCAGCAGCTGCAAGCGAGGACGGCGAAGACGAATGCGAAGCGCATGTCTCGGAATTAGCACGCTGCAGCTTCGGCGCTGGATGCGACGCTACTTGTGACGCGTCACCGTCGTGCGCCACGTTTTTCCGACGAGGACTTCGTGCGTCTCCACGACGACGTCGCCCGTCGCGTCTTCGATGAAACGCTCGACGGGCTTCGGCGCGCCCTTTTCGATCGTGAGAAACTCGGTTTGGTGCCAGCAGCACCCGCTCTTGGCCGCCGTGACGAGCCGCTTGTGCGCCGCGTCGATTTGGAAGAAGCCCAAGGTCTCGCGCGTGAGCGTGCTGAGCGGCTCCGAGCGCGCGAACTTGCCGTTCGCCGTCTGCAAGTAGACGTCGAAGGTCGGGCCGCCGTACGGGCCGTCGGCGCCGACTTGCACCGCGAAGTCCTCGCGGCCGTCGAAATCGAAATCGCCCGTCACGATGGTGCTCTGCGCGTCGTAGAGCGCGGTCGCTCCTTGGATGAGCGTGTCGTCGTCGGCCAAGACGAGACACACGCTCGCGAGATCGAGTCGCTGGAGCTCGTTGCCGGTCGTGTCGCGAACCGCGAGCTTCGCGGCCGCGCACGCGGCGTCGTCGCTGACCGCTTTGGCGCACGGCGTGACGAGCTCGAATCTCGTGGTCGACCCGCGCGCCGTATAGGTGCAAGTCTTCGGCGGCGGTGCGTCCTCGACCTCGTCCGCTGGTGCAGCGACCGGCGCGGGTGTGGTCGCTACGCGCGGAGGCTCGGCGACGTGGACGCTCGGTGCGAGCGCCCGCGCGCAGCCGACGAGGCACAACGCGAATGGCGATTTCGTACGCACGAAGGAAAGAACGCTCGCGCTCGAACCCTCATTCGACGATCAGGTGACCGACGACGCCGTGCTCGTCGATGCGGCATTGGAAGACGCCGAGCTGCAGTCGGCCCGCGCAGTGGCCGACCGCGCCGCGCGTTCCGTCGCGTGGGCCAAGCGGGCCGTCTCGCGGCGACAGCAGTGGGTCGGGATCGCACGAGCACGCGACGTCGCAGTCGGTCTCCTTGCGGCACACGCGTCCGATCTGCGGGCCGTGGCAGTCGAGGTAAACCATGCCCGGGTACTTGTCCTCCTCGCGTGCGTGCGCGGGCAGACAGCATGTCGACCCATACCGCGTCTCGCCGGGCCCGCATGTCGGCGCGGGCGCCGCGTCGGGAACGTCCGCGTTCGCTCCACTACCGGATGACGCGACGACGAGCCCGAAGGCGGCGAACGCGATCGTGGCGAGGAACGGGCGACTCATCCCGAAGACTACGCGCTCAAAGAGACGAAGTCGCCGGGCAAATGTCTTTGACGTCGGTGGTCGCTGCGATGGGATTGAGCCGATACTGCACGACGCGGCCGCGCGGGTTCAATGTCACGCTCAGCGACTGCGTCTCGCCGCCGCCGGCGTGTACGTGGGCATAAGACCACGTCATCGTCGCAAAACCATTTTCGTTGCCCCGCGTTCGCGGCTCGCCGAACCACGCCAGCAGATCGCTCTCGGTGGTGACGCACGTTTGGATTTTCGTCACCTGCGCGGTGTCGATCCGTCGTCCGACGGTCCCGCCGCACGCGCCGACGGCGAGCGCCAAAAAAGAAACGACAAAGAGCTTCCGAGTGGACATCGCGGTTAGTACCGGAGCTTCCATGTCGCGCGGTTGCCGTCCGCGAGCAGGCTCACGTAGGGGCTCTCGTGCGGCACCTCCAGGGTGAGGCGTCGCTCGTCCGCTTCGGGGACATCGACTGACGCCGCCGGAAGGAAGAGGATCTCGCCGCCCGGACCCGGTTGGTCCGTGTGCGCCAAGAGACCTTGTCCGAACGGGAGCCGCGAGAGGATGCGGCGACGGAGCCTCCCCGCGTGCTCGGCGGGAATGGTGATGTCGAACGCCGAGCCGTCGTCGGCCCAACGAAGGCCCGGAACGCAGACGGCTTGGCAGTCGCTCCCTTCGCGGCGGGCCGCCTCTTCGATCGCCCCGACGAAGGTGGCGTCGTCCGCGAGACTCGGGCCGTCGAGCGCCACGACGTAGCCCGGATTGCGCTTGGCGAGCTCGCGCATGAAGGACTCCGCGCGGCACGATTGGAGAAGCTCACACTCGCGCGCGTCGATGCCGAGCACGTTGTGGAGCGCGATGGGGCCGTGCGGCGTCGGGATCGTGGCGCCGCCGAGCGTCATGATGGCCGTCATGTGAGTCGTCGGCATCGTGTGGCGCTCCGCGGGCGTGACGGGCGCCTGCGAGATGGGCCCGCCGAGATCGATGAATTGGCCAGGCGCGATCACGCGGCCCGTCGAGAAGTGATATCGCGCGATCGAACGGAGCAACATCACCGGCCACATCGGCGCCGGATTCGGATCGCGCACGCGAAGCGCGAGCTCGAACGGAAATGGCGACGCCGGATCGACCGCGCGCGAGAGCCCGTAGGTCAGAAATTGGTGATGCCCGTCGCGCGAAGCGAAGGCCACGCTCCAGACCGGCGGGCCGCCCGCGGCGAACGCCACGATGCGCCGCGGGTCGAATCCGTGGAGCACGTTCGCGCCGCCCATCGACGCCGCGAGCGCCGCGTCGAGCGCCTCGACCGCCCCGCCGTTTGCAGAGCGCATCGCGCCCGGACCCTTCGGAATCTCGAATTCGATGCTCTGGGCACGTTGCATGCGCCCTTTCTACGCGCGCCGTCGTGGAGTCTTCCCGCGAGGCGGGGGAATGTTCGGCGCGCGCGACCGGTTCGGACGAGCGCATGCCCACCCACGAATGCTTTTTCCTCGTGTGCGCGACGCTCGCCGCGTGCGGGGGGCGCGTCGCCGACGATGACTTCGCCGACGCGGACTCGACGCACGACGGCGCGCCCGACGACTCACCCGCCGACGTGGACGCCGAGCTCGCGCCCGATGCGGCGACCTGCATCAGCGGGGAAACGTCGAGCGAGCAGACCGACGCGGCGTGCGCGACGGTGTCGTCCTACGCGTGCGGCGAGACCGCCTATACGATCTCCTGCAGCTGCCCCGAGGAGACGTGTCAGTGCGAATCCCATTCGCCGACGACGTCGACCGCGGAGATCGTCTCCGTCCCGAGCTTGTGCCCCGGCTGCGGCTTCACGTTGCCCGAGTACGCAGCGCTCTGCGGTTTTCCCAACTGACGTGGCGGCATAAGCTGAGAGCGTCTCATGGGCTATTGGTTGAAAGGCGTCGCACCGCGGAGCGCCAAGGGAAAGTCCGTCGAATTCCCCGGCGGGACGTGGAAAGAGATTTGGACTTACTGTCTCGAGGTCGATCCCGACACCGCCGGTCAGGTCGAAGAGTGGTGGAGCAGCAACGGACAAGGTCTCGACGATGAGCAAGCGTCGCTACTCGGTGAGGTTCTCGACGGGCAGATCGAGTCCGGCGCTGCCGCCGAGTACCTCGCACAAATCCAAGCGGAGGAGTTTCCTTGTTACTGTGGCGGCAAGGCGTCCGATTGCTACTTGTGTAACGGCACCGGAGTCGCCCATCGCGCCGGCTTCGAAATGGAGACTCTGAAGAGCGTCGCGACCTTCCTTCGCGACTGCGGCGGTTTCACCCTCCACTGAGCGCATCGTCGCCGGCGGCGTTCTACGGCGCGGAGTACACCGGCGCGTTCGTTTTTCAGACGGGCACGATCGGCGGCTTTTTCGCCGAGGCCGGCCTCGAGTATCCGCGAAAAGAACAAGCGCGCGCCGTCGTGTCGGCGCGAATCGACCACACCGGATCAATCCGACGACTGAGGCAATCGAGCGTGCTACGACGGACCCATGAGCCCGTGGAAAATCGCGGGAGGCGTCCTTGCGGCGGCCGTTGCGGTCGCTGGCGCCGTCGTCGCGTGCACGGGATCGCCGTCGATCGCGTGCTCGATCAGCGCCACCGATCCGCGGGCCTGCACCTGCTCGACCGACGGAGGCGCGCCGGGCGCCGCGACGTGCCCGGCGGTCGACGCGGGCGCCTCCATCTGCTGTGCGTCCGCGCTTTGGCCCGCGTCGGGAGGGTGCGAATGCGCGCCGCAAGGGGTCGGCTGTCTCTACGGCAGCGCAGGCTGCTCCTGCGGGATCACGGCCGCCGCCGCGCCGACGATCCCATCGTGTCAGCCCGCGACGGAGTGGACGTCGTGCTGCAAGTCGGCGTCGGGGTGCACCTGCACGATTCTTCCCGACGCCGGCTGCGACGGCGTGACCGTCACGTCGTGCTCGTCGGACGACGTGGACGGCGGCACGTGCTCGTCGGCCGTGGTCACGTGCACATGCGCGCCGAGCTCGGCGGGCGGCAGCTTCGCGTGCGAGCCGCCCACCGTCGCCTGCTGCCTGAAACGCGCGCTCCACGTCGGGGGCAACTCGTCTTGCACGTGCGCGCTCAGCGCCACCGGCAGCTGCGACAGCGACTCGACCCTCGTGCCCTCGTGCGATCCATCGATGGTGGCCGACGCCGCAGCCGCCGATCTTTGCGCCTTCGCGGAGACGTCGGGCACCGTCGTGCCCAGTTGCCAATAGAACCGAGTTTGGAAAAAGCCACTTGGCAAAAGCCAATACGACGCCAAGCTCAAATCGGCATTTGCGTCATTCGGTATCAACGAGATTCCGAAGCTCGAAAGAGACCTCCGAGCGAGCACGCGTGCCGCGGCGCGGAAGATGTTGGGCGCGCCCGCATCGAGCGACGAAGATCCGCCCCACGACGGCTGGTTGCGCAGCATCGAGCTACCCAAACGGAAATGACAGCACGATGAAGACGTGCCGCCGCGCTCGTCGTGGCGAGCGCTTGTCGCGGTTGCCGACGCGCATCGTGTAGCTGTCGAGGATGTCGAGGGAGACAGACGGGAACCGCTCCGTACAACGCCGTCGCACGGATGGATGTCCCGTTCGCTTCGCAGCTCGCCGACGTCTTCCGTCCGATGTTCGGCGACGGTCCCGCGCCGCCGCCGCGCGTCGTCGTCCCCGTCGTCCTTCCGGAAACGTATCGCGGCGTCGGGCCGAGCTCGCGGTCCGTCGACGTCGCGATCGCCGTGCCGTGCCGGCCGTGCCGTAGCGCGGGATGTCGCGTTTGCGAACGGGTCGGGTGGACGGTTCGCGACATCTCGGTTTCGGTCAGTCTGCCTGCAGGCGCATCGGACGGCACCGAAATTCCTCCGCCCGCTTCACTCGCGAGCGCGATGCCGGCGTTTCTTTTCCGGATCGTTCGCGCCGGACCCGAAGCCGAACGCCTGACGCGTCGGCAGCGCGAGCACGACTCCGCACTTCGCGCAGCGTGGACGCACGAACGAGATCGCCACCGTCGAGAGAGAAGCCGCGCGAAGCGGATTTTGATCGTCGTCGTGGGGATGCCGCTCGCGTGCGTCTTCCTGCTCTGGACTCGCGAGTACCTCGCGAAGGGCCGACTCGGCGAGCGGTGTGCGCTCGCGACGACTGCCGCAGCCACCAGTGTCTAGGCATCGTTCGATCGACGAACGATCCAATCATCACGGGCACGGTGACGCGCAGCGTGTGCACCGCATCGTGTCGCTCGGACGCGGACTGTCCGAGCGCGATGACGTGCGCGCCCGTGGCCGAGAGCAGCGCTTACGGTGGGGTCGTCATCGGGAACCTGAAAACATCGGCGTTCGCGTGCACACCGCGCAGCTCGGATTGACCGCGTCTCCGCATCGGCGCATTCAGGCGCGCTATTCCGGAGTCGCTTTTCCCGAATTTGTCGCAGCTCGGCGCGAGCACGGACGCGGCCACGGAGGCGGACGCCGACGCGCTCGGCTGCGGCTCGAACGAAGCAGGCTTGCTCGCATATTGGCCAATGGAAGAAGGCCGGGCACGGCCGTCGCCGATTGCTCCGGCAACGGATTGAATGCGACGCTCATCGGCAACGGGACGTGGGTGACGGGTCGAAACGGAAGCACCAAAGCCATTCAGTTCGACTCGACGTTCGAGCACGTACGTGCTCGCTCCCGCGTCCGCGCTCGCCGACGCCGCGACGAGTGTCACGGTGGCAGCGTGGGTGGAGCTCGGCCCGGCGTGAACAGCTACATCGTCGACAAAGGACAGCCGCCGACCCTCTGCTGGAGCTTCGAAATGGAAATGGACGACTCGGATGGCACCAACTTCATCCAGGCGAACAAGCCCGGTGGTCCGACAAGCAGGTGGTCTCATATTGCCGCCGTTTACCAACCCGGCGTCGCGCAGACGATTTACGTAGACGGCGTTTCCTTCGTCAGCGCGGCGCCTCCCGCCACGATGAATCAAACGAGCGCGCAGATGGACATCGGTATGCACACCTCCGGAGAGATCATTCGAACGAGCACTCGGCACACGGAGCGCTACGATGACGTGTGGCCAATCCGTATCGACAACCGCACCCACCTCCCACCGAGCCGCGCGCCTCTCGACTTCCGTACGTCGCCGGAGCGGCACTGCTGATGCTGCTCGTCACGAACTTCGTGGTTCACCGCGTGTACGCGAAGCCGCACTGCGCCGTCATCGACTGTGCGACCGGAAAGGTCGTCGACGACGGTTGCGTGAACGGCATCTGCATGGCCTGCGCGACCTCATGCGGGCAGTTCAACTGAGCGGCGGCGCGAGCCTCACCGGGGCCTGTTGGGTGCTCGCGGGTCTGCTCGCGGCCTGCTCGTCGACCGATCCGAACGGGCCCGCCGCAGACGCTGCGGCCGACGTGCAGGACGCCGCCCTCGACGTTCAACCGCCGCCGGCCCCGACGTGCAACGTGGGCGATCGAAACGAGTCGTCCGGCACCGTCCCGAACACCGCGATCGCCGTCGCGGTCTGCTCGGCGTGCGGCGAGAGCTACGTGGTCGCCGCGAACGCGGGCGCGAGCTCCGCGGACGTCACCGTCGACAACGGAACGAAGACGATCACGACGACCGTCGCTGCCGGCGGCACGGCGACATCCGCCAACATCGCCGACAAGCCGAGCGACGGCACGGTCTCCGTGTGCGTCGCGACCGACTGCCTCCCAGTGTCGCCGGCGAATCAGCGCTACTGCGATCCGTTTCGCGCCGTGAAGGATCTCGTGCCCGAGCGCATCGACCAAGGCGTGGACTACGCGTGCTCCGGCCCCATCTACGCGCTCGGTCCCGGCGTCATCGACGTCTTCCACAATCGCGACGACTCGGGCTGGCCGGGCGGAACTTTCATTTCGTACGAGCTCACGAGCGGCCCCGCGAGCGGAAAGACCGTTTACCTCGCGGAGAACGTCGATCTCGACACTTCGCTCCACGCCGGCTCGTTCGTCTTCAGCGGCACCGTCCTCGGCACGCAAGTGGACGCATCTCCCGAATCCGAAATCGGCTGGGGCGTCGCCGGAGCCGGCTACACCGCCGAGCACGCTTGTTACACCGAAGGTTGCGACACCGCGCTCGGCGACAACTTCAACGCGCTGCTCGTGTGTTTGAACGCGACGCCAGGCGTCCCGGGCCCGAGCGGTTGCTGCACGTCCGCCGCGGGTTATCCGACGGATTGGTGCACGCTCGTCGGCGCTTGGCAGTGACGGCTCAGCTCACCACTGATCCACGACCACGTCGTCGACGAACACGGTCCACGTTCCCTGCGAGCTCTCGATGTATGCGATGCCGACGTCGAGCTCGAGCGGGCTCTTCGGCATCGGCGGGTTCAGCGTCATCGTCTGGATCGGCACGCCGTCGATCGCGAGCGCGTACGTCTGCGAGGGAAAGTCCACGTCGAGCACGACGTGTCGCGTCGCCGCGAAGCTCGCGTCGACGGCGAGATCCTGCGAGGACTCGCCGCCGTCGGTGTCGTGGACGTACTGTTCGAGGTAGCCGGTCGTCTTGCCGAGCTGAATGTCGAAGTCGGCGTAGTCGCTTCCGGGCGGCGGCGGCTTCGGGATGAGCGCGATCATGTCGAGCTCGCTCACGGACGCGCCGGCGGCGACGGTGACGTCGGCTTGCACGCGCGTGTGATCCGCGGCGGGGAGAAGCTTTTGGAGCTCGGCTTCGCCTTCGACGCTGGGACCCGTTTGCGCGGCGGTCGCGGCGAGCGCACTCGGCGCGGTGACCGCGTGCACGGTCGTCAGACCGAGCGCGCCGCCGTCGGTGAGATACGGTGAATCCCATTTCGCGCCGAGCGGCCCGTCGTCGAAGTCGTCGCAGAAGACGTGCTGCGCCGCGCAAGGCCCCGCGTCCGCGCTCGCGTCGTTCATCGCCGCGTCGTTCACGGCTGCGTCGTTCGCCGTTGCATCGCTCGCGCCGTCCGGGCCCGCGTCGTTGCCGGACAGCGCCCCGAGATCGGGAAAGAAGCACGCGGCGAAGCCGATGCAGATCAGCCCGGCGGCGACGCGCACGGCCCTCATGCACGAATCCTACCGTAGAAGCGAGCGCACCGCCGCGCGGTCATCGTTTCACGACGCGGCTGCGGCCGGAAAAGCCCGCCGCGAGCGCGAACCGTGCTGAAACCACCTCGGCTCAGAATAGCGCGATCCATTCCGCAGCGTCTTCTTCGCGCGCTCTTGCTATCATCGCGCGCATCATGCGCAAACGGATCGAAAAGGTCTCCGCTGCAGTTGCGACCATCGCTCTCGCCGTCGTCATTCTCGCGTGCAAAAAAGGCGAGGGCGGGGAGTGCATCAAGAACAAAGACTGCAAGACCGAGCTGCTCTGTTACGAGAGCAAGTGTACGACCGCCGAGGACATCAAGAAGCAGTGCCAGGCGAGCGAGTCCTGCTCGAACATGGGAAACTGCGGCCTCGGGTACATCGAGGCGGATACCGCGGCGCAGTGCGTTGCGAAGTCGGACGACGACTGCAAGGGGAGCAAGCTGTGCAAAGAGAACGGCTTCTGCACGTTCAGCGGGCACATGTGCGTGAAGTGATCGCAGCTCACGAAATTTTGCAGGTGCGAGGCCGCGCGCGCGCGCGCATCATCGTTCGCTCCGACGACAGCATCGAAGTCGACTGAAAGCCGCTCGCGCTCAAAACGACGAAGTGAGATGATGGCTCGATGCGAGGGCGTGCCGCCGTTCTGTTGATCGTGAGCGGATGCGCGCTCTTTCCCGAGCTCGACGGCCTCGTCGGCGACGCGGGCGGCCCCGTCGACGCGACGCTCGACGCGCCTGGAGAGGCCGCGGCCGAAGCCTCGTCGGATGCCGCCCCGAGCGACGTCGTCCAGCCGCCCGACGGAAACGCCGACGCGGATGCAGGAGCGGTCGCGGACGCGGACGCGGCGATCGCGTTCTGCGCGTCCCATACTGGCCACACGTTTTGCGAAGACTTCGACGAGCCGAGCTTTGCGAACCGCTGGTCGTCGCTCGCGCTCAGCGTGGGCGCGACGCTCGACGAGAGCGACGCGTCGGCGCAATCGCCGCCCAACCAGCTCTTGGGCGACGTGACCTTCCCCCCGAGCTCGTCGACGGCCACCGCCTACGTTTCCAAGCACTTCACGAGCTCGTCCAAGATCACGGCCGAAGCCGATTTCGAAGTCGACTCGACTCTGGCGAAGGTCGACCCGATCCACATCACGTTCTCGCCCGCGCCGGCGGGGTACAGCGCGTACGAGATCCACATCGACACGGGTGACAATCACCTCGGCGCCTCGTGGACTCCGTCCGACGGCGGGCCCTCCGATTACATGGACGTGACGTTTCCCGATCAGCTCGCGGCGTGGCACGACGTCAAGCTCGTCGTCGACCTCACCACGTCGGCGGTGCAAGCGTACTTGGACGGCGCGCTCGTGGCGCAAATGACCACTCCGACGCTGTCGCCGGCCGCCTTCAATCTCCAGGTGGGCGTCGTCAGCGGAACGAACGACGCGCTGACGCCGGTCGACGCCAAAGTCCACGTCGACAACGTGCTGGTCGACACCGTGCCGTAAACGCTTCCACGGATCACTCGGTCGCGACGAGAAACGGCATGTAGTGCGTCGGCTCGCCGCTGGCGGTCGACACGATCGTCGCGAGCACGCCGGACGCTTTCGTCACGTTGGTCGTGATGTCGACGTCGATGACGTCGCCGTTCTCTCCGCTCGTCGTCTGCTGCGCGATCGTGAGGTGTGGCGACGGCGTCGTCGTCCCGTCGCCCTCGACGACGCTCACGGTCCACGCCGCGTGCGGCGCGTCGCTGTAGAGGCCGACCTGAATCGTGCGCTTGGTGCCGACGCCGATCGAATAACCCTTGGTCGCGATCGTGCCGTTCTTGGTGGTGACGTCGATCGCGTCGAGCCCGAGCGGCGTCGCGTTGTAATACGCGCCGGCCGGCGCCGGATAACAGGGATCGTGTCCGGCCGCCGCGCCTGCGTTCGACCAAGAACGCTGGAGCCAAAAGTCGAAAGGCGCGGCCGACTCGTAATTCGCCTCGGCGAAGTACTCGCACGCGTCGGCGAGCTCGTCTTGTTTTTGGTTCCACTGCTCCCACGCGTAATGGTCTTCGTCGAATCCGCCCCAGGCGAGATCCGTCTCGGCGTGCGGGTCGGTCGCCGACTCGACCATCTCGTGCGAAGCGGTCTCGGTCGAGAACGACACGACGTCCTGCGCGTCGCGGCAGCCCTCGTTGATCACCGCGTAAACGATGTGCGAGATCGACTGCGTCTGCGTCTCGTCGTGGTAGCCCTCTTCGTTGTTGCAGTCGTTCTGGCCGCTGGCGGTCAGCTCCATCGCCTCGGGGACGTAGACGACGTAGACGGTTTGCGGGTCGTTCGCCGGCCAGCCGTTGCCGGGCGCGGCCGCGACCTCGTCGGCGATGAACGTGTCGAGCGCGTCGTCGGTCATCGTGCTCGGCGGCGCGGTCGCGACGTGCGCGTGGAGGCTCGTCGCCGCGCCGATGCCGTACTCGCTCGTCGTCGCAGTCCAGTAAGCGGACGCGCCGATGCCGTCGCCGAAAGACTCGAGCGTCGCCTGATTCGGATCCGCGTTCCACGTGACGGTGACGATCTTCGGCGCCGAGAGGATCGCGCCGCCGCCATTCACGACCTTCGGCATTTCGGGCGCGAACGCCGGATAAGTGCCGGCGTCCGGGCTCGGCGCGTCGCCCGCAGCGTCGAAGGTCGCGACGTCCACGCCGGCGTCGTCCGTCGCAGCCGCATCCTGACTCGTGTCGGCTCCGCCGCCGCAGCCGACGAGCAAGAGCGCGGCGATCAACGCTCGATTTTCCACGCCCGAGTTCTAGCGCGACCTCGGCTCGACGCGACGCCCTCTGCTCGGACGGCAAATGTGCAGTGACACTTGTCTTGACGGCATAACCAAACGGTCATATAACAAAATAGTTATGAATCGGACCGCGGACCTCAAGCTGGATCTCGCGTTCGGCGCGCTCGCCGACGCCACGCGTCGTCACATCGTGGCGCGACTGGCGAAGGGCGAGGCCTCGGTGAACGATCTCGTGGCCATCGGCGGCGGGCTCTCGCAGCCGGCGATCACGAAGCACGTCAACGTGCTGGAGCGCGCGGGTCTCGTCTCGCGCTCGCGCGACGGCCGGCGCCGCCCGGTGCGCCTGCACGCCGAGCGATTGCGCGAAGCGTCGGCGTGGCTCGATCGCTACCGCGCCCAGCTGGAAGAGACGTATGCGCGTCTCGACGACTACCTCGAAGAGCTGCAATCGAAGGAGAAATCGCGTGAGCCAAAATCAGTTCGAATTCGTCGTCGATCCCGCTGAGCCCGTCATCAGCGTCCGCCGCATGGTGAACGCGCCGCGCCCGCTCGTGTGGGACTGTTACACCAAGCTCGAGCACCTTCGCCGGTGGAAGACGCCGAAAGGCTGCGAGATGATCGACTGCGCGCTCGACATGCGGAAAGGCATGCCGTGGCGCGTGCGGTATCGGCGTCCGGACGGCGCCGAGTTCGGATTCCACGGCGAGATTCGCGACGCCGCCGCGCCCGAGCGCTTCACGCGCACGTTCGTGATGGACGGATCGCCGGACGAAGCCGTCGAGACGGTCGTCCTCTCCGACGCCGGCGCGGGCAAGACGCTGATCAGCACGAAAACGGTTTACGCGACGATCGCCGTACGCGACCGCATGGTTCAATTCGGCGGAGAAATGGGCGCGAAAGGCGGCTTCGAAGCGCTCGACGCGGTCCTCGAAAGCCTCACGAGCGCGTGAGCCTCACGGCGCGTTCAGCGCCGCTTCGACCGCGGGGCGCAGCGCGGCGAAGAGAGCCTGCGAGACCGCGTCGTAACCTCCCCGGTCGTCGGGGCTGAGGTCGTTCCAACTTCCCATTCCGCCAAACGCATCGGCCTTCCACGCGGCGTCGAGGAGGCGAAGCGCCTCGCCGTCGAGGCCGGCGTCGCCGAAGGTCTCGCGGACCATGTCGCTCGGCGCGTCGGCGTCGAGCGCATCCCGCGCGGCGCGAAAGTAGTCGCCCCATGCGCCGAGATGCTCGCGCTCCGCGAACGACGCGATGGCTTCGAGCGAAGTGTCGAGCGCCGCGCGCGCCGCGGCGCGGTCGGTGTAGAGCGGCACGCGCGCGCTCGTCGCCACGTCGCGGATCGCGAAGATGGGACCGAAGTCGGGATTTGCGCGCGCCTTCTCGAGATCGCGCCATGCCCGGCGGACACGATCGGACAAGTCCACGTGCGACTGCACGGTCGACGCGTGCTGGAGTAGCTCCGCGCCGCCGCGATCGATCGCCGCGCGCACGAACGCAGGCCACGCGCGCTCGGCCGCCCAATGAAGGTTGTGCTCGTCCCACCAGAGCCAGCGCTCCTTCAGCGCGTCGCTCTCTGGGCTCGCTTCGACGAATGCGATCACGTCCGCGTTCGTGAGGCTCGTGCGCGGCGAGAACGAATCGACGACGTGGTGGATACCGTAGCCGCCGCCGGGTCGCCGGGTCACGAAGAGCAGCGCGCTCGAGCCGACGAATCCGTGCAACATGCGAGGCGCGACCTCGATCGCGCCGACTTTCACGGGCGCGGGCGCGACGAGCCTCGCTCCGTCGACGACGTAAAAGTGCTCGGCCTTCGCAGCCTCGAACCACGCGACGATCGGCCGAGAGCCGCTCGCGAAGGTTGCGTCGCTCGCGAACATCGATCGCAGCCGCTCCCACGGAATCCTGGCCCCGCTCCCCAACGAGCGGTTGCCGTGCGCCGTGATGAACGCGACGAGAACGTCGACCGACCGGGCCATGCAGTGAGCTTACGCCGGGGGCGTCGGGTAAGCTTCAGCCCATGCGACTGACGCTACTCCTCGCGGCGCTCGGCATCGCCGGCGTTTTCGCCTGCGCGCAAGCAACCATCGTGGACACGGACTCGGCGATGGTCGCGTGGGGCAGCGACCGGGCGTGCAAGTCCGATGATGATTGCATGATCGTCGACGACTGCTGCTCGTGCGGCGCCGGCGGAGGCCGCATCGGTGTGAGCGCCCAAGCTCGCTCGGCGGTCGAAGCGAGGCGAGTCGAAGCATGCTCGACGGACGACTCCGTCACATCTCCCGATGCCCGCCGCGTGACGCCTGTGAAATGTACCGAGGTCGTGCGGACCGATGGAAGCTGCGCTCCCAACGCGCGCGCCGCGTGCCGTGCAGGCGTATGTCGCGTCGTGAGCCACTCCAGCGGCGGTGCATGACGGGGGGAAGGTCCGGCGTGGCGACGCGTACCATCGCCTCGTGAGCGTCGTCTTCGCAGTCGTCGCCTTTGCCATCGCGGGTTGGCTCTTTCCGCGATGGCGTCGAATGCGGAGACGCCGGATTCACCGTCCCGAGTACGCGTTCGTCACGCTCAACGTGTTCGGCGGCGCGCTCCTCGGCGTCGCCCTGCTCGTGCAGCCGGTGCGCTCCGTCATTGCTCAGCGGCATCGCGACGCCGTTCAGGAGCGCCTCGCGAAGCACGCCGTCCGCTGCGACGGAGGCGTCATCGAATTGCGCCGCCGCGACGATGGCGTGCTCACGAGCACAGCGCCGGGCTCGTCGCCGGACCTCGACACGCAGACCGAGTGTACTTCCGAAGGACCCTGAAGCGCGCGCGCCTACTGCGTCGCGCCGTCGAAGATGCCGAGCTCCTCTTCGCGGGCGAAGAGACAGCACTCGCTCGCCGCCGGGAAGTCGCGGCACGCGTTCGGGCGATGCGTGTAGATCGCACATAAATTGCCGCGCCCCAAATACGTGCACTTTTTGTTGCCGAGGACGCGCAGCATGATTTCGCCGTTCTTCTTGCGGACGACGGGGTCGACTTTTCCGCGGCGGAAGCGGCGCCAATCTTCGCGCTCGAGACGCACTTCGTTGTCGAGGCAGCAGGCGCCGCATTTCTGGCAGTCGAGGTTCATCGTGCGGCGCGGCTCTTCGTGAATCGAGTCGCGCGTCGCCCACTCGCGCACGATGTCGAGCGTGTCGGGCGGCACCGGCGTCGTCACGAGGCCGCGCAGCGGGCCTTTTTTGGCGACGCCGTAGGTCGCTTTGCCGAGATCCAAAATCGCCCAGCGGCCGAGGTGCATCTTGTCGTCACGACCGAAGCGGCCGACGACGAGCTTCGCGCGCTCGGGCGTCTCCCACAAAATGCCGTGGCCGCCGGCGCGGACCCACGCGGCGCACTCGCGCACGTAGCGGCGCGCGAACGAACGGACGACGGGACGAACGTGTTTCAATTCGCGGGAAAGTAATCCGTCAGCGGCGTCGCTTGCGAGGCTTTTCCGATACGGCCGAGGTCGAGGCCGTCTTCGATCGTCGCGAGCAGCGAATAATGATCGGCTTTGTTCGCCGAGACGTAGTTGGTCTTGCCGTAGGGCGACATCACCCAGATGCCGATCGGATCGTCCGTGTACGGCGGGAACAGACCGCCCGAGCCGTCGTCTTCGTCCCACACGATGACGAGGAGGCCGCCCTGCTTGAACGAATTCGACGCGAGGATCGCGCCCGCGTGCTGGCCGAGCCATTTGTCGCCCGCCGGGATGTTCGTCGAGTTCGGCGGGTCGGGGTTGTGCATGTCGTCGACGAGGTTCGGCGCGATGAAGCTGAAGTCGGGCGCCGTGTTCGGATTGAAATTCGAAAAGTCGACGACGTGCGCGTTGCAGCGCGTCGTGTTGGTGCGGACGTCGTCGTAATAGAGGAACGGGTTGTGCCGCTGCACGTAGTTGTTCGCATCGGTCGTGTTGCACGGGGTGCCCATGTCCTCCCCGAAGTCCATCCACGTCTTTTGCGCCGTCTCGATTTGGTCGGCGATGTTTTGCGCGCTCACGTCGCAAGTGCACGCCGAGAAACAAACGTCGCCGATCGGGCTGCAGCTGCCCTGGCCGGGCTTCGCGTCGCAGTCGCAGCCGATGCCGCCGGTGTCGCCCGACGTGAGACCGACGTAGTTCGGCAAGCTCGGGTGCGCGACGCCGTGATAGTTGCTGGCCGTCGCGAACTGCGTCGTCCACGTCTTGAGATTCGGCGCCTGGCCGCCGGTGATCCCGGCCTGCAGCGTCGTCAGTGACGTGTTCTCCATCATGATGACGAAGACGTGCGAGAAGAGCGGGATGTTGGTCGTCGTCGACCGGCACACCGGGATGCCGTTCGCGGTGCCGCAGGCGTACCCGGTCGGGCACGTCGTGCACGTGGGCAGCGCGCCGTCGCTCCCGCTCTCGAGCGAAGAGCCGTCTTTTTGCGGGCTCCCGTCGTTGCCGCTCTTCACGTCTTGTGTGCTCGCGTCCTTGCCGCCGTCGACCGTCGAGCTGTCGTCGCCGCCGCCGCTGCCGCACGCCAAGAGAAGAGCCGTCCCGAAAACAAATACCCCGCGTTTCATTTCGGCGGGGAGTCTACCTACGCGCAGCGCGGCCGCCACTGGATCGTGATAAGCCCAGCGCCATGCGCATCCTCGCGCCCAAGGACGGCGGAAAAATACAGCTGCTCCGTCTGAACGGCGAGACCGCGCGCCTCGCCATTCGAGCGGATGAACGGAACGCCGAGTTCCGGCAGTTCTTCTCGTTCGTCGCGCGCGATCTCGATGGGCGATGCGATTTCGAAATCGCGAACGCTGCCGACTGCACGTACGGCGACGCGTTCGAGGGCTACCGCGTTTGCGCGAGCACGCGCGAGGACGACGATTGGTTTCGCGTCCCCACCGAGCTCGACGACGGCACCCTCCGATTTTCGTACACGCCCAAACGCGGCGAAGAAGCCGTGCGTTTCGCCTATTTTCCGCCGTACACGCGCACGCGCCGGCGCGCGCTCGGCGACCGCCTCCGCAAATCGCGACGCGCGATCGCGAGCGTCGCCGGAAAAACCCTCGGCGGCGAGCCGATGGAAGTCTTCACGTTCGGAGACGACGAAGACGTGCCGAAGATTTGGATCGTCGGCCAGCAGCACCCCGGCGAGACGATGGCCGGCTGGTTCATGGAGGGCGCCGCGAGCCGCCTCGCGTTCGGTGACGACCCGGTCGCCGAGGAGCTCCGCGAGCGCGCGCGCATTTTCCTTGTATTATGCATGAATCCCGACGGTGCCTTCGCCGGCAATCACCGCACGAACGGCGCGGGCCTCGATCTCAATCGATGCTGGTGGGACGCCGACGACGCGAAGAGCCCCGAGGTCGTCGGCGTGCGCACGGCGATGTACGACCGCGGCGTCGATTTTTTTCTCGACGTCCACGGCGACGAGCACGTGCCGTACGTCTTCGTCGCGGGCGCCGAGGGCAACCCGCACTACACCGATCGAATCGAAGGCCTCGAGGACGCGTTCTCGAGCGCCATGCTCGAAGCGAGCGACGAGTTTCAAACCGAAGAGGGCTATCCGAAAGACGCGCCCGGCAAGGGGGACCTGCGCTGCGCCGGAAATTACGTGGGCGAAGCGTTCGACTGTCTCTCGCTGACGCTGGAGATGCCGTTCAAGGACAACGCGAACGCGCCCGACGACGAGCGCGGCTGGTCGCCGGACCGATGCCGCACGCTCGGCGCGTCGACGCTCGAGGCGGTCGCCAAAGTGCTCGAGGATTTGCGGTGATCATTCGGCGCGCCGAGCGAGGCGATCTCGACGCCATCGTGGGTTTCTATCGCGCCGACCCGGTGCACCACGAGCCGGCCGAAGGTGACTGGGCGAGCGCGTTCGAAGCGATCGCGGCCGACCCTCGAGAGATGCTCGTCGTCGCCGAAGAAAAGAACCGCGTCATCGGCACGCTGCAAATCACGTGGCTCCGTTACTTGACGTACGGCGGCGCGCACGTCGCGCTGGTCGAAGCGGTGCAAGTCGCGGCGAGCGAGCGCAATCGAGGCGTCGGCGCGGCGCTCATGCGATTTGCGATCGACGAAGCGCGCAGACGCGGCTGTCATCGCATGCAGCTGACGAGCAACAAAGCGCGCAAGGACGCGCATCGTTTCTACGAGCGCCTCGGCTTCACGGCGAGCCACGAAGGTTTCAAGCTCTTTCTGGAGGCCCCGTGATTTCGCGCGCCGAGCGCCGCGCAGCACGCGAGCCGCGCGTTCGAGCGACGTTCGGCGAGCGCACCGACGCGGCGCTCGACTTGCTCGAGCTCACCGAGCTCGCGTGGCACGACTGTTACGCCGAGATCACGCCGCCCGAAGAAGTCGTCGACGAGATCCTCGAGCTCGCGAACGGCGATCTCGGCGCGCTCGCACGCGCGGCGCGCCTCGCGGTGACCGATTGGCGCGACTTGAAGGTCGCGATTGCAGCCCGGCGAGGCCGCGCGCCGTGAAGATCGCTTTCGCTTCCATGCTCATCCTCGGATGCGGCGCCTCGCAACCGGCGTCGGTCATGCTCGCGCCTCTTGCCACGAGCTCGAGCACGCCGGCGTCGGTCGCGTCCGATTGCCCGCGCGGCTTTGCGCAAGCGTCCGGCGCAGCGTGCGGCGCTCGCGCCGACGGTCATGCGTGCCGCTACCCGGAAGGGACGTGCGTGTGCCGTGAAGTGGCGTACTGCGGCGGAGGAGTCGTCCGCATCCCACCGCCACCCGACGAGAGCATCGAGCTCGCGTGCACGACGAACGATTGCATCGGCGCGGCCGACGGAGCGCCTTGCGACAAAGCGGGCGTCGTCTGTCCCGGCCCCGCTTGCTATTCGTCGCTCACGTGCACGGCGGGTCGATGGCTGCTCGAAGGACACGGCCCCCCGCCCTGATGCCCGAAAATTGCCCGACCGCCGCCGGATGCGCGACGATCGCGAACATGGAACGACGACTCCGCCGAACCGACGACCGCAACGTCGCCCTGCAATATTTCTTGGCCTCGCAAAAGTGGAAGCTCGACGCCGGCGCGCTCACCGTCGTCGACCAGCGCGGCACCACGCTCGCCGGCGTCGGCGAAATCGACGAAGGCCGCACCGAGCAACCCGTGTCCACGATGCGGCTCCGCGCGGGCGGCGAGTGGCTCGTCGTCTCGTCGTGGGGCGGTCGACTGGACTTCGACGTGGCTCGCGGCGTCCGGCGCATTCTCGCGTCCTAGTCATCGCGACAGCCGCGTCAGGGGGCTTCGCCGCGCGACTCAACGATTTCGGCGAGATCCATCTTGGCGCGCCGATTGCTGACGGTCGCGCATGGCGAGGCGAGGCGGGTGGCGGTTCGTTCTGCTTCTTTTTCTCGTTCCACGTTGCAGCTGCAACGGCTGCAACCAGGACTACGGCTGCAACTTCGACTTCGGCGGCGGAGGCGGGTGCGGCGATTTCGGCGACTCGAATTGCCCTGACGTCGTTCCCGCCGGCACGCACACCATCGCGACGCAAAGCGGCTTCGGGACCTGCAAGCTCGAATGCGAGTCCGGCTGGTCCGACTGCGACGACAACGCCACCAACGGATGCGAGACCGCCGGCGCGTGTCCGAAGCCTTTGGAAGCCGGTCCGCCGCAGCCGAAAGTGCTGACCGTGCTCGACGCGGAGCCGCGCGGGCTCGCCGCGTGCGGATCGTTCGTCTACTACTTCGACGGCGACGCGCTCGACGTGATCGACGCGGTGAGCGACGCAGTCTCGCCCGTCCTCACGTCCGACGGAACGCCGAGCGGCGGCCTCGCGTGCGACTCGAACAATGTTTATTGGGCGACGCGCGACGAGGCCGACGGCGCGGTGCCGAACGGTACGGTTTGGGCGCTCGGGCTCGGCGACTTGGTTCCGACTGCCGTCGCCGAAGGCGTCGACCCAGGGCGCGGCATCGACACGCGCGCCGGCGATCGAGTCTATTGGCTCGCGCGCAGCGGGTTCGGCGACGCCGGATCGATGCTCGCGTATTCCACGTTCGACGCGGGCTCTTTTGCGGTGATGCCCGCGGCGGAGACGAGCGCGTACAAGGCCTTCGCGATGGGCTCGGACGGCGACTACGCGCTCGCGAATGGAACGCTTTGGTTTGCCGCGCTCGGCCCGGACGCCGGGGGCCCGGTCGTCATTCCAATCGACGCGAGCGCGGGCAGCGCGCTCGTCGCGGCGGACAACGCGACGTACGCGATC
Organism: Polyangiaceae bacterium; assembly: GCA_036488725.1. Lineage (GTDB taxonomy): Bacteria > Myxococcota_A > Polyangia > Polyangiales > Polyangiaceae > DASXHD01. The sequence continues at coordinate 18,488 of DASXHD010000003.1, read as the reverse complement.
GTCCACGGTGACTACGTGTTTCCGAGCGACGCAGGCGACGACGCGAGCGACGCAAGCGACGCGGCGGACGACGCCGACGCAGACGACGCGACCGGAGACGACGCGAGCGATGCAGCCGCTCCCGACGCCGACGACGCCGGGCCCGAAGCCGACGCAAGCGACGCGAGCGCGCCGCCGGTCGACACGATCCTGCGCGTCGGTCCGACTCCCGCGAAGCTTCTCTCGGGTCTGCACGTCGTCGTGGCTGCCGCCGGCGGGTCCGGCATCGTCGCGGCGACCGACGACACGGTCTATTTCATCTCGTTGCCGAACGCGTTCGTATCGACGCTCGGTACGTCGATGCTCCACGTGACCGACGTCGCCCTCGACGGAGGCTACGCATACTGGACGACGGCCGGCGAAGGAACCGTTGCGGGCGCGGTGTGGAAGGCGGCGCACCCGTGAACGTGCGACGCGCGATCGGCGCGGCCATCGGTGTGCTCGCGGCGCTCGCGTCGTGCTCCGACCCGCCGCCGCCGCCGCCGGTCGACGCGGGGCCTCCAGTCGTTTGCTGCCCGCCGAGCCCAGCGCCCGAGTGCTGCATGCAGCTCGGTGGCGAACAAGTCGAAGGCGTCTGCCCGGACTTGAGCTGCGACATTCCGGACCCCGCGACGCCTGGGTGGAAGATCACGACGGACTCGCACGGCTGCGCGCGATGGTCGGTGCCGGCGGGTCCGTTCGCGTGCGGCGCGCCGCCGGTGACGCCGATCGAAGCGGCGCCGCCGTGCGCGCCGGTCAGCGTCGCGAGCTACGCTCCGTCGCCGCTGGTCCCGCCGCATGCGCCCGCGAACGCGTGCACTGCGAACGAGCTCGCCACGTTCTTCGGCGCGTGTGTGGACGACGCGACGAGCGCGGCGTGCACCGCATTTCAAACCTCCGACAGCGCCTGCTCGGCGTGCCTGCTCTCTCAGCAGACCGACGCATCGTGGGGCGCGGTCGTCGTCGGCCTCGGCAAGACGAAGATCAACATCGCCGGTTGCATCGCGCTGGTCCAAGGCGACGCGAGCGCAAAGAGCTGCGCGCAACATGCGAGCGACGAGCTCGGCTGCGAGGCTTACGCGTGCGACGGCGTCTGCCCGGTCACCGCCGACGCCGGCGAGCAGAGCTACGAGGCTTGCATCGAAGAGGCCACCATCGGCGACTGCCACCCGTACGCAGCCGCGGAGTGCGACACGGCGGACGCGGGGCTCGACGCGTGCAACCCGCGGCCGCTCGACGCGCAATCCTTCGCGAAGCTCGCGGCGATCTTTTGCGGGGGCTCGTGAGGCGCGCCGCGTTGCTCGTCGCGCTCGCCGCCGGCTGCGGCGGGCGCATCGACGCGGGCGACACGCTCGTCGACGCATCTCCGCCAGTCGACGCTGCCGCGCCGGAAGCGTCGGCGCCCATCGACGCATCGCCCGTCGAAACGGGTCCGGCCCCGGACGCGGGCTTCACGCCGGCGAGCCTCGGCAACTTGGCGCTCTGGCTCGACGCGACCGCGCTCGTGCAGCTCGACGGCAGCGGCAACGTCGCCGCGTGGGGCGACCGCTCGACGTTCGGAAACGACGCCGCCGCATCGCCCGAGTACGCACCCTCCCTCGCGCCGAGCGCCGTCAACGGGCAGCCGGCGATTCACTTCGACGCGAGCAGCGCAGTCGCGCGTTACCTTCTCGTCGTCGACTCCCCATCGCTCCGGTGGGGAACGGGTGACTACCTCGTCGCGGTCGTCGGCCGCTTCACCAACGAACCGAGCGATGGTCTCGCGACCGGCGCCGCGAGCTTCTTTTGGAAATCGACGTTCCCGACCGGCGCGGGCGTTTCGGTCGTCGGCAACGTCCCGCTCGCGAACGGCACCGTGAGCGACGGTCTCATTCTGCTCGAGGACGCGAGCCACTACGACTACGCGAAGAGCGCGTACCACGACGGCGTCGCCCACCTGTTCGTCGCGCGGCGCACGGCGGGCTCGCTCGAGCTTCGCGTCGACGGCGCGAGCGTCGCGTCGAGCGCCGAGAGCTCGCCGGCGGACGTGTCCGCGGTCGGCGTCCCGGTCTCGATCGGCGCCGTCAGCTTCGCGTACTACCGACTATTCGGCGACATCGCCGAAATCGTGGCGCTCTCGGGGCCGAGCGCGCCCGGCGACATCGACGCGCTCGAATCGTATTTCGCGCAGCGCTACGCGCTCCCCTGACTTAGCGAGCGCGATCGCGGTCGTCGTCTCACGAGCGCATTTCGTCGAGACCGTCGCTGCGTGTTTTCGCTCCGCGGTAGCCGAGCTCGCGGCGCGCCTTCGAGTCGTCGATCGTCACCTCGTGCGCCATGAGCGCGAAGCCCGCCTTCGTGAGCGGAGGACGCTTCATCCAAGAAGTCGCGGCGACGGTCGCGCGCGCGAGCCATCGCGGCACCTCGCGCGAGCCGGCGTCGACGTTTTGCGTGGCGACGAGCTTGCCGACGAAGTCGCGGAACTCGACCGGCTCGCCGTCGGTCACGAAATAAATTTCGCCGGGCTTGCCCCGCTCGGCCGCGAGGAGCAGGCCTTCGACGACGTTGTCGACGTGCGTCGTCGACGTGAGATAGCGACCGCCGCCGATCCAGCCGAAGCTTCCATTTTTCACCGTCGCGAGGATTTCCGGCAGGAGCGTCGTGTCGCCGCGGCCCCATACGAATCGCGGTCGCACGACGACGGTCTCGAGCGCGGCGTCGTTTGCCGCGACGACCGCGCGCTCGGCGAGACCCTTGGTCAGACAATACGGGCCCATCGCGCGCTCGGGGATCGCGCGCGTTTCGTCTGCGCGAACGATCGGGTTGCCGTCGGCGAGCACCGCCTCGGTGCTCACGTGGACGAAGCGTTTCACGCCCGCCGCGCGCGCCGCGGCGAGAGCGTTTTTGGTGCCCTCGGTCGTGATGCGCATGTGGACGGCGAGCGCGTCGAATTGATCGGTGTTCGCCGCGGCGTGAAAGACGACGCTCGCGCCGCGCATCCCCGCTTCGAGCGCGGCGACGTCGTCGAGGTCGCCGGCGGCGGGCGTCGCGCCGCGCTCGCGCACCTTCGCCGCGCTCTTGTCGCTCCGCGCGAGCGCGACGACGTCGACGCCGCGCGCGTGCAGCGCTTCGATCAAACGCCCTCCGATGAACCCCGACCCGCCCGTCACGAACGCGCGCTCCATCACGAACCGAGATAGTAGCATCGCGTGATGCCCGAAGATTCGAGCTTGGCGCGTCTCGCAGTCATGGCGCGTGGGCTTCGCGCGTGGTCGCCGCAGCCTGCGCTCACCGTCAACCAGGCCACGCTGCGCGTCGTGAAGCTCGACGCGCGCGCGCCCGAGCTCCACACGCACGAGATCGACGAGTGCTACGTCGTGCTCGAGGGCGAGCTGGTGATCGAAATCGAAGGGCAGCCCACCAATCATCTCGCGAAGGGCGACGCGTTCGTCGTGCGCGCCGGGACGCGCCATCGTCCGCTCGCGATGCCTCAGGCCTCGATACTTCTCATCACCTGAGCGGCGTCGACCGGTACGCCGACTGCGCGAAGCGCGGGCAAAAAAACTTCCGGGATGAACTTGCGATAGAGGTCCTGCTCTTCGCGCATCGAGCAGACGCCGTGCTCCGCGAGGCGCGGGTCGTCATTGGTCACGTCGACCGCGGCGGCTTGCTCGTCGCTGCCGAAGAGGTTGGCCGCGATGCCGGCGACGTACGTCGGGATTGCGTCGGCGACCGAGCGGCGCGTCACCGCGTCGGCGGTCTTGAACGCGTGCGCGAGGTACGCCCAGCCGACGCGCGCGTGAACGATCTCGTCGGCGAGGAAGACACGGAGCACGCCGCGCACGACCGGGTCGACCGCGCGCTCGCGCAGCATCGCGAGCTCGGTGCACGCGAACGTCTCGCCCAGGCACGAAAGAACGATCGCCGAGCGGCACGCCTGCGCGACGGCGGTGAGCGACTCGTCCGCCGGGAGCGACGAGATCTCGCGCGGCAGCGGCGGAAGATGTCCGCCATAGACTTCGACCATCTTCACGGCGAGCTCGGTGTGTCGTAGCTCGTCGATGCAGACGCGATGGCAAACGGCGACGAGATCGACCGGCGCGCCGGCCGCGATGAAGTCGAAGCTCAGCGTCGAAAAACCGGTGATCGATCGGTACTCGGTGGGAATCCGCTCGCCCCAGATTCGCGCGAGCTCGGCGCGCACTTCGGGCGCGAGCTTCGGCGCGTGCGTCTCCTCCCACGGGATCGGGCGGTGAAAACCGCGCATGAGGCGCGCGTACTCCGAGCGCATCGGCGTCTCGGAGATCCACGCAGCACCGTCGGCGGGAAAAAGATCGACGAGATCAGGCTCGACGTGCACGCACCGCTCCGGCGAAACCGCGCGTCGGCATGTTGTGAGTCGGCGAGGTCGTCGGTCGCGGGCGCACGACGGTCGTCGGCGGCGCGGTCGGCTCCGCGGTCACCGTGGGCTGCGCGGTCGCGCTCGGTTCGCTCGTCGGCGCCGGGCCGCCCGCGTCGAGGGACGCGACCGTCGCGGTCGGCTCGGGCAACGGATCCGGCGGCGGGGTCGCTGCGGATTCACCGCGGCACGCGGCGAGCAGCGCGGGCGAGATCATCGCGGCGCCCATGACGACGGAACGAACGACGTCGTTGATCGGAGAGCGACCCTCGTAGGACATGCCCCGAGATTATCAGAGGCCCGTCAGCCGACGACGCGCAAACGACGTTTTGTCCCGCCTTCGGCCGCGACGAACGGATCGACCGTGTGGTCGCCGCTCACCCATTTTGCCGCCGCGCCGCAGCCGCCGCCGCATGTCGTCGCGTGCTCGCAGCCTTCGCAATAGGCCGGCAAAACAGCGCGATATCGATGCGGGTCACCGGCCGCGAAGAGCGCGGCCACGTCGACGCTCGGGTCGAGCACGTCGTTCGCGAGCGCGTCGCCGTGCAGCGCGCAATGACGGATCTCGCCGCGCGGTCCGAGCGCGAACTCTTGGCGCGCGGTCCCGATCGGACAATCGTGAAATTCGATTTCCGGAAAGCGCGCGAGCTCGACCGCGCACGGCGGGATGGGCATCGTCGAAAAAAGCGTCATCGCATGCTCGCGGCCGGCTGCGACGGCGCGCTCGAGCGCGCGCGTGATGTCCTCGCGTGTCGGCAAGAGCGCGCTCGCGTTGCCCGTCGCGTAGCCGGCCGGGCTGAACCGGCTGAGCGCGACTTTGCGCACGCCGAGCGAAACGAAGAGCCGCAGCGTCTCGTCGACGCGATGCACGTTGCGCTTCGTGAGAACGATCGACCCTTCGACGGTCACGCGCGCCGCGCGCAAGAGTCGAATTCCGCGAATGGTCGCGTCGAAATGCGCGCCGCCGACTTGCGCGTCGTGAAGCGCGGCGTCGGGCCCGTTGAGCGTGACGAGCACCGACAGGAGCCGATGCCGCGCGAGCTTGCCGGCGATTTCTTCGGTGACGAGCGACGCGTTCGAAATCATCTGCGCTCGGACGTGCCGCGCGCGCAAATGATCGAGCACGCAAAAAAGATCGCGGCTCGCGAGCGGCTCGCCCCCGCTGATCGTGACGTGCTCGAGGGACACGGCATCGAGGACGCGATCGATGCGCGCGAGGAGCAGCTCGATCTCCGGCGTCCCGATGGACACGCCGCCGTCCGCGCGCCACGCGTTGTAGCAATAGTCGCAGTGCTGATTGCAAAACGCGGTGAGCTCGATCGCCATCGAGTGCACACGCGGCTTGGCCGGCTCCCACGCGCGCGCGCTCATGCTTCGAGGCTATCAGTTATCTCACGCGCCGGGCGTCGCGGCGGTGCGTTCGAGCGCTGCGATGTCGTTCTTCATCTTCATGATCGCCCGCATCACGCGCGTCCGAACGGAAGGCGACTCACTACGACGCCGTCGAGACAGTCACCGCCGTGGACGAAAACGGTCACGCGACGCGCTTGCGGCACGACGTGAAGACGCTCGTCGTCGACGGCGTCGCGATCGCGCACGGCGTCGTCGAGATCACGCGCGCGCCAAAAGAGAAGGACGCGATCATCACCGTCGAGGGCGTGCCCGCGGACGCGCCCGTGCGCGACGCGCTCACGTCGTTGCTCAAGCTCGGCCTCGGTGGCGCGAGCGACGACGACATCTTCGGTACGTCCGCGGCGCAAGCCGTGGGCGCGCACTGGCCGATCCACGCCGAGCGCGCGCGCGAAGACCTGCGCGAGGACAGCGGCGTCGACGCGTCGAACGTCACCGGCGACGTCTGGCTCGCCGGCACGATGCGCGCGGCCGACCTCGATTGTCTCGACCTCCACGCCAAGCTCTCGCTCGACGGTCTGTCGCTCCCGAGCCTTCCGGCCGACGAGGTCCTCGAAGGCGGCCACGCGGACGCCGAGATGTCGACGCTATTGCCCATCGACGAACGCCGCGATCGCGTCGTCGATCGCACTTCGATGATCATGTCGATGCGCATGCGCGTGCAGCAGCCGAAGGGCGGACCGGTCGCGGTCACCGTGACCTTGTCGCGTTCGCACGAAGGTCATTTCTCGCCCGAGTGACGCGCGTCAGCTCGACGAGGCGGCGAGCACGCGTTGGTCGAGGACGAGCACGAGATCCTGGATGCTCACCGGTTTCACGAAGTGGCAGTCGAAGCCGGCGTCGGCCGCTCGCTCGCGATCGCGCGGTTGACCATAACCGGTCGCGGCGATGAGGACCGGCGCGCGGCCGTGCTGCGCGCGGACTTTCTTCGCGAGCTCGCAGCCGTCGACCTCCGGCAAGCCCATGTCGAACACCGCAGCGTGCGGCGAGAACGTACGCCAGGTTTCGAGCGCCGCGCGCGCGTCGTGCTCGACCGCCGTCTCGAAGCCCTCGAATCGAAGCGCTTCCGAGAGAAGATCGGCGACGTCGATGTTGTCGTCGACGACGAGGACGCGGACCGACTTGCGCGGCACTTTCGTCGCCGTCTCCGGCGTGACGATCGATTCGGGCGTGACCGAAAGCGTCGGCAGCTCGACGGTGAACGTCGTTCCTCGGCCCGGTCCGTCGCTCTGCACGGCGATGGTCCCGCCGTGATGATGGACGAGGTCGTGCACGATCGCGAGCCCGAGCCCGAGCCCGCCGCGGAGCGCGTCGCGCTTGCGATCGATCTGCACGAAAGGTTCGAAGATCCGCGCGAGGTGCTCCGCCGCGATGCCGCGGCCGTTGTCTTTCACCGAGACGCGCACGTGCGACGTGCGGCGCTCGATCTTCACCTCGATGCGGCCCCCGGCCTGCGTGAACTTCGCCGCGTTGGTCAGCAAGTTCCCGAAGACCTGCGCGAGCCGCACCGCGTCGCCCTTGAGCACGATGCCCGACGCGTCGCCGAGGTCGAGCGTGTGCCCCTGTCGCTTCATGAGCGGCGCCGCGATGTCGACGGCGCGCTCGAGCACCGACGCGAGCGACACGTGCTCGCTCCGAAGCTCGACGTGGCCGCGCGTCACGCGCGAGATGTCGAGGAGATCGTCGACGAGCCGCGTGAGGTGCCGCGTGTTGCGCTCGATGACCTGCTGTTCGCGCGCGACCTCGGGCCGCCGCGCAAGAAGCTCGACGGCAGTCAAAATGGGCGCGAGCGGGTTGCGCAGCTCGTGCCCGAGCATCGCCATGAACTCGTCTTTGCGTCGCGCGGTGTCGAGGACGTTCGCCGTTTCGAGCGTCGTGCCGACGAGGTTCGCCGCCGTTCGAACGAGCACGCGATCGGTCGCCGGATCGAGCGGCACGCCGCGCCCGGCGACGAGACGCCCGCGCGCCGCGCCCACCGGAACCTCGGCATCGAAGCAGTGAAACTCGCCGACTTTGCCGTCGCTCGGCAGCGGCCCTCGCGCGGTGGCGACGTCGGCGACCGGCACCTCGCGACCGCGCGCCCACGCGCGCTCGACCGGCGGCGTCCCCGGCACTGCGAGGTAGACGATGTCTGCGCTCAGGACAGTCGGCAGCGCATCGAAGACGAGCTGGAGCGTCTCGGCCGGCGTGCGCCCGACGCACATGGACGGCAGCGCCTGAAGCGCCACGAGATCGCGGATGCACCGATGAAGCCGGGCATATGCGTCGTCGGACACGGCCGTTCAGCTCGCTGCGCGTTGTTTGAGCTCGCGAAGCATCTCCGCCGCCGGCGTGTAGAACGGATTCTCGTGCACCACGCCGTTGACGACCGTCAACGGATGCGCGCGCATCAAATCCATCACCATCGCCCCGTTCATGCGGCGCACGTCGTAGACGCAGACCGTCGGCGTGCGACCGCGGTTCAGGAGTTCGTTGACGCTCGCTTCGTACGCGACGAGCTGCTCGATGCCGGGCGGCGACGTGAAAATCCAATCCATCTGGCCGACGAGACGCATCGGCGGACGACCCGACTTCGCGTGCGTGCGAATGAGCTCCTCGAGCGACGCCATCATGCGCTCTTGATCGAACGAGCCGCCTTTGAGGTGCGCGTCGTTCCACGTCGTGACGTCGAGCAAGTCGGCCGAGTCGTCGCCCTTCGGGACCGCGTCACGAAGTCGCGTCTCGTGATCGCCGCGTCGCGCGGGATCGACGATGTACACGGCCTTCTCGCCGCGGTTCATCCCTTCGACGAGAAACGGATCGATGACGGAGCGCTCTTCGTCGGGCCCCATCACGAACGCGCACGCGTGAAAGTGATCGCCGAAATGAGTTTTTGCGAGCGTCTCCGGATGGCTCATGGGCTTTTCATCTAGCACGCACATCCAACGCAACCAGTGGGATTTACACGGTATTTGTGTGGCATTTTGCATCGCTTGATCGCGCGTGCCCGAGCGGCGATGGTTCGCTTTCGATGAAGATGCGTGGCGTCGCGCTCGCTCTGCACGGCGCGGCCATGGCCGTGCTCTGGTGGGCGCTCAGTGGTCATGGCGCCGAGCTAGGCGGCTCGCGCGCCGTCTCGACGCTCGCCGTCGCCGCCAATCTCGGATACGTCGTCGCGGGCGCGCTGTTCGCGTTCGGCGCCGATCGCGCGCGGCGCGCAGCTCGGATGTACGTCGCGGCGGTCGTCGCCGGTGGGTTCGTCGCGTCCTGGGCCGGCGCGACCGGCGTCGTGCCCGCGGCGACGATCGTTTGCGGCGCGTCCTTTCTCGTCTTGATGTGGGGCGAGCCCGGGCGCGTGCGCGCGATCGTCGGCTGGCTCGCGGTCGCCGCGAGCACGCTGCTCATCGGCGGCGGCGCGCTCATGCGCCTCGGACGCGCGCCGCTGCGCGGGCCGCCCGTCGCCTTCGAGATGATGCGCGTCGACGACGACTTCGATCCGCTTGGCGCGTCTCCGGCCATGTCGGACGGTTTCTCGGTCGAGGTCGAGACGATCGGCGAGCGCGAGCACCGGTATCTTCAGCTCGCCGCGCCGCCCGAGATGAACGCGACCGCCGCGCGCCGTTTCGCGACCGAGTGGGTCGCCAAACACTTCGCGATCGCGCCCGGCATCCGCGTCGCGTGGAAAGACGACTCCGACGGCGCGAGCATCGTGCTGCATTCGTTTTGGCTGCGCGAGCCGCCGTTCATCACGTCAGCCGACGTGGCGAGCGCGGTCGTGTACGACCACGACGGGCCCACGACGCTGCTCGTCTCGTTTCACGGAGACGGCGCCGAACGTTTTCGCGACGCGACGCGCGATGGCCTTGGAAAACGGCTCGCGGTGCTCTTCGACGGCGCGGTCATGATCGCGCCAGTCGTTCGCGCCGAGATCCTGACCGGGCAAGTGAGCATCACGCTCGGCGAGCACTACGACCGCACGAAAGCCGAGGGCCTCGCCGCCGGTTTGCGCGGGGACCTGCTGCACGCGCCTTGAGGCTAGTTGACCGAGCGGAGCTCTTCGGGCTTTCGCGCGCCGGCCTGAGCGTTGCGCAAATCGCGATATTCGAGGGCGGCGCGTACGAAGCTCGAAAAGAGCGGGTGCGGCGCGGTCGGACGCGACTTGAACTCGGGGTGGAACTGACACGCGACGAAGTACGGATGATTCGAAAGCTCGACCATCTCGACGAGCCGCTTGTCGGGCGAGGTGCCGCTCAAGACGAGGCCCGCCTGCGTGAGGCGGTCTCGGAAGTCGTTGTTGAACTCGTATCGGTGGCGATGGCGCTCGCTGATTTCGAGCGTGCCGTAGCTTTCGGCTGCCTTCGTGCCTTGTTGTAGACTGCACGCAAATGCGCCGAGCCGCATGGTGGCGCCCTTGTTCTTCAAGTTGCGCTGCTCGGGCAGGAGATCGATGACCGGCTCGCGGGTGTCGGGGTCGAACTCGGTGGAGTTCGCGTGGTCGAGGCCGGCGACGTGACGCGCGAACTCGACGACGGCCATCTGCATGCCGAGGCAGATGCCGAAGAAGGGGACGTTCTTCTCGCGCGCCCAGCGGATTGCCTCGATTTTTCCTTCGGTGCCGCGGTCGCCGAAGCCGCCGGGCACCAAGATCGCGTCGAGGTGCTCGAGCATGTCGGTGCCGGCTTTTTCGATTTGCTCCGAGTCGATGTACTCGAAGTCGACCATCGACTCGTTCTTGAGCGCGCCGTGCACGATCGCTTCGTGGAGCGATTTGTATGCGTCCTTGAGGTGAACGTACTTGCCGACGATGCCGATTTTCACCGAGCCGCGCGCCGGCTTCTTGAAGCGATCGACGATGCGTTGCCACGCCGAGAGATCCGGCTGGCGGCTCCAGATGTTCAGGCGGTCGGCGATGAGCTCGTCGAGACCTTCTTTGTGGAAGTAGAGCGGCACCTCGTAAATGCACGAGACGTCGATCGCCGAGATGACGGCTTCGACCGGCACGTTCGAGAAGAGCGCGATCTTTTCTTTGGTGCCTTGCGAGAGCGGCGTTTGCGTGCGGCAGATCAGAATGTCCGGCTGGATGCCGATCCCCAGCATCTCCTTGACCGAGTGCTGCGTCGGTTTCGTCTTGAGCTCGCCGGCGGTCGCGATGAAAGGCACGAGCGTGACGTGCATCGAGAGCGCGTTTTGCGGGCCGGCCTCGACCTTCATCTGGCGGACGGCTTCGAGGAAGGGGAGCGACTCGATGTCGCCGACGGTGCCGCCGATTTCGATGATGGCGACGTCGGCGCCTTCGGTTGCATTCTGCACGCGTGCTTTGATCTCGTCGGTGATGTGCGGAATGACCTGCACCGTCGCGCCGAGGTATTCGCCGCGTCGCTCCTTCGAGATGACCGCTTCGTAGATGCGGCCGGTCGTGAAGTTGTTGTTGCGCGTCATGCGCGCCGAGGTGAACCGTTCGTAATGGCCGAGGTCGAGATCGGTCTCGGCGCCGTCGTCGGTCACGAAGACTTCGCCGTGCTGATACGGGCTCATCGTGCCCGGATCGACGTTGATGTACGGGTCGAGCTTGAGGTGCGTCACGCGGAGGCCGCGCGCCTCGAGCAGAGCGCCGACGGATGCGCTGGCGAGACCCTTGCCGATCGACGAGACGACTCCGCCGCTCACGAACACGTACTTGGTCGGCCGGCTCATGGAGACGGATAATTATACATCACGTAGGATGCCGATGTGATCGGCAATCGCTACGAGCTCGGTCGCGTCCTCGGCTCGGGCGGTTTCGCGACGGTGTACGAAGCGAAGGACCACGCGGAAGAGCGCGTCGTCGCGGTGAAACTCCTGCCGCTCGGCGACGAAAAAGAAGTGGTCGAGCGTTTTCGGCTCGAGGCGCTTCAGCTCTCGCAGCTGCGGTCGGCGAACGTCGCGCGCGTTTACGATTTCGGGCGCGACGAGGAGCACGGGCTCTATCTCGTGATGGAGCGCATCGACGGGGTCGCGCTCGAGCCGAAGAAGCTCGGGCGGGTGCTGCTCGCGCACGAGGTGCTTCGCGCGGCGCGCGCGCTTCTGTCGGGGCTCGCCGAGGCGCACGCAGCGCGCATCGTGCATCGCGACATCAAGCCGGCGAACGTGCTCGTGCCGGGCGGCATCGCGGGGCTCGGGGGGCTGAAAATTCTGGATTTCGGCATCGCGCAGAGCGAGCACCGCGCGCAGCTCGAGAGCGCGATGGCCGAGCCGCGCCGGACGATCGGAACGCCGGCGTACATGGCGCCGGAGCTCTTGATGGGCGAGCCGAGCACGCCGGCGTCGGACGTTTACGCCGCGGGGCTCGTGCTCTACGAGCTGCTCGGTCACACGCTTTTGTTTCCGGATCGGGCGCCGCGCGAGCAGCAGCAGCTGCGGACCGAGATCGAGGCGAGCCTCGGCGGGCGCGTTCCGCCGCCGCTCGACGCGATGCTCGCACGCATGCTCGCGCGCGATCCGGAGAAGCGTTTCGCCGACGCGGGGGCGGCGCTCGCCGATCTCGTGAACATGGAGACGGCGCCGGTCAGCGTCGACGTGCCTGCGTCGCCGCCGTCGCGCAGACGATCGATGCCGCCGCCGCACGCGCGTCCGACGCTCGGGACCGCGCGGCTCTCGCGGCTCGATCCGGACGGCACGCGCGCGCTCGCCTCGACGCTGCACAACTTGGATTTGCCGATGCTCGACGCCCTCGCGCGCCGCGAGCGCGGTTCGGAGGCGTCGCGTGTCGCGCGCGCGCTGACGCTCGGTCTTCGCCTCGAGATCGACGCCGCGGCGCTCGTGCTCGAGCCGGTCTCGGATCATGGCCCCGGCGCGCATGCGCTCGCCGCGTGCGTTCTCGCGCCTCGCGCGCGGGCGGCGACGCGGGCGCGCATCGCGCGTGGGCTCGGAGAAGGCAGCGCCTGGCTCGAGACGGTCGATCTCGCGCTCGGCGAGCTGCTCGTCGCGACCCAAGCGGCGATTTGCGGGCCCGAAGAAGTGCCGCTCGCGCTGATGCGGTCGGAGCGATTGCTCGCGCGCAACGGGCCGCGCACTTCGTCTCGCGTGACGCTCGAGCTCGCGCATGACGCGCTCGCGTCGCGCGCGCGTGGCGTCACCGAGGTCAGCATGCGCGCGTTCGAGGAGATCGCGGCCGGCGACGCGACGGCGCCGCCGCTCTCGAGCGTTCTTCGCGCGCTCTTGCTCGGCCCGCTCGCGTTTCGCATCGACGATCACGTCGCGCGCGCGTCGTTCGAGCGCGCCGCGCAGCTCGCGGCCGACACCGGCGCGACGCTCCTCGAAGCGCGCGCGCTCTGTTCGCTCGGCGGCATGCTCGTCGAGGTCCCAGGGCGTCTCGCGCAAGGCGTTTCGGCGCTCGAGCGCGTGACGACGCTCTTGCTCCACGCCGACGCGCCTTCGCTCGAGCACCTCGCGGCGCACAACCGCGGCGTCGCGTACATCGTCGAAGGTCGGTTCACCGAGGCGGCCGAGCAGCTCCAGCACGCGCGCGAGGTCGCGTCGGGCGAGGCTCCGCTCGAGCTCGAGATCTTGAGCGGCGCGCAGGAGCTCTCCGCGCGTCTCGCGGCGGGTGACATCGACGGGGCGCGCGCGCTCGCCAAGCTCCTCGAGCTCTCGCGCAACGTGCCGCTCGCGCCGCGCGAGTCGATGCTCGTCGCGCTCGCCTGCACGCTCGTGAAGTGGGCGGACGGCGAGCTCGCGCCGGCGCCCGCGCGCATCGAAGGGGCAGGCGACGCGCTCCTCATCGCGGGCGTGCTCGACGTCATCCGCGCGGCCGGCGCGGGCGAGCCGATCGATTATCTCGCGAGCGCCGCCGAGCTTCATCGCACCGCCGAGGAGCACGGCTTCGCCGCGTTCTACTGGTTCGATCTCTTGCGCGCGATCGTCGCACGCGTTCCCGAGCCGCACCGCGCGCCCATGATCCACGCGGTCGATCGTCTCGTCGTGCTACTCGGCTCCGCGACGAAGGCGTAACCTCGCCGGATGCACAAGCACCGGCTCGACAAGCTCGCGAAGTTGACCAAGGGCGCCGCGCTCGTCGGCATCGGCGCGGTGTTCGCGTGCCGGAGCGAGTCGCACACGATGAACGCGCCGTATACCGTCGACTCGACGCCGCACGTCAACGCGACCGTCGAGCCCGTTCACACGAACGCGCCGCCCGAGCCGCAGCCGAGCGCGAGCGCCGCGGTCACGTCGAGCGCGCCGGCGCCGCATCCGCACCCGACGAACATGCCGCGCATGAACGCGCTGCCGCGTTCGTCGCAATGACCTTCGCGCTCGAGCGCACGAGCGCCGCCGGCCTCGCGCTCGCCCTCACCGAAGAGCACGACGCGATCGCCGCGCCGCGCAAGACGCGCATCGACTGGGCCGCGTTCGACGCGAGCGCCTACGAGCCCGCGGTGCTCGATCGCGCCGCAGTTGCTTGGTCGACGCGCGCGCTCCAAGAGTTCCACTCGCTCGCGCTCTTCACCGATCTCGCGACCAAGCTGCAGATCCTCGGCGCGCCGCTCGATTGGTCCGGCGCGTTCGCACGCATGATCGCCGACGAAGTCCGCCACACCGACTTGTGCTTGCGCATGTGCGACGCGCTCGGCCGTCCCGCCAAGCCGCGGATCGAGGAGCACGAGCTCCGGCTCGCGTCGCCCGAGACCCTCCGCGTCCAAGTGCGCGACGTCGTCGTCGCAGCGTTTTGCATCGGCGAGACGATCAGCGGCCGCATGTTCAAGCGCGCCCTCCGCGCGGCGACCGTGCCGCTCGCGCGCGACGTCGTGACCGCGATCCTCGTCGACGAGACTTTTCACGGCGAGCTCGGTTGGGAGCTCGGCGCGCTCCTCATGCGCGACGTCGACGAAGCCGAGCGCGCGCTCATCGCCCTTCGATTGCCGCGCCTCTTTTCGCATTACCAAAAGCTCTGCTGCGGCGCGCGCGGGCGCGCGTGGGCGACGTCCGAGCCGCAAGACGAGTCCGCGCCGAATTTCGGCACGCTCACCGAAGCCGGCTACGCGCGCGCGTTCTTCGAAGGCATGGAGGAAGACGTCATCCCCGGTTTGGTCGCGATGGGCCTGCCCGAAGCGCGTGACGCCTACGCTCGAATGACTACGTCGGCGTGACTACGATCGCATCGCCACGCGGCGCGCTCTTCTGCGAGCTCGCACACCGAGATTTCACGCGCGGCATGCGCGTTGCAGTCCGCACGCGGCGATGAAACGCGTCCTTCTCTTGGCGCTTGCCCTCACCGGTTGCGGCGCGCGCAGCGAAATCGGGCAAGGCTTGACCTCGACGTCGTGCACCGCGGCGGCGCCGATTTGCGTGCAGTCTGCACCCAATGCGTGCGACGCGCCGGCCGTCGTGAAGGCGTCGTGCGACGAATCGGCGAAGCAGTGGGTGTGTCCGTCGGGCGCGAGCGTCTACGAGCGCGCCGCGGATTCGACGGGGATCTGCCGACCGTTTCACGCGACGCCGGGCCTCGCGAGCGTCGGCGCGTGGGGCCTCGGCGGCGTGGCGCGCGTGCCGACCGACGACGGGCGCTGCCTCTGGATCGCCGACGGCGTCGCGTTCGAACCGGATCTCGCCGCGCCGTTCGGAACGTGTCCGGAGACGAGCGTCATGCCGCCGACGCCGATCGTGACGATCGAAGGAGGCGACGAAGGCGGGGCGCTCCACGCGCAGATCGACGACGGCTATCGGCTCGGCGGCGTGACGCACGTTCTCTATCGACTCTTTCGCGACGATCCTTCGGCGGCGTTCGGGGTCGTCGAGCTCGGTGGCGGCGTCGGCCGCTGGGATCCAGTCACGCAGCGCGTGATCGTGCACGGGCCGGCGGCGTTTCCGTGGGGCCTCGACCTCGATCTCGGTGACGCGTCGCTCGTCGCCGATGGCTCGCACGCGTTCGTGTGGGGCTGCGCCCAGCCGGGGCCGACCCTGCTCGACGGCTGCGAGCTCGCGCGTCTCGACGAAAACGATTCGGTCGAGCTCTTCGGCGCGAACGGGTCGTGGCTCCCGACGACCGACGCGTCGCAAGGCGCGACCGTTTTCTTCTCCGGCCCGTGGACCTCGTCGGTCGTCGGGGCGGACGGCGGTTTGCGGCACCTTTACATCTCGGGCTTCGGCGACCGGATCCAAACGCAGGTTTCCTCGATCGCGACCGGCCCGTGGACCGACGGCGCCGACGTCGCCGCGTGCGATTTGCCGGCCGACCCGAAGTCGTTTTGCGCCGGTCCGATCGCGCATCCCGAGCTCGCAGACCCGACGCGCCCGAACGAGCTGCCGGTGAGCTACAGCGTCGGCACCACGTCCGGCACGCCGCTCTCCGCCGACGACGGCTGGACGAGGCTGATTTGGGCCGAATGATGTGGCAAGCTCCCGCGCATGACGGACCGCATCGGCTTGCTCGGTTACGACTCGTATCACTTCGTCGTCGAAAACCTCGAGCGCTCGCGGAAGTTCTACGAGAACACGCTCGACTTCAAAGAGGTCGCGCGCGCCAGCGACGACCTCGTGCAGCGGAGCGGGCAGCAGTCGGTCGTCTTCGGCGCGGGTGATGCCCGCGTCTGCGTCTCGACGCCGCTGACGCAAACGAGCAAAGCCGCGCGCTACTTGAAGCGCCACCCGTCGGGCGTGATGAGCTTGAGCTTCCGCGTGAAAAATCTCGAGCACGCGATCGGGTTTCTCGAAAAGCGCGGCGGCACGCTGCTCGCCGATCCGTTCGAGCACAAAGACGATCGCGGCGGCAGCTACAAGAGCGTCGAGATCGCGACGCCCCTCGGCGACGTCGCCTTCCGCTTCATCGAGCGAAACGACTACCGCGCCTTCGCGCCCGGTTTCATCGACGCGGGCCCCGGCAATTCGGCGAAGCCCGAAAACCGCTACGGCATCGCCGCCGTCGATCACGTCACGTCCAACGGGCTCACGATGCAGCCGATCATTGCATTCTACAAGGAAGTGCTCGGCTTCGAGCCGTTCTGGGAAATCACCTTCCACACGCAAGACGTGTCGAAGTCGTCGCTCGGCGGCTCGGGCCTCAAATCGATCGTGATGTGGGACCCGGAGAGCGAGGTGAAGTTCGCGACCAACGAGCCGCTCCGCCCGGCGTTTCGCGAGTCGCAGATTTGGAAGTTCGTCGAGGACAACAACGGGCCCGGCGTGCAGCACGTCGCGTTCGGCGTGAAGGACATCATCGCGACGGTCATCGACATGAAGCACCGCGGCGTCGACTTCATGGATACGCCGAAGTCTTATTACCTCGCGCTCCCCGATCGCCTCGCCAAGCTCGGCATCACCAACGTCAAAGAGCACCTCGACGAGCTCGAGAAGCACCAGATCCTGCTCGACGGCCAAGACGACAAGTACATGCTGCAGATCTTCATGCGCGAAGCGAAGACGATGTACGACGACGAGCGCGCGGGGCCGTTCTTCTACGAGATCATCCAGCGCGCGGGCGACAAGGGGTTCGGCTACGGGAATTTCCGCGCGCTGTTCGAGTCGATCGAGCGTTTTCAGAAGACGAAGTGAGTCAGCCGCGCGGCATGAAGGCTGCGGCGAAGGCGGCGCGTGAGCGGAGGCCGAGCTTTTTCGCGGCGCGGGCGGCGAGCACGCCGACGGTGCTCGCCGAGATGCCGAGCTCGTAGGCGATCATCTTGTTCGATTGACCGAGCGCGACGAAGCCGGCGACTTGACGCTCGCGCGCGGTGAGGGCGCGCGGATCGCGCGCGTCGGGCGGGTTCGGGTGCGCGACGAGAAAATGTCGGCCGTCGGACTCGAAGCGGTCGACGAGCGACCAGCGCCCTGCGACGAGGCCGCGCCAAATTTCGAGCGCGCCGACGGGGTCGCGTTTGCGCATCTTGCCGCGCGCGCGATCGACGGCGCGGACCGCGGTCCGAAGCGACTCGCGCGCGGAGACGGCGGTGGCCGAGCCGGTCGCGTGCGCCACTTTGCCGTTCGTGTCGAGCACCGCTTCGTCGCGCAGGGCGGAGGCCGCGCGACGCAGGCGAAGACCCGCCGCGAGGTGCGCGCCGAGCATCGCGTAACGGCGCGTGAGGCTCGGCACGATCTTCGGCGCGTGCCGCATCGGCGCGAAAAAAAGGACGCCGTGGCGCGTCGGGTCGGTCGCGTTGAGCGTGATCGCGTCGACGAAGCCGCGCGCCGAGAGCACGCGATGAAAATACGCTCGCCCGACCTCGGTCTTGGCCTGCGCGCTGATCCGCGTCGCGAGCCCCACGCCGGACGTCGTGTGAGTCTTGATGATCGCCGCCGCGTCCTCGGGCGGAAACGCGCCCGGGTTGAGCAGATCGGCGGCGACCTCGGGCGCGGCGCCCGCGAGCACCACGTCGTGCGGCGTGATCCAGCCGTTCTCCGCGACCTCGTACGTGTACGCGACGACGCCGTCCTCGAAGCCGAGCTCGGCGCGCGTCGCTTCGGTGACCCGCGCGAGCCACGTCGCGTTGTCCGGCGCGCCGAGGTCGTACGCAGACTCCACGATGCGAACGAGATCGCTCACTCCCCGCTCCGCAGACGCGCTCCGAGCTCCGCGCGCGACGCGACGCCGAGCTTGCGAAAAATCTGTGCGACCTGGTTCGCGACCGTTCGCGGCGAGGACCCGCGCGCGCGCGCGATCTCGGCGTTGCTCTCTCCGCGCGCGACGCGCCGGGCGACGGCGCGCTCCGCCCGCGTGAGCGAGGGCGGCGGCGCC